>JAAVZU010000109.1 GCA_022791815.1 Lachnospiraceae bacterium
ATATAATCAATCCTCCATTTAATATATTGTTTTCATGTTGTTATGCAAAATGTACAAAAGTTATTTTATGTAAATTCATTAAACTTATAGTTATGATAAAACATACTTTTCAGAATCAATTAAATAAAAATAACTGGGACAGCGCAATGATAACTATATATTTTCTTAATATTGATTATACATAAAAGAGATAAAAATTATAAGTTACAGAAATCACAAAATGATATGACATTTGTCATATTGAAGATATAATACTTAATAATGATCGTCATAATAACATCTTTAATAGATTTGTACAGTTATATTTTTATATGAATTATATATAATGGTAAAATTAGTGTAATATAAATGAGAAAAAAATATAAAAAAAATACGCTCTTTTAAAGATAAAAGAACGCATAAAAACTAATTTTCAAGTATTACAAATATAAGATTATTAATACATATCTGACACTACTATGACAAAGGTAATCCAATACACATAAAGAGTCTAATAATATAACTCTATATACATGTGTTTTCTGCTATAATCTCAAAAGGGGCGAAATATGTATTCCCTCTTGAAGTAAGCATTATTTACTTGAATTATCCTTTGTGTGTTCAATTGCATCAAGTGTAGCAAGTACGCTTGATGTCAAACTATGATAGTTTTCCAAAAGTTCAGCAACATAATCTAAACCAGAATCTTCTAAATGATAGTAAATACGGGTTCTCTTACGTCCAACTAACTTGGAATACTCTGTAATATAACCTTCTCTCTCCAACTTATATATAGCAGTATAAACTGTATTCAAAGGAATGGATAGTGTTTGATTTGATAATTCTTGAATAGTTTTTTCAATTTCATAGGCATAAGAATCTTCAACAGATAAAATATCCAAAATTAGAAGATCTGTAATACCATTTAATAAGGGATTTCTGTTTGCCATGATAATACTCCTTTTCGTTTTTGTTTTCATGTATTAGATTATAACACAAATAAAATCAGAAATCAATATTTGATTTTGAAAATTTTAAAATTTTATTTATAAATATTATTTTTTATAATATTATTTCTTATTTATCTAAGTTTTTATCCTATTTTCTACAATAATAAGAAAGAAATAATAATATTATTTCCAAATAGATTAGGCTGTTTTTTTTGTAAGAATCAATTTTTTGATTTGCCCTTATACTTGACAGAAAAAATAAAATTCGATATACTAAAAAAAGTTCACTAGCGAACAATTGGAGGATGTCATGGAAACGAGTGAAATTGTTTTATCAGGAATACAGTTAAAGAAACTTATAGAACACATGGAATATCCAATAATGGAAAAGTATGAATTAAGACCTGTAGAATTGGATATTTTAGTTTTCTTGTATCATTCTAAAGGGAATACAGCCAAGGAAATTATGAAAAAGAAGTGTATTTCAAAGGCACATATTTCTAAATCAATTGATAACTTATATTCTAAAGGATATGTTAAATTGATGGAGGATACAAAAGACCATAGGATAATACACATTGAATTAACCCAGTCTGCTAATCAGATTGCACAAGAGACTATCCAAATGTATGAAGCATGTAAAAGCATCTTATTAAAAGATATCTCTGCAGAGGAGTTTGATTTAGTGAAGAAAGTGGCAAAAAAGATGGTGGAGAATATCAATGAAGTATTAGAAAATACATGAAAATATGCCATATCAAATAAAGTGGGAGGTAATTGCAAAATTTTTTTAACTATATAGTTCGCTAATGAACTATATTAAACCTACATGCCTGATGATACAGGCATCATCGTAAATAAAAGACAGGAGGAGTTTAAGTGAAGGATATAACAGCATATACAAAACAACAAGCATATTTATGTAAGGACAACAATCAGATTGAGAAAGGTTTATATGACCAATTTGGAGTGAAGAAAGGATTACGGGATGAATATGGGAAGGGTGTTCTGACAGGTTTGACTAATATTTCACAGGTAAAATCATTTGAAAAGAAAAATGGAAAAGAAGTTCCTTGCGATGGAGAACTGCTTTACCGTGGTTATAATGTGAAAGATTTAGTAAAGGGAGCTCATGGAAAAAGGTTTATTTTTGAAGAAGCAACGTATCTTCTTCTATTTGGAGATTTGCCTAATGATAAACAATTAGAAGAGTTTAAGAAAATTCTTGTGGATTGTATGGAATTTCCAGTTAGCTTTACCCGGGATGTTATTATGAAAGCACCTAGTGCAGATATTATGAATTCCATGACACGGAGTATTTTAACACTGGCATCTTATGATGAAAGAAAAGAAGATTTGAATATTGATAATGTGTTAAGACAATGCCTGCAGCTTATCAGTACTTTTCCAATGATGGCAGCATACGGATATCAGGCATATAATCATTATATAAATGAGGGAAGTATGTTTATACATAACCCTGATGAAAATTTGTCGATTGCAGAGAATTTTTTACGTATGCTTCGTCCAAGTGGGGAATTTACAGAATTAGAGGCAAGGGTGCTGGATGTTGCACTACTTCTGCACATGGAACATGGTGCAGGAAATAACTCTACATTCACTACAAGAGTGGTAACTTCCGCAGGAACAGATACTTATTCTGCTATTGCGGCGGCTATGTCTTCCCTTAAAGGGAAAAAACATGGTGGTGCAAACCTTATGGTTATGAATATGATGGATGATATTAAGGCTCATGTAAAAGATTATCATGATAAAGAGGAAATTACAGCATATTTAAAGAAGATTCTTGGAAAACAAGCATTTGATAAACGAGGACTGATTTATGGAATGGGACATGCTGTATATTCTCTTTCTGATCCAAGGGAAGTTGTGTTTAAAGGTTTTGTAGAGCAGCTGGCAAAAGCAAAAGGAAAAGATGAAGATTTACTTTTGTATAATAATATAGAAGAAATTGCTCCAAAGCTGATTGAAAAAAGTCGCAATAATCATAAAAAGATTAGTCCGAATGTAGATTTTTACAGCGGATTTGTGTATGATATACTTAGTATACCAAGAGAGTTGTATACTCCGCTTTTTGCTATTGCCCGTGTGGTAGGATGGAGTGCTCACCGAATTGAAGAATTAGTGTCTGCGGATAAAATTATTCGTCCGGCTTACAAGAGTCTTGTTATAGCACGGGATTATAAAGAGCGTATAGGAAGATAAACCTACACGCCTCACAAATGAGGCTGTACCATGAGAAAGGATGGTAGTCTTTATGGGTAAATGGAATCAAAAAAGGTCATGGATCCGGCGGACTATGGCAATTGGAATGTCTTTTGCCATAGCAGTATCTTATGTTCCAGTAAGCGGAATACAAGTGCAGGCCGCTACGAAAGAAACACAGATAGTGGCAGACAGCAAACAGGTTGATGCATCTAATTATGAACTTATGGGTAATGTACAAGGGGCATCCATTCTGCATTGCTGGAACTGGTCATATAAGACAATTGAGGAACACATGGAATTAATTGCACAGTGTGGTTATACGGCAATCCAGACTTCACCAGCACAACAGCCAAAAGATTATAATTATCAAGGACATGTTTGTTCAGAGGTTGGATATCCTGGCGTTAGTGGAAAGGGTAACTGGTGGAAAATGTATCAGCCAGTTACATTTAATGTATGTGACAATGGTCTTACATGGCTTGGTACAAAAGAAGAACTTACTTCTATGTGTAAGACAGCAGAAAAATATGGTATCAAGGTGATTGTAGATATTGTTGCGAACCATATGGGAAATATTTCAGGATGGCAAAATTCCCTATCTGATATTTCACCTCAAGTAGGGGAGTATTGGGATCCTAACATGATGACAGATGAATCCTTTTGGCATATCAATGATCTACAGATTTGGATGAGTGATGGACGTGAACACTTTACACAGGGAACTATGGGTATGCCAGATTTGAATACGGCAAATAAAACAGTACAAAAATATGTATATGAATACTTAAATGAACTGATTGATTGTGGTGTAGATGGTTATCGGTTTGATGCGGCAAAGCATATTGAGACACCAGATGATGGTTCTTTTGCCAGTGATTTCTGGCCAACAGTCTTAGGTGAAGCAAGAAGTCATTATAAGTTTGTTACAGGAGGAGATTTATTTGTATATGGTGAAATCTTGAATACGGTTGGTGATAATTTTAGTATAGATTCTTATACAAAGTATATGTCAGTTACTGATAACTCCGCAGGCCATCATTTATTAGAATCTGTACGTAATAACCAGACAGGTAATTTGGGCTTACATTATGCCGCAGATAAGTCTGTAATATGGGCAGAATCCCACGATACATATATGAATGAAAGTTCCAGATATGCATCAGATAAATCCATTGTACGGACATGGGCAATGGCAGCTAATAAAAAAGATGCATCTTCTTTGTTTTTCGCACGTCCATACTATTCAAAAGATACTCTGATTGATGGAAATGATGGACAAGAAAGAGGAAATTTACCTAATATTTTAGCACCAGCAATGATGGGAAATTGTGAGACCTATGTTTGGGCAAGCAAAGAGGTCGCAGCAATTAACCATTTTAATAACCGTATGGCAGGTTCTGCAGATGAAATGGGTGCAGATGGAAACATTGGTTATGTAAAACGTGGTAATGGTATTATACTTATAAATTTAGGTGGTGCAGGAGAGGTTTCTACTGGGGCACATGGTTTGACAGATGGATCTTATACAGATGAAGTATCTGGAAATACTTTTAAGGTATCTGGTGGAACAATTAGTGGAAATATTACAAGTGAATATGGTGTGGCAGTTATTTATCAAAATACTATGCCTAATCCAAGTGACACATATCCTGTAAAAATCGGTTCCAGTATTGCAGATGGTTCTAACTATTACTTAGATACCATAGGATTAACTTTAACAGCAGATCATGCAGAAAATGCAACTTATGAGACTTCTGCTGGTGAAAAGGGTACTTTCAAAGATAGTATCCGTGTAAATGTAGGAGAAGGTTTGTCCGCAGGAGATAAGCTTACTGTGAAAGTGGCTGGAACTAATAGCGGAGGTACTTATGAGAAGACATTTACTTATTATAAACAGGATTTAGATCTTGACCAATGTATTTTCTTTAAGAATAGTTTTAACTGGACAAAAGTAAATGCTTACATATATCATGAAGAAGGAAAGGAAACAACAGCAACAAATACAGGATGGTCTGGAGAACCAATGTTTGAATATGAGGAAGCTGCTGATGGTTCTATGATATACGCAGTTATGGTAGAGGACATTGAGAAGTACAATAAGGTAAACTTCAATAATAATGTAGCTGAGTTACAGAGCAGTATTGGAAGTTATGGGCAAATGTTTGATGCCAAATCGGGAAGCTGGACCCAGTTTATGGAGCCAGGATCTGGCAAAGCAAAGGTTTCATCAAGTTTGGACTCCACTACCATTCATGGTGCAAGAGAAGTAACATTTAGTGTAAGCAATGCAGACAGTGCGGTATATTCTGTAGATGGTGGAAAAGAAACTAGTTTTACAGACAAGGTTACCATTACTATTGGTGAGAATCTGGAAGAAGGTGAAAGCCAGACTGTAAAAGTAGTTGCCAAAAAAGGCGATAAGACTACAGAGAAAACTTACACTTATACAATGGGTGAAAATAAACCAGAACTTAGTGTGTCACCTAATGATGGAGATACATTTAAAGATACTTTGGAAGTTACTGTAACAGCAGAGAATATAGAAGAAGCAACCTATCAGGTTGGAGATGAGGCAGCAGTTTCCTTTTCAGGAACAAAGACCATTACCATAGGTGAGAATATGCAAGATGGTGATGTGGTCAAAATTAAGGTTTATGGAAAAAGTAGTAACGGTAAAGAAGATATAGTAACTGCTGCATTTACCAAAGAAGAGGAAGACAATAATACAGGAACTTGTATTTATTTTAAAAATACAAAGGGCTGGGATACTGTCAACGCCTATGTATGGAAAGATGAGACAACGAATCATGCCAAGTGGCCGGGAAAGGCTATGGAATTATATGACAAAGAAAATCAGATATATTCTTTAGATTTGGGAACTGAAATTGCATACAAAAATGTTATTTTTAATACAAATGGAGGTTCGCAAACAGACGATTTAATTCTTCCAGAACTTGGACAACTGTATGATCCAGATACAGGAAAATGGTCTCAATATGGAGAACAGGGGTTAAAGATTTCAAGTTCACTAACTTCCAGAATTATTCAAGGAGAGACGGAGGTTACTTTCCAAACACGGGGTGCCAAGAGTGCAGAAGTTTCAGTAAATGGAGAAACAGCAGAAAAATTTACAGATAGTACTAAGATAACAGTTGGTAAGGATTTAAGACCAGGGGAAGAAGATATAGTAAAGGTTACAGCTTCTAATGGTACAGATGAGATTACCCGTACATTTATTTATACTATGGAGGGAATGCCTGTAAGTGGAGAGAAGCCAAAACTCACAGGTATTACAGTGAAAGATACAGATGTGCTATATGATGGAAATGAGCATACAATTCTTCTTGAGACACCAGAAGAAACCACTATTCTTTATGGAACCAGCCAAGGAAGCTATACTTTAGATAAAGCTCCAGTATATAAACAACCAGGGAAATATACAGTTTATTTTAAAGTGTCAAAGAATGGATATCAGGATTATACAGGAAAAGGGACAGTGACAGTCAACGGAATGCAGGTAATAAGTAATTCAGAAAGCAAAAATTTTGTTACTTTTGAAGAAGCAGTTACTTATGCAAATGGTTTAAATGAGCAATCTACAATTACTCTCTATGCAGATGCTACTGTTCATAATAATGTTATATTAGACAATCGTATTACTATAAATAATAAAGAGAATGTCACTCTTATTATTCCTGCTGGTGTAACTTTGGAAAATGGTACTTTAGCAGGAAATGTGATAAACGACGGAAAATTACTTAATGTAACACTTTCTGATACTGCAAAAGTATCTGGAGATGGAAAAGAAGAGAAAACGGATGTAATTTCTACGCCTGATGTTGGGGCAACAAGTAATCCTGACCAGACTATGGAACCGGACAAAACAATAGAGCCAGGAAAAACAGAGGAACCTGATACCTCTAATAAACCAGATAATACAAATATTCCAGTTGGAACGGATAAACCAGATGAAGAAACTACTGCACCAAATGTTACGGAGATACCAAATGTAACACAAAGTCCTGGTGGCAATGAAGATTTGAAGAATACATCTACTCCAGTACCAACACAAACTGTAAAGCCATTACAGCCAACACCTGTTACGAATAGGGTAGTAATAGATAAAGTAACATTTAATCCAGGAGTGACTCAAGTTGCAAAGAAAACAGTAAAAATTAATATGAAGGCAAAAGGTGGTTCTGGAAAATATCTGTATAGTTTAAAAATAAGTAATAGTCAGGGTACTATCGTTGCAAGTGTTAATGAAAGTAAAAATAATACTTATAGCTGGACTCCTAAGGCAGCTGGAACTTATGAGGTTTATGTGGATATAAAAGATACACAAACTGGTATTACCTCAAAAGGCAAGATATACAAATATGTAGTTGTAAAGAAAAAATTGACTATTACACAAGTTAAGATTAGCAAAAAGAAGATTATTAATAAGAAGAAAGTAGCGTTTACAGTAACTGCTACAGGAGGAAAGACTAAGTACAAATATGCATTTACAATTAAAAATGCAAAGGGTAAAGTCGTTAAAAAGATAAACTATCAGTCTAAGAAAAAGATAAACTGGAAGCCTTCTAAGACTGGAAAGTATACGATTTATGTAAGCGTGAAAGACGCAACAAATACAGTAAAAACAAAGAAAAAGATTCTTAAAGTATTAAAGAAATAATGACCAGAAGGAACTGATGTATGAAGGTGCATTAGTTCCTTTTGGATGTTAAAAAAAGTATGGATTATATATTAAAAATAAATTTTATGGAGGCTTTTATATGCATAAGAATAGAAAAATATGGGGGAGTATAACAGCACTGTTTAGTGCATTGGCAATTTTAGTTGCCATAATTTCTGGTCAGTCTTTGGATGCAAAGACAAAGATTAAGTTAAACAAAACGAAGATCTCCATGGAGGTCGGACAGACTAAACAATTAAAATTAACAGGAACAAAAAAGAAGATTACATGGAAGAGCAGTGCAGCTAAGATAGCTGCTGTTAATAAAAATGGTAAGGTAACTGCAAAAAAGGCAGGAAAAGCAACAATTACAGCAAAATGCAATAAAAAGAAATATACCTGCAAGGTTACTGTAAAAGTACATAGTGTAACAAAAGATGGTAAGTATGATGGAAAGAAGGATGTACAAGTTTATCTGGCAAAATACCATTGTCTGCCATCCAATTATATCACAAAAGCGGCTGCAAGAGAGCTTGGATGGACTGGTGGAGGATTAGATTCTTATCAGTATGGAGCTTGTATTGGTGGAGATTATTTTGGAAATTATGAAGGTTATCTGCCAAAGAAAGATGGACGTTCCTATTACGAATGTGATATTGACACCATGCATAAGGATAGCCGTGGAGCAAAACGTATCGTATATTCCAATGATGGATTGATATATTATACAGAGGATCATTATCAGACATTTGAACTTCTGGCACAGGTAGAAGCAGTCTTAGAGGGGAAAAAGTAATATGGAAGGTAATAAATATGTAATTGATGGGGAGAAAATAGAAGATAAAGAGTCTTTGTGGAATGCAGTTGGTGAAGTAATAGAGTTACCAAAGTATTTTGGAAATAATTTGGATGCTTTATCAGATGTTTTGCAGGAAAAAGGCATACAAGGGAAGATAAAAGTGTTAAATAAAGAAAGATTTATAGACACATTAGGAGATTATGGAAAAATTTTTTTGCAAATAATAGAACATGAATAAGTAAAATTTATGTAACTATTCAGGTAGAAACACGCATTTACTGCGTGTTTCGTAATAAAAAGTAAGTTCTGTAGTGTTTAAGCCCCTTCGCCGAAGGCGAATTATTATGGGCTTAAACGTAACTGTTCATGGTTCTGGACAGTTACAACTTTATAATGAAGGGAGAAATTGGAGTATGGAGAAGACAATGTTTGTAAATGAAACAGAATATCAGATTGTGAAACTGTTAGGGAAAGGAAAAGGCGGGTACTCCTATCTTGCTAAGAATGGAAACCATCAATATGTATTGAAACAGATTCATCACGAACCATGTGATTACTATCAATTTGGCAATAAGATAGAAGCAGAGTTAAGAGATTATAAGCATTTGTCTGAAATAGGAATTGCAATGCCTAAAATGCTGGATGTTGATATGGAAAAGGAAAGAATACTGAAAGAATATATTGAAGGTGACACTGTATATGATATGGTGTTGCAGGACAAAATAATAGAGAATTGTTTAAAACAAGTAAAGGAAATGTGTAATCTTTTGTATCCTGCAAATACAAATATTGATTATTTTCCAACAAATTTTGTGCTACAGGAGGGTACTCTATATTATATTGATTATGAGTGTAATGATTATATGGAAGAATGGAATTTTGAAAACTGGGGAATCAAATATTGGTCTAAGACAGAGGAGTTTTTAAAATACATTGAAAACAAGAATCATTGATAGAGTAAAGGATTACTTACAACTTGATATTTAAAACTTGACATATAAGTGCTATAGAGCTATAATTTATCTGATTTTGTGAGAATATAACAAAATTTTGATGTCAAGAAGGTGAAAATACTTGCAGGGCTGTTTATAGATTATCTGACAGCCCTTTCTGTGGTTTGATAAAGAAAGTACACCGTTATAAGCTGTGATATAAGATGTGAATATTTGTAGATTTGAAATTAAGGAAAGAATGAGGACTTGTAAATGGGTTTAAAAGATTGGTTTACACATAAAAAGCAGAAAAATAAAGAAAAAGAGATAGAGGTAGAAATAGAAAAAGAAATAAAAACTATAAAAACAGAAGTGCAGCAGGAAATAGAGAAAATTGTGCCAGAAAGTATAGCAGCATTGCGGTTAGTATATGGAGATTATTATGAGAAAGAGCCTGTGCAGGAAAATGTAATTTTATATGAATCTTATGCAGGAAGGGGCTTAGTTTGCAGTCCTTATGCAATTTTTAAATGTTTTTTGGGCAGACCTGATTTTGAAAAATATACACATATATGGGTGCTTGAAAACATTGATTTACAGAAAGATATTGTGAAAAGTTATAAAGAATATGGTAATGTGAAATTTGTTCAGAGGGATACGATAGAGTATGTTAAGACACTTTGTCAAGCTAAATTCTTAATTACTAATTTGTCTTTTCCTAATTATTATACAAAAAAGCCAGATCAGATTTATATTAATACATGGCATGGGATTCCTCTTAAAACTTTAGGATTTGATATACCAGACGGCAGAATTACAGGATTGAATACAATTCGGAATTTCTTATCTGTAGATGTTTTTTTATCTCCAAACCGTTTTATGACAGAACGCTTTCAGCATGCTTTTCGTTTGGAAGGTTTATATGAAGGGCATATTATGGAGTCAGGTATGCCCCGTAATGATAATCTATTTCATACTAACCGTCAAGAAATTATTGAGAAATTACAAGAAGCAGGTGTGGAGATACAGCCAGATAAGAAACTGATAATGTATGCACCAACCTGGAAAGGTGATAAATACTCTGCACCAGATACAAGTACAGAATTGTATTTTGAATTGATGAAAGTGATAGAAACAAATGTGGATACGGAGCAATATCAAGTACTTGTAAAACCTCACCAGATTGTATACAAACATATTGTAGATAAAGGTGAGCAGCTTACCAATAAATTTATTCCTGCTACAATTGATACCAATGAACTTCTTTCTATTGTGGATATTTTAATTTCAGATTATTCTAGTATATATTTTGACTTTTTAGCAAGTGGCAGACCAATTTTATTCTATATACCTGATTTACAGGAATATAAAACACAACGAGGGTTGTATTTTGGCATAGACAAGCTTCCAGGGCCAATAGCTGAGAATTTTGAACAATTAGGCAGTATGATTGCAGATGTGCCAGCAGCCATTCGTCCATATAAGGAAAAGTATGCCAATGAGAAGGAATGGGCTTGTGGCAATGATGATGGAACTGTATGTGAGAGAGTGATTGATAAAATTATTGTAAAACAGGATTTTACAAATATGTTATCTTGTGATTATCAGAAAAAACAGAAATTGTTGTTATATACTGGAGGACTAAATGCTGGAAAAAAACGTGATAAACTGGATGAATTTATACAACAATTTAATTATGATAAATATGATTTGACATTAATTGTTCCGCATACAGAGAGTGAAGAGATATTTGCGTGGATCCGCAATGTGGATTCCAGAGTGCGTGTTTTACGTAGAACAGGAACACATGCAGCAAATGAGGAGGAACGCATTTGTATGGAGCTTTTATCCAGACATGGTAAGAAGGATTCATGGTATGAGATTGTATATAAAAATTATTATCCACTAAATGTATATAAGAGAGAATTGTACCGTATAATAGGACAAACGCATTTTGACTTTGCAATAGACTATTCACAAAAATCTCTTTATTATATGAATTTGTTTCAATGTTTGGAAAACACCCAAATCCTTAATTTAAAAGAATTGGATTCCTTCAAGGCAGAGGAACAGTAATTAACAGATATGCCTGTTATATAGGCATTACCATGAATAATGAAAGGCTTGGTTTAAGACATATATGGATACAAAATATACAATATTAGATAAATATGAGATTGATGAAGATGTTCGTGTATCAGAGGGCAGATTGTATATCCCTGCAAAAGATGACTGTATTTGTACAAAGATATTGTGTGATAGTTCAAAGCTGGAATTTTTGCTTGAAATAAAAAGAGAAGAAGTCAATGGAGAACATAACTTTGTCATTGACTTCTCAAAAGAGATAGAAAACTTGTTGACACAGTTTGTAGAGGCAAAGGAAAATATATTTACCTTTTCTGTTTTTCTTTTAGACGGTATACAGTGCCATAGAATTCAGGATATTAGAAAAGAGGATATTTTAGTTCATAAAATTATTTCTGTTACAAACGAAGAAATAGACATTACTTTAGGAGTATATTTTCAATCTAATGGAAATATGAGTCTTATACTTGCAAAAGAACAAGATATCTATCAAAAAAGCGTTAATGTTAATTTAAAATCAGCAAAACAACAGGAAAATATATGTGAAATTATATGTAATAGCGGACGTGTTGCAGCGTTACAGAAGTATGGAGCAAAGTGTGTAAGATTTGAATTGAGGGCAGCATCTACGGAAGAACAACACATTGTTCCCATTAAGGAGTGTAAAGAATATCAGGAAAAAGAAAATATATATGTAGAGTTATGTGCAGATATTGATTTTATGCAAATTCAGAACCTATTTACAACACATTGGAATTTATTTTTTATCTTCCAGTTGCAGGGACAAGAATATTGTGTGCCAGTTACAAACAAAAGGAAGAATAAAAAATTGAATAATTCTTTGTTAAGGGAAAGTCTTCTACATCCTTTTAAAAATGTAAATGGACGTAATAGTGCATACTTAAATATTACCAAATCAGGACGTGTAAGAATTTATACAGGAGACTTAAATAATGCTGCAGAGTATGATATGAACGAAAATTTTGAAAGCCTTATTAGGAATCAGGATGTACCATTTTGTAAAGAAATTTCTGCTCAAATCTTAGAACCCTCTATGGGGCAAATGAAGATTCAATTATTAGAGGCTTCTCTGGAAGAAGTAGATGAAATTGCATTATTAGTGTATAAAATGGCAAGTGTGCATATTCTAATTGTACCTGTTGATATTATTGACAAAAAAGAAGGAATATGTCAAGTTAATACAGATGATTTTGTTAAGATTTGCGAAGGAACAGGATCTGCTGCATATAAGTTTGCACTAGCAATTCGTAAAGGCAACCGTTTTATGAAAGGAAGGCTCTACGATAGAAATATCTATACAGAGACCATGATTGAAAGACATGGAATAGCAGATGAAGAGATGGCGGAAGAGGAGAATACTGTCAATAAGGAAAATGTACAGGATGAACATGCTATTTATATGGAAAATATCTTTTCCACAAAGGTTGGTGAAGAGATAGTGGAAGCATGTCCTTATACCAATAATACAGGTTTCTTCTTAATGCGTATGTGTGCCAGAAAAAATATGTCTATTTATAAGATAGTATGTGAGGCATTACAAATTCATGTTTCGGATAGCTATTTAACATTAAAAGCAAAATGTCCAGATTCCAATAGAAAATGGATTGGTTTTTTATTGTCATACCGTTATCAAAAAGAAGAAGATCAGGATGACCGTTTTTTTGCTGCAAATTCCATACAAAAAGAAGGTGACAGTTGTATTATTTTAGCAAAGATTCCGTTGAAAGAACAAGAATTTAAGGGAATATATTGGAACATCCGTCCTGTTTTTGAAAAGGAAGGCAATATGTGTTATGCCTCTATAAAGGCATTAAAACCTGAATTAAAGGAAAGTTATAAAAAATTATTTCAGCGTAATTGTAAATATTATAATGTAGGCAATGAAAAATATATCCTGTTTCCATTTGTGGCAAAAAATGGGAATATAAACTTAATGTACCGGACTACAGAGGGAAATGATGGGCTGCAATTCCGGTTAAAGGAGCGTATGGGTTTACGTCTTTACCAATTACTGGAGAAGAAATTAAAAGCTCAGAAAATTATGTTAGTTTATGAAAAGTATTGTTATATGGCAGAGGACAATGGCTATCAGTTTTTTAAATATTGTATGGAAAATGATATGGAAAAATATTTGAATAGAAAAATATACTATGTCATTGACAAAAATTCGCCAGATTACCAGAAGGTGAAAAAATATGACAAAAATGTACTGGATTTTATGAGTGTAAAATTTATTGCTTACATGCTAGCTGCTAAGCTTCTTGTAAGTTCAGATGTGAGAAGCCACGCTTATGCATGGAGACACCGTTCTAGTATTATTTCACACGTTATACAAAAGAAAAAACATGTATTTTTACAACATGGTGTTACTGCAATGAAAAAAGTTGATAACATTTTTGGAAAATCTAATAATTCTCCAACTAATTTATTTATTGTAACATCAGAAGATGAATATAATATTGTGAGTAAATATTTTGGTTACAATAAAAATGAGATAGCACTTACTGGTTTTGCCCGTTGGGATGTATTAGAAGATAAATCACAAGGAAAAAGAGAGATTCTTCTGATGCCAACTTGGAGAAATTGGTTAGATGATGTGGACAGTGAAACATTTCGTAATAGCGACTATTATAAAAATTATATGAAACTTCTAAATTCTAAACATTTACAGAAGATATTATTAGAACATCATGTACACATGAATTTTTATATTCACCCTAAATTTAAAGATTATATCAGCAATTTTCAAATCAATGGCGACAGTATACGGCTGATACCATTTGGTACAGAACCTTTAAATGAACTTATGATGCAATGTAATATGTTAATTACAGATTATTCCAGTGTTAGCTGGGATGTATATTATATGAAAAAACCAGTACTATTTTATCAGTTTGATATAGATACTTACAACCAGACACATGGAAGTTATATGGATATGGAACATGATTTGTTTGGAGATCGTACTTTGGATTTAGAAGAACTGATTTCTCTTATTGAAGAAAATATAAAGAACGGATTTCAGCTAAAATCAAAATATGAACAAGAATGTAAGAAAAATTTTAAGTATATGGATAAAAATAATTGCAAACGTATTTGCATGGCAATTAAACAGAAGGGCTATTAAAAGTTTTGTGATAGAATTATACCGTTTTTAAGTTATTTTTGAAAATATCGTGTAACTGTTCATGGTTCTGGACAGTTACAATAACGTTAGATATGTAGATGCAAAAAGCACGTATTCTTATGAAGCGGGATACGTGCTTTCTGGTAAGGATGAGGTTAAAATGAAAGAAATAGCGGAAAAGAAAAATTATTTTAGTAAAACAGACACCTTATTATTAAAAGGTGTTGCTATTATCATGATGATGTACCATCATTGTTTTTTAGATGAAACACGGTTTGAGGGGCATGAAATAATTCCTACTCCTTTTTCCTTGGAGACATTGATGCATACAAGTAATTTTTGCAAACTTTGTGTAGCAATATTTGTATTTTTAAGTGCGTATGGTATGACAATATCCTTAAAAAAAATAAACACAGATATGGACTTGTCTGCGAAGGAGTTTACTTTATATACCAAAAAAAGATTTTTTAATCTGATGCATGGTTGGCTATTTGTTTTTATTTTATGTCAAATTTTTACATTTCTTATAAATCGCTATCAAGTTAAGAGATATGGAAATTCTGTTGCAGAGGCAATTGTATATTTTCTATTAGATGGTTTGGGTGTTGCAGATCTATTTGGTACACCAACACTAGTTGCAACATGGTGGTATATGAGTTTCGCTATTGCGATTATTATAATATTTCCGTTATTGATTTTACTTTACAAAAAGATTGGCAGCATGGGAATGCTTTTGTTTGCTGCTATTATGCCTAGAATTATCAATATTCATTATGAACCGTTTGAAGACTGGTTTTTGGTAATTATTTTTGGAATTGTATTTGCAGACTATAACCTGCTTGTTCAAATGAAAGAGAAGAAATTTACAGAGAAGATTATTTTGGATAAATCCATAAAACTTCTTTTGTGTTTTTTATTACTACAATTAGGAGTATTCTTACGAGAAGACTGTGAGCTTGGTTTCTTTTTTGAATTTCGTCATGGGATTTTATGTCTGCTTGTTATTTATGCGATTTATGAGTTCTTGCCAGATATAAAATATTTAAATACAATGCTTATATTTGCTGGGAAACATTCTATGAACATGTTTTTAACTCATACACTAATTCGACATGTATATTTCAATGACTTTACTTATAGTTTTAAATATCCAGTTTTGATTGTAGCAGTATTATTTGGTATAAGTTTGCTTCTGTCTATTTTGATAGAGCAGATGAAGAAATTGATAGGATATAACCATTTGGTAGAATATTTAAGAAAAAGGTGGTTCTAAGGCTTGACAAAAGTGAAAGGTGTGGTGCAGAATATGGGAAATATAACAAATGCAAAAACTTGGATAAAAAGCGGTCATCTATGGAATTTGTTAAGAAAAGGGAAAGATAAATGGAAGCACTATCAAAGCAGGATTTCACCAAAGGGACTCGATGCACTTCGGTTACTATATGCACAATATTATCAGGAATGTAATTTAGATGAGAATATGATATTGTATGAAGCTTATGCAGGAAGAGGTATGATTTGCAGTCCGTATGCTATTTTTAAAATGTTTGGACAGCGTTCAGATTTTACCCAATATTCCCATATATGGGTGGTTGAGAGTGAACAACAGCAACAGAAATTAAAGGAAAGCTATAACAATTCTAATGTAGAATTTGTGGTTAGAGATACACCATTGTACTGCAAATATTTATGTACTGCAAAGTTTTTGATAAACAATCTATCTTTTCCCACCTATTATACAAAAAAGAATAAGCAGGTTTATATTAACACTTGGCATGGAATACCATTAAAAACAATAGGATTCGACATTCCTGAGGGAAGAATCACTGGTCTAAATACCATTCGTAACTTTTTGTGTGTGGATGTTTTTTTATCTCCTAACCGTTTCATGACAGAATGCTTTCAAAATGCTTTTCTATTGGAAGGAATTAGCGAAGGTAAAATTATGGAATCTGGAATGCCAAGAAATGATAATTTATTTCATACATGTAAAAGTGAGATTGTAGAAACCTTAAGAAAAGCAGGAGTAAAACTGGACGAAAAGAAAAAAATTATTCTTTATGCACCAACTTGGAAAGGTGAGAAATATTCCAGTCCAGATACAAGTACAGAATTATATTTCCAGCTCATGGAGGAGCTGGAAAAACATATTGATACACAGAAATATCAGATTCTTGTGAAACCACATCAAATTGTATATAAACATATTGTAGAAAAAGGTGAAAAACTTACAGATAAATTTATTCCTGCAACTGTTGACACAAATGAAGTTTTATCTATAGTAGATATACTAGTTTCGGATTATTCCAGTATTTACTTTGACTATTTGGCAAGTAGAAAACCAATACTATTTTATATACCAGATTTACAAGACTATCAAAAACAGCGGGGGCTGTATTTTGGAATTGATAAACTGCCTGGACCTATTGCAGAGAATTTGCAGGAGCTTGGAGGTTTACTAGAGGATATTCCGACATTAACAGAACACTTTAAAGATAAATATGAACAGGAGCGGCAATGGGCTTGTGGGAATGATGACGGAATGGTCTGTGAGCGGGTAATAGAGGAACTTATAGTTAGAACAAATACAGAAAAACTAATCTCTTTTCATGCAAATAAAAAGACAAAAATATTAGCATACAGTGGAGATTTGCAGCCAGGAGAGGAGCGTAACAGGCTAGAAAATTGGATTGCTGCAGTGGATTATAATAAATACGATGTCACATTACTTGTTCCGCACACAGCTACAGAGTCTGTTCTTAATTGGATTAAAGGAGTGGATCAAAGAGTAAGAGTGCTTAGGCGTACTGGAAAAATGGCAGTAACAAAGGAGCAATATAAAGCAGCAGATATAATAGAAAAAAAAAGTATTGCAAATATGGCATTAGATGCAGACAAAAGAAAAGAATTAATAAAGATTTGCCAAATAGAAGTAGTCAGAACAGTTGGCATAGTGAAATTTGATTATGCAGTAGATTTTTCTGGGAAATCTATTTTCTATCAAAATTTATTCAATAGTATGGAATACACAAAAGTAATTACCTTACAACAATTGGAAAAACTGTAAGAAACATATTGATTGACTATTATTTGACACAAATCAATTTTAAAATTCGATTTAGTGAGAAAGTACGGGAGAAAAGCGGTATTTAGCTAATATAACAGCAGTTTGTAATGTAAATCATGAATAATTAAGAATTAGAATATATAAAACTTGTACTCAAAATGAATAAGAAGGGGAAAGCATGTTTATTTCAAAGATAAGAAGAAAAATAAAAACTGGGGTACGTACAGCAAAAAAAAATGTAATGCGTGTTATAGCAAGAGACCCAAAGCGAAAGTTTTTCTGGACAAAATATCATATAAATTGCAATATGATAAAGAATAGAATCTTGTTGGACATACCCATAATTTCAGAAGAATGTTACAACATTATAGAGGGAATAAAAAAAGCTGGTTACAAGGAGTTTTTTGTTGCAACAGACAAACAGAATATAGAAAAAGCAAAGCAGTGGCTTTTGAAATCTGACATAACAAATGCGAAAATTTTAGACAAGCAGTCTTACCAATATCTAAAAATTCTTGCAACAGCAGAGTATGTATTGGTAACAGATTGGATCCCTTCTTTTTTTGTTAGAAGAGAAGAACAAAAGTTAATATATTTTTATAAAGTCAATGGTTCTTTGCAAGATAAGTCTCAGTTTATTCATGAGAGGACAGGGGAAGTTCAGCACAGTATGTTACAAGCAAGTTATTTGTGTTTTCCTGGAGAGGCAGAAAAGGAAGCTATAATTAATATTTTTGGTTCCTATATGATACAAAAAGAGAATATTATTATGTGTGGATCACAAGGACTAGATCAAGTGACAGAAGCTATTTTGCAAGATAAAAAAGAAAAACTTCAGTTTTGTCCGTTTGATGAAAATAATATAAATAAAAGCAGAATTATTGTTCCTAAAATTGTAAAAAAAGCGGAAGATTTAGAGACCATCAGACGATTCATGGGTGAAAATGATATTGTGCAATTCTCTAAAAAACAGTTTCAGAATAAAGAAACCAGACGTTTTCTTTGTGAGGAACATGAATCGCCATTTCCCTTTTTAGTCGTAGATAATAATTTTCCTCGGACATACGGCGAGGAGATAAGACAGAAATTAGGAAATGTTAGTGCTGCCGAACGAATTATAAGCCGTGATAAAAAGAGAAAATATGCAGATTTGATGTTAGAAGAACAGCCTGTAACAAATATATGGGTGGCAGAGCCAGGATGCAGTATTGGAAATACAGCATTGTTAAATCTTGAGGCTGAATATAAAGTGAATGATAATGGAACATTAAGTATATATTTGAAGGATACAGAGTCTTTTACATTGAACAAGCTTTTGCTTGTGAATAAAAATAATGTGATATTAGATATATGCCCAATAGAGGTTGAACAAAAGAATACAAGGGGTATTGAAGTCGATTTTTTGAAGTGGTGGGATATTACAGAAGCAAAAGGCAGGTTTTTGCTTGTTGCTGAGGTGATAGAGAAAGAAACAGAACGAAAGATTCTGGTTTCTTTTACTAATACAGATATTACTAGAAAGAAACAAGAGAAAAATGAAGCATTTTTCCAAAATGCATCCTACTTAACACCAATTTTTTTGGAAAACCAGGCAGTATTATGTTACCAAAATGGAAGCCAAAGGCTAATGTTTTTAATATGTCCACCAGAAAAGGTGTTACAAGAACAGATGCAGGCAAAACTTATAAGAATAAAATCCGGCAAATCTACTATAACAATAGAAGCAAGATTGAAAAAAGAACCTGAAATTAATTTAAAAGATGTTGTATTCCGTTACCGAAGTGTATTAAGTTATGAGATTCCTTTGGATTATAAGGCAGAGGAAAAGGATGGATATTATTATTTCAATATATTTATTGACTTTGCTAAACTTAATTTAAGAGAATTATATTGGGACCTGCATATTGTAATGGAACAAGATGGAAAAGAATATAATGTTTTAATTAAATTTCCAAGCATGTATTGGAAGTGTAAATTTTATTTAACTAATAAGGATTATAAAGCAGGAAATAATCATATAATTTTCCCGTATTATACTGTGGCAGACTGTATTGCATTTTTGTATCGTGCTGCATCACCTTATGATGGTTATGGAACAAAGCTTAAAGATATGATTGCAAGTGGATTATATATTTTTATGAAGCCCTTTTTTCAAAAAAGAAATATCTGGCTTGTCTTTGAAAAGTTTTGTACAATGGCACAGGATAATGGATATTATTTCTTTAAATATTGTATGGAAGAACTGCCGAAAGAAGAGAGAAAGCATATTTATTATGTAATTGACAAAAAATCAGCGGATTATAACAAAGTTAAGCAATATGGTAAACAGGTAATTCCATTTATGAGTATACGGCATTGCATATATATTTTAGGAGCTTCTTTATATGTTGGTTCTGACGCAAAAAGTCATTTATATGCATGGAGGAGTAAGACAAGTCTGATACGTTCTAAAATGATTACACGTCCAATTTTCTTTTTGCAGCATGGTGTGACAGCACTAAAAGATGTTTCAAAAATATTTGGATCAACAGGAAGTAGCGCTATGACATACTTTACAGCTACCTCCCAGTTTGAGCAGGATATAATTGTAAATGATTTACATTATAAACGGGAACGTGCACCAATAACAGGTTTTGCAAGATGGGATGTGTTGGAGGATACTTCAAGTCCAGAAGAGAAACTTATTCTTATGATGCCGACTTGGCGCTCTTGGCTGGAAGAGGTTACAGATGAAGATTTTTTGAAAAGTGATTATTATATAAAATATTCCCATTTGCTGCAGTCGGATGGGCTGTTACAGATATTGGAAAGATATAATGTAAAGATGATTTTTTATATTCATCCAAAGTTTGCAGGTTATCAGAAAAATTTTACTGGTGCAGGAGATAGAATTATTTTAGTTCCTTTTGGAACAAAGCCATTAAATGAAATTATTAAAAAGTGTAATATGCTTATCACCGATTATTCCAGTGTTTGCTGGGATGTATATTACCAGAAAAAACCGGTTGTATTTTATCAGTTTGATTATGATAAATATGACCTTGCACATGGAAGTTTTATTGATATGGAGACTGAATTGTTTGGAAAACGTGCAGTCGAAGAAAATGAACTTCTTACTTATGTGGAAGAATGTATTGCTGGTAAATTCCAATTGACAGAAAGTGACGAAGAAAATCATTCATACTACTTCCAATATATAGATGACAGAAATAGTCAGAGAATATATCAGTATCTTTTGGAGCTATAAAAAATGAGTTTGAATGACAGATTAGAAAAGAGGTACAATATGAGAACTAAAAGATTATATGGGGTGTTGTTATCTGTTGTAATGATAATTATGTCAGTGATTCCTTCAAATTATAGCCTAATATATGCTACTACAGTGGATACAGTGACAGGAGCTGCTGTTAAAGAAGAAAAGGAAAAAGATCCAGAGAATGTGAATACAGTATCTGGTTCAGTAGTTACAGTTGCTACAGAAGGGGCAGTTGATGCAACGGCAGAGTTAAGATTGATATATACAACAGATATTCATGGACAGGTAACTAATTATGATTATCAGAATAATAAAACAATTTCCAGAGGATTGAATAAGGTTTATACATTAATAAAACAAGCACGAGCTGAAAAACCAGGAAATTATTTGACTTTTGATATGGGTGATGCACTTGTAGATTATACATCAGAGTATATTCAAGCACAATCTGAATCAGCTATTCAGCCAGTTTATCAGGCTATGGCAAAGATGGGGTATGATGCGATTACATTAGGAAACCATGAGTTTGATTATGGATATGATTATTTAATTGAACAACTAGAAGGTTCTGGGTTAATTAACAAGAGTGTGTTGTCTAATGTTACTTCTAAGGTAAATGGAAATCATGTTTTAGGTAAAGAAAGAAAAATTATAGAAAAAAAAGTAACAGACAGTAAGGGAAATGAAAGAACAATTAAGGTAGGTATTTTTGGGGTAACACCACCTTGTATGTCTTCCAAAACAGAAGGACTTCGTGCGAATGTTGTATCAGAGGATATGTTAGTAGTAGCAGAGAGGGAGGCAAAGGCCTTAAAAAAGGAAGGAGCTGATATAGTAGTTGCTTTGGCACATACTGGATTTGGCACAGAAAATCCAGTCAGCAGGACTTCCAATACAGGATATGCAATGACAAAAATAGAAGATATTGATGTAATTCTTGGAGGTCATCAGCATGTATATTTTCCTGATACATCAGAACAAAAGTTTTATAATTATCCCAATGTTGACAAAGAAACAGGATTGGTAAATGGTAAACGTTTTATGATTTTAAAAAATGCTGCAAGAGCTATTGGTGTGGTTGATTTAGATTTTGAAATTGATGAGGCTGGGAAGGTTATTTATACAGGTTCTAATTATGAAATCCGTAAAACTACCAGCCATACAGCTACAGATGATGAAATTACAGCATGTTTGTCTGACTGGGATCAGAAGTTAAGAGAATATTCTGGCAGCCTAATAGGAAAGCTTCCAGAAAATGACCGATGGACAAATTATACAGGATTACTTGAAGATAATGAGATAATTCAAACAGTTCAGAATGCCGAAATGGAATATGCTGCGAATGCTATTGCAAACAAAGCACCAGAATATTCAGATTATCCAATATTGTCTATGGTGAGATATGTAAATTATGGCTCTGCTAGTGGTTCTGATTTTTCGGACATCAGTAATAATATATACAAAGGAGGTTTGGCAAATTTTGGTCCCTATAATTGCCACATGTATATATATGAGGTTACTGGAAAGCAGTTAAAAGAATGGCTGGAATGGGGGGCATCTACTTATGAAACAGTAAATTCTTCTAATGCAATGGAATGGGATGATATGACAGTGTCCCAATATATTAGCAATGGAAAAGGGAATGCTTTAATACAGAGCCAATATCAAAATAACTGGAAGTGTCTATTTGTTTTTAATGGTGTAGAGTACAGTATTAATCCAAGCCAGAAACCAAGGTATAATGCAGATGGCAGCAAAATTAATGATACAGAGAGGGTAACATCCTTAACATACAATGGTATTCCAGTAACGGATGAACAGAAATTTGCATTGTGTACAGAGCAGATAATAGTTGCATTAGACACAGAGGCAACCAAGGGAATAAAATCTAGCGTGATATATGGTTCTTACAATACACTTCAGGATTTAGTTTGCGAATATTTGGAGCAAAAAACGAAAATAGGTGACATACAAATTAATGTAGATAACAATTGGCATGTAACACTCCCAGAAAATTATTCTTTCATATATACTGCAGGAAATGATTCCCAAAGTATTATGGAGAAAAAGAGTTGGTATGATGAGTATCTTAGCACATCAGGAGATTATAGATACTATGATTGTACGTATCATTCTAAAGATTATTCTGGGGATATAACTGGACCTAATGTAGTAGTGTCCTCTATGAATAAAGAAGATACAAATGGTAGTGTCACTTACCGTTTATTGTGTAATGATAAATCTGGAATTGGTAAAAAACTTTATGCAAAAGGGCAGTATTCTAAACTAGACAATATATGGACAACAACTGGGGGAGCTGTCAATGAGATTGAAAAGGATACCATTGTTGTAACAGGAAGTGGAATTTATTCAGTATATGTGGAGGACAATAGTGGTAATGCGACAGTTGAGCAGTTTGCTGTAACCAATATTTATCCAAGTACATTGCTTGCACCTACCATAAATAAGGTGACTAATAAAATGACATCTGTACAGGGTACTGGAGAACCGAATGCCACAGTTCATGTAAAAAGTGGAAGCAAAGAATATAAAGGAACGGTAGCACTAGATGGTAATTTTTCGGTAACTATTCCGCTACAGAATGCTGGTACAACTTTGTCTGTTTATCTGACTGATAAATATGGGCGAAGTAGTGGTAAAAAGACTGTTACAGTAAAACGAAATGGACCAAATGGACCAACTGTTTCTACTGTAAAAAATACAGGAACTACAATAACAGGAAAATGTAATGACAAAAATGTAAGTATTTATGCCGTTATTGGTCAGAATGTTTATGTATCAAAAAGTCTTGGATCTTCTTATTATAAAAACAGTAAAGGATATAAAAAAGAATTAAAAATTAAACTGGTTGATATTACAATAAAAAATACAGGAGCATACACAATTAGTATACCAAACCAGTATGCTGGTACTGTGATTAAGGTTTATTCTATAGATAAGGTTGGACGGGTCAGTGGAGCATGTAAGGCGACTGTTTCACAGACAGCACCAAACCGGGTAAATATCCAACCATGCACAACGGCAGAGCAGTATGTTTATGGAAATATTCCAAAAGGAAGCAGTTGTACAGTTGCTGTAAGAAATGGAAGTGGAAGAGTCTATTATGGTACTGCTGATAAAAATGGATATTATGCTGTTAAGGTTGGAACAATGAAGGCTGGAACAACTATGACAGTCCGGGCAAAGGGAAAAGATGGTGTGTATAGTTATCCTGCTACCATAAAAGTTACTGCGGTCACCAGCGTTTTTGAAAAATATAATAAGAATGTGAAGGTGAGTAAGGTTACAGATAAATCCACAGAAATTAAAGGAACAAATAATCAAAAAAATTCTACAGTATATATATATGCAGCAGACAGGTGCTATGTTGCAAAGGTGAACAGTAAAGGTGAATTTTCTGTCAATATAAAAACAAAACAAAAAATCGATTTTTGTATTTATGCAGTTTCCAGAACTAATAATGGTGTATTAAATGGAATTTATCGTACAAAGGTTAAATTGGGCAAACCAATAACTCCAAATATTACATCAAAAATTAAGGTCAAAACGAGAAAGATTATAGTAGAAGTAAAAGAAGATTGTAAGGTTTCACTAAAAATAGACAAGAAAAAATATACGAAATACAAAGTAAAATATTTAAACACAAAAAAAGTATATCAGTGTACCTTTACAGTAAAAAAACTTAAAGCAAATCAAAAAATAACAGCATACGCAACAAATGCTGCTGGAACATCCAAAGGAAAGACATTGAAGGTGAAAAAAGATGTAAAAAAATAAATAAGAGAAGGATGAGTGAGATGTCAACATTATATTTGCATATAGGGACACCAAAAACAGGTACTACAGCGATACAACATTTTTTAGCATCAAATAGAAGGATATTACAATCTAAAGGTTATATATTTCCTAATTTTGAAATGCGTTTTGAAAATGTGCCTCCAAAGAGAAATGCACATTTTCTAATTGATAAAATTTATAATAAAGAATCTGATACTCTTGATTATAAAACACAAATCAATCAATGTTATGAAAGTATTTATACGGCATTGGAAAATTATGAAAATGTTATTTTAACAGATGAGGCAATATGGCATGCTTGTGTTAAGATTGATAATTTTTGGGAAGATTTAAATGAAAGGATTACATCCAGAGGGCATCAATTGAAATTAATAGTATATCTTAGAAGACAGGATGAATTTATTCAGTCTTATTGGAAGTATAAGGTTCTTGAGCAAGAAACTGGTGGTTTTATGAAGTATGTGAATAGCAAAAAGTATGCATTCTTTCCATTAAATTATCATACTCATCTTACTTCAATTGCGGATAAAATTGGAAAGGATAATATTATAATCAGGGTATATGAAAAAGGACAATATGAAGGTGCAAATAAAACTATCATATCTGATTTTTTATACACAATTGGGTTGGAATTGACAGATGAATACAAAATGGAGGAGAATCTGCAAAACACAAATGTAGATTTTATCTGTACAGAGATTAAAAGAAGATTGAATTCTATTCCGGAGTTTTGGAACAAACGGGGGTATATCCGAGGATATATGACAGAAGTATCAGAACAATATAAAGAGGAAGGAAAATTTCAATTTAAGTCCTTATTTAAGCCAGAAGAACAAGACTTGTTTTTGCAAAAATATGAGGAAGAAAACCGCAAAATTGCTACAGAGTGGTTAGGCAGAGAGGATGGAAAATTATTTTATAATCCAGTTTTGTACGATGAAAATGAAAAAAAATTTTCTACAATGGATTATGTGAAAACATGTGGTGTAATTTTTTCATTAATGGAACAAGACATAGAAGAGCTGAAACTGGAAAAAGAAATGCTGGAGCAAGAGGTAAAATTACTGGAACATAAATTATCTCTTAAGAAATCATTTAAGTGGTTGAGAAATGTAGCCAATCATGTAGTACCTAATAAGTATAAAGAGACAAAGGTATGGAAGACACTTAAGGAGAAAGCTAATCCATAAAGTTAAAGGATGCATATAATTTGAAAAGCATGTTTGAAAAAGGAAAGTAAGAATCATTAAAAAATAAACAGGGGATGAGTTTCCTATATGGACTCACCCCCTGTTTCATTATGGAGGATATATATCTTAGTTTATTACATAATTTAGAAGAAATTGAGTTTTGCATAAACACAGTTTATCATAAATTTAAAGAAAAATATCATTTGATACAAAATAAGAAAACTTTATTAAAAGTTCCTTATCAAGATATTTATTATTGTTTAAGTGCGAAACACTATGTGGATATTATATCTAAAGAGCAGACACTTCATTAACGGATAGCATTAAAGGAAATTCTTTTGTGCTTCCCCTTATTTTTACAATGTCAAATAGAGATGTTCTGCCTGTTAGCAAAACTTATATTAAAGAAATTTGTTCGGCATTTAAAAATTCAAACTTATAATGAAAAATTAGAGTAATAGTCCAGTTCAAAGATTAAACAGTTATGGAATTGGGTAAAATTTGTGATTATATTTGCCTAATTATGGCTTTTCTTTTAAGATAAAATCATTGACATTTAATACAAACATGTTTATACTATAAAAAGAACAGATGTTCTTGGAAGGAATGGGATAGAGGGATGAAAATATTTCATATATCAGATTTACATATAGGAAAACAGTTACATTTATTTGATATTGCTGTTGTTCAAAGAACAATTTTGGAACAGATTGTAGAAAAAGCGAAAGAATATAGACCAGATGTAATAGTGATTGCTGGGGATATTTATGATAAGTCTGCACCTTCGGGCGAGGCATTTCATTTATTTGATGCATTTTTAAATGCATTGGGAGACATTGAACCAATGATTCCTGTACTTATTATCGCAGGAAATCATGATAATCATTTGCGGCTTAATTATGCAAGTTCATTTTTGGAAAAGCATCACATTTATATATCTGCCTCCCTGCCTAAGAGTGAGGATGATCATTTAAAGAAGATCGTATTAAAGGACATGTATGGTGAGGTGAATTTTTATCTGCTTCCTTTTACTAGAATTGCAGATGGAAAGAATCTTTATGGCAGCAAAAAGGAAATCCAAACTTATGAGGATGCTGTGAATGCAATGTTGGAACGGGAAGATATAGACTATACACAAAGGAATGTGTTGGTTGCACATCAGTTTTTCGTAAAGGGGAAAAGCCAGCCCAATAGAAGAGAATCTGAGCTTAAGTATATTTCTATAGGAGGAATTGATAGTGTAGATGTTGCTTGTGTGGAGAATTTTGATTATGTGGCATTGGGTCATATTCATTCTTCTCAATCGATTGGACAACCATATATTCGTTATAGTGGTACACCTCTCAAATATTCCGTAAGTGAAGCTGGCGATGTGAAAAGTATTACAGCAGTTACTTTGAGAGATAAGGGAAAAGAGATAGAATTAGAATTTTTACCTTTAGAAATGAAACCAGATGTCAGGAAAATAAAAGGAATGTTGGAAGATGTCATTGCTTTGGCAAGGGAGGATAACAGGGACGATTTTGTCAGTATAACATTAACAGATGAAAAAGTTCCATATAAGGCAAAAGAACGGTTGCAGGAATTTTATAGCAATATTCTGGAAGTTTCTGTGGAAAATTCAAGGACAGAAGCTATGTTCCAGCAGGATGTGGCGGATAAAATCGGTGAAGATCCCATTGAATTATTTGGAGATTTTTACCAAGAAATGAATAATACTCCAATGAGTGAACGGGAACAACAGGTACTTACAAATATTGTGAATAAATTACTGCAATAATTGCAATGGTTCAGCCTATAGGCTAAACTGAGACAACAAACTTAGAGAGGGAATAAGAGATGAAGCCGATATATTTAAAAATGAAAGCATTTGGTTCTTATAAGGATGAGCATATTGATTTTTCCAATGTGCAGCAGGGAGTTTTCCTGATTACTGGAGATACAGGGGCAGGAAAAACAACTATATTTGATGCAATTACTTATGCATTATATGGGGAATCCAGTGGTGGAAAAAGGGATAGTAAAATGATGGTAAGCCAGTTTGCAGATTATGGGGAATATACAGAGGTAGAATTTGCCTTTTTTTATGGTAAAGATAGATATAATGTAAGAAGATCTCCAGAACAGCCTAAATTTAGAGAGAAAAAAGGAGAAGATGGTACTATTATTTATGAACAGCTTAAGACCACTAAAAAACCAGAAGTGGAATTAACTTTACCTAATGGAGAGATTTATATTGGAAAACTAAATGAGACCAATAAGAAAATTCAAGAAATTATAGGTATTGATGCTGCACAATTTACACAAATAGCTATGCTTGCACAAGGAGATTTCTTGAAACTTTTACATGCAAAATCAGATGAAAGAAAGGACATTTTTTCTAAAATTTTTGATACCCATTTTTACTATGCAATAGAGAAGGAAATAGAGAATTGTTTTAAAGAATGTGAAAGTCAGTTAAAAGAGAATGAAAAGGAAATAGAAACCTGTCTTAGGAATATTGTGTGCTGCAAAAACAGTAGTATAAAAGAAGAATGGGAAGATAAAGGCACATTCAGTATAGACAGAAAAGAGGAGATTCTTCAATTTATGGAGGAAATTCAAAAAGAGTATGAACAGCTTGCTTGTCAAAATAAAAAGAAGAAAGAGGAATGTGATAAAAAAAGAGACGAATTGCAAAAATCTATCCATGATGCGGAGGTTATCAACAAAGATTTTGATGATTTAAAAGCAGCAAAAGAAAAGCAGGCAGAATTGGAAAGCAAAAAAGAACAGATAGAAGAAAACAAAAAAAAGATAAACAAAGGCGAAAAGGCTTTAAAAGTTGCGGGAAGTTATTTTGTATATCATGATAAAAAAAAGATTTTTAAACAAAAACATAAGACAATAGAACAACTGCAAAATAATCTTGAGAAGAAGAGAGAATCTTTAGAGCCTTTGGAACAGAAGAAAATAGAGACTGACCAAAAGTATGAAGAAGAGTTCCCAAAGAAGATAGAAGAGGCTTCCAGATTAGAAGGAAAACTGGGTTTATATGGGGAAATTGAGGAATTTCAGAAAACATACGAAAAAGAACATAAAGAATTTATAACAAAAGAGAAAATGCAGAAGAAAAAGGAAAAAGAACAAATAGAGGAAGAAAAAAAGGCAGGCATTTTAGAAAAGGAAATTGAACAGCTTTTAGAACTTGCTGGAAAAAAAGACACTATAAATGGACAAGTTGAAAAAATATCTAGAGAAAAGGAAGACTTTGAGGATTTTTTAAGGCTTTTAAAAACTGAAGAAGATTTTCAGGAACAACAGGAAAAACAGCTAAAAAAATATGAAGAAGTAAAAAATACACGGAAAGATTCAGAAGAGAATTACAATAGGTTATATCATAACTTTATTAGCAGTCAGGCTTATATATTAAGAGCTAGTCTTGTAGAGGGAGAACCTTGTCCAGTATGTGGTAGTACACATCATTTTCCAATGCCTCAGGAGAATGTGGAAGTGGTAGGACAAGAAGAAGTAAATTACGCAAAAGGAGTTTTAGAAAAAGCGGCAAAAAGGGAACAAACAGAGAAAGGTAAGTTACAGGAAATTATAGTCCGCAGGGAGGAAAACTATAGATTATTGAAGGAGAGAGGAAATAAACTACATGTTCCAATTAATGAATTATGCAATATATCTATAGATAAATATTATAATAATAATGAATTTTGTGAAAATCTTGCAAAACTTTATCAAATAGCTGTAGAAAAAATGGAAAAGCAAATTAAAAAACTGGAAGAGCAATTAGAAGATTATCAAAAGAAAAAACAGCAAGCTGAACAGGCAGCAGAATGTTTAGAGGAAAAACAGCAGGAAAAAAGAAAGAATAAAGAAGAATTGGAGGAAGTTGGGAAACTTTTGTTCCAGTTAGGAAAAGAAATCGCAGGTTTGAAAAGCTCTCTTACAAATAAAGAGGAAATACTTTCTCACAAGAGAACCCAATTACCATTTCCTACTAAGAAAGAGACTGTGGAGTATTTAGAGAAACTGAAGAAACAGCAGAATGAACTTGCTAGTAACAAAAAATTAGCAGAAGATAATTACCAGATTGCAGCTGACGAAGTAAAGAAATTAGCAGCAACTTTAGAGACAGAGCTGAAAGCACAAGATGTATTAAAGGAAGAAGAGAAACAAACAAAAGAGGATTTTGAAAAACAGTTACAAAAACAGGGATTTACTTCTGAGGAGAAATTCTTAGAAGCAAAGATAACAGATGATAAATTGGAGACATTAAAGACAATAGTGGCACAATATGAAAAAAATATACAAGAAAACCAAACCAATGTTGTACTTTTAACAGAAAGAACGAAAGACAAGAAACCAATGGATATAAAACAGTATCAGAAGGAAATAGCAGAAGTACAAAAGGAAATTCAAATTTTTGAGAAGGAAGATAAAGAAATTTATTCACAAAAACAAGCTAATGAGAAATCAAAAAATATTGTTCAAAAGAAATATCAGGAAATGGAAGATAATTCTTTCCAATATACAGTTTTAAAGTCTCTGCATGATACGGCAAATGGAAAACTTTCCAAGAAAAAAATGGATTTTCAGACATACATTCAAAGACATTACTTTAAGCAAGTAATCTATGCAGCCAATGAACGATTAAAAACCATGTCCAATAACCAGTTTATCTTGCAATGCAGAAAATTGGAAAATTTAGGGACACAAGGTAATGTGGGACTGGACATAGATGTGTATAGTCTGGTGAATGACCAATCCAGAGATGTAAAAACACTATCTGGAGGAGAATCTTTTATGGCAGCTTTGTCTATGGCATTGGGACTATCAGATATTATACAAAGTAAGGCTGGTAAGATTAAAATTGAGACAATGTTTATTGATGAAGGGTTTGGATCTTTAAGTGATGATACCAGAAATCAGGCACTTAGCCTGCTGCATAAATTGACAGAAGGTAACCGGCTAATAGGTATTATCTCCCATGTATCAGAATTAAAGTCGCAAGTAGATACAAGACTGGCTGTAACAAAAACAAATCATGGAAGTAAGGCAAGGTGGATTTAGTATGTCAGCTATACTAAAACATTTTAAGTAATACTGTCTTTAATAGTATGTAATCATTGGATTATAATAAGGACACAAGTGTCTATATGTGGAGAATAAAGGATTCTCGTGATGTGTCCTGTTCTTTTTTTACTAAATCAGATATGCTGTTTATGGAAGGAGGCAGTTAATTATATGGACTCAGAAAAAATTGGGCGTTTTCTGAAAGAATTACGTAAAGGAAAGGGATTAACCCAAGAACGATTATCAGAGAAATTAGGTGTTACCAGCCGAAGTATATCGCGTTGGGAGAATGGTGTAAATATGCCTGATTTGGATTTGGTAATTGAATAGGATTAACGGATACTGGTGTATATAAAAATATTGCAGATTTTACTTTAGGGTTTGCATTAGCGACACCTATAGTTGGAGTTTTGTATACAAGCAGATATTTGTCAACGATTTGTGCATTTAAGCAGCGAGTAATATATAAAAATAAGAAAAAATAATATAAAAAATTATAATAAACCGCTTTAAGTTATTAAAGCGGTTTTTATAATTTAAAATGGTTATATCAAATTATTTTAATAAAATAATTATAGTATTTAAAATATTAATTAATAGGTGTAAATAAAGTAAGTGTGCATGTTAACCATAGAAAAGATAAGGTATTATAAAAATGTGTTTTTGCACCTTTTTTTAGTAAAATGTAGATCATTAAAAGGTTATAAATTCGTATTTAAGATGTCGTTCATAACAAAAAAATGTCGTTTGTAACAAATTATATTTATAAGGAAAATAATGTGTTATAATAGACTATAGTTATATTGTACATAAACAATTACATTAATTTATACCTTAAATTATAGTGTATCATTTATTTTTAATACATAATTTTTGGGGGACAATTTGTTTGAAAGATTAAGGAGGTAAACCAAATGGGAGTAAATGCAAATAGTGAGGCATTAAAGTATATACAATTGGGAAATAAAAACTCTAGTATTTCGCTTGTGTTCTTACATGGTTCAACCATGACAAAAGAGGGTATGTTACCTTTAGCAGAAATGTTTCCACAATTTAATTGTATAAGTTTTGACTTAACTGCACATGGGGAGTCCAAGGGACAATTGCCAGAAGAAATAAGTGATTTATCTAAGGCTGTAGAAACTAGTATTTCTGTATTACAAGATAATAAGGTTATTGGGGAAAAAATAATTTTGTTGGGATACTCTATGGGTGGTGCAATTGTATTTGATATTGCAAAGAGAAAACAGATTGATTTAATGGGAATGGTTATTTTAAGCAGTGGGGCAGATTTAAAGAATTTTACTCCTTTAGTGGATGAAATTAAAAATATGCCGCCAGAGCAGTTTAAAACATCAGATATTGTTCAATATTTATTTGGTAAAGATACATCGGAAGAAGAACGGAAGAAAATCAGTGACATGTTTTTGCAGACAAAGGCTAAGGATTTAACTGGATACAACGATTTAATGATATCTAATGCTTATAATCAATTGGAAAAATGCAGTAAGATTACTACTCCTACGTTATTAATTCATGGTAGTGATGACACAATAGTATTGCCAGATGCAGGAATTAAAACTTGGAAACAGATAAAAGATAGTGAATTGCTGATTTTACCTTATAAAGGACATGCAGCAATTTATGAGGATACAGGGGTAATTAAAGATAAAATAAACGAATTTGTACATTGTATGGATAATCAATAGTGAAGTTACAATCAGCTTTTATTTAAGTTGTTGCCATTAAAACTGGTATGGTTGTTTATTATATAGTGATATTTTCTCCATTTCTCCTATTTGGATGAAGGAAAAGGAGTTTAGGGGTTAATGCAGAGTTTTTATCAAGTTTTAAGTAAAATATGGAGGTGATAGAGATGAACAGGTATAAATTTCAAAAGAAAAAAGTAGGAATAAATGTTATTACTAAATATACAAATGATATTTAATAATAAATATATAAAGAACATAAGTTAAGGGGGAATTATTATGAACAATAATGCAATGATAAAGGGGATTGCGTATTATCATCCTGAACGCAAAGTGGGAAATGAGTATTTTATTGAACATTTCAAAAAGCAGGGAAAGGATATCAATGGACTGCTAAAAGCAACTGGAAGGAAAGAAAGATATATTTCAGATGATGAACAAGAGAATATGCTTACTATGGGATATATGGCTGCAAAGGAAGTGTTAGCTAAAACCCATGTAAAAGCATCCCAATTGGGAATGATTGTTTTTTCCTCAGGTACGCCAGAGTATATTGCACCATCTAATGCGATTAAGTTACATTCTATGCTGAATGCAGCACAAAAATGTGCAGTATATGACTTAAATGCCAACTGTGCAGGAATGACAGTTGCTCTTGATCAGGTTTCCAGAGTTATGAGAAATAATCAAAACCTAAAGTATGCTTTAATAGTTGGTTCAGATCAATTGAACCGTTATTCCAGATACCGTGAAGCTATTACATATTCTAACTTTGGTGATTCTGCTTGTGCAATGGTAATTGAAAATGTATATAATTCAAATCGAGGATTTGTGGATTCCGATTTTTATACAAATTCCAGTCATCATGATAAGATATTGCTACCGGCAAAAGGAATGTCCAACGTTATTAAAGATAGGAGTTTGTCAACACAGGATAAATTAGTAAGATGGGATTCCTTTGATTTAAGTGGAGCATTCTATAGTGCAAAAATTTCCATAGAGGAAATTTTATTCCGAAACAATTTAGAAAAGAGCCACATAAAAAAATACTTTTTATCACAATTTGCACTAAATAATATCAAAATGGTTGCAGAGGATTTGGGTGAGAGTATGGATAAATTTACTTTTATTGGAGATGAGTTTGGATATACAGGAACTACGAGTCCTATGTTGGCATACGCAAGATCAGTTGAAAATAATGAACTTGAAATTGGAGACTATGTTATTTTTTGGACGGTTGGTGCAGGCACGACCTGTGTATGCTGTCTCTATCAGTATTAACAACAAATAAAAATTTCAAGGTAGTAAACTTGGAAAAAACTGTATAATAATGGGGGGTTATGCTATGGAAAGAAATTATTTACAAGAAAGAAAAATGAATTTAATTATGTGTGGTGTATGGGGATTTTTAATTCCAATTGCAGCATGTATATTTGTTATTTTGTTCCTAAAAGGGAATGTAAAAGATGCTTCTATTTTGTTGATGCCAGTTATTGCAACGGTAATCAGGGTATTTGAAGGAAAAATCGGAACAAAAGCCAAATATCTCTATGCCTGTATGATGCCAATATGTGGTGCTATTACAATGGTTGCAGATGGAGAAGGCAGGTTCGCTGCTATGACACATGCATATTTCCTAAACACTATTATGATTATTATTTTTTATGATATTACACTATTAAAAGTAACAACAGGAGTTACCATTATTACAAATCTGATTACATTGCTTATATTCCAAAAAGCATATTTTAGTTTACATAATCCAATTGTATGGATATTTATTCTGATTGTTTATATACTTTTGGCAATTACTGTATATTTGATTATATCTTATACAAATTCTCTATATGCCAAGGTGAAGGAAAAGGAAAACGAGACAAAAGAAATTTTACGTAATGTTCAGCAGTCCTTTGATAGTCTGGAAGAATCCTCTGCTAAGATATTTGATTCTCTTCAGGAATTTGAAGGCAATACAGAGGAGATTGCAGCATCTATTCAGGAAATTACCAATAGTGCAGATATGCAAATTAATGAGGCAGAGGGAAGTCTTGCAGTATTTGGAAAATTAAATGAAAAGATTACAAACTCTGAAGAACGCGTCAGCCAGACTGTAGAAACGATGAAAAATTTAAAAGAAAAAAATGACGAAGGAATTACAGCAATCAGAGTATTGTCAAAGAAGTTTGACGAAAACATTAAGACTACGCAAATTGCTTCTGATGAGGTATCAGATTTGTCCCACAAGTCAAGTTCTATTGGTGGAATTATTGAAAGTATACGGGAAATTGCCGAACAGACTAATTTACTTGCATTGAATGCAGCAATTGAGGCAGCCAGAGCTGGAGAGGCTGGAAAAGGTTTTGCAGTAGTAGCAGATGAAATTAATTCTTTATCTGCACAATCTGCGGATGCAACAGGAAAAATTGACGCAATATTAAAAGATATTATTGAAACCGTAGAAGATACCCATAAGGTTATGGAGCGAAATAACGAGGTGGTAAATGATTCCAACGAGAAATTAGAGGATACCATTAAAATATTTAAGGATATATTGGAATCTTCAGAAGAAGTAATTAAAGTAACAGAATTGCTAAAGAGTGAACTTGCGGATATTGTACAAATTAAAGAACAGTTATTAGGAGCTATGGAACGAGTAGAGGATATTTCTAAAAAATCGGTGGGAACAACAGGAGAAATCAGCGTAGCAACAGAAGAACAGGTAGCTGGATTGGATGTTATTGTAAAATCTATGCAAAATATGCAGGTAGGTATGGAAAAACTGTCCGATGTATTGCATAGCAAAAAGGATAAAGAAGAAACTACAATGGCGTAAAAGGGTATATTTATGTATAGTAGGAAAATGTGGGAATGTAGAAAGTTTTACAATAGTATCGTGAGAAGAAAAGACACCCACCAGAAGTTGCTGGTGGGGGTATAATGGGGGAGGGATTGGATATGGCACTTACTGTATATTTGAGTAAGAACAAAAAGTGTGTTATGAAAACGAAATGACTAAAAATTGGTTAAAGTAATGGTAAAATGTGAAATAATAGTATATAAAAGTGATGAGATATGAATGTATAAGAAAGAAAAAATGATAAATGTAATAACGAATATTAACACTTCTTTCCTTTGTGTTATTTATAAAGTTGGATTATTTGAATATTCTTAAGGATAGTTATAAAAGGGGGGGAAATTGGAGAGAGGTGAATTAGTCTGGATAGAGCGTATATGTTGGACGGTTGTAATTTTTTTTACATAAAAATAGACAGTGTAATCAACATAAAAGTGGAGTTTGGAGAGGGTGAGGGCAAAGTGTTATTTGATAACATTGCTAAGAAAGATGTAGCATATAAACCGAAAGAGATTTGGGATTACCGATGTATGATACTCATAATGCACTACAGGAGTTGAAACAGCCAAGGAAATATCCAATGGCAGAAAAAGTATAAAGCAATTAAGGATGCTTTGAAATAGTTTGAGGTTATAAAAAAAGAGGTGGAAATATGTTGGGGATTCACACAAATGGCTTTTTGGTGGCTTTTGATGGACCAAATGGTGTTGGCAAATCGACATTAATAGAAGCGATAAAAAATAGGTTGGAGTTTAAAGGATATGATGTATATACAACAAAGGAACCAACCAATACAGAATTTGGTTCCTTTGTAAGAAAATTTGCTGAAAATCATTCGGGAGTAAGTTTGGCTTGTTTGGTTGCAGCAGATAGATATGAGCATATAAAAAATGAAATTTTACCTGAGTTGAATAAAGGAAAAATTGTTATTATAGATAGATATATTTTATCATCATTAATTCTACAACAAATGGATAATGTTAGTAATTCTTTTTTATTGGATTTAAATTCGGAGATTATAAAACCTAACTTGCAGGTGGCTGTGTTTGCAGATGAGGCTGTTTTACAAAAAAGATTGTCAGAACGAAAAGAACTAACAAGATTTGAAAGGGGAAATCAATCATATAATGAACTTTTTTATATGAAAAAAGGAATTGAAGAATTAGAGAAAAGAAATGTGGAGGTTATGTATATTAATAATAATTTTAATTTAGAAAACAACATAGAAAAGGTAGTTTCTTATATTATTAATTGGAGGATGAAATGAAAAAATTTATGTTAATCAATTCCCCGATTTTTTGGGATTCTACAAAGGAAAAAGAACAATATTTGTCACCATTAGGATTAGGGTATATAGCGACATATTTAGAGAAAGATAATATAGATGTTGAAGTTGTAGATTGTGTAAAAGAAAGAAAATCTGTATCAGATATAGTTTCTTATATTAACAAAATTCAACCTGACTATATAGGTATCAATATTTTTACTCAGAATTTTGATATGGTTAAATATATTGTTGAGAATGTTAACATAAAATGTGAGTGTTTTATAGGAGGACAAGTTGTTAAAAGTATATATCATGAAATTTTACACTGGAAAGTCAAAAATATATTAAATATTATCATTGGTGAGGGTGAATTTATTATTCCGAAGATTGTCTTGGGAAAATGTACTCAAAAAGCAGAAATACAAAGAGATTCTAAATTTGTTTATAGGGTGAATAAAGATTCAAAATATTTTCCAAAGGAAATCTCAGATATATTTCTAGATAGAAAATATTTAAGTAATGAAATCGTTGTTAATCACTATGGAAAGAAAGAAATAGGAATTATAACATCAAGAGGTTGTGCGTTTGATTGTGCATTTTGTGGTGGGGCTAAGAGTTTAAATCAGGATGTGATAACTAGATTTCGTACAGAAGATAGTATTGTAACAGAAATTCAAGAGATTTTATCTACATATCCAGATATACAAAGTATCCGTGTTTTAGATGATTTGTTTTTGCGTTGTAGTGACAGTATAGATATGGCGAATAATATTTTTTCTCAATTTCCACAGTTAAGTTGGCGTGGAATGGTACATGTTCTATCATTGGCAAATTCGAGTGAAAAAATAAAAGAGCTTAAAATTGGAAGATGTAAAGAATTATTTATTGGTATTGAATCTGGTTCAGAGGCTGTGAGAAAAAGAATAAATAAGTTGGGAAGTTCTAATGATATTGTAAAAGTTTCGCAAGAAATCTTGCAAAATGGAATTGATTTGAAAGGTTATTTCATATATGGTTTTCCTAATGAAACAAAGGATGATTTTAAAAAGACATTTGAATTAGCTAAAAGGTTAAAAGAAATATCATTAAAAACAAATGGAACATTTAGAACAAGTGTGTTTCAATTCAGACCTTATCATGGTACACAGTTATATAATGAAATTATGAAGAATACAGGTATAATTCATGAATGTCAGTTTAATGATTCAATAAGCCAGTTTGAAGGAAGGTCTCAATTTAACTTTGACTTTGGAAATTATAGTATGGAATCTGAAGATTTATTAAATGAATATATAATCAAAACTCAGGAATTAACAGGAGAAGAATAATGATTGGACAAATACGAAATGTCAAAATTGTAGTCTGTGTTTTAACCCAAAGACCTTACTAGATGTAGAAAAGGAATATCAAATTTTTTGGGTGGGATTATCAGCTAAGAAAGTAATGTATGATATTGAATTTCCTTTGTTCCCAAACACGTTAATTCAACAATAAAAAAAGTAAAAATAGAATGAAAAAATGAAATGATAATAAATATAATTATAATAATATTAATATAATTTTTTATATTTATATAAATAGTAATATTTATATTCGTGTTTATAAAATGAAATATATAATTATATATTGCTGAAAAGAAAAAGCGATTAGTTAATTATTGCATTATATATTATAAAATACATATTAGGAAGAAAATGAGAGGGAAGTGAACAAATGTATATACATATTATAGTATTAATTGTGATTTTGTTTTTTGTGTTTAATGCTGTATGGAAGAGTGAGTTATTAAAAAGCTTATTTTTTACTATTTGTTTTATTATAGTTCTATGGATAAATATTCCTTGCTTTGTTAGTATATCAAATATAGAACAAGGTAACAATTTGACAATGATTCCTTTTAATTTAAATGCTAAATTTGGTATTTTATATACTATATTTTCGAATATATTACTAGGAATTATTTTGTTTTTACAATCAAAATTTACACACAAAGTAGAATGTTCGTATAGAGAAATAAAAAAGGTCTATGATGATTTTGGAAATGACGCAGTAGAATTGTATATTATTGGAAAGGATTTAGATTTTTTATATGGAAAAAATTTTAAAAAACAAACAGATAGAATTGAGCACTTAAAAAACAAGTGTAAATTATTGTGTGAATCAACAACAGATGAGAATTTACTAAAATTGTACCGAAAGGTTTCAAAGCAGGGGGTGGAAATTAGATTTTGTATACAAAATGATAATATTACAAATTTAAAAGGACAAATTAAAACGGATCAAAGAGGAATTAAAAAGGCTATTTTTACCTCAAGATTAAACAAAAAGTATCTTTTACTAAGTACTAATAATCAATTTTTAGTTTCGGCAATTTTAGAGAGATGTATTAAAGTATACCAGAAACAAGATGTGTCGTAAGAGAATATATTTAATTAAAAGAATAATGTTATCTACATAAAAGTGGAGTTTGGCGAGGGTGAGGATAAAGAGATGTTTGATGCTCCTAATGTGGTAAAGGAGTTGAAACAGCGAAACATCCAACTGAGGAGAAAGTGGAAGCGATAAAGGAGGTATTGGAATATTTCAACCTATTTTATTAGGTACAATTAGAAGGAGGAGTTGTAGTGAAACTTAAGAAGTTAGCAATTGCAAATTACAGACAATTTTCAAATGCTGTTATTAATTTTGATGATGAATTGACCATTTTAGCTGGTGCCAATAATAGTGGAAAAACATCTATTATTGAACTTTTTAAAAGATTGTTTAGAGATAGAAATTTTACAAAAGAGGATATTTCAGCAGGGTATTATTCAAAGTTACAGCATAATTTTATATCTGATATTGATAAAATATATGGTATTAGTTTGGATGAGACGGAGTTTAGAGAAAATATTAAGAAAAAATTTTCATTAGATGATAAAAATAAATGGACAGCAGTTAAAATTGAAAT
>JAAVZU010000110.1 GCA_022791815.1 Lachnospiraceae bacterium
CAAGACTTATCTGAATACGGTAAGAAAAGGCTGTACCAATCACTTAGTATCGGCGGAGGCGGTCAATAAGGCAGTGTTCAATGCAATCCAGAAGCATATGGATACCTGCATTGACAAAGAGGAAACAGTAAAAAGACTGAATGCAAAGACGGAAAACCTTAAAAAGTATGATTTATATGGGAAAGAGGCAGACAGGATAAGAAAAGAGCTGCAAAAGACAACAGAAGTCAAGGCAGGCATCTTTGAGGATTACCGTGATAAGCTGATTGATGAAGAACAGTATGTGCAGATCAGCGAGAAATACGCTGCAAAAATCAAGGAACTGTCTGCAAGGCTTGATGAAATGCTAAAGGCGCAGGCAGAATATTCCAGAGATTACCATATTGACGAGGACTGGAAAGCGGTGGTGCAGAAATACCTCACGAAACGCAAGCTCACCAAGGAAATGGTAGATGCGTTCGTGGACAGGGTAGAGGTACATGAAGATGCAAACATTGTCGTACACCTGATTTATGATGATGTACTGGAAAGCCTGAAAAGCCTGAGTGCAGAAAGAGAGGGCGGTTCCAATGGATAAAACAGCAGTTGCGATATACCTCCGCCTCTCAAATGAGGACAGCGACAAGGGAAAACTTGAAGAAAGCAACAGCATTTCAGCGCAGAGGGTACTCCTTACAAGGCATGTAGAGGAACTTATGCAGGGACAGGAATACAGCATCACGGAGTTTTGTGATGACGGGTATTCCGGCACCGATTTCAACAGACCGGGCGTGCAGGCATTGATTGAAGCGGCAAAAAACGGCGATGTCGGCATGATTGTTGTCAAAGACTTTTCACGGTTTGGGCGGGATTATCTTGAAGTCGGAAGGTATCTTGAATATATCTTTCCAATCTTACAGGTAAGGTTCGTGTCAGTCAATGACAATTACGACAGTAGTGATAAGTTCGGGACAACAGGGGGAATGAGCGTTGCGCTCAAAAACCTTGTTTATGGGATGTACAGTGCTGATTTGTCTAAAAAAGTACGGAGTGCAAGGGACACAAGGGTTAGGAACGGTGAGTTTGTCGGTCAGTTTGCCCCATACGGGTACATGAAAAACCCGGAAGATAAGCATGAACTGCTGATTGATGAGAATGTGGCGTGGGTAGTGCGCAGAATCTTCCGGCAGGCTGCTGACGGAGTAAGCCATACGGAAATTGCAAGACAGCTCAATGAGGAAGGAATACCGACAAGGTATCTGTACCACCAGTTAAAAGGCGATAATTTCCCGGATAAACAGCCGCACGTTAAGGTGAAGCTGTGGGACAACAGTTCAGTCAGGGACATAATTACTGACGAGGCATATTTGGGAACAATGCTCTGGAACCGGGCAAAGTGCGGAATGGACACCAATAAGAAACGGGTAGAGCAGCCGAGGGAGAAGTGGATCATTGTAGAAAACCAGCATGAAGCCCTTGTATCAAAAGAACTTTTTCAGAAAGCGAATGATAACATTGTCGGACGTGATATGAGCGGAAGAGCAACAGGCAGGAGAAATCTCTTTTTTATCTGTGGTTACTGTGGTAAAAGCCTTAAACTTAGAAGTAGAAAAAAAGATAAGTATTATTGTTCAAGCCGTGTACAGCAGATAGAGAATGACTGCCAAAAGATTAACATTGCAAAGGAAGAGCTGGAAAATGCGGTGTTGTGTCAGGTAAGAGGAATGGCAGGTATGCTGATTGAAGCAAGAGCCGTCCGCAAAAAGGCTCACAAGCATGACAGGAAAGCAACGCTTGAAACAACGGTTGCTGACAGTATGAAAGAAATGGCTCGTTGGAAAGACACAAAGCTACACTTATATGAGCAATACAAGGCAGGAAAGATTACCAGAGAAGATTATGTTGCCCGGATTGAAAAAGGCAGAATAAGAATGGAAGAACTGGATCAGATCAAGAGTGCAGCACTGGAAGAACTGGACAGTATGCAAACAGTATCAGAGAAAGAGGAAATATCGGACGAGAAACTGGCAGAGTTTTCCGTACTGGAGTCCTTTGACAAAGACAGGTTAAAGATGTTGATTGATAAAGTTGTTGTTTACGGATCGGATGCCATAGAAATTGTGTGGAAAGTAGGCAATCCATTCAATGCTGAAATCATTGCATGAAAACCTGTTCCAATCTGCGGAAAGTAATGGTAAAATATGAGCCATAGGCAACTCTGCCTGTGGCTCGCAAAAAAAATGAAATTTTTTTTATTCCTTACTTGACACAAGCAGATTTAATGTTGTTACATCATCCTGGAGATAACGATGTCAAAGCATATAAGGCAATGGAAAAGGCGGTGGAGGATGGGAAAATCCGTTCCATTGGTTTGTCCAACTGGTATATTGAGGAATTAAAAGAATTTTTGCCGCAGGTCAGTATCACTCCAGCACTGGTGCAGAATGAAATTCATCCTTATTATCAGGAAAGTGAAGTTATTAAGTATATTCACAGTCTTGGCATTGTTGTGCAGGGGTGGTATCCATTTGGCGGGAGGGGGTACACAAAAGAACTGCTCTCAGATAAAGTAATTTCCCAAATTGCAAAGACACATGGAAAATCTTCCGCACAAGTTATTCTCCGATGGAATCTGCAAAAGGGTGTCATCGTGATACCAGGTTCCAGCAATCCAAAGCATATACAAGAGAATACAGAAATTTATGATTTTGAATTGACGGATGAGGAAATGGAACAAATCAATGCTCTAAACAGAGATGAAAAACATGACTGGTACTAGAAGTATAAATGTGTTACAGGTCACCTTATTCCTTATTTTGTTCGCCCCAAATACATAACTGGTCTAATATTTCCATGAGTGATTTGCCTTTATTAGACAGACTATATTCTACTTTAGGTGGTATTTGAGGATACTCTTTTCGGAGGATAAGTTTATCTTTCTCCAATTCTTTTAAAGCATTGCTTAATGTCTTATGTGAAATTGAACAGATATACCTTTTTAATTCACTGTAGCGGACAATCTCAAATTCCATTAGGCAATACAGAATTACCATTTTATATTTACCGCTAATCAAAGATAATGTATAACTGAAACCAGTATCTTCAAAATTGGAATCCCCTATATAATTTTTAATCATTTTTACACTCTCCTTTTGGTTAGTATCTAACGTTAAAGTGCGTACTTTATTTTCATTGCATTTACTGATATGATGATTATAACATAATTTTCGGAGGTGTACTATATGAATAAAAAAATCATAATTCTAAATGGAAGCCCACGGGCAAACGGAAACACAAAAAAGCTGATAGAGTATTTCACTAATGGGGCTGAAACAGCAGGAAACGAGGTAATATGTTTCGACTTGCAGAAAATGAATATTCATGGGTGTCTGGGGTGCTGCAAGGGAGGACAAAGTGTGGAAAGTCCATGTGTCCAGAAGGATGATATGCTCCAAATCTATCCAGCGTATCAATCTGCTGATGTAGTAGTTCTTGCTTCACCCATGTATTATTGGGGAATCAGTGGGCAGTTAAAATGTGCGTTTGATCGGTTGTTTGCAGTCGCAGAACTTACTCCTAATTATGCCAATCCTAAAAAAGAATGTATTTTACTCATGGCAGCAGAGGGAAATTCAGAGAGCAATTTTGACCCAGTGAAATCTTTTTATGAAGGACTTACTTCTCATTTGGGTTGGGAAAATTTGGGAATTGTATATGCAGGTGGAAATATGGATGTGGGAGACATTACAAACAAACCGGAACAACTGAAACAGGCAGAAACTTTGGGAAAATCAATATAATGAAAAAATTGGTTTTTTATAAGTCATATTTGTTATGTAACTTTGATTCTTTCTTTGAAACACTTTTTTAAAGCAGTAGCAGGGGTGTGTCACATTTTTATATTGCAGATAAAGAAGTTAATATGTTATAATATCTCAGTCGTAATTTAGCAATGTGATTTAAACGAAAGGAACAGAAACAAATGAATGAAGATATTATTTCTACAGATAAATTAAGTATAACATTTGGTGAGAAAAAGATATTAGAAGATATTACTTTTCAGGTCAAAAATAAGGAGATATTTGGTTTCCTTGGACCTAGCGGGGCTGGGAAAACAACAACAATAAAAATTTTAACAGGACAATTAAATCCAAGCAGTGGAAGTTCTGAGGTAAATGCATTAAAAGAGGAAATAGGTATTTTAAGTGATAACAGTGGAGCTTATGAAAGATTAACTGTTTATAGAAACCTTTGCTTTTTTGCTGAGTTATCAAAAACAGATAAAAAAAGAGTGGAGGAAATTTTAAAGAAAGTAAAATTATGGGAAGATAAAGACAAAAAAGTAAAAGATTTATCAAAAGGAATGAAACAGAGATTATTATTAGCATGTGCTGTAATTCATTCTCCTAAATTACTGTTTTTGGATGAACCGACTGCTGCCCTAGACCCTGCAACAACAGAAGAGATACATAAATTATTGTTAGATCTAAGAGAGAATGGAACAACTATATTTTTAACAACACATAACATGGAAGAAGCAGATGAGTTATGTGATCGTGTTGCTTTCCTAAATAAAGGAGAAATCGTCGAATTAGGTTGTCCAAGTGACTTAAAACTAAAATATGCAAATGATACAGTGACAATCTTATTTGAAGATGATACAGAGATTACAGTAAAAAAAGACATGAACAGTTTAATGGAAATTTTAAAAGAGCATTCAGATAATACAATAAAATCTATTCACTCACAAGAACCCAATTTGGCAGAAATATTTTTAAGTTTAACAGGGAGGGAATTAAAATGAGATTTTATAAAATAAAAGCATTATTTAAACTAGGCTTAGAAGACTTATTAAAGAATATGAATGTATTTATATATATAATTCTGCCTTTGGGATTTGCACTTTTATATTCCCAGATGGAAGTTATGCCAAAAGGTTATTTATTTTCTATGTGCATTTTATTAAATTTATCCATGGTTCCAGTAGCATTGATGGGAACAATTATAGCAGAAGAAAAAGAAAAAAATACATTGCGGACTTTAATATTAAACGATGTTAAGGCAACTGAAATATTACTTTCTAAGGCTCTTATATGTATGTCGTTTGTTTTAATCAATAATATTCTTATATACTTTATTGCATCTTTACCTATAAGTACATTTGTTTTATATCAATTGGTTGCAATTTTTGTATCATGTGCAGTAATTTTCTTAGGAGCTGTGGTTGGCTTGTTTTCTAAGAATCAGATGTCAGCAGGATTACTATCCATGCCATTTATGTTAATTCTTATGGCACCTATGTTTATCCAGATGGTAGAAAATAAAGCTATCGGAAACATTGTAAGAGTTTTGCCAACAGATGCTATGATGGAAATTTTTTCACATATATCCGATAGTTCCATGAATTTTTCAAATGTTGGAGTACCTTTTTTAATTATTGCAATATGGTTTGTAGGAAGTATTGTTTTATTTAACATAGCATATAAAAAAGTTGGAGTAGATAATTAAAGGATTGTGAAGTGCATAATATTTAATTCATATAAGCTTTTATATAAATGCTATTAAGGATATTGTAAAATATCTTTAATGGCATTTTTTATTTGGATTCAATTATTTGGGTTTATTTTGTCCAGAACCAATATTACATATTTTAGCGATTTTTCTTATATGCTGACGGTATACTATAAGCTAAGTAATAAGTGAATAGATTATTTTGTATATAAAACTTACATGCTGCCTTCAGCAGCAACACCATGAATGAAAGTGTCGGTTACTATGCACTATGTACTCTTGTAACCGTTTGATGTGTATTTGTATTCCGAGCTGTCGCTCTACATACTCATACGCATCAGGTTCTACGATAGATATAGCAGTTGGTTTTTGTGCAAGCACAAATCAACTGTATATATATTGATAACACTTTCATAGTAAATAAAAAAATGTAACTTTTTTATTCTTTGTTGTGTCTAATATTAAGAAAGGAGGAAACTAAAAGATGGAAAAAAGTGCTAATATGGAAGAGTACCTTACTTTTCTTATGAACAGTTATGGAAATAGTGTGTTCCGAATGTGTTATGTATATCTAAAAGATTACCAGTTAGCTGAAGATGTGGCACAGGAGACTTTTATTCGGGTATATCAACATTATGATAATTTTCATAACCAATCATCTATTAAAACATGGATTATTCAGATTGCCATTAATCTATGTAAGAACCAGATGAGGACACATTGGTGGAAAAACCGGTTTCATCAAGTGTGTTTGGAAATAGAAGAAGAAACAACAGAGTGTTACGATTCTATTTTGAATGGGCAATTAATACTTGAGGAAATCAGTAAGTTATCTGTTAAGTATAGAGAGGTGATACTTCTTTATTATTATCAAGAGCTAACGATCCCTGAGATATCAAAAGTATTGGATGTGAAAGAATCTACAGTTAAAGCAAGGCTTGTAAGAGCAAGGGAAAAGCTAAAACCAAGATTAAGGGAGGTGTTATGGGATGAATGAATGGAAGGATGTGCTGGATAGTAGACTGAAAGACATAACATTTTCACAGCAAATGAAAAATAAAGTATTAGAGGAATGTAGACAATCAAGGAATGCTGGTCAGAAGAACAGGCACTTTTATAGGAGAGCATTAGTTCCTATAACCTTTTTTCTTGTATTTTGTATTAGTATCACTGTAGCAATCAAAGGTTTACAAAGTAATGAGATGGCAGGAGAAAAAGTCTTATTGGTACCCAATATAGAATATTCTCAATATGATGTTACAGGAGATGGAGAAACAGATATTGTGAAAGTAAAGATAAAGAATATTGCAGATAATGAGGAAAGTGGAGAAATACAAGTTTTTGTCAATGATAAAATAGTATTTGAACAAAAGAGGGAGTGGAGTCCAGGTTGGAATGTACAATTAATAAAATTGGCAAATGGAAAAGTATTTTTTGATATTGAAAGTGAAATTGGGGGGGATTCTAATTGCATACATCAGCTTTATAGTTTTGAAGGTGGAAAATTAAAGAGTATATATGATTTCCAGAAGTATTATAGCGAATATGCAGAAAGGTATCATGTTGATGTTAGTAATGTTTCTGGTAATACATTAGAGACAGCAGTAATAGCACAATTCTATATAACAGGATTTATGCAATTTGATATGAAATTGGACTATAAAGGCGAAAAATTTGAAAAAATATCAAACACATTTACTCCAAACTACAAGGCAATGTCAATGGAAAATAAGTGGACAGCAGATAAGACAACTACAGTGTATAAGAATGTTGGTTCTAAAAAAATTGCTTATACATTAAAGAAAGGAAATGCAGTTAAGTTAAATAAAATTATTTATGAAAAAAATAAAGTTTATTTCCAGTTAGAGAACAACAAAGGAGAAAACGGTTATATTGCATCATCTAAAAGTGCAGGTTATTTTAACGAAGCGAGGGTATCACAATAAAAAAGAGTTCTTTAAAATTATATTTTTTAAGACTTTAAATAGTTAAAAAAATAAAAAAATGTAACTTTTTTATTTTTTGTTGTGTCTAATAAATGAAAGGAGGAAAGAAAAAGAATAAGAATAGCACATTACCTTTCTTATAAATTAATAAGCATGAAAATAGTGTAGATTTTAAATGTGCTAGATATATCAAGAGTATTATCAGTTAATTCAAATGTGGAACAGAAAGTTCTTGTTTGAGTATAACAAGATTATGGATATAGAAGTATTCAAGAGTGATGATATGAATTTCTGCGCTATATAAATTTTATGAAGGAGAAGACGGTTATGAGATTAAAAAATAGTATTAAATTTTATGTTATTTGTATTATGTTGGTAGGTATATGTTTTGGTAAAGGGAAAGTTGCTAAAGCAGCTGATACTGCTAATGTGACAGTAAAATCAGATGTAGAATATTCCCAATATGATGTTAATGGAGATGGAAAAGCAGATACTATTAAAATGAAGACGGTAAATATTGCAGATAACAAGGAAAGTGGTATGATACAGATCTTTGTAAATGATAAGATAACATTTGAACAAAAGAGAGCTTGGTCTCCTGTGTGGAACGTGAAATTAATTAAGTTAGCAAATGGAAAAATATTTTTTGATATTGAAAGCTTAATTATGTATGATTCTAATTGCATACATCGACTTTATATTTGCGAGAATAATAAATTAAAATGTGTATATGATTTTCAGAAATACTATGATAAATATGCAACCCGTTATTCTGTTAATATTGCTAAAGTTTCTGGTAACATGATAAAAACTGAAGTAAGACCAGAATTTTATGTAACAGGAGTTATTCAATATGATATGAATATTAGCTTTAAAGATGGTAAATTTAAAAGAACATCTACTACATTTGTGCTTAAGTATAAAGCAATGTCTATGAAAAATAAATGGACTGCAGTAAAGAAGATAAAGGTATGCAAAAAAGCTGGTTCTACTAAAGCTGCTTATACATTAAAGAAGGGAAAAGTAGTTAAGCTAAACAAAGTTATATATAAAAATAATAAAGTTTATTTCCAAGTGAAAAATAATAAAGGAAAAACAGGCTATATTCCAGCATCAAAAACACTAGGTTATTTTAAAGAAGCAAGAGTATCACAATAAAAATAATATATTTAAAATAGAACCGCCATGAAAGATATATTAGTGTATCTTAATGGCGGTTTTTTGTATCATTCATTTAATTTGACTCTGTTTTGAATTTACATTACTTTTTAAAGTTATTGGTTATAAAAAAGCTTATATAAGCGTTTTTGGCATAAAACTATAAGCGTAGTTTTGTAGTAATTAAGTATAAAATATATAAAAAAATATTGTAAAATTGATTATATTATTATATAATAATTACAAAAATAAAGTTGCTATTTTAATAATAATGAAATATTTAAACAATCATGTGGTATAGTTATTGTTTAATGGATTATTATAATTCGGAAGTTTTTTAAATTTAGGAGGGAATTTTATGGGGGTACGTTATCTGGGAAAGGGAAATACTGTTCAGACAATAGGGAATGGACATTTAGTAGATATAAAACAAGATTGTATAAGTCATAAAATAAATCAAAATAATAAAGAGATTGTTTATGTTAGTCAGGATAATTATTATGTTGCGGATTTAAGTCTTGGTAAGGACATCGTTTATTATTGTGATAGTGCCACAAGTTGTATTATTATTATTACAGTAGGTTATAGTGAGTATTGTCAAAAAGATGTAGCTTTGATAAGTCATTTGAGTCGTCCAGGAAGGTTTGATGATTATTTTTCAAAAGTAAATATTTTGTTTAATAAAGATGTAGATATCTATGCATCTGGGGCAAACCCGCCATATCCATATTTGAGAAAAGATGGTACTTATGATTACACAGCACTAAGAAATGCAGAGCAGACGGTAAAATGGATTTCCTCAGGGCGTGTTCAGGTAAGACAAGTCAGTTTGAAATTTGGGCAAGGAGATCCATCTATTTATACCAATAATCTGGACTGCTATTCCATAACTTGTGATAAGAAAAGCAATATAATGGTAAATAATAACCGTATTTATTTAACAAATGAACAGAGAGATCCTACAAAAGGAGTGCAGACTTTATTTTGTATGTATGGAAATCCTATGGCAATCAGGTTACAGACGGAAGAGTTTTCCGATGAGGAAATTGCAGCATTGGTTCAACAGGCTCATGATAATAATTTTGAGGGTGCAGCAGATATGTCAGATGAAGAGATATTAGCAACGTATTCTTCTACCCCAGAGTACGAAGTACCATGGTTCTGTGATAGTATACGTCAAGCTGGTTTATTTGTGAAAAGCTATATTGGGTGAGAGAGAACTACCAATTATTAGCTAATGAGTAAGAAATTTATATTAATAGTGGTATTCATGAAAGAAGGAGGAGTATAGTATGTGTACAATAGGAAACTCATTTTACCGTGTAAATGGTATTGATGTGCAATCTGTTTTTAAACAATGTGATTTGGTTGATCCAACACAATTTTTAACTCCAGTTGTCAGAAGTGATAATGATATTCGTTATGTTGCATTCACCCGTATTAAGAATGAAGATTGTCCAGCATGGGCAGGTGTTAATGAGTATGGAGTAAGTTTTGTTGCGGCAGATTCTTATCTTAAAGAAAGTAAGGCGGACAGTGGTACAACATCTGTTTCAGGTGGAAAGTCAGTGTTTGATATGTATCTAAGTATTATAACCTCATATAAGACCGCAAGAGAAGCTGTTATAATGGCAAAAAAGTTTTATGAGACTGAGAAATATGGAGAACCATTAACGGATATTCTTCTTATTTCAGATGAAAAAGAGATGTATTTTATTGAGACAGTAAATGGAGAAGTTCGCATTATTTGTAGAAATAATGGGCATTTTGTTTCGACAAATCATTGCCGGATGTTTTATGAGGCTGTTCCTTACGATTTAAACCATAGTACATATTTACGTTTGAGCAGAGCTGAACAGATTCTGCATAGCAGGTCTGATATTAATGGAATAGGGAATCTTTTAAGAGATTCTTATTATGGGAAAACTATATGGTCAATATGTAGATATCCAAATTTGACAGAGATGGATGATAACAACCATTCAGAAATGCAGGCAACAGAACAGAAACCAGATGAAGACTTGTATTATACACAGGCAGCAGTTATTTTTACAGTAAAACATAGTTCTGTATCAGGTGAAAAGCCAGAAATTATTTGTGAATATGTAATTAATAATAATGCATCTGTTGAAAATGCAGGTTATGTGTGGAAGCCTTTTCAGGATGAAGCACCTGTGAAAGTTGCTTATATTGGAAAAAGCGAAAATATAATTTGAGTTTAGAATTAATTAATAGTAGAAAATATAGATAATAAATATATAAATAATAATATAAAGGAGGGACGATAATGGAATTACAATACTATGAAAACTCTAAATATATATTTGTAGGCTGGAGTGAGGATAAAGATGGGGAATATGTAATTAATAAGTTTGGCTATATTCCAGAACAAGGTCTGGCAGAATACTATGTATCAACAGACAGTGTTGATTTTGTACTTTCCAGAAACAGAGAAGAAATAGAAACATTGCATTTTGATAAACCATCTGTTCAGTGGAATATTGCTAAGAAAGGCAGTTCCATAAAAGATTACGGGACTATAAATATTAATAACTTTATAGATGTAGATGAAGTTAGGGAAAATTATGATTCCGTAATGATAATGCCTTATGCTGCACCATCTCCGCCACCACCGCCATCTCCAAAACCTGCAAAATTAACTGTTATGGTGACATGGACAGTGAATAATGTAGAAAAACTTGAGATAAATGGAAAGATAATATCTGGAGAATGTTTGCAAAGTAACTCTGTAGAAATTGAAGTTGATTCAGATAATCCCTATGTAACATTAAAAGCATATTCGTTTTGCGGATATTATATATCAGAAACAAAAGGAGTGTCTTGAATGAGTATGACATCAAAATATCATTTGCATACATTGGTATGGGAATTGACTATGGGTTGTAATTTACGTTGTAAACATTGTGGTTCTTCTTGTAAGGAACGTCTTGCAGATGAATTGACAGAACAAGAGGCAATGAATGTAGTTAATCAGATAATTACTATGCAGCCAGATTGGATTACTCTATCTGGAGGCGAACCTTTGCTTCGTTCTGATTGGGCTGAAATTGCAAAGGTTTTAAAGGAAAATCATATAGGTGTTAGGATGATAACAAATGGAACACTGTTAAATAAATCCATAGCAAAAAAAATGAAAAATGCAGGTCTGGATTTAGTGTCAATTAGTATTGATGGCACAGAAGATATACATGACAGTATTAGAGGAAAAGGTATATTTCAAAAGGTAAGAGAAGCATTTGCGAATATGCATAAGGAAGATATTATATATGGTGTTAATACAACCGTTATGAAAGATAACATTGAAAATCTTGAAGAACTGTATCAGGAACTCGTGCGATTAGGAGTGCATAGCTGGCAGTTGCAGCCTGGACTTCCAGAAGGAAATTTGTCGGAACATCCCGATTCGGTTCTTGATATGGATGATATCAAAAAAATGGTCGACTTTTCTTATAAGAAGAATAAAGAAGGAAAAATTAGGATCTTTCTTGCAGAAACAATTGGATACTATTCACAAATGGAAACTGTATCAAGAATGATGGCATTTAATACAACTGTCCCTGTAGTATGGCATGGATGTAACGCAGGAATTAGAACGCTTGGAATATTGCATAATGGCGATATTGTAGGCTGTACATCAATAAGAAAACGGAATTTTGTAGAAGGAAATTTGAAAGAGCGTAGTTTATTTGATATTTGGAATGATAATGAAGCTTTCAAATGGCGTAGAAAAATGACCACTTCTGATTTGGGAAGCAGATGTAAATCTTGTAAATACAGTTTAGTTTGTATGGGAGGATGCAGTAATGTTAGGTTAATTATGAATGGTGATTTGAAATCAGATAATCCCATTTGCTTATATGCTGATAATTTGCTAGAAGCTAATTAACAATTACAAATAATAAACAAAAACAGGATCTTCAAGCATTTATAAATAATTTTTTTATATATAAAAAATAGTATTTTATATGGATATTACTATTTTACAAAAATAATTAAATCCTCTTAGTTGTAGAAAGAAAATGGGGCGACCTATAACATAGGGATTTCTATATTTTTGAAAAATGTAACTTTTTCAATATATAGTGTGTCTAATAGTTGACAGGAGAAAAAAGTGGGTAAAAATGATGATATGGACGGAAGCAGTACTGATGTGGTAAATATCAGCTACCCACAATTTATAATAAAATAAGCTGGCAGGAAATAAATGCAGAACTTTTCTGGTGTTAAAGTAAACAATGATATTATAAGAGAAAATAGCTGTTTTGGTTTATACGGAAGGAAAATTATTATATAAACAGAAGTTATTTCACCAGCTATAATAAAAAGGCAAATTTAATAATCATAATAAACAGCCTGTCGGAAATTTCAATAAATTGAGATTCTGGCAGGCTTATTTAGCATTTTTATTTTAAGTTCCACAATAGGTTTTGTATGAACATGAATTGTCTTTTGGGATTTTGGTATATTGAAGAGGAATATTTTCATAATCGTAGGGATTTTGTAATGCATCTACTAATTTCTTCAAAATGCTGTTATCTTGTTTTTTTACGGCTGCTTCTAATGCTTCCTCTACCAAGTAGTTTCTTGGAATAATTGTCGGATTATTCTGTTGCATGATTTTCTGGACTTCTTCTTTTGAATGATTTTGAGAGGAAAGTCTATTTTTCCAAAGTTTCAGCCATTGTTGGAATCCCTGTGCTGGATATATTTCTAATTGTTCTGCTGTTCCTCTGCTAAGCTGAAAAAATGTATCTGTATAATCTGCTTTGTATTTTTGCATTAAATCAAGTAGTTGCTTGATAAGATCAATATCTTCTTTTTCAACTGAAAAGATTCCCAGCTTTTTTCCCATACCATCTAACCAATATCTTTGATATAGTTGTGCAAATTCCATTACTTCTTTTTCTGCAATTTCAATTGCCTTGGAAGGATTAGAATCTAATAACGGCAATAATGTTTCTGAGAATCTTGCCAGATTCCACATGGCAATGGTTGGCTGGTTTTGATAGGCATATCTTTTCTTTGTATCAATGGAACTAAATACAGTATCTGGTTTATAGCGGTCCATAAATGCACAAGGACCATAATCTATGGTTTCTCCGCTAACTGCCATGTTATCTGTATTCATAACCCCATGAATAAATCCTGCTAACTGCCATCTGGCAATTAAATATGCCTGTTTTTTAATTACCTGCTGCAAAAGATTGTGATAAACATGGTAAGCATTTTTCTGGTTTTCCGCTATTCTTGGATAATGCCGTTTAATGGTGTAATCTGCCAATGCTTTTACACTTTCTTTACCAAGAAACTTAGACGCATATTCAAATGTGCCTACTCTGATATGGCTTTTCGCAACTCTTGTTAATACAGCTCCTTCTAATATTTCTTCTCTTATGATAGTCTCTCCAGTTACTGATACTGCAAGACTTCGGGTAGTCGGGATTCCAAGACCATGCATTCCTTCGCTAATAATATATTCCCGCAGCATAGGCCCTAAAGCAGCTTTTCCATCTCCTCCTCTTGAGTATGGTGTTCTTCCTGAACCTTTTAACTGTATATCGTACCTTTCTCCACTTTTTGCCTGATATTCTCCTAATAAAATGGCTCTTCCATCTCCTAACATGGTGAAATAGCCAAATTGATGCCCTGCGTATGCTTGGGCAATGGGATTCGTATTTTCCAATACTTGATTTCCAGATAAAAATTCTGTTCCCTCTTTACTTTGTAAGAATGAAAGATCCATTCCTAAATCGTTTGCTAATTTATCGTTTAATATAAATATATGTGGCAATGGTATATTATCTGGTAACTGTTTTGTATAAAACAGATTTGGTAATTTAATAAAAGTATTTTTTAATAAAATTTTATTTGTGCTTATTGTTCTATTTTCACTCATTTTAATACCAAGCTTAAACGAACATACTTATGTGTTCATTTGAGACATACCCTTTCCTGTTAACTATTTTGTGAGTAATAACGAAATTTTTTTATTACTTTTTGCAATCATCTATTACTATGAAACTTAGGTGGTGCAGAGAGCTGTATGAGTATTTTTTATTTAGGTATTTAGTATATCCTGATACTATTTATTTATGCGGAATTATTCGCATACTTAGTCATGCTTTATGAGGTGATTAGGAATTTACTCATAAAAGTTTCAAGCAGATTTGTGCATTTACTCAAATATAATTTATAAAATATGTTGACTCTTCCCCAAGGTCAGGGCTTATACTAATAACTGATCCGGATCAAAAAGTACAAGAAAGAAGGAACGAAAATGTTTACAATTGGAGAATTTTCAAAGATATGTCAGGTAAGTGTAAAGACACTCCATCACTACGATAAGATTGATTTATTGAAGCCGGTAAAAGTGGATGCATTTACTGGATACCGCTATTACAGCCAGCCACAAATGGAAAAAATGCTATTAATTCAACGGCTAAAACGGTATGGATTCTCATTGGAGGAAATTCGGGAGTTTCTTGATTGTACGCAAGAAAATGTATGTTTTTCTATATTATTTAAGCAGAGGGAACGACTGAAACAACAAATGCAACAGATGCAGTTGGTTATAAAAGAAATGTCTGCCCATCTGCAGAATTTTGAAAGGACAGGTGATATTATGGGATATCAGAAAGATTATGAGATTGAGGTAAGAGAAACCCCAGTAAGGGCTGTACTTGCCTGTAGAAATAAAATGGGAGTAGATGAATTTGGAAAATATTACAGTACTTTATATGAGAGAGTGCCAAAGGAAAAAATAACTCCAAATGGAGTAACAGGTGCCATATATTATGATGAAAACTTTAATCGGGAATGTTCAGATATCGAACTGATTGTTGGAATCAGAGAGAAAGAAAAAGCAGATAAACTTATAGATAGTACCCTATGTGCAGTAACAGTTCATAAAGGTGGCTATTCTTCTCTTCCTGATGCCTATGGAGCCTTAATTGCATGGATACAGGAACATGGATATGAATGTAATGGTGCACCATATGATATTTATGTCAAAACAGGATTTGACAGTCTTCCGATGGAAGAATGGGAGACAGAAGTATATTTCCCTGTTAAGAAAAAGTAATTTATAGAGTTTATTAGTTTTGCCTTTATTCTGCCTATGTATCAGCACTAATATGTACTTGCTACATAGGCAGATTTTGTACAAAAAATTTAAATATAAATTTATATTTTTTAAGTTACTTTGAGACTTCTTGTCATCTTTTTTCGTCTTTTGTTCCTCCTATTTTACAGTTTATGATATAATAAAGACCATAACAGATGGTATTAATTTAATATTAGAATGTTTATTTTGGTTTTCCTTTTACTAAACTTTAAGAGAAAATTGGAATGATTAATTCCGACAAGACAGAATTATATGTAGTATTGTTACTAGGGGGGAGTCTCACGATAATATTTTTGACAATATGATATGATAAAATGGGTATAATGACCCTATGGGGTTGTATCAGAAGGAACCCAAAATAGTAAATACGCAATGATTATTCTGGAAAGGAAAAAGGCGGTATTTTTATGAAGGTCAAATTGCGGTTTGTTTTTTGAATTATTATGTGATTCTTGAGAGAGAATGCTAGTGGAAAAAAAGTTACAGACAAATTTAAATGTTTTGTAAGTCCATATAAGCAGGTTGAAGAGGAAATAGAGGATAAAAGAGTTCTTAGTACAAAATATCAGGCACTTAAATCTGCCAAAAGAGAATTGAGACAAACATACAGCTGTCATGGTGATATTCTTTTTTTGACAGATAATGAGCCACAGAGTCTATACCCATAGTTGGTTTTAAAAGATAATAAAGAATATATAAAATGCATTTATGGTGTATGTCTCCTTGAAGGTTTGATCCATATCAGAGAAAGAAAGATTATTTTAAATTATTACCAAGTGTTGTGTATGATATAGCAAAGAATATAGGAGAAGAGTTGCTGTTGATGAAACACGGGATTTTAATGAATTTTTTTTAGATGAAAAACAACATGTGTAGATAGTAAGAGGTATAATTAAATTTTGGTACAATGAAAATTAACAACAAAACTTTACAAATATATGTTAAAATATGAGAGTAGTATAACACTTCAATTCGTATTACATTTTACTACGATTGATGTCCTCATCTCGCATTACTTTGTTTAATTTTGACTTTTCGGTGATATTTATTACTCTCATAGGAGAGGCAGAAAAGTGCAGATAGATGAGGTAAAACAGGACAATTATAGGCAATTTTGGAAGGAAGAAATATTATGATTAAGATACTTTTCGTCTGCCATGGCAACATCTGTCGTTCCCCCATGGCAGAATTTATAATGAAAGATTTAGTAGAAAAAGCCAATTTAGAACAAGAAATAGAAATTGCTTCAGCGGCGACCAGCACAGAAGAAATAGGAAATGATATACATTATGGAACAAAAGGAATATTAAACAAATATAACATTCCATTTAGCCGAAGAGGGGCGAGGCAGATAACAAAAGCTGACTATGGTTATTATGACTATTTAGTAGGGATGGATACTGCCAATATTAGAAACATGAACCAGATATTTGGTGGTGATCCAGAAAAGAAAATCTATAAGATGTTATCTTTTGCAGGGATAAACAGAGATGTGGCAGACCCTTGGTATACTGGGAATTTTGAAGAGACATATCAGGACGTAATAACTGGATGTAAGGCAATGTTACAACAGATTACTATAGACAATAGGTAATAAATAATAGCATATAGACTAAAAGTTTCCAGTTCTGGTAGTATAGAGGTTTATAATATAAGTTGTAAATAATTTATAAAATAAGTAGATAAAACAAAGAGTAAAGTGAAACTTATAAATAGCAGGAGAAGGAGAATAGAAAATGAAGGAAACTGTGTTACTTTATAACATAAATGGAGAGAAGGCAAAGAATATAAAAAGGGTATTATTACTACTTGGGTTACGGGGAAAGAATGTGTCAGAAGATATGTATGGGGAAAAACTAGGTATTCTGGCAGGGATGTTGACAGAAGAAGCAGTACAGAATGAAAAAAGAGTTGTGGAATCAGAAAACTCAGGAGATACTCAGGATAATGTTCCATTTACTGAGGAAATGTTAGTAATGTGTGGTTTTTCTAATGAAAAAGTGGACAAGTTTTTGATAGAGATGAAAAAAAAGAAGGTAGAAAAAATAAACTTAAAGGCAGTATTGACACCATACAATGCATTTTGGAATTCTTATGAACTTTATCATGAACTTAAGAAAGAGCATGAAAGTTTTGGTTCACTATCAAAGTCACCAAATTAAGTAAAATTTTTATTTAATTATGTTTTAGGAAATGTTAATATTTCATGAATGTTAAAGTGTCTTCTAGCTGGATAAATCTCTAAGTGAATGATGTTATGTTACTATAGGTCTTTGTGCTTGTTGCAAAGTCTGCAAGAATAGGTAGTGGCAGAGAAGAAGGCAGTTTTTTGCCAAAGGTGAAATCTAAATGGACTGGATTCATTACTGTGGCTACTGTAGATGTGAACAATAATACATAAAATTATGTATGGAGAATAATGGAACTTTATTCGTGATTATGTAATGAAAAAGAAATATAAAATAAGGTTTTCTGTGCAAAAATTAAGATTTTCTTAAAAAACCAGTAAAGCTATTGAAAAAAAATAAAATATAGATATAATGAAGATAACTACTCTCAAAGAAAATATGAGGATAGTGAAACTATTGACGGATGTCTCTATAGGAGATTGAGGAAAAGTAAGTACAATTACTCAAAAGAAAGGAAAGAGAAGATGAAAGCAATTAAAAAAGTAGCAGTAACAACAATGGCACTTGCAATGGGAGTTTCCACAGTAACAGCATGTGGTACCAAATCTGTTTCAATGCCACAGGAACCAAAGGATATTGCAAAATTGGCAAGTGAAAGAACAGCAGAGCTTAAAAGTTATGAGTTAAAAGGAAATGCTGATATTGCAATGGACATGATGGGTCAAAAAGTAGATATAGACATCGATATTAATGCTGTATATTTTAAAGACCCTATGAAGTTAAAAATGGATATGAAGATGGTAAATAATGCTGCAGGTAAAGATGCCAGCGAGGATGAGAAGGAAATGACTGCTTCCATGTACTTTATGAAGGAAGAGGATAATTATGTTATGTACATGGGTATGGAAGATACATGGTCTAAGACTACTATGAGCAAAGATGATGAGCAGTATAAAGAATTAATTGGGATGTTAGATAAAGGAATGACATCTTCAGATGATAGCTTTATTGATCTTTATACCAAGGCGGCAGAACAGCCAAAAGACCAGACTATGTTAGAGTTGAAACTTACTGGTGAACAGATTGCAGATCAGATTAAAAAGTCTGGAGCAGATACTTCTGTTTTAGAAAGTGCAGGAGCTTCATTAGATATGATTAAACAACTTGGAGAGATTCCTATTTCAATGGGTGTTGATAATGATAATGTATATTGGAAATCTGTTTCTATTGATTTGAAGGACATTATTCAAAGCGTTTTTGATACCACATTAGAACAATATAAGTCAATGCTTGGAGATGAAAAGGAAATCTCTATGTCTGTGGATGAATGCCAGATGAAGTTGACTTATGATAAGTATAACAAAGCAACTGATTTTGAATTGCCAGAAGAAGCTAAGAATGCACAAGAAACAGATACATCTGCACTTACTGCTAAATAATAAAGCAGAATAGAAACGAGTTACTTATATAGAGTGTATTTTTGGTAATCTAAAGGGGGGATTCTCTTATGGGAATTCCCCTCTTTTATTTATGTACATAGTTTCGAGGTATAGTTTAGTTCTGCAAAAGTATGTGTGTATATTTATATTGTGGAATTTTGTAACTATTTAGGTAGAAACACGCATTTACTGCGTGTTTCGTAAGAAAAAGTAGATTTTGTAATGTTTAAGCCCCTTTGCCGAAGGCGAATTAATATGGACTTAAACGTAACTGTTCATGGTTTTGAACAGTTACGGAATTTTTATAATATATTGTTTTTGGTGTTGAGAGAGGTTTGAGATATGAAGGTTTTATGTAATTGATAATGATTTTAATATATTAGTTGGTAGATTTATTCTTAAACCTTATATAACATTGTAACTAATAGATTGTATAGGAGGGTAAGTATGGAGCAAAGGAAAAGTTATCAGTTATATTTGTTGGAAGGCGAACAACAGAGAGCAGAATTTGAGTATCAAAATGCTTATCGGGCAGATGAAAGTGTGCAAAAAAGATTAAATGATTTTAACTTTTACTTGCGTATGAGCATCATATATGCGATTTTAACAATTATTTTCATAGCAGTAGCAAATGCTATAGGATTTATGGCAGGAGGGGTAAATTTGGTTTTGTTTGTAGTGCCATTTATATTTCTTATGAGTATAATTAGTGTGGTATTGTGGCTGGGCATGATTTGGAAATCTATTAAATTTGGATTATCTTATAGGAGTTTAAGGAAAAAGAAAGAGCAAATGGAGGCAAATTTGGTTTGTGCCAGTCAAAAATTAAATAGTATTCAAATTAAAATAGATAGTTTAAAAAGAGAAATTGGGTTAGAAGAAGAACAAAGAAAAAAAGAAAATCCTCAAATAAGTAAGGAAGAACAACAGGAGGCTCTTGTTCGCAAACAGGAAACTTTGGGATATAGAATAGATAGATTAAAGAGAAATTATAATGAGACGGAAGCAGAACTTCATACGGTACTAAAGGAAGAGTTTCAAAATGAATTGGATAAAAAACGATATGGAAGGCTTACTATTGCAGGTGTTGTTATCTTAGTAATTTTGGCAGCTATACAAAGGCTGGATGTAACAATTTTTTCTACTGTGGCATCCAGAGTAATTATATTATTTATGCCTTGGTGTATCATCATTCCTTATTCTATTGGTTGGCTGTCAAAGGTAATGAATACATTTTGGGGGGAAAAGTTATGGATAAACAAGTTTATCTTTTGGGAAATACATAACTATTCCATTGCAGGAAGAATCCGCAACTGCAGGGAAAGTATGAAACAACTAAAAGAGAATATTGCTATTTTAGAAAAGGAAAAAGAAGAAATTATTGAAAGACTGCAAGTTCTTAATAAAATTTAAAGATAGACAGGGATTATTCATAGTCTAAGACTCATTATAAAAAAGTTTTGTTCAATTGCCTGTGGTGCAATATTTCTTTTCATTAGTGAAAATTATAGGATGTCTTCTCTACCTATCCATTCCCATTGTTTTATAGGAATGGGTACTTTAAAAGAAATGTGTTATGAAATAGAAATAATATAATCATTGGTTTTAACTTTAAAATTTCACACAAACAGTTTTTTGTTCTCTGGTGGGAATATTTTTACTACAAACTTTCGGGTTTGTTATGATTTTACTTTTGGTATTGTCAAGGTTTTTGCAGGTAACAGGAGTATGGTTAGTAATTCCTCTTGTAGAATTGTTTCACATAAATTTAGAAAAAAGCAACTTCAGCCCTCTTCTCTTTTTTAGATGAAGAGGACAAAAATTGCTTTTTGAAAAATATATTTAGCCTAAATATTTCTTTAATTCTTCTACTCTATCTAGTTTTTCCCAAGGTAAATCCAAATCATTTCTTCCGAAATGTCCATAGGCTGCGGTTTGTTTATAGATTGGCCGTCTAAGATTAAGCATTTTGATAATACCTGCAGGACGAAGGTCAAAGTTTTCACGAATAATATTAATAATATCATCATCTTTTAACTTACCAGTTCCAAAAGTGTCAATCATAATGGAAGTAGGCTGTGCGACACCTATAGCATAAGATAACTGGATTTCACATTTGTCAGCAATTCCAGAGGCAACTAAGTTTTTTGCCACATAACGGGCAGCATAAGCTGCTGAGCGGTCAACTTTTGTACAATCTTTGCCAGAGAAAGCGCCACCGCCATGACGGGCATATCCACCGTATGTATCCACAATAATTTTACGTCCTGTAACACCACTGTCTCCATGTGGCCCGCCAATTACAAAGCGTCCAGTTGGATTGATATAAAATTTTGTATTTTCATCCACAAGTTCTGCTGGAAGCACAGCATCCATGACATGTTTTTTAATATCTACATGAATCTGTTCCTGAGTTATATCCTCTGCATGCTGGGTAGAAATGACAACGGCATTCAAATGAATTGGATTACCATTCTCATCATATTCGACAGTAACCTGGGATTTACCATCTGGACGAAGATAAGGAAGGGTACCATCTTTTCTGACATCCGATAAACGTTTTGTAAGTTTGTGGGCAAGACTGATTGGATATGGCATATATTCTTCGGTCTCATTGGTAGCATAACCAAACATCATACCTTGGTCACCTGCACCAATTGCTTCAATTTGAGAATCTGTCATAGTATTTTCTTTTGCTTCTAAAGCCTTATCTACACCCATGGCAATATCACTGGACTGCTCATCTAAAGCTACAATAACACCACAAGTATTTGCATCAAAACCATATAAAGAATTGTCATAACCAATTTCACGAATAGTATCTCTGACAATCTTTTGAATATCTACATATCCTTTTGTGGTTACTTCTCCCATTACTAAAACCAGACCAGTAGTGACAGCAGTTTCACAAGCCACGCGGCTCATAGGGTCTTGAGCTAATAGAGCATCTAAAACAGCATCGGAAATCTGGTCACAGATTTTGTCAGGATGTCCTTCTGTAACAGATTCAGAAGTAAATAGTAATTTTTCCATAATAAATATCCTCCTGTTTGTAAAATAAAAAATCCGTCATAAGACGGATTTGAGAAAACAACAAATCCTCCTATTGTTCGATTACTCGCTAAGATTGGCACCTTCCAAATATGGGGTTGCCGGGTTTCACAGAGCCTTCACTCTCCACCTCTCTGAATAAGAGAAATATATGTATTTGATTATATTGTCGAATTACACTATACTTAGTATAAGAATAGCATACATGGTTTTATGATGTAAGTCAAGAGTTATTTTATTTACATATTTTACAAATAAGGTGTTATGACGAATGAAGGAGAGTAAAGAAATGCAAATTCGAGGAAAACTGACCTGTGCGTTTTTATTAAATATGTTTATGCCGATTGTTTTGGTATGTGGAACATTTGGCTTTATGTATTACTGTCAAACAAAAGAGATCAGACAATTGGGGATTGATTCAGCAACTATTGGAGAATGTGTTACAAATCCTGTGAAGATTATGAATCAAATGACAGAAAAAGATTTTCAAAAAATACGAAGTAAAATAGAGAAAGATTCTTCATGTATGGAGGATATTGCCTTTTTAGAGAAATATAATCAAAGGGTTTTGTGGAAGTATTCTTTTCTTGTAATAAAAAAAGGAGAAGAATATATTTATATTGGACAAGAAGAAAAATTTGCCAAGATTAAAGGTGCATTATCAAAAAATAAAGAGTATAATAGTGAAGAAAACAGTGGAATATATTTGGGAAATGATAATAATTGTCTAGTAAAACAATGTCATTTTCAGTTCCAAGATAAGGAAAAGGGCATACTTTATATCATTACTGATGCAAATGGATTTTTTCCTGCTATTAAGTCTTTAGTCATAGAATTTTTAATTGCAACACTCTTTATCAATGGATTTACAGCAGCAATCTTGATTCTATGGATATATAGGGGAGTGGTTTGGCCTATTAATGTATTAAGAAAGGCAACTTATAAGATGCGGGATGGGGATTTGAATTTTACTGTATATGTAGAAGGAAATGATGAAATCAGCGCATTATGTAAGGATTTTGAGGAAATGCGGATGCGGTTGAAGGAATCTATAGAGTATCGAATAGCATACGAACAGGAAATGCGGGAGATGATGAGTAATATTTCCCATGACCTAAAAACCCCTCTTACTGCTATTGATGGATATGCAGAAGGAATTTTGGATGGTGTGGCAAACACGAAAGAAAAGCAGGAGAGGTATCTGCGGATTATTTATCGAAAAGCACAAGATATGTCAGCATTGGTGGATGAGTTGTCTACTTGTTCAAAAATAGAAAATGGAGTGATGGCTTATCATTTCCGAAATGTTAATTTGGCAGATTATTTTGAGGATGGAATGCAGGAAATGGCACTGGAGCTGGATGTGCGGGATATTTCATTGGTATATGAAAATAAAGTGAATAGGGATGTTATGGTAGAAATAGACCCTGAGCAAATGCGGAGGGTTATTGATAATATTATTGGTAATTCTGTGAAATTTATAGCAAAGAGACCAGGGATTATTACTATAAGAATTTCAGAAAATACAGAGAAAGAAGGTAAATTTGAGAAAGGTAATAATATGGATATATACAAAAGAAAAAGAAAAGGAAAAGAAGAATATAAGAAACATGATAAAGCAGGCAGTATTAAAGTTGAATTTCGGGATAATGGTATTGGAATTGCAAAAGAGAAGTTGCCACATATCTTCCAGCGTTTTTACAGGGTAGATAGTTCAAGAAACTCAGAAGTCAGAGGTAGTGGATTAGGGCTTGCTATTGCTAAGAATATATTAGAAGCTCATGGAGGATGTATTTGGGCAGAAAGTGAAGAGGGAGTAGGCACTAGTATTTTTTTTACACTTAGGAGAGCAGACATGAGAATAGACAGCAAGGAGGAAGAAGAATGAGTAGGATACTAATTATAGAAGATGAGAAAGAAATTGCTGAATTAGAAAGGGATTATTTAGAAGTCAATGATTTTGAGGTGGTGATAGAGAGCAAGGGAAATACTGGACTTGCCAGAGCTTTGGAGGAAAAGTTTGATTTAATGATTTTAGATTTAATGTTGCCTGGTATAGATGGGTTTGAGATTTGCAGAAAGATTCGGGAAACACAAAATATTCCTATTTTGATGGTTTCTGCGAAAAAAGATGATGTGGATAAAATCCGTGGGCTAGGTCTTGGAGCAGATGATTATATTACAAAACCCTTTAGTCCTAGTGAGCTGGTGGCAAGGGTAAAAGCACATTTGAAAAGGTATAAAAGGCTGGTGGAATCTGGTACAGAGAAAAGAAAAAGTGTTGTAGAAATACGGGGAATAAAAATAGATAAAGATTCACGTCAGGTTTTTGTAGAGGGAGTAGAGAAAACGTTGACAGCAAAGGAGTTTGACACTCTTGCATTTCTTGCCCAGCATCCAAACCGGGTTTTTACCAAGGAAGAACTGTTTGAGGAAATCTGGGGGATGGAAGCTTATGGTGATGTAGCCACTGTAGCAGTATACATAAAGAAGATTAGAGAAAAGATAGAAACAAACAGTTCTAATCCTAAAATTATTGAAACTATCTGGGGAGTGGGATACCGGTTTAAGGTATAAACTTATCCCATATATCACCAGATGGAGATATAGTGAAATATAGTTCTTTTTTTGTTTTTGGATGAGTAAAGGTTATGGAGTTGGAAAAAAGAGCAATGTTTTTCCATTCACCATTTACTGTATGTGTTGAGTTGTATTTACTGTCACCATAAATACCAGCTATATGGGCAGCTATTTGTACACGGATTTGATGGTGACGACCTGTTAGTAAATCTACTTCGATAAGAGAGAAGCCTTCTTTTACTGCAAGAACTTTGTAGTAAAGCTGGGCTTTTTTTGCATTTTTCTCATTTGCTGATACAATTTTGGAACAATTATTTTTTGCATCCTTTTGTAAGTAATCAGTCAGCAATTTAGGTTCTTCTTGTATTTGAGAAGATAAATCTTTCGTTACGACACATAAATAGGTTTTCTTTACTTGCCCCTGTTGGATTTGTCGGTTTAACTCTTTGGTAGCATTGGGAGTTTTGCCAAATACCATAACACCACCAACTGGTCTGTCAAGACGGTGTACAAGTCCAATGTATGGTTCTTTATCAGGGTTCTGCTGATGACAGTAATTACGTAATCCATTGACTAAATCAGGGGATAAGGTATGGTCACTTTGTACTGGTATTCCTGGGAGTTTCTGGCATACAAGAATCTGAGGATCTTCATATATAATTGGTATATTCATTGTTATTTCTCCATTCTATATTATAATAGTCCAAAAGCTGTTGATGACATTTGGAACAATAGTTTTTTTATTATATCATAATTAAAATAAAACGACTATTAGATTTACATTAGAATTTTATTTCTGTAAACATGAAACAAGAAAAAATACACATACTATTTACGCCGAATAAGTTAAAATTTTGATAGAAACTGTGGGAGATAAACTGTAACAGATAGAAAGCAGGGATAATATGGAAAAAAGAAAAGGTAAAATTGCATTGGGAGTTGCCATTACTACAATAGTAGTATACTTAGTGTTCCATTTTTTATTTAGCTGGATTGCACCAGTTTTAATGGCACTTTTGGTAGGAAATATGTTACGTCCATTTATAAAATTTCTTCGCCATAGCTGCCATTTGCCCCGGTCTATTAGCGTTTTTTTGCCTATTTTTTTATTTTTTTGCGGTATTTTGTGGATTATATATTATTTTGGAGGAATGTTTTGTGGACAACTTGTAGTTTTATTAAAGAAACTTCCCTATTATCAAGAATTGTTTAGTGGAAGCATGGGGCGGGTATGTAACTGGTGTGACGGCATCTTGCTGGTAGAAGAGGGAACGGTGTTTTCTTATTTGTCACTAAGGTTAAATAAAATTTTCTCTTGGATTTCTAATGAAAAGGTTCCCGATTTTACAATGACAGCATTTCAAATAGTAAAAAAGACATTAGGGCTTGCAGGAGCTTTTGGAGTTGTAATTATTTTGACATGTATGTTTGTAAAAGATAGAGAGGATTTGCAAGAGAAATATAAAAAATGTTTTTTTTATAATGAAATCCATCAGCTGCTTACTCCTCTTTCAAAAGTAGGAATGGCTTATTTAAAAGCACAAGGGATTATTCTTTCTTTGGTGGGGATTACTTGTGTTGCTGGATATTGGCTTGCAGGCAGTAATTATGCGTTACTCTTTGGAGTATGTGTGGCAATTTTTGATGCTTTTCCGATGGTAGGCAGTGGGTTAATTTTAATACCATTTGCCATTGTTGCTTTAATTCAGAATCATTTTGTGGCAGCTGCTATCTATGGAACTACTTATCTGATTTGCCAGTGTATCCGTCAGTTTTTAGAGCCAAAATTAATAGGGGATAAACTTGGAATATGTCCTTTTTATATTATGTTATCTGTATATTTTGGTATAAAATGTTTTGGGTTATGGGGAGTGATTTTGGGACCAGTTTCATTAGTGCTGATTCAGACGGTATATGAAAATATGCTGAAACCGATATATAATGATGTTCAATAATCTTGTTGTATATTTGAAAATAATTTTAAGAATAGTAAATGTAATTTTTTATTATTGGTTTATGTATTTGGTGGTTGTATATTGACAAAAATAAGGTGTTATTATAAAATTGGATTATTATATGATGAGGGAAGTGTAATTTGATTCAAACAAGTTCAGGAATGAATGTTTTGTAACTGAATTGAATAACAAATAATATCAGGTAATTTTTGTAGAAGAAATTTTTATAAAAATTACCTTTTCATAATTAAACCAAAATAGAAACAGCCTTAGATAAATTAAGATTAAGGCTGAATGATAGGGAAATAATAAAAAGGAGATAGAATTATGTCAAACGATAAGAAGTTAGTAGAAGCAATTACCTCAATGGAGGAAGACTTTGCACAATGGTATACGGATGTGGTCAAGAAAGCAGAATTGATTGATTATTCCAGTGTAAGAGGCTGTATGATATTAAGACCAGCAGGGTATGCTATCTGGGAGAAGATTCAGCAGGAGCTTGACCGCCGCTTTAAAGAAACTGGGGTAGAAAATGTGTACATGCCAATGTTTATTCCAGAAAGCCTGTTGCAGAAAGAGAAAGATCATGTAGAGGGATTTGCACCAGAAGTAGCATGGGTGACACAAGGCGGATTAGAACCATTACAAGAGAGATTAGTGGTAAGACCTACCTCAGAAACCTTGTTCTGCGATTTGTATGCAAATATTGTACAGTCTTATCGTGATTTGCCTAAATTATACAATCAGTGGTGTTCCGTAGTACGTTGGGAGAAGACTACAAGACCATTCCTTAGAACTACTGAATTTTTATGGCAGGAAGGACATACGGCACATGCAACAGCAGAGGAAGCTGAAGAGAGAACCCAGCAGATGTTGAATGTTTATGCAGATTTTTGCGAAGAAATGCTTGCAATTCCTGTAATTAAGGGAAGAAAGACAGAGAAAGAAAAATTTGCAGGAGCAGAAGCAACTTACACAATTGAAACCTTAATGCATGATGGAAAAGCATTACAATCAGGTACCAGCCATAACTTTGGAGATGGCTTTGCGAAAGCATTTGATATAAAGTATACGGACAAAAATAATAAATTACAATATGCACATCAGACTTCATGGGGAATGACCACTCGTATTATTGGTGCGATTATTATGGTACATGGGGATGATTCTGGTCTGGTATTGCCACCTAGAATTGCACCTACCCAAGTGATGATTGTGCCTATTATGCAGAAAAAAGAAGGGGTACTAGAGAAAGCATTTGCATTAAAAGAGCAATTATCTAACAGTTTTTCTGTGAAAGTAGATGACAGTGATAAGAATCCTGGCTGGAAGTTTAGTGAACAAGAGATGCGTGGTATTCCAGTTCGTGTGGAGATTGGACCAAAAGATATTGAAGCAAACCAGTGTGTTGTAGTTCGTCGTGATACAAGAGAAAAACTTGTGATTTCTTTAGATGAACTGCAAGAAAGACTTGGAGAAATTCTGGAAACAATGCAAAAAGATATGCTTGACAGAGCAGTAGCACATAGAGAAGAGCATACAAATATAGCAAAGAATTATGAAGAATTTAAGACAATTGCAAAGGATAAACCAGGTTTTATTAAAGCAATGTGGTGTGGAGAGGAAGCTTGTGAGTTGAAGATTAAAGAGGATACTACAGTGACTTCCCGCTGTATGCCATTTGAACAGGAGAAACTTTCAGATACTTGTGTCTGTTGTGGAAAGCCTGCAAAAGCTATGGTTTATTGGGGAAAAGCATATTAAGAGTAAGCATAAGCATACAAATGTCTTTGATTAAACCGACACTTATAAAGGTGTCGGTTTTCCTATATCAGGTAACATTTTGAATTATAACAGTTCAGACATGCAAAAGTAAACATACAAATGTTATGGCTGGACTATTACTTTGAATTGGAAGGAAGTGAAAATATGTGTATCAATCTGCCAGAAAAAGTAGATTATATATTGAAAAAATTGCAGAAACAGGGGTTTGAGGCGTATGCCGTAGGTGGATGTGTAAGGGATGCACTGCTGGGAAGAGAACCAGAAGATTGGGATATTACCACCTCAGCAAGGCCAGAACAAGTAAAAGAGATTTTTCGTCGGACAATTGATACTGGGATTCAGCATGGAACAGTGACTGTTATGATGGAGAAGGAAGGATTTGAAGTAACCACATATCGTATTGACGGAGAATACGACGACAGCAGACATCCCAAATCGGTGCAGTTTACTGGAGATTTAATAGAAGATCTGAAACGGAGGGATTTTACCATTAATGCTATGGCATATAACAAGGAAGAAGGTCTTGTAGATGTCTTTGATGGTGCGAAAGATTTAAGAAATGGTATGCTCCGCTGTGTAGGAAGTCCAATAGAGCGTTTTTCGGAGGATGCTCTTAGAATGCTGCGGGCAGTGCGTTTTGCTGGACAATTGGACTTTGTAATAGAAGAGGAAACAAAACAGGCAATTATAAAACTATCATCAGGTTTGGGAAAGATTAGTGCAGAACGGATCAGGGTAGAATTAGATAAATTGTTATGTTCTAGGAAACCAGAGCATTTATTAACAGCCAGTGAACTTGGAATTACCAGTATAGTATTACCAGAGTTTGACAGGATGCTTGCAACACAGCAGAATCATCCACATCATCAGTATAATGTGGGGGTTCATACTTTAAAAGCCATTGAATATGTACATGAGCAAAAAGAAGAGCTAATGTTTGGTAAAAGGACATTGTCTTTACTTAGTTGGACAGCACTTCTGCATGATATAGGAAAACCAGATACTAGGACAGTGGATGAAGAAGGAATTGACCATTTTTATCTTCATGTTCCAAAGAGCAGAGAAATGGCAAAGAATATTTTAAAACGTCTTCGTTGGGACAATCATACTATAGATACAGTATGTCGGCTCGTGCAGTATCATGATGTATGTTTTTCTAAGAAAAAAGGGAAAATGCGCCACTTGATGAATGGAATTGGTGTGGAGTTTATGCCATATTTATTTATTATTATGAAAGCGGATATTCTTGCACAAAGTATGTATATGAGGGAAGAAAAATTGCAGAATTTACAGCAAGCCCAAAGGATGTATGAAGAGATCCAATCTGCTGGTGACCCAGTTAGCTTAAAGATGTTGGATATTAATGGTATAGATTTGCAAGAAGCAGGATTTCCAAAGGGGAAATTATTAGGAGAGATATTGAATGGTCTCTTAGAATGTGTAATGGAAAAACCAGAATTGAATCAAAGAGAGACACTTCTTGCCTTAGCAAAGGATGGATGGGGGGAAAGAAAAGAAAAATAAAAATTGTAATTTCATTTTTTCAGTAATAGTTAAGTTACCTTTTTCATAAGATTAAAAGACAAACAGGACAGTTGTTTGAATTATGACGTTTTTAGCAGGTTAATGTAAGTTAATGCAGCAAAGTATTAGGAGGTAGCAAGATGGACGAAAAGATGAGGGAAGTTGTAGATCAATATGAGGTAGAGTTGAAAAATGTATACCGTTTCCGAGGGGCGTATATGCTGGAAACGAAAGAAGGGTTAATGATACTTCGGGAATTCCGAGGTACAAAGAGTAAGGCAGAACTTGCACAGCAGATAAAGGAGGGACTTATATATCAGGGCTTTTCCAATGTAGATGTATATTTGAGAAATAAAAAAGAAGAATTGATTACAGAAAATAGTATGGGAACAAGATATGTTTTAAAGAGATGGTTTACTGGGGAAGAGTGTAATCTAAAGGATAAAAGAAGTGTTGCTGATGCGGCGAAGAATCTTGCAGTAATGCATGGCTTGATGAAGGGGATTCTGCCTCAGACAATAGAATTTCAGGGTGACACTTTTCCTATGGTAATCCGGAAACATAATCGGGAATTAAGAAGAGTGCGGGCATACATAAGGGAAAAAAAACAACGAAATGAATTTGAATTATTATTTCTTTCCTTATTTTCTGAATTTTATAAAGAAGCAGAAGAAACAGAGGAAATGTTGGAGGAACTTTCCTATGAGGAACTTTATACAGATATGATAGAGCAGCAGACTTTGTGTCATGGAAGTTATAATTATCACAATATATTATTTACACCACAAGGGATTGCTACGACTTGCTTTGAAAAGGCACAATTGCAGATTCAGGTTATGGATTTTTATGATTTTGTAAGAAAAATTATGGAAAAAAATAATTGGAATGAAGGATATTTAGATACGGCTTTAAATAGTTATGAGAATGTTCGTCCTTTCTCAAAAGAAGAAAAGAAAGCACTTTATATTGCACTATCTTATCCAGAAAAGTTTTGGAAGGTTACAAATTTCTATTATAATCGGAAAAAGACATGGTTTTCCTCTAAAAATATTGAGAAACTGCAAGTATTACAACAGCAAAAAAATCAGAGGAGAGCAGTATTGAAGAGACTGGAGTACCGATAAGAATGTATTTAGCTGCAACAGGGAGAAAATTGGGAACAAATGTGGAACTTTGGTATTGTAGGTGTATGTGGACAGACTATCAGTTATGGAAAAGGTCGGGTTAAGAGTATCCGGCTTTTTTCGCATTTAAGAGTCTAACAACTATTTATTATAAGTTGATATACTAAAATAGGAATCTGAAAAGTAAAGAAATTGTGCATAGTAACGAAAAAAAGACAGAATTTATATATTGTATTGATAAAATAGTAAAATTTATGGTACAATTAAGGTATAGTTCATATAATTTATCAACACTTTTAAAATAATCCTGTTTCGGAAAAGGGGGAATAGGGATGAAGAAAATAGTTTGTGAAAAAAAAGATTATAATGGAAGAAGAAAGACTTACAAGGGAATTGGATTGGTTGCGACAGGATTGGTCTGTATCCTTATCATGATGGGGATTTTCTGGTATATAGATAGTAAGCGGACTTCCTATGCACAGGAGGAAACATGGGTTAACTGGGATTTAGCAAAAATGGAAGAACCAGTTAATCATACAGATAAAACATTGACTACGGCCAGAGCTACTTTTTATGATATCTATTCAGATAGCCAGGTGTGGGATTCTTCTAGTGGCAATTATTATTCAAAGGTACAGCCTATTACAGATGGTGTTGACAAGGACAATGGAAATACATTTACCAGATTCAATGTTGAATTGGCTACATCATTAAATGATAATGGCAAAGAATATCAATATATGTATAATAATGGTATAGAGAATAATGTGGAAGGGGTTTATCCTTTATATTGTGGTCTGACTTGGCCGGCACAATTTAAAAAAAATGATGGTACTAGTTGGGGAACTGCTGGTTTTATAGATGATTCGGATGAATTTATGTTAAAGCAAAGATGGGGAAATTTGGTATCAGATAAAACTTTTGGTTGGTGGTTTGCAGCTGCAAACAGTAATCAATATAGTAATGATGATGAGCATAAAGTAAGTGTGTTAGGAGTTCCAGGAAAAGCACAAGGAGCAGCAGCACAAGGGTTAGTAAATCGTGAATTAGAGAATGGTAATATTACAATTGGACATGGTGACTATAAACGGGTATTGCCCTTTTTTGATCAAGAGTACTTAGAACAATCTTATACGGGAAAAGTTGGAGAGGGAACAAACGAGACAATAACAGAAAAAATTAGGAATGCAACATTCTATGTACAGGTTAGTAAAAATGATTTTGATAATCAAGCACCACATTTGTACGTATATGGTGATGGTGGGAAAGAATATAATGGTAAATTTCCAGGGGAATTGATGGAGGAGTATGGAGAGTACTATGTATATTGTAGAAGTGATATAAGTTCCGCAAATGTTATTTTGAGTAAGAATTCGGGATCAAAACTTATAGAGACGTCATTAAGTGGATATAACGAATGGAAATGGGCAGCTTATAATCCTAATAATGTTAATGGTTTTATATCTTGTAGTAAACCAATATTGCCACCTACAGCTGAACCAACAACTACAACTCAATTTGTTACTCATGGTCATGTGGTTTCCAACATTGCATTCCCATTTCGAAAAGGAGAGGATACAACAAAGTCAGGACTTAAAATACGGGTAAAGAAATCTGATTTTAGTTATGCACCTAATGTTCATGTGTATGATGCAACAGATGCTAATGGAAATGCTGTTGCAGGCACTGGCACTTGGCCAGGACCTAAGATGACAGAGGATGGAGAATATTATGTATATTCCAATGCAAACATTACAGGAGAAGCGAAAGTGGTTCTGTCTAATAATGGTGGAGATAAAAGACCAGCTGACGGTGGATATACGGTTAGCGGAACTGCAGAGTATGACTTTAAGAGTGCAACTTTTTCTGATAGTTCAAAGGTATATTTCTCAGATGAAAAAGGAGAAAAAACAGATCCTGATTACTATTATTTTGACAGTTATTCTGATGTAATACAATTAGATGAAACGAATAAAAGAGTAGAGTATTTTCATGGCGAAAAGCAAGTACAAGATACGGATGGGATCAATGGATTTTTTCCATATAATAAAGCTGGTGAGGTCAAAGCAGATAAAACTAATTTGAACTATGTCCATGGGGTTAAAATGGAATTAGATTTTAATATGACTGGTGATGGAAAAATAAAAGGGAAAGATATTACATTTGAGTTTACTGGTGATGATGATTTGTGGGTATTTGTAGATGGATATTTAGTGCTGGATATTGGAGGTGCCCATATTCCAATTAGCGGGAATATTAATTTCGCAGAGAAAAAAGCAACAGTAGATTATGTAAAAAAACAGGAGGCATTTGCGTCAAAATATAGAGATGGAAATTATGGCGGAACTGGTCAAGGATTTGATAAAGATGTAGTATTTGATTTTGGCAAAGATTCTGGTGAGAAATTATATGAACTTCTTTCTGATACCACAAGAAACCATACATTGACAATTTTTTATATGGAACGTGGTAAGGGAAATTCTAACCTAAAGATTAAGTTTAACCTGCCACAGATTTCCACAATGAGTGTTGGAAATGAGGTGGATGCCAGTGATGTAAATAAGAGTTTGCAGACAGATGCATTATGGAAAGCCTGTAATCAGCATAAGTTTCAGTACTATTTGGAAAATAAAGGAACAGAGGAAGGGGATTATGATAATAGTATAACTGATGAAACAACACCAATAGAAAGAAATGTTTTTGCACCAATTGGATTAGCTGCCTATCGTAAAAAGGTAACATCTGAGGACGGTGCTGCCCAAAGACTTCGATTCTTTACTTTTGCAGATACAAACTATTTTTCTATGGTTGTTGCAGGAACATCTGTGAATCTGCCTACACTTAGGGGCGATGGTGCAGGAGAGGCGGAAGCAATCGTTGGTTCAGATGGATGTGCTACGATAAATGGGCAGGAATATGTCTTTATGGGATGGACGAAGGATGAAAATTACCGGGATCATTGGGAAGAAATACAAAATGACACCTATACAGGTACTTGTCCAAAATTGGAAACAGATGGAAGCATAACAGTTACAGAAAGTACAGATTATTATGCAGTCTGGGTGAAAAAGAATCTTACTGTAACTTATTATGATGAGGTGGGTGTAGATACACCTTTAGGATATCAGACAACAAATAATAAAGTGGCATGTATTGGTCATGAAGTTTTATCGATGGATAAATTGGTAACAGGTTATAAAAATGGAGACATGGTAATAAACTGGTGGAATAACAGTGATTTGAGCAATGGGGTAACCGAGACCAATAAACAAAGGACAAAATGGAAGACAGATGAGACAAGAAAAGGTTTTATTCTTAATGGCTGGAGACTTAGTGAGACCAAAGAGGATAAGTATAGTGAACAGATTCTCTATAACTATTTTCCGCTTTGCAATGTGAAATTATATGCAGATTGGACCAGAACCCACCATCGTGTTCAATTTAAGGTAAAGGATGCAAAACAGATTAGGACAGAAAGTGGAACGAGTGATACAGGAGATGGAAACTGGAAGTCCGATATTGTGTATTTTCCTGTTGGGACAAGTTATGTGGGATATCTTCCTTATATGACAGATTCCAGTAGAGTAGGTGATTTTAAGGAAGTAATAGATGAAAATACAACTTATTTTGATTTTCATTCTTTACCAGTATGGGACAATCATGCAATTGTCAGATGGACACAGAATGATGAAGAAGAGACCAGTTATCGGACTACTAAGATAGTGGAAAATGGTAAAACCCTATATCCGCAAGAGTGGGAATTAGGGAAAAGTGATGTTGTTTTTGAAGGAGAATGGAAACAGATAACGAGTGTCATAACATACGTGCCAGGAGATTATCCAGAAAGTGACGATTTGAATTGGGAAAATGTGAAAAAGAAATACACCATTGGTCAAACACTCTATAGTCCAAATGTTGGTGAGCTTTTTGGAGAAGAAGATACTGGTGATTGGGATATTGTGGGATGGAAACAAGGTGACAAAACAGTTTCTTTTCCTTATACAGTAACAGAAGAAGATGTGGTATGGACTGCAGTGTGGAAAAAAGTGTCTGGCACAGTAACCTATCATTTTAATGATACTGAGATAGGAATTACAGGAATACCTGATTACCGTAAAGTTTCTAGGGTAGGAAGTGCTGTGGAAAGGCTTACTTTAGAAGGAATGGGTTCATCAGCCCCTTATGATCCTGTTGGATCTGTAGGAAAAAATGGTAGCCACACTACCTATTATGTAAAAAAGAATGGAAAGGCTTATGTAATAGCAGGCTGGAAAGATTCTGATGGAAATAAGGCAGATAGTAATACAAAAGTGGCAGAAGAGGATACTGAAGTTACTGCAATATGGAAAGAAGTTCATACTGTTTTAAATATTATTGTAGAAGTGCCAGATGAAGATAAGAGTCAATGGGACAATGATATTGCCAAAAATAATGGCTGGAATAAAGAAGCATATGAAGGTGGTACAAAATGGACTAAAAGTGTGAATATGATTCCTGGTGAACTATTCTCTAGCTATTTTGACCCTGATAATGGCCAGTTGAAAGATATACTTTATGGTGCTGTTAAGGGAAAGAAACTTCAATATAATACCATAACATATCCAGGAGAAAATTTTCAATTAGATGATGCAGATGCAAAAGTGCCATATACAACTGACAGTCATGAATGTTCTGTTACAGGAAATTGGACACAAGGGGAGAATGTAGTTACTTTTGCATACTTGAATCCAGGTGAAAGAAATATTGCAAATGCAAGAGTAATAGGATATCAAACTTATCAAACAGATGATATAGATGCAGAATTACCAAAATCAGGCGATGTATTAATGGAAGCAGATATAGAATCCAGAAGAAGTACATTGAAAGTACCAAACTTAGAAGGATATGAGCTTTCAGGATGGACGACCTCGGGATTTCATGAGGTATTATCAGAGCCTGCAGAGAATATGGATAATGTTGTCTTATACACTGTATGGACACAGTCGGAAACGAATGATGATAGTGAGAAAAATACAGGTATCAAAACACAAACAAAAAGTGTATCATCTGTTGTACAACAAAAGTCCAAGAATGTAATGCGGCTTTTTGGTTTTTCAAGTACGAATAGTTATGTACCATTTGCAAATGAACTTTATGAACTAGATGACCTTTTACTGGATGGCATGGCAACAGGAAGGACAGGGGCAGATGGAGGATTCCGTTTAACCTATGACCAAGTTGCATCTTTCATGAACTGCTTTAGTATAAATAGCAGTATGAGATTAAGAGAGATGAATAAGATTTATTCTAAAGATGGTGCTGAGATTGCAGATAGACAGAAAATGTATACTACTACCTGGGAACTAAGAGATATTCATGGGTACATTACTAACCGTGCTAATAATAAAGACTTAAAACGAATGTCTGTACTAAATGGAGAAGATGCAGTAATATATGATGGACGGATTGAAGGTGAAAGAACAGAAGCATTTAAGTTTGGGAATGAAAATGAAGCACAAGGTGCTAGTTATGCAACCAGTCTGCGTGCTTTGTTTACCCATAAAATCAAAACATCAGATTTAACCATAACAAAAAAACTTACAGAAACAGCAGCCAGTGTAGCAGCAAGAAAAGGAGAGGAAGACCAAGACTATATATTTAAAGTGTCTTTTTATCATATCTTTGGAGACACAACGAATAATGATAAGTTGCTGTATAAAGGAAATTATGTGAAACTAAATAAATATGGGAATTATATACGTGATGACCAAAACAAAATAAAAGAGTATACAGCAGAAGATGGAAAAATTATACTAAAGAACGGGGAAACAGCAATAATCAGTGGAATCCCTGTGATGACAGAATATGATATTGAAGAGGAGGATGCAAAAGGAAAGAAAGATACGTATATACTGTCTTATGCAGAAGAAATTACTGCAAAAGGATTGGCTGGTGAGAACAAAAAGTATGCTGTGTCAGATATAAATAATATTGAGAGTGAAGAATATCTGCAAAAATATGAAGATAATACATATACAAAGGAGATGATAAATAACAGGGAAAAATTAGAAAATAAAAAATTAGCGGAGTATGATGAAATTACTTCACAAATCAACCGTACAATTCAAGGTCAGATTGGAACAGCAGGATATACTTACAATTATGTTATTGAAAATGAGGTCTTAATAGATGGAATAAGTTTATATATTGAAAAAATTATAGATGAATTTTACTATGATGATAATGAGCGTTTTTACGAGGATGTCACATATCAGGAATTGTCTCATGCAAAGCAGACCTTTATCTTTAAAATTAAGTATACCCCTGTAGATGAGAATGGCTCTCCAAAGAAAGGGGAAGAGAAGCTGTTTGAGGAGGTTGTAACCTTTGATCCAGAAGATGGTACAATGGAGACAGTGACATTACCAGAGAACATGCAGTCAACAGATAAAAAGAAGGGTTACAAGAAGACTGTTGTTGTACTAGGATTAGAACCAGGTTACTATGAGATTTCAGAGGATGAAGGATGGTCTTGGAAGTATGATTTAATGGGAACCTTTGAGAAAATACATAAAGGAGGAATTTTAAATACCATATATGCAACAACGGATCGTAATGTTTGTAAAAACGATAAAGATACTTCTAAAAAGAGCTACCGTTGTTATATCCGAGGTACAAAACAAGCTATTGATAAGGATGCAGTTGAAGTTACCTATGATGGAAAAAAATATCGGTTATTGGATAATGCAGAAGAACCCAATGTATCATTTTTGAACATGAAGGCAATTGATAAGAGAAAAGATACTCATGGAGATACAGATATTGAAACAAATAAAATTCTTTTGCCAACACCAACACCAAATCCAAATAAGTATAAAAACATTCGGTTGGATGATGCTTATAACAATAAGGAATTGCTAGTGGGAGAAAAACTGGTACTTCCAAAAGTGAAGGCAGAGAAACAGGATGGAACAGTTGAGACTATTATAGCTGGCAGCAGTGAATGGAGTAAGTTAAAATGGAGTGTTGCTCCTTCTGGCATTTTGGAAGTAGTGAATAATACTTTAGTAGCGAAAAGTGCTGGACAGGCAACGGTTACTGTAGAATATTTAGATGGAGATGGGCAGACCAGACATACAGCATCTATAACGATGAAAGTGGTAGCCTCCCATAAACTAAGTCTGTCAGGAAATAATTCAATTCCATACCAGTTAATTTATTCCTCACAAAAATTGGGAATTCCTCCGCGTAATTATCCAGCTACGAATGCAGTAGATGGAGATAAGAATACATTATGGATAACAAACTCAGACAGGTATGGTGAGAATGTATATTGGGGACTGGAATTTAAGGACGCTAATGATAAATTCATGACAAGAAAAATAAATAAAGTATGTGTACAACTTGAACAATCAGATTGTAACAGAACAGTAGAAGTATTTGCTATAACATCAATTAAAGGTCAAAAGGACTTTGAAAGAATTAGCTGTGGCAAAAAAGTCTTAGAACATGGAGTTGGCACTATGTTGGAGTTTGATGTGGACCCAGTCGGTGATTATTACGGAATTCAGATTGTGTTATTAGAACGTTCTGGTGGTGTAGCATGGCCTGCAATTGCGGAAGTAGAGATTTATGGTGATTAAATAACAGCAATCCTATTTATTTAAATAATAGAAGTGAAGAAACAAAAGTATAGTGTAAAGAAAAGTGCCTGAAGAATAAAATCTTTAGGCACTTTTGGGTAAGTACATCAAATTAGGTTCCGATACGGGAAGACTTTAGGCTGAACTGTTACAATTTACACTCCGAGGTTGCTTTGGAGGCTTTGACTTTTTTTTTTAGTTATAGTATAATGAAAATGATATTGTAAAGTGCGATAAGTTATATTTATTATGGAGAGTAACAATATGAAGATAAGAACATGGATATATATTTGTATCATGGGAATTGCTATTTTTTTTACCATGACTGGATGTCAAAAAAATAGTAATGTAAAGCAGCCTTCCAAGTTGGGGACACAATATAATGAAAAGGGAGAGGCTGTTTCTGTTAGTGTGCAGGCTGTGGTGAAAGAGATAGATACAAAAACAGAAACTATTACATTATATGATATAGATAGTGGAGTTGAAAAAATAGTAAGCTATAATGGAGCAACAGAGGTTTACAGTCGTAATAAAGTATCATTGCTGATGTCACAGATAGCATGTGGAGAGATTGTCGAGGCATATTTTGAAGGCAATGATCAAGTTCTTGCCAAGATTCAGATTTCTAAAGAAGCATGGGAATATAAAAAAGTTAAGGCTATTGACTTGGATCGTACAGAAGGGATAGTTAAGTTAACAGGAAGAAAATATAAGTACCAAAAAGATGTTGCTGTTTTTTATGGAACAGAACAGCAGATGCTAATTGATTTGAATGAAAGAGATGAGATTACTGTCAAGGGAATTGGAGAACAAGCATATTCCTTTATTGTTACAAAAGGGCATGGATATATACGTCTTGGAGGACATGAAGATTTTCTGGGCGGAAGTATAACAATAGATAGGAACATTTTTTTGAAAGTTGAGAAGAATATGCTTATTGCTGTAGGAGAAGGCGAGCATACTATAGTTGTTGAGAATAAGGATATGCAAGTTGTTGAGAAGGTTCGGGTAGCAAGAAATCAAGAATACTTCTTTGATATGAGTACTTATGAACCATTGGAGAAAGAGACAGGTAAAGTGAAGTTTATTATTTCACCATCTAATGCTGTTTTGTATATCAATGGAAAAGTGAAGAATTATAGTGGTTTAATTACATTGCCTTATGGCAATTACACAGTTACAGTCCGAGCAGAGGGATACCAGAGTTATACAGGTATTCTTCATGTAGAAAAAAGTGAGAAAGAATATGAGACAATTTATATTGACCTAGTTGTGGATAATAATGCAACCAATATTCCAAAAGCAAGCACTAAACCAAGTACTACACCAGCACCTACTTTGAAACCTGGAACTAAGAGGACTGCTAATCCTGTTACAACGAAAGTACCAACAAGAACGAAAGCGCCAACAACAACAAACTCACCAACCGATAATAGTCACAAAATATATATTAGTGAGCCAGTTGGAGCTTCGGTTTATGTGGATGGAGTTTACAAAGGCATAGCACCAGTAAGTTTTCCTAAGATTCTGGGAGACGTTACCATTACCCTTTCTAAAAAGGGATGCCAGACAAAAAGCTATAGTGTAACCGTAGATGACGATGGAGATGATGTAGAATTTAATTTTGCAGATTTAATAAAAAATCAATAATGAAATGATTTTCCAACATATAATTTTTAGTAACGATAATGTATGTGGATTATGATTATACAATAAGATTTAGGAGGAACAAAGATGGATTATAAGAGTATTTACGAGTTATGGTTAAGCAACCCTTATTTTGACGAGGCAACAAAGAAAGAATTGGAAGCAATCAAATCTGATGAGAATGAAATTAAAGAGCGTTTTTATAAAGATTTGGAATTTGGTACAGCTGGGCTTCGAGGAATTATTGGAGCGGGTACGAACAGAATGAATGTATATACCGTTCGCAAAGCAACTCAAGGATTGGCAAATTACATTAATAAACAAGACGCTGCACAAAAGAGTGTTGCAATTGCTTTTGACTCCCGTCGTATGTCTCCTGAATTTGCAGAGGAAGCTGCACTTTGCTTGGCGGCAAATGGAATTAAGGCTTATATATTTGAGTCTTTGCGGCCAACACCAGAATTGTCTTTTGCTGTTCGTGAATTAAAGTGTATTGCAGGTATAAATATTACAGCAAGCCATAATCCACCAGAATATAATGGATATAAGGTGTACTGGGAAGATGGTGCACAGATTACACCTCCTCACGATAGTGGAATTATGGCTGAGGTTAAGGCGGTAACAGATTACAATACAGTGAAGACTATGGATAAGACAGAAGCTGCAAAGGCTGGTCTTTATGAAGTGATTGGTGCAGCAATCGATGACCGTTATATGGAAGAATTAAAGAAACAGGTTATTCATTGGGATAGTATCAAAGAAGCACAGAAGGATATCAAGATAGTATACACACCACTTCATGGTACGGGAAATATTCCTGCACGACGTGTATTAAAAGAGATAGGATTTGAGAATGTATATGTAGTTCCAGAACAGGAATTGCCAGATGGAGAATTTCCAACAGTAAGCTACCCAAATCCAGAAGCTGAAGAGGCATTTGAATTAGCATTAAAGCTTGCAAAGGAAAAAGACGCTGACTTAGTACTTGCGACAGACCCTGATGCAGATCGCCTTGGTGTATATGTAAAAGATACAAAGAGTGGAGAGTATATTACCTTAACTGGTAATATGTCAGGATGTCTTTTGGCGGACTATGTGATTGGACAGAAAAAAGAAAAAGAAGGACTGCCAGAAGATGGAGCTTTAATTAAAACGATTGTTACTTCAAATATGGCAGATGCCATTGCAAAACATTATAATGTGAAGTTAATTGAAGTATTAACAGGTTTTAAATTTATTGGTCAACAGATTCTTGGATTTGAGAAGTCTGGTAAAGGGGAATATCTGTTCGGATTTGAAGAAAGCTATGGATGTCTTATAGGTACTCATGCAAGAGATAAAGATGCAATTGTAGCTACTATGGCACTTTGTGAAGCAGCGGCTTATTACAAGACAAAGAACATGACTTTGTGGGATGCAATGCTTGACATGTATAAAAAGTACGGATATTATAAGGATGGTATTAAAGCAATTGGTTTAAGTGGTATCGAAGGACTTGAAAAGATTCAGAACATTATGAATACCTTAAGAGAGAATACACCAAAAGAAATTGGCGGATACAAAGTATTGTCAGCAAGGGATTATAAGTTAGATACGGTTAAGGATATGGCTACTGGAGAAGTGACCTCCACTGGATTACCAACGTCTAACGTGCTTTATTATGATCTTAGTGACAATGCATGGATGTGTGCAAGACCTTCTGGAACAGAGCCGAAGATTAAGTTCTATTTTGGCGTAGTGGGAGAATCTTTAGAAGATGCGGATAAGAAATCAGAAGCATTTGCTAAGAGTGTAGAAGAGATGATTAGTAAGATGTTATAAGATAAGGTGTCTGTATAAGTATAGAACAAATAAGTGATGGTAAGAAGCAAAAAGGGCTGTTGTGGTGGGAAGACCTCGCTATAATGGCTCTTTTATTAGTTTATAGAAAGTTTACCTTAGAGAATAAAAGGTTCTGTCAGGGATATTACAAATTCTAATTATGCCTTTTTAGGGGTTTTAGAGGCAGAGAATGGTACAAAGGGGATGAAAATATGGATTTACCAATGTTCAGAGATGAGACACAAGAATGGAATCATGCATTATTGCTATATGATTCTGCATTGAAGGAGATTGACACAAAATTGCAAATACTTAGAAATGAATTTAAGGTGGAACACAAGTATAATCCTATTGAGCATATTACCTCACGTATCAAATCTTTAGAGAGTATTGCAAAAAAAGTACGAAAGGACCAAAGAGAACTAACGGTTGAGAATATTGTGAAATATGTCAATGATGTGGCTGGGATTCGGGTGATTTGTTCTTTTACATCAGATATATACCGTATAGCAGATGCTATTGCAAACCAAAGTGATGTTAATGTATTAAAGGTGAAGGATTTTATTATGAATCCCAAACCAAATGGTTATAGAAGTTATCACATGATTGTGTCTATACCGATTTTTTTATCTGATAAGGTGACAGAGACAAAAGTTGAGATACAAATCCGAACAATTGCTATGGATTTTTGGGCAAGTTTGGAGCATAAAATATACTATAAATTTGAAGGACATGCACCAGAACATATTCGAGAGGAGCTTCGTGTGTGTTCAGAAATTACAGCAACTTTAGATAAAAAGATGCGCGATCTAAATGAGGAAGTAAAACGCATCAGTAACCCGAATGGTTATGTAGATAGTCTTTATGGTAAAGCTAACATTATAAATGAAGAATATTATGGAATTATTGTGGAAGACATAGAAGAGGATATAGTGGAGGAATAAAAAAAGGAGTTGTTTCAACTCCTTTTTTCTATATACAGCTATTTTACTGTTAGTTTTATTTTTTTGCTTATTCCACTGCCATCTGTAGTTTTGACCGTAATAATACAACTACCCTTTTTCTTGGCTGTGATTTTACCCTTCTGTGATACAGTGGCTATTTGCTTTTTGTTTGATGAATATTTTAAGGTTTTGGTGGTAGCATTTTTAGGGGTAATGGTAGCCTTGATTTGAAAGGTTTTGCCTTTCTTTAATGTAAGTTTTGTTTTGTTTAAGGACAAATTTTTAATTTTTATTTTTTTTCCAATTACTTTTATAGTTGCAGAGGCAGTATATTGTTTATCTTCAGAAGTAACCGTTATAATAGCCGTTCCTGCTTTAATACCGGTTACAATACCATCAGCAGATACTTTGGCGACCTTTGTATTGCTGCTCTTCCATGTGTATGTAATTTCTTCAGGTGCTTGTATATCCTCATCAAAATTTTTGAATATGATGTGTGCATTTGTCTGGGCGTTTACTTTTAACTGTGATGCAAGTGAAATAGAAATAGAAGGCTTTGGAGTCGAAACTGGTGTTGAAGTAGGTTCTATTTCTGGGACATCCATAACAATATAAGTACCTGCATGATAGGCATAAAATGTATAATTAAAAATACCAGAAGAAGAACCTTGGCAAGCACCCATAATATGTTTTTCGTCTGGAGAATAGAATACTTGGGTTGTACTTGCGTTAAATTCTGGTGGAATGGATATGGTTACTGGTATTGGGTTATTTTCCCTGAAAGAACAATCCATAACATCTAAATGAAATGCAAAATAATTTTTTGTAGAGGATATATTTTTTGCTGCATCAACTACTGTTTCGTTATCGACTGGTGCAGAGTCTATGGCGGTATGGCATCCATATATTTGTTCTGTAAGATCTACTGTTAATTTACAAAAGAAACTATCAAATAAATCATATATCAAATAAGTTGACATAGTATCTTCTTCAGGATTTTCTTTTTCTAGCCATTGTGCGTAAAGGGTGTAATCCTGTAGAATCTTTGTATTAGGGTCAAATTCCTGATAGAAAGAGGAATCTGTGTACCAGCCACGGAACCAATAACCATAACGGGTTGGGTTTTCTGGAAGCCGTATAGTAGTTCCTGGAGAAATAGATAGAATAGGATAAACTTCACTTCCTCCATTACTATCAAAGTGAATGTTATAATACTGTTTAATATTATCCTTGATATAACTTACTGTACAACTGGCAGTTTTTTCTTTGTAGGAAATGGAGATTTCGCTATCTCCCTCTTTATCAATATAAGTTGAAGAAATAAATTCATAATCTGTAATTGTAGCAGTAGTATTATTATCATATACTACAGTCACTAGAAAATCTTTTTTACTAAGAAGAGTACTTTCTTTAAGAATCTCGCCCAGATATTCAATATAAAGAGCAGATACACTTGGCTGTGCAGTTTGGACAGGTGTCTCTGTAACAATATCCATTGTAGGTGTAGGAACTACAGCGGCTGAAATAGTATTGCTATCTGCATTCAATTCATAATTGCTATCATCCATCTTAATAGGAATAGTTTTAGCATGAGAATAGGGGGTGTGGCTGAAATTGGAATATATAATATTTCCTGTTAAAGAGCATACTAATATAGCTGTAAGTAATTTTTGAAATCTTTTATATACAATGTGCATAAGATACCTCCTTAAAATAAGTATAAAATTATATATATATTTTCGGAGAAAATCTTTATGATTATTAGCTTATTGTCCTCAAAAAGTGTTTTAAATAGAAAAATTTCTCTTAATGAAAAAAATATAACATTTAAAAGTGAAAATAGATAAAGATAGCAAGTGTTTTTTGGTGATTCTCAAGGAAATAAAAGAAATATTATTAAACCAGTGATATCGAAACTGAGAAAAATACACAAAAAAATGTAATAATTTCTGAAAAAATAGGGTAAACGGAGGAGAGAATCACAAAAACGAAAGTTATTTGTAAAAAATCGTACAAAACATCACGAAAAATGAGGAATATCACTATAAAATATTACTAGGAAGAAATGAAAAAGATATTGACAAATAATACAAATTGAGCTACTATATAATTAGTTTTTCGAGAGTTTATAAAAAAGATTTCGGAATTGTGAAATATTAAAGAAAACATAACTGTTTATAGATGATTCTAAGCAGTTACAAGAAAATGTGATTATGATGGAGAGTATTATATGAGTAAATGTGTACAAAGTCTTGGCAGAGGAGCGGGGATTCTTCTTCCGATTAGTAGTCTTCCATCCAATTATGGAATTGGAACATTTGGTAGAGAGGCGTATCAATTTGTTGATGCCCTAGCAGAGGCACAACAAACATTTTGGCAGGTTCTTCCTGTCGGACCAACTAGTTTTGGGGACAGTCCATATCAGTCATTTTCTGCATTTGCAGGAAATCCTTACTTTATTGATTTGGACTATTTAGTGAATGAAGGTCTAATAACAAAAACAGATATTACATCAAAAGAGTGGGGAGATAATCCAGAGGATATTTCTTACGCAACCATATTTGAAAACCGTTTTGATGTATTGAGAACTGCATTTGCAAACAGCAAGCATAAGGATACAGAAGCTTATAAGGAATTCTGTAATAATAGCACATACTGGTTGGATGATTACAGCTTATATATGGCTATTAAGTGTAAGTTTAATAATGATGAATGGAGTCTTTGGGATGATGATATAAAATATAGGGAAGAGGCTGCATTGAAGAAGTATAAGGAAGAATTAGCAGAAGACATTGATTTTTGGAAGTTCTGTCAATTCAAATTCTTTGAACAGTGGAATGAATTAAAAGAATACGCAAATGAGAAAGGTATTCAGATTATTGGAGATATTCCATTGTATGTATCTATGGATAGTTCAGATGTGTGGGTGCATGGAAGATTATTTGAATTGGACGAGCGTAAGAATCCAATTAATGTTGCTGGTGTACCGCCAGATTGCTTTTCTGAGTTTGGTCAAAGATGGGGGAATCCATTATATGATTGGGATGCCATGGAGAAAGAAGATTTCTCTTGGTGGCGTGAAAGAATGAAAGCAAATGCGAATTTATATGATGTAATTCGTATTGATCACTTTATTGGTGTTGTTCGCTATTATAGAATACCGAGTGACTGTCCTACAGCAGTAGATGGTGCATGGAAGAAAGGTCCAGGTAAGAAACTTACAGATGCAATTGTGGAATCTATTGGAGAGGCTAAGATTATTGCGGAAGATTTAGGAATTGTGGTACAAAGTGTAAGAGACCTTATGGCAGAGACTGGCTGGCCGGGTATGAAGATTATGCAATTTGCTTTTGGCAGCAATAGTATGAATGATAATTTACCACATACTTATACAAATAGCAACATGTTAGTGTATGGAGGTACTCACGATAATGAGACTCTGGTAGGTTACTTTGAAAATGCAGATGAAGAAGAGATTGCATTTGCTTGTAAGTATTTGAATGTAGAATCTGTTGAAGAAATTCCAGACGCAATTATACGTTCTGCTTATGCAAGTACTGCTGATGTTGCAATTATGCAAATGCAGGATATTCTTGGACTTGATAATTCAGCAAGAATGAATTTGCCTTCCTCTGTGGGACAGAATTGGAGATGGAGACTTGCTCCTGGTCAATTCACAGATGAACATATTGACTATCTGAGAGAGTTGGCAGAGACCTATGGAAGGGAATTGGACAAGCCTGAAATCGAAGAGGAAGATGAGGAAGAAGATACAGAAGAATAATTTACATTATTTGCATAAGTGTTTTCAAAGAAAAAGATTATAATATACATAGTGTATATTTATAATAAAACATATTTATAAAGAAAGAGGTAGAAGGTTATGAAAAAAAGCACAAAATTAATGACATTACTTATGGCTATGGTTCTTGCTACAGGTTCTTTAGCAGCTTGTGGTGGTAAAGATGAACCAGCAGCAACAAACGCTCCAGAAGCAACAAATGCGGAAGGAGGAAATTCTGAAGGAGGAACACCTACAGATGTATCTCTTACAGTTTGGGTTCCACAGGAAGATACACAGGAGTATTCAGGTTATGAAGAAGGCTTAACAAAGCACATGTGTGATGAGTTTAACAAAGCACAGTCTAAATGGAATATTAAAGCTGACATCAAACCAATGTCAGAAGGAGATGCTTACCAGAATGTAACTAAAGATCCAAGTAAGGCAGCTGATATTATGTTGGTTGCTGGAGATAACTTAGTACAGTTAGTGGATAAAGAATTAGTTTCTCCAATTACAATTGCTGAAGGAGAAGATGTTAAAAACAATAACCCTGAACTAGCAGTTGCAGGTGCAACATTTAATGATGAATCATTAGGCGGAGAATATTTATTTGGAGTTCCTTTTTCTCCAAACACATGGTTTATGTATTATGATAAGAGTAAATATTCTGAAGAGGAAGTAAAATCTTTAGAGACTATGATGGCAAAAGATATTAAAGGTACTAAGTATAATTTCTCTATGAAAATGGAAGATTCTTGGTATTCACCAGCATTCTTCTTTGCAGCAGGATGTAATTTATTTGGTGCAGATGGAATGGATCCAAAATCTTGTGACTTTAATAGTAAAGCTGGTGTAAGTGCAGCAAAATATATGATGGACTTAGCTAATAACAAGAAGTTCTTTAGTGAAGTTGCGGAGGAAGTAGGATTAAGTTATTTGGAAGATGGAAGTTTGGCTGCTTGGTGTGGTGGAACATGGAATGCTGGTGCAGTTAAAAAGGCATTGGGAGATAACTACGCAGCAACAGTTATGCCTACTGTTAAGATTGACGGAAATGATGTTTCTTTGAAACCATATAGTTCTTACAAATATATTGCTGTAAAAGCAACAGAAGATGTTCAAAAGGCAGAAGCAGCTCAGGCTTTAGCAGTTTGGTTAGGTGGAGAACAGTGCCAGACAGATCGTTTAGCTGCTAGAGAAACTGCTCCAACATGGAATAGTGTAGCTGAAAGTGATGCAGCTAAGAATTCACCTGCTGTAGCAGCATGTATTGCACAGGGTGCTTCAGGATATAAACAGCCTGGTATTACCCAGATGAATAATGTATGGGATCCAGTTAAGGCATTTTCAACATGGGCAATTAGTAAGGATGCAAAAGAAGATAAAATTCAGGGCGAATTAGATAAATTAGTAGAGAACATTTTAGCTGAGATTAAAGAAGGCTAATCGTTAAGAGATATAACAAAAAAGAATAAAAACTCTCTCTTGTCGTTTATTGGGCAAGGGAGAGTTGATTCTAAAAACTTGTATCAGTATTGTAGGTACAAAAGATGTTATTCAGAATAACAGTTTATAAGGTGTTTCGTCTGGATTTACATGTTTTTATTTTATTAAGGAAAATATGAATCTAAACGAAACATCTTATTTTATTAGTATGTGCGAAGTTTAAAGGAAGACGTACTAATGAAGTATTATTAAGTAAGGAGGAAAAAAGAAAAATGAAGGAAAAAAAGAGTAATTTTGTTTTGCAGCCTATTAAGGAAGCATGGGCAAATGGAGATACATTTACAAAGCTTTCCTTTTTTATAATGGGATTGAGTAACATCTTGCGAAAACAGATTGTGAAAGGTCTTTTATTCTTAGGCTCGGAATTAGGTTTCTTAATATTCATGCTTAGTGCAGGTTTTGCATATTTATCAGAGATGTTTCAGAAGACATTAGGAAATCCACCAACAAAAGGATTTTCAGAAAGTGGTATTCCTATCACAATTGCAGGAGATAATTCTATGATTATTTTGCTTCGAGCAGTAGCAATTCTTTTCTTGGTAGGATTATTCTGTATTGTTTGGAGAACTAATGTTAAATCTGCATATAAGGTACAGGAACTGCAGGAAATGGGAAAAAGAATTCCGACAGTTTTTGATGATATTAAAGATTTATTTGACAGTCAGTTGCACAAGACTTTGCTGATGTTGCCAATATTCGGAATTATTATATTTAACTTAATTCCAATAGTATTCATGATTTTTATTGCATTTACCAATTATGATGCAGCACATCAACCACCATCTAAAGTTTTTAGCTGGGTGGGATTAAGTAACTTTATTGCATTGTTAAATCCTAGTGGAAAATTTGGTTCTACATTTCTTAATATTTTACTTTGGACATTTATTTGGGCAATCTTTGCTACTTTCTTAAATTATATTTTTGGTATGATTTTGGCAATTTTAATTAACCGTAAAGGTACAAAGTATAAGAAATTCTGGAGAACTATGTTTGTAATCTCTATTGCTGTACCACAGTTTGTGTCCTTGTTATTGATTCGTATTATGTTAAGTGAGTATGGACCTGTGAATAGTATGTTAAATGACATATTTGGGGTTACAGCACCATTTTGGACCAATGCTACATGGGCAAGAGTAACTATTATTATAGTGAACTTATGGGTTGGTATGCCATATACCATGTTGGTTACAACAGGTATTTTACAGAATATTCCTTCTGACTTATATGAGTCAGCTAAGGTAGATGGTGCAAATGCAGCTACTATCTTTTGGAAGATTACTTTGCCATACATGTTGTTTGTTACTACACCAAAGTTAATTACAGATTTTGTTGGTAACTTAAATAACTTTAATGTTATCTATTTCTTAACAGCAGGAGAGCCGCTGTCTTCTGATTATTTCCAAGCAGCAGGTAAGACGGACTTGTTGGTAACATGGTTGTATAAGTTGACAGTAGATAAAGCAGATTATTGTTATGCAGCAGTAATTGGTATTGCAGTATTTGTGATTTCAGCAACCTTATCACTGATTGTATATCGTAATACAGGTTCATACAAAAACGAGGAGGGATTCCAATAATGAAAACAAGTTCTATGGCGAGAAATCGAAAAATTGCAGATACAACAGTTCATGTGATTTTGGGAATTATGTCTGTTATTTGGATATTTCCTATTTTGTGGATTGCTTTAACTGCATTCCGTACAGGTACAAGACCTGCAACAACACCAAAAGAAGCTTTTTTGTATTTTTTCCCAAAACATTTGACATTTGATAATTTTCACAGATTGTTTACAGATACTATGTTTCCATTTCCTAGATGGTTTTGGAATACATTATGGGTGGCAGTTTTAACTTGTATCCTTTCCACAATTTTTGTATTATGTATTTCTTATTCATTTTCAAGATTGCGTTTTAAGGCGAGAAAAACATTTATGAATATTGGCTTGATTCTTGGTATGTTCCCAGGATTTATGTCTATGATTGCAGTATATAATGTATTAAAAGTTGCTGGATTGGATGGAAACTTATTTGCATTGGTATTGGTATATTCTTTTGGGCAATGTATGCAGTATCATGTGGCAAAAGGATTTTTTGATACTATTCCGAAAGCAGTAGATGAAGCAGCATGGATTGATGGAGCTACAAAGTGGCAAGTATTTACAAAAATTACGATACCTTTGTCAAAGCCAATTTTAATTTATACTGTTATGACTGCTTTTATGGCTCCATGGGTAGACTTTATCTTTGCTAAGTTTATTATTGGTGCAGATAATTATAAAAATTATACAGTTGCTGCAGGATTATGGCAGATGGTTAGTGAAAGATACATTAATGATTACTTTACTACTTTTGCAGCAGGTGCGGTTATTATTTCTATTCCGATTTCTTTGATATTTATTTATATGCAGAAGTATTATGTAGAAGGATTATCTGCAGGTGCTGTAAAGGGTTAAATGCTAATATAAAGAGCTTACTTGGGTTGACTTGAGTAAGTTCTTTTTCTTTATAAAAATTAGAAGAGGGTGATTAGAATATGAAGAGTTGTTTTGGAAAAAGAGGTAAAAAGTGTCTAACATTAACTATGGCTATGTTATTAGTTTTTATGGTGGGATGTTCAAAGGGGAATGTAAATCCACTAGATGGATATCAATATGAACGAGAACTTAATGTAATAGACGATAACAACCGTACATACTATGAGGTATTTGTGTATTCTTATTATGATAGTAATGGGGACGGAATAGGTGATATTAACGGGATAACTCAAAAGTTGGATTATATACAGGATTTGGGATTTAATGGAATTTGGTTAATGCCAGTTATGCCTTCGCCTACCTATCATAAATATGATACAACAGATTATTGTGATATTGATAGTGAATATGGCACAATGGAGGATTTTAAACAGTTCTTAGAAGAGTGTCATAAGAGAGATATTCATGTGATCATTGATTTTATGATGAATCATACTTCTGCAAAACATAAGTGGTTTAAAGAAGCATATAGCTATCTGGAAGGGTTAGGAAAAGAAGAGATATCTGTAGAAAAATGTCCTTATGTAGAATATTATCATTTTGTAAAGGAAGAAGATGCAGGAGCAAATTATTATCAAATCGGCAATTCGGAATGGTATTATGAAGGAAGCTTCTGGGATCAGATGCCTGACCTTGATTTATATGCCGAGGTAGTACGGGGAGAGTTGGAGCAGGCAGCAAAATTCTGGATAGATTTAGGTGTAGATGGATTTCGTATTGATGGTGTAAAGTATTTTGATACATCGGATGAGAGAAATATAGAAATACTTGGATGGTTTAACGATTATGTAAAAAGTATTAAGAAAGATGCATATATTGTAAGTGAAGTATGGACTGATTATGCTCTTGCATCAGAATATTTAAAAAGTGGAGTAGATAGTACTTTTGATTTTACTATGGGACAAGCTACTGGCACAATAGCAAGTTCAGTATTTACAAGTAAAAAAGATGCAGGAAAAAAACTTGCAGAAGCTATTATAAATGTGCAAGAAACAACAAAAAAAGCAAACCCAGATTCTACAGTTGCAGAATTTTTAACAAATCATGACACAGGAAGATGTGCTAATTTCTTAGTTAAATCGGAAAAGATTAAGATGGCTTATGCCTTAGAAATTTTAATGACTGGTAACGTATTTGTATATTATGGTGAAGAAATTGGGTTAAGTGGTTCAGGTAAAGATGAGAACTTACGTGCACCAATGTATTGGTCTAATACAGATAATACAGGTATGACCAATGGCCCTGCAGATATGGATAAAGAGGACTATATTTTCCCTTCTCTGGCTGAACAAAAAGATGATGCAGCCTCTATTTATAACTTTATTAAACGATGTATTCGTATTCGCAATGAGAATCCAGAAATTGCCAGAGGAGAGGTCGCAATAATAGATGAGGTAGAGGATGAAAGTATTTGTGCATTAACAAAAACTTATGAAGATAGTAAGTTAGTTTTATTATATAATATTTCAAAAGAAACTAAGACAGTTACAATCAGTAAAGATAGCTATGGATATAAGAATATTCAGGGTTATCTAAGTACTGATGGAACAGAAGTAACCCTGAAGGGGGAAGAGGTAACATTGCCTCCTTATTCTATTGTAATTTTAAAATAACAACTAAGAACTATTAAGATAAAAATATACATTTCTTATATGTTTTGTAAGAAAAGCTAGATTCTATAATGTTTAAGGGGCTGTTGCATTAAGTATTGAAAACATAACATAAGGTATAAATTTCAAGTCAAGTGCTGCTATATTTTATATACATTTTTAAATGCGACAGTCCCTTTTTGTTAAAGTTCTGTTCTACCCTCTAATGCTCTTAGTAAGGTGACTTCATCAATATACTCTAAGTCACCGCCTACTGGCACACCACTGGCAATTCTAGTTACTTTAATTCCTGTAGGCTTAATCAATTTGCTAATATACATTGCTGTAGTTTCGCCTTCCAGACTGGAATTTGTAGCAATAATAACTTCATCTACATCTCCCTGAAGTCGTAATATCAATTCTTTTAACCGAATATCTGATGGACCAATCCCCAACATGGGAGAGATAGCACCGTGAAGAACATGGTAGACACCATCATACTTTTGTGTCTTTTCGTATGCTACCAAGTCTCTTGGATTCTCAACCACCATTATCATACGTTTATTTCTACTGGTATTACGGCAAATTGGACAAAATTCTTGATCTGTTAGGGTATAACAGGATTTACAATACTGTACAGTTGATTTTGCCGTCTTAATAGTATTAGCAAGAGTTTCTACCTGTTCTGCTGGCATATTGATAATATGAAAGGCAAGTCTTTGGGCAGATTTTGCTCCAATTCCAGGAAGTCTTGATAATTCTTCAATTAACTTATTAATTTGTCCACTATAATATTCCATTTTTATCTCCTATCTAAGTATTTGTGAGATTTATATTTTATTAAACCTTAACAATTCATGACTTAAATCACAGACCATTGCTATCATAGCTAGCTTTATACATCACCTAAAATTTCTAGTAAATCTTCTCTACTAAGGCTAATTTCAGACATTCCCTGATCAGATATAATTTGGTCTGCCAAATTCTTTTTCTTTTCTTGTAATGCTAGAATTTTTTCTTCAATACTTTCTGCTGTAATCATTTTAAAAACAGTAACTACGTTCTTTTGTCCAATCCGATGGGCCCGGTCAGTGGCTTGGTTTTGTGCTGCCTGATTCCACCAGGGGTCATAATGTATAACCATATCAGCACCAGTTAGATTTAAACCTGTTCCACCAGCTTTTAGGGAAATTAAAAATACAGGTACAGTATTTTGGTTAAATGCCTGTGCCATTTCTAGTCTTTGTTCCTTTTTGGTTTGTCCTGTCAATTTATAATAAGAAACATGGCGAAATTCTAATTCTTTTGCCAGTTTTTCTAACATCGTTGTAAACTGGGAAAACACCAATACTTTATGATTGCTGCTAATCACTTCTTCTAACAATTCCATGCATACTGATAATTTTGCAGAACCGCCGTCATAATTTTCATAACATAGTTCTGGGTCACAACAGATTTGGCGAAGCCTGGTAAGTTCAGCTAAAATTTGAATCTTATTCTGGTTATATTCCTGATTGGTCTGACCTTGTAATGTTTCTCTCAATCTTTGTATATGTGCATTATATAGTTTGCTTTGTTTGCCTTCCATTTTGGCATAAATTACATTCTCCAGCTTTTTAGGAAGATCTTTTAATACATCTTCTTTTAACCGGCGTAATATAAAAGGCCGAACCATATTTTTTAATCGTTTTGTTTCTTTGCTTTCTTGACTTTCTTCTCGGTTAATTCCAGCTACAATGTGAGATTCTAGGTCTTCCTTAAACCTTTTATAAGTAAACAAAAGTCCTGGCATTAAATAATCAAATATACTCCACAGTTCACTAAGACGGTTTTCAATAGGTGTACCAGTTAAGGCAAAACGAGTATTTGAGGAAATATTTTTTACTGCTTTTGCGACTTTTGTAGAAGCATTTTTAATATATTGTGCCTCGTCAATTATTTGTATGTCAAAATTTCTGTTCTGGTACCATTCTATATCTCTTTTCAGAAGATCATATGAGGTAATCCATATATCACCGTTTTTACTCTCCTGAATCATGTTTTTTCTCTCTTTAGCAGTTCCAAGTATTACTTGTGTCACAAGATTTGGTGCAAATTTGTGTATTTCATTCTCCCAATTGTATACAAGAGATGCGGGACATATTACTAGACCCAAAATATCTTTTGGTTTTTCTTCTTCTTTAAGTGCCTCAAAAAGAGTAATCACCTGCAATGTTTTTCCAAGTCCCATGTCATCTGCAAGTATTCCACCAAAACCATATTCCCGAATGGTACGAAGCCATCGATAGCCTTTTCTTTGATAAGAGCGTAAAATACCCTGCTGGGGTTTTGGAATTTGATAATCGCTATCCTCTACATTTTTAATATTCCGAATCAATCGTTTAAATAGATTGTCTCTGTGTACATGCACTTGTTCTCCTGCATCTTTTAGTATAGCATCAATATATAAAGCACGATGCTTTGGCATTTGGATTCTGCCTTTTTGAAAGTCCTCTCCTTTCATTTCCAGTCCATCTGCAAGCTCTGACAGCATAGAAAGGGAGGTGTCCTCCAATTCCATAAATTGGCCATTTTGAAGCCTGTGATACCGTTTACGCATCTTATAACTATTTAAAATTTCATCTAATTCTTTATAAGGTAATTGATCAGCTTGAATGGAGATGTCCAACAAGTTACTCTTAATAGATACTCCGAAATCCACACTAGGTGTCTGGCGAATACTATTTTTCCGAAATGCTTCACTGGCATATACCATACCATACTGATTCAGTTCTTCAATCCCCTCTGACAAAAGATTATAAAGGTTTTCTTCTTCTATCAGCATAAAATCTGAACTTTTCCGCCTTGCCATTTGGAAAAACTTTGTGATAACCTGCACTACTTGATTTTCTTTGACCCTATCCCGGTATACAGTAGTTGGCGTATCTTGAAAAATACGATATTTTTCTGTACCATATTGACATTCTAACCGGCAGGTAACACCAAATTCTTTATCGTCATCCAAATATATGAAGAATTCTACCTCTGGTGGTTCATATTCTTCTAAGGAAATATTTTTTTCTACTATTGGAAAATACTTGCCAAGCAGGGGCATCAAATATGCACAAACATTTTGCAAGTCTTTATTGTCAATAAAAAGTTCTTTTTCTTCAGTATCCGCAAATTGTTCTAAGGGTATCCATAAATCTTCCGCATAGGATTTTGAGCAATGATAAATTTGAGTTCCATTTATTAGAAATATTTCACTTGTTCCAAGATAAATTTGAAAGTCAGGAATCCGAAGATAAGCACCTTCTTTTACCTTTTCAATTTCAATTTTTGCATCTGGATTTCTCCTATAAAGAGTATATTGTATATGGTTTGTCCCTTGAATTTTAATGCTGTTGTCAAAATTTGTCTGTTCATCTGCTTGGTTTTCTAACACTAAAAAAAATTTCTCCATAGTAAACTCATCTAAAATTATATTTTTCGTAGCAGGAGCGTAATAAAAACTTCTTCGTCTATCATGGTTTTTCATATACATATATTCCATAATAAAGTCTAACATAGGCAAAGATTTTACTTCAAACTGTTCTTTAGTATGGACAAAACCAAGATTCTTTCCATATTCAAAATATTGTCTTTTTTCTACAGCATCTATAAATTGTTCTAAAGATTTGATTACATATTTTTTCTTTTTGCCAATCCGAAAGGTCACTTCTGGTATCCTGCTTCCATACGGAAAGGACAAAATTGGTTCAAGTTCTACCTTTTCGTATGAATACCGTTTTTGCCAATTATCTGTTGATACTTCTTGTGTCAAATGTTCTATAATACGAGTAATTGCATTATTTGTTTTTGGTCTCGCTGGTTCTATTCCTTTTTTTATCACCCCAAGACCTAATGCTTGTCTAAGCCGTTCTTCTGAAGATGGTTCAGTTTGGTTACGTTTGCGAATAACTTTGTTTGCATCTTCTATAAATTCCTGAACATTAGAAATATATTCTTTTTTTCTATGATTTCCTGTTTCTTGTTTTAAATAGGCAAGAGAAATCGCCACCAGATGTTTACATAAACCAGGAATACTTCCATAAGCCTTGCATTGGCATCTGCTGGACATAATTTCATAACCATGGCTTTCATCCAATTCTAAAGAAGGATCATAAAATGCTCTTTCATTCCCCGCAACTTTTCCATAAAGATATAACACATTGTTCTGTTCATCCTTATCCCAGTCCCAGCTAATGATTTCATTATTTTCTTCTAATTTTTTTCCCTTTTGAAAGGCTGCTTTGGTACAATGATTTTTTATTATGTTTTCCATTAGTGACATATTTTCACCTTACCTATATCTTAATTCTTATGTAACTGTCTATCGTAGTTGTTTGTATTTTTTAACAGTGAGTTATTTATTACGTTACATATTTGTATGGAATATGCTATACAGACATAACATAATATCCAATATTAACCCTCAATTATTCACGATTTATATTGTAGACCATTACTGTCACAGCGGAGTTGTCTGACATAAAACTTAGTTCATGTTTAAGACGGTGAATAATCTCGGTTAATAATAGTATAACAGATTTTTTTATTTTAGTAAAAAATAAAATAACTGTCATGTATAAATTTCTTTATCTGGTATATACTAAAGTCGAGTTGATAATTGAAATCCCGCATGCATGCCTAAAAGGTTACCTGGATTTTATTTGACATTTTCCAATTATAGTAGGAATCTAATCGGATAAAAAGTAACCACCATTATTTCATTTGACAGCTCTTACTATATATAGAAACTATTGTCTAATATCAAATGAAAATTTCATTTGGTAATGCTTCCGATAATCTGTCGGTTGCATTCTTAAACCAGTTGCAAAAAGACTGCCATAAAATATGTTAAGTAGTTAATTATTGCAGCTATAATTTAGGAGGTCGTAAATATGGAAAAGAATTCATCTATTTCATGCTCTGTACACGAATGTAAATATCATGCTAACAGCATGGATTATTGTACTCTTGACAAGATTCATGTTGGAAAATGTGATTGCAATACTTGCAAGTGTGAAGACACAGAATGTGGATCTTTTGAGGCAAAATAACATTTGCTAATCTGTTTGTAAAGAGATAATAAGTTTTAAGAAAATTTCTAGTAACAGTTTAGCCTTTGGGCTGAAATGTTACAATTCCTATATAGGAAAAGCTGTCTGATTATCAAACACATAATTCGGTGCTGATAGTCGGACAGCTTTATTTAATTTATTTAGAAAGGAAAACCATTTCCAAAACTGCTTGTTAATCCACCAGTAATGTTGTCCATTGCCTGTGCTGTCTCATCTTCCATTTTACGGTATGCCTCATTAGTAGCAGCCATAATCAAATCCTCTAAAGTTTCAATATCTTCAGGATCTACAACTTCTGGAGATAATGTAATCTTTGATATTTCTTTTTTTCCAGTAACAGTTACGGTAACTACACCACCGCCAGCAGAAGCCTCCCATGTTTTATCTTCTAATTCCTTGGTTTTCTCCTCCATTTGTCTTTGCATTTTCTGCGCTTGTTTCATTAAATTTCCCATGTTTCCAGGCATTCCTGGAAATCCGCCTCTTTTTGCCATAATTAAAAAACTCCTTTCTATTCTATAGTATCATCTATGGCTCAAATTCAATTGCCATTTTTGTTAATTTTGTTAAATCTATCATACTTTTTGCTTCTGTACTGCCTGAGGGTGTATATTGCACACGAATGTTAATCTCTTTGTTAATCTGCTTTTCAATAGTATTTTTAATCGCCTCAATATGATCTTCTTTATTAAGGAAATCCAATTGTACTGGATCTTTTACTGCAAGAAGCAAAGAACCGCCTTCCCCTACAGAAGGTATTACGTCCATTAACATTGCTTTGTATAAACCATCCTGTACACCTATAATTCGTTCCCAATTTTTAGCAACTTCCTGTAAATCATCAGGAATTGCCCGTTCTAAAACTTCTATGGGAACTTCTTGTTCTGATGCTGTATTTTTTGTTTCAATGGTATTATTTGTGCTTTGCCTGGGAGCTGAAACTACACCTTCCTCTATTTTTTTCTCCAGAACTTGTATCCGGTTTACAAGACCTTCATAATCCCGATCTGTGACTGGACAACAAAGTTTAATCAGTGCAACTTCTATCAATACTCTTTTCTGGGTTGCATAACGAACCTGATTGGATAGTTCAGACATAATACGGATATAGCGGATAATCACTTCCATATCGGTCATTGCTGCTTCCTCTTCCATGAGTTGATAGTGTTCTGTAGATACATCCACTACACCGCTTGCATCTTCGGATGTTTTTACCAATAAAAGATTACGCAGATACCAGGTAAAATCTGTTACTACCTGTCCAAGTTCTCTTCCTCGCACTACCAGTTCTTCAAGAATTGCCATACATTCTGTAACTGAGTTAGTTATAATGGCACGAAACAGTTTAGAAAATATCTCAATATCTACTGCACCTAATACTTCCAGAACTTTGTCATAAGTGAGCTTCTCACCTAGATAAAAGGCAATACACCGGTCAAGTAAACTTAAGGCATCACGCATAGAGCCATCGCCTGCTTTTGCAACATATTCTACCGCTCTATCTTCTGCATCAATCTGCTCTTTATCTAATAATTCATGAAGACGGTTAGCAATTACATCTATAGTAATTCTTCGGAAATCATACCGTTGACATCTGGAAAGAATCGTAATTGGAATCTTGTGTGCTTCTGTAGTAGCCAGAATAAAAATCACATAAGAGGGAGGTTCTTCCAAGGTCTTTAATAAAGCATTAAATGCTCCTGTGGAAAGCATATGTACTTCATCAATAATATATACTTTATACTTTCCTTCTGTTGGAGAATACTGTACTTCTTCCACAATCTCACGTATGTTGTCTACACCATTATTTGATGCGGCATCAATTTCAATTACATTCATAGAAGTCTGGTTCTGGATAGACTGGCAAACACTGCAAGTGTTACAAGGACTTCCTTCAACGGGGTGTTCACAGTTTACAGCTTTCGCCAGAATCTTAGCTATTGTTGTTTTACCTGTTCCACGGGTTCCACAAAACAAATAGGCGTGACCAATTCTTCCAGCATTCACTTGGTTACGTAAAGTTTTTACAATGTGTTCCTGTCCCTTTACATCTTCAAATTCATTAGGTCTGAACTTACGATATAATGCGGTATATGCCATTTCTTTCACCCCTTTGACTATATTTGCACAGAATACTTATATGCCGAACATTTATATTTTACCAATTGACAGGGCTAATGTCAAAACATTCTTCAAATCATTGAAAATGTATTGCAACAGTTTAGGTAAGGCTGTGCATTTGTTACATTGACTATAAGAATGGGTAGAATAGGGATGAGATTATAACATATGTAGAAAATCAGATAAAAAAAATAAGTATTGCAAAGTAAATAATTATTTTTTAAAATAGAAGGGATTCTAAAGTGTCAGATATATGCAAAGGAGAAGAAAATGAGAAAACTACAAAAAAAACTGGTCTTTATTGGGCTATTCGTTATGATGATTGGAGGTTTTATTTTCTTTATATCAAAAGCTAAGATTTTGTCATCAGATGATGGTGCAGCATTAAAAACAAAATATATGCAGGATGAAGAAAGAAATAAGACATACAAATATCCAGATTATGCGATACGTGCAGGTGTTCCGGAAAAATATTTCTATACGCCTGGATTTTATCATTTTGATGGTGAAGATGGGGATGAGAATGGTGGATATTATATTGAAACCATACAGACGAAAAGTGATGCCCAGACAGATTATTATACAAATAACTATATTTTTTGGGAATATACTATTTGTGATCCTGGTCAAGAGGGGCAATATGGAGCAAGATTTACAGTGGTTGAAGCAAGTGATAAAGATATTAAAATTGCACCAAGAAAGAATAAGTCAGGAGAATATAAGCCTATTGTCAGTATAGATTTAACAAATCATGGCAGTAAGGAGGTAAATCCAGAGGTCATAAAAGCTGTCAGTATTTCAGAAACAGAAAATAATAAAAATAAAAAATATGGTGATGAAGATATAATTGGCAATGTAATGTGTTGGCCAACTGTAGACTTAGATGCAGACCTTGATACTATTTTAGAACTTACACCAATTTATCATGATGTAACATGGGGAGAATGTAGAGGAGATGCACTTTTATATGGGAGTTATTATGGAACAGATTATGATTCGCATCGAGTGGTAAAGAAAATAGGTGCTGGTGTGAATGGGAAGGGATATAAGAAAGGTTTAAGCATTCAGATATCGGCACTCACTAGCTATACAGAAAATGGAACACCTAAGGTTATCTATAAAAAAGGTGATGAGGAAAGATGTACCAGTGTGGATTATGAATTTGATATCCTAGATAGTTCTGGTGAAGTGCTATTCAGTGTTTGCAAGCCATTTCCTCGTAAGTATATTAGAGATTAAAATTTTGATACATAACAGAAGTAAAACAAAAAAGGCATCGTAAGGAAGATTACGATACCTTTTTTGCTCTAATCAGTAAAGTATTGATTAGAGGGGGAGTATTCAAATGTATGAAAAAATTCTTGCAAGTATTATTATAGAGATTATATGTGGACAGTTTGTGACCAAATTCTAAAAAAAATATATAATTTCTTAAAATTTTATGAAATACCATTTAACCCGAGGATATATTAGGTAAACCTATCTCATTGCACACAAGGTTTCCTCTTTTTTAAAATCGTGATACAGCCAGCAGTTATCTGGTTCATAGATGCCCACCATATCTGTAAGATCAAGTTCCTTAGGAAAGAAGTTTAAAAAAAGATTTGTATAGTGGCTGGATAAATAATGTGGTTGATATAGTTTTGTATGTTCATTTTCAAAAATGGCAGCATATAAAATATCTGCCTCTACTAAATCCTGAAACATGTGGCTGCCATAGGAAAGCTCAGGCATATATCCAGCTTTGCTATAAGATACTTCACATATACATGAGAATTCACTAATTTCGCCAAAGGAAACTGGAACACCAAGCTCTGGTGAGGAAGTTCCGATACGTCCTGGTGTAATTAAGACCATCTGCTTATTTTGTCCCTTGTAGTGACTGTTTATATCACCAATCATTTTGGCAATCTGAGGTTTTAGGTGATATGGATAATTGTAGTATAAATAAGGATCTATTGTTACAATAACATCCACCTTTGTTTCTCTGGAACAGCCCATAGCAGAACCATGCAAATGAAATAAAGTATGGTCCCAGTTAGGTAAGTCTGGTATGGTGACTGTCTCTCCGTTGTTGCAAGTTTGAAGAGGGCGGCATTGCAAAAGGTTTACCACAAAATCGTCCTTATCCCCTAAATTAATGGCATATTCAATGTCCACAGGATAGTCATACACTCGTTGTAGAGTAGATAAAATCCGTTCCATCATTGTAGTAAACTCTTTGTTGTTGGTAAGTCCATCACAAGATACAAAGAAAATATTCCGATATTGTCCTCTATCCCGAAACATTCTCTCTGTTGCATAGTCATGAGAGAGCAGAGTATTTGAAATAGAGGATGGCAGCAGAGGAATTAAATCTTCAAAAGGAAGTTCTATCTTTTCTGCTTTTTCAAGATCCAAAATATCAATTTTGTGCTGAGAGAAACGATGACGGTAGCTTGTGTCAGACTTTAACAAAGCGGCAGGCATATCAAGACTTACCAATCTAGGATAATCCCCGATTGTGCGGTCTACTGCTTTTGTACCAAGCCCCATAACTAAACGAAGCATACCACGGTTAGGGTCCATTTCTTCCATAAAGCGGTAGGTACTATAGGAAAATCCCACACCAGCAGCATTTGGCATATAGTATTTGTCATAATAAGAACCAGAAACTCGTTGTACCAACAATGCCATTTGCTCATCACGTTTTTCCATGCCACGCCGCAAACGATACTCCAGAGCAGAAGGATCCATAGTGCTGGCATAAACAACCTTTACAGCTTTTTCAAAATCCTCCAAACGGCTTTCTAAATCTCCAACATTAGGACAGAATACGGATTCATATTTTCCAGCAAAAGCATTTCCAAAACCATCTTCCAAAATACTGCTGCTCCTAACAATAATTGGACTTTGACCAAAGTAGGTCAAAAGCCTTCGGAATTGTTCCCGGATATCTGCTGGAAAATGCCCCTGTTCAATAGCCTCTTTTAATTCTACAGCAGCAGAGAAGTATTCTTCACTGGTACGCTGGCGGACTCTGGCTTTCCAACATTTATTTTCCACCAGATATGTATAAAATACATCAGAACCGATAAAGTAAGAGTCGTGAGGTTCCATGTGGTTCTGGTATTCTGGAAGTTCAGCTTCAATAATCTTTCTGGCAAGGAGCATACCACATGCTTTGCCACCGATCATACCTGTACCCACCATCCGGCTGCGTATAAAAAATAAATCTTCAGCTTCAAAATATTTTTCAATCAGTACACGAAGTTTTTTATCCCTTGTCATCATGACATCACGAATAAAATTAAATTCACGCTGGGTAAGTGTACCTGCAGCATATTTTTGCCGTTCATTTGCAAAAAATCTATCCCAACTGTCCAATTGGGCATCTTCCGCATCATTTTCTATTTTGTGCAGGCTTTGGTAAAACTTGCTAACGCGAATCCCATCTGTAAGAGGAGTAAAGGATTTGGTTTCTTTTGTAAAGGCATGTGGAAGAAACATGGTAGGGGAATAACGTTTCCAGACCTTAAGAGGTTGTACATATATTAAATCATCCTCACCAAAAGCATCCATAAGTAATTGGGTAGTATCCCGTATCTTGGCAATGGTTTCAAAGGAATGTCTGCCACGCAGAAGTGGGAAATATGCCACAGTATCTAACTCAAAAAGATGAGGACAGGTTACCCGGAAGAAATTTCCCATCATCAAATCTGTACTCCAAGCAACTTGTAAGTCCGATAGGCAGTCAAAAACATAAAATGCATTTTTACCTTCTTTTGTAATAATTTGATGCAATTCCACCGTAAAGGTTTCAAAACGGTGGGATAATTCCAGAGTATATATAGTTAATCCTTCCATAGGCTCCAGAAGAGTCTCATGAGAGGAAAAATGAATATAAATCAGGTTTCGTTTTTCTTTTACTGCCTGTAGCGCAAAAGGTTTGACAAAGTGCAAAAAAGTTTCCATAGAGTCTACCTGCCAAACCACGTTATCTCCTAACCGGATATGGTTTAATGCCCGATCCATTTCAGGAATCCCAGAAGCTGTTTTTTCAAAGGCTGCCATAGAATGCCCCCTTTCAAATTGATTGTGTAGTTTGTAAAAGTAAAGTTGTAGCTATTCATGATTTTGAATAATAACATTATAACACAAATCAAAGAGGGAGAACATAGAGTATTGATAGTGATAACAAAATACGCAAAAAAAAATACAAGATATACAATATTAAATAAATTGTAATATATTTATGTTATAATAAAATTATTAATATAAGTATATATTTTTATTATTGTATATATAAAAAGGAGGGATTGTTGAAATAATTATATGGAAATAAACAATAGAAATTATAGACATGTTTTAACAGATAGTTTTTATTAAAAAGAAAGAGGGATAAAGGATGGGATTAAGAAAGGATACTTTAATAATTATAGCAATATGTTTTATATTTACATTATTGTTTCAAAATAATATAATAGTTAAGGCACAAGATAAATCTAATGCAGAGTTGCTAAAACAGCGAATTGAAGAATCAAAAGAATCACAAAAGGAAAATAGTAAAGTAATTTTGGAAAATGAAATAGAAATAAAAGATGATTATAAAAAAGTACAAAAGATTGTAACTATGGATACAAAAAGAAAAAAGAAATATGTAGAATACTATGGTGGAGCATATTTGACAAATGAAGGACAGTTGGTAGTTCAGACAGTTGATGCTTTGACTAGTGAACAAGAGAATATTTTAAATAATACAAGTGATCAAGTGGTTATAAAAAAAGTAAAAAATTCATATAATAGTTTACAAGATACATATAAAAAAATTTCCAAAAAATTTCAAGATTGTGTTGAGAATAAACAAAATATTGAGAATAATGAACTAAGGGCGTTAACAGATAATATGCTTGAAGTAAGTATTGATCAAGAAAGAAATGCTATTGTTGTAAGTTTAGAGTTCGTAACAGATGAAGCAAAAGCACAGTTTGAAAAATATTATGGATATAGTGGTGTTATCTTTGAGGAAGGAGAAAAGGACATTGAAGAGGCAACTTTGCTGAAACTTGGAAGAGCTATTTATAATTCGGATGGTTCCAGAGGCAGTATAGGAATGAAAGCGTGCTATATAAACAGTGCAGGAGAAACGATAAAAGGTTTTGTAACAGCAGCACATTTAGTAGATAATGTAGGAGATTTTGTTTACATTGACAGTTCTGCTCAAACAAAAATAGGAAAGGTAACCAAAAGAAAATATAAGGATAATATGGATGCAGCATTTATCAAAGTTACTAATAGTAATTATACTCCTTCAAGGAAAGTTTATTATGCGGATTCAAAGGGAACAGTTTCTGATAAATATGTTTTGGGTACAGGATTTTTGTCAGAGACTTATGTGGGAGAAACTATCTATAAATCTGGTTCCACAACATACCTTACAAAAGGAAAAATTATAAGCACAGATAAGACTGTAAAATCAACAGATATAGATGCTGTTTTAACTGATTTATGGCAGGCTGATTATGTCAGTGCAGGAGGAGATAGTGGTGGTGCTGTATTTGATGTAGATTTGGGATATTATATTGCTGGAATACATAGAGGCTCTATAGGAACATCAACAAAATGGGAAAATATTGTCAATACATGGAATTTAGAGATATATTAGTAGTTTGTAAATGTAAAGATAGTGGAACCAATTTGTTAAAAATAAATTAGTTTCATAAAATTAAAGCAGATTTTGCTTAGAAGGGAATGATAGGTATGACAGAAAGAAACAAAAGAATAATTTCTATATGGTGTGTTATGGTACTAGCTGTTACTGCATGTTTTTGTCAGATGCCAATAGTACATGCTAAAGGCAATAAGATAATAAAAAGTAGTAATCTGGATACAAATTCCTATATGATATTTAAAGTTAATAATCCAGATAACAAAGTAAAGTGGACAGTTTCTAAAAAGGGATATATAAATATTGTTGAAATACAGGGCGAAAAGAATAATTACATAGTTGTAAAATCAGGGAATAAAGAAGGCACTTGCGTTTTGAAAGCAAAAGTTGCAAACAAAACATATTCATGGAAGATTAAAGTAAAAAAAGATAAAAAGAATTCAAAAGCAACATTGGTAAAGGTTAAAAAAACAGACGTAGGATTAAACGTAACAATAAAAATTAGTAATAGAACAAAAGAAAGAAAGGAGTATGGTCTTGTTTTTTCTGTCGAAAGGTTAGAAAACGGATGTTGGAAAAAGTTAAAGATGCAGGAAGATTATGATATAGAATCAATAGCAAAAAGTATTCCAATCAAAGGCAGTGTGAAAGAAACATATAAATTAGGAAATTGTTATAATTCAAAGGATTTAAAAAAAGGAACTTATCGAATTTCATTAGATGTGAATTTTGATAAGAAAAGTTACAGCAAAGTTCTCTTTTCTGTTAAATAATATATTGTAAGACGGCTTGTACAACCAAAGGATAGAAGTTAATCTTTTGGTTGTATTTTAATTCATTAGAAAAATTAGGTAATATGGTTGAATGCGTAAATTAAGTTTCGCAAATACCTATCAGAAAAATAAAAAAGGAGTTTAAGGGACAAATGATAATGAAGAGATATTTTAGTTATGTAATATTAATAGTAGTGTTCTTGGTAATATGTAGTTGTGCCACAGAATATCAAATAATAAATTCTATAGTGGAAGAAAAAATGAATTTATTAGGGATAGAGAATTGTCATATAACAAGGTTAGGAGAAATACCAGAAAGTGAATATACTGATGAAGAGATTAACGTTAGTGTATCTGAAATAGAAGAAAATATACAACTGGAACTAGAGTCTTATGAAAAATTGAAACCAGTGAACCGTAATGTTGTTAGGAAGGGGGATTTTGTAAATCTAACATATACAGTTTACTGTGAAGATAAAATTGTTAATGAAGTTAAGGGAGAGGAAATAAAAGTTGGTGCAGGTTTTTTTAATAAGGAAATAGAAAAGAAATTAATAGGAGCAAAAAAAGATAAAACATACATAATAAATATCCAAGTTCCCGAAGATGATGAAAATACAAAATTTGCAGGAAAAATAGAAGTAATAAAATATCAGGTTAATGAGATTCATTATATGTTTAAGCCCAAACTAACAGATAAATTCGTTCAAAAAAACTATGGTCTAAAAAGTGTAGAAGCGTTTTATGAATACAAAAAAGAACATATTAAAGAGGAAAAAGAAACAGAGCTAATCAATCAAAAAAGGGAAGACATTATTGAAGAGCTAATAGAAAAAAGTTCATTTAATATGGATAGAAATTATATACTTGATTATGCAGAGGTTGTATATCATGAGTATAAAGATATGGCAACAGGCTATGGAAGTAGTATAGAGGAATTTATTAAAGATTTTTTTAATGAAAATTTGGATCAATTTTATGAAAGATGTTGTAATGAGGCAGAAAAAGAGATAAAAAAATTTCTTATTATAGGTGCAATTGCAAATAAAATAAATGTAGTTATATCTAACAAAGATATAGAAATGAAATATGAGAATTTAAATAGTGATACTTTAAGTAAAAGCGATTTTACAATGTATAAGTATCAACTATTGGAAGAAAAAGTTTTTGATTATTTGATTCAAGAGAAACAATAATATTTAGAAAATTTATTTTCTATACCTTGAATAAAGAATGGATAGAAGGGAGACAATTTGTACTCTCTTAGAATATCTGTCACAAAATGGAGATTGATTGATACATCATGTGATGAAGTGGGATAAGTCGGGAAATGACGATATATCAAGGGATAC
>JAAVZU010000111.1 GCA_022791815.1 Lachnospiraceae bacterium
ACAATAATCCTGTCTACACAACCTACCCCTAAAGTCATTCTGTCAACTCAACTATGCCATTTGATATATTCCCAAAGCCTTGATTTTACGGCATTTGACAGGATTATTAACATTGAAAATCTCCCTTCAAATGCCACAAATCCCTTGAAATCAGAGCCTTTTTACACACCTACTTTTCCACCCGTGACATCAATACGACACACTCAACATGCGTCGTCGCTAACAAAGGAACACACATCTTTTACCTCGTTTACGATATGGGAACACAGTTCTTTCGCTTTTTCTCCCATACTCTTATTCTGGTCAAAGCGTTGCTTTGCATTTCCAACCACATTTTTAAATCCTGTTTTATATATGAAAGTTATCTTATAGGGATCTTTACTTCCATCTTCATTATATCCACCAACTATAACTTTTTCAATTATACTTTCAAAAATTCCTCTATCAAATTGCTCCAAAATTTCATTTTTAGATAATGCTTTCTTAAAATCTGATATTCTTTTCTTTAAACTGTTTTCATCATCCATCTGTTGCTCTAACATATTTAATTGAGCTTTTATCTCCGATAATTTTCTTTCCAGTCCTATATCAGTTTCTTCATAAATATCCTGTACCACAATACCATTCAGATAATTGTCTAATAACTTTTTTCTTTTGCACTGAATATTATCAGCACTTTTATTTAATTTCGTAATTTTATCTTTCACAGAATTCTCACTTAAAGTCCGTTCCACTCTGTGAATAAACTCGTCTAAAACATCCTTATTCTCATCACATAACATTCTGTATGATTCGATAAATGCCTGCTCTATAACATATTCCGGTATTCCTTTACTTTCTGGACAATTTTTTTTCCCATGTTTTGTTGATTTTACACACTGCCAAATTGTCTTTTGGTATTTTGAACCACTGTGCCAACTCCGTCTTGATAAATTTGCACCACAAAATCCACATTCCAGCAGACAGCTAAAAGCATACTGCCGACTAAATTTTTCCCGTTTTCCTGGTGTTGCCGATTTTCGTCCGCCATTTCTTCGATTTCTAATCTCCTGTGCTCTTGCAAATGTTTCTGCCGAAACAATCGCCTCATGATGATTTTTTATGTAAAATCTATCTTCTTCCCCCAAATTTTCTAACCTTCTTTTAGAAATGGGATCGACCGTAAAAGTCTTTCCTAACATAAGATCACCCATATATTTTTCATTATTGACAATACCCATTACGCTTGATGATGTCCATGAATTGCCTTTAACCGTTAATCTTCCCTGTTCATTCAATTCCCTTGCAATCATTGTACTTCCTGCTCCGGCAACATATCTGTCAAAAATATATCTGACTGTTTTGGCACCTTCTTCATTAATTGAAAGTGTTTTTGTAGTAACATCATAGTCATATCCCAAACAGCCTTGAAAACCAACCAATTCTCCACGTTTCATCTTCATTTTCAAGCCTTTTTTCACATAAGCTGACGTATTCTCCACTTCCTGTTGTGCCACTGAACTTAAAATTGTCATTAAAAATTCGCCATCTTTTAACGTATTTATCTTCTCTACCTCAAAAAAGACTGCTATATTTCTTTCTTTTAACATTCTTACATATTTAAGAGTGTCTAGGGTATTTCTTGCAAATCTGGGAATACTTTTTGCTAATATCATATCAATTTTCCCTTCCATGCAATCATGAATTAATTTTTGAAATTCCTCCCTTTTGTCTGCCTTAGTACCTGTAATAGCTTTATCTGCATAAACACCGGCAAATATCCAATCTTCATTATTTTTTATTAAATCTGTATAATATTTGACCATAGAATTATAGCTTTTAATCTGATCCTCGTCATCTGTACTAACCCGACAATATGCAGCCACTCTCATTCTTTCTGTTCTTCTTCCATTAGAAGACTTTCCAAACGGATTATTCGCTTTTATTATTTCAACTTCCAACTTACCGCCTCCTTTGTATTCCTACCGTATTACTAATATCATTCTATAATATAACACACGATAAGTCAAGCAGTAATATTCGATACTATTCCATAATCTTTCATTAATTTTTTCTGAATAAGCTTATATTCCATCTCATTAATCAGGTTCAATGTTAATAATTGTTTAAGCATTGATAACTGTATACTGTACCTTAATAACTTTTTTCCTTCCACAATATCACCCTCTCATTTTTTAATAAAAGTCCTGCAAGTAACTACTGGGTAAACATAGTTCACATTGGTATTTCACCATCTTATATAGACCGTATAACGGAAGTATCATTATAAAAAGCAGCATCTTCGCTATGAAATACCCCTATTTCATTTTCAACATTGATAGGTATCGCTCTTACCTTTTTACCTTTTAATTATATTAAAAGCAGGCAGTCTTGACGTATCTGTTGCCCAGCTTAACTGCTCCGTATGTCTCGCAGGACATACCATATTCAATTGTCAATGTACATAATCAATTCACATATCCATACTTTGAAAGGGAAAAAGTATGGATTTATTGCTATACTACTTTAAAATCCAATATTTTTGTAATCAGCTTTGTTTCTAATCTCCGGCGTAATGTTTCATCAACACAATAGTGTACATTATTGCATTCATCATAGAACTTTCTTATAGATAATGCTGCAATGTACCCTTCATAGTGTTTCAAAACAATATTGATTGCATCCACATCACCGGAAGCTGCTGCTACAATGATGTGGTAAGGCAACAAATTTGAACACTTAATTGTTTTCTCCATTCCTGATCTCCTCCATAATCTTTTTTAATGCTTGGAGTGAGCTGGTACGATGATGATGTATGGTACTTCTGACTAGATTCATGTGCCTGGCTATCTCTGTATCTGTCATATCCATAAAAAAAGAAAGCAATATAACATTTCGTTTCTTTTCCGGCAGGCACTTTAATGCTTCACCAATCAGCTCGTCTTTTACCTCAATATCATAATCAAGAACACGAAACACTTCTGATTCAGCTATGTATTCATCCATAGTATTTAAACACCCCAACTCCTCCTGTGTTAATTCCGAGAAAGAAACCTCATGCTTAAGTCGATTGGTTCTTGCCCGTTCATAATCAATTGTTTCATTTTTTAATAAGGTTTTGCAAAAGCTGTCAAACTGCTTTCTTATCCTTAACTGTTCTTCGGAAGAAGATTGCACCATAAGAGTTCACCTCCTTCCGTACCCATCTGGAACAGAGTGAAATATCTCCCTTTCACTCCATAGCACGAATAGAAACTACCATAGTGTCGAAAAATAAACACTTTTTTTAATTTCTATATAAAAAAGTCCTTACAGGCTTTTTGCCCGCAGGACATTTCTTTTATCTGATATAATAACTATTGTATCTCTTGTTAGGAAAATTTATCTTCGGACATATTAAATTTTCTAATTAAAGTTTAAAAAGATTTGATTATTTTTTTATTTTATGCAATCGAGTAGGAGGAATTTCTCATGATTGAGAAATTCCGACCTCTCACACCACCGTGCGTACCGTCCGGTACACGGCGGTTCAATCAACTTAACAAGTAACACACCTTTCGATGTAGTAATCTAACATTGAGACTAATCCAAATGAGGTTAGTCTCTTATTGTTTATTGCTTTCTGTATCCACCCGTTATGGGCTAAACGAGCGTATTTATCACCACAATAGGCTATTTTATATGCTGCCCATCTTGGTACATCAAGCTTCATAAGGTTCTTTGCTCTATTTTGCGGAGTTTTCCAGTGTTTCCAAATGCACATCCGCAATCGGAATCGGATATGCTTATCCATCTCTCGACACAGTTGTTTCATACTGCCTATCTTGAAATAGTTAATCCACCCTCTGATTAGTTGATTAAGTTTCTTTACTTTGTAGCTGTTGCTTACGCCCCAACTCCGACAGGTAAGTTCTTTCATTCTTTTCTTGAGCCTCGCAACTGATTTTGCGTGTGGTTTTGCCTTATACTGATGGGCTCGACTGTCATGGTAGAACCCGAAACCAAGATATTTCACACCTTTTGGTCTATCCACCCTGCTTTTACTCATGTTGACCTTAAGTCCCAGTTTCTCTTCAATAAATCGTGATATATTTCTCATCACCCGGTTTGCTGACATTTCGCTTCCGACCATGATAATACAGTCATCTGCATAACGTACAAAGTTAAGCCCTCTCTTCTCCATTTCCTTATCAAGTTCATTCAACATGATATTTGCCAGCAGTGGAGAGAGATTTCCTCCTTGCGGTGTTCCCACCACCGAGTCTTTGTACTCGTCATCTATCATAATTCCACTTACTAGGAATTTCCTTACAATAGAGATTACATCTCCATCCTTGACTGTCCTGCCAATCAAAGTCATTAGCTTATCATGATTTACTGTGTCAAAGAACTTTTCCAAGTCAATGTCTACAATCCAATCATTCCCTTCATTCATCATGTCGAGGGCTTTCAGGATTGCCTGCTGTGCACATCTATTTGGTCTGAATCCATAACTATGGTCATGAAACTGTTCTTCATAGATTGGTGTTAATACCTGTGCAATGGCTTGTTGTACAAATCTGTCTGTTACTGTTGGTACTCCCAGGTTTCTGATGCCACCGTCTGGCTTTGGTATCTTCACTCTTCTGACTGGTTGAGGTTTATATTTTCTTGTCCTCAACTGTTCTTTAATGATTTCGCCGTTCTTTACAAGATGTTCATTGAGTTCTGTGTACTTCATTCCGTCCACACCCTCAGCACCTTTGTTTCGTACGACTTGCAGATATGCTCTGTTGAGGTTATCTCTAGATAGTATCTGCTCCATTAGATTACTTGTTTCCATGCGTTCTTTCCTTTCCGTCCCGCTGAATTTGACCACCTTTTACCCGATTGGTTACGGCAGATGTTGCCATCTCTGCAACACGAGACATACTCAAACTTATTGATTGTTCACCCCTTCGCTCCATCTCCATTA
>JAAVZU010000112.1 GCA_022791815.1 Lachnospiraceae bacterium
CTTTTGTGAAACAGACTTTGCAATTTATATTTAGTGGTGAAGACAATGTAGTTATCAATGAAAATATAAAAGAAGTTCTTGCGGAACTTCCAGTTCGTATGGCACGTTCTAAGTATTTTCAGTTGATTGAAAATAGTATGTCTGTTTATAAGGGAGCAGAAAAATCAGCGTTAGACCGGTTTGTATATATGTTGGAAACTAGTGCTATGTTGTATGAACCAGAAGGCGTTGGGGAATATTTTAATGAGATTCAAGAGTTTGCAGATAGTTTAGGTGAGTGGACTTTTGCAGATATGTCAGAGCATGACTTTCGGGACATGTATGCTTCTTTAGAGGAATATGCTTCTAAGATTGAAGAAATTGCAAACATATATGTGGATGTTCAAATAGTATTAAATTCTCTATATTGTTATTTGCTTTCCTATGAGGAGCAAAGTTCGGCAGATGGCAGCGAAGAAGCCTGTCTTGCAATTTTAAGAACGCTCCATCAGATGTTTGAAGAGAAAGAATGGAAAGTAATTCCAGAAGAAACTGCTGCAAAGCTAGTGCTTACAGAAGGAAAACAAGAGAAACTTATTGAGGACATGATGCAGCTTCAGGGAGCATTCTACAAGTTAGTGGAAGGTCATCAGGATAAAATAGAAGATTTGGGATTATCAGAAGAATTTACAAGGCTTGAGATGGAACAGCAATTATTATCTGCGGGAAGTACATTTGTTGATTTTCAGACTGAGGAAGAAGAGGAGATTGCCGAGGAGGAGTATGTTCTTAAAAAGACAGCGGAGTTAATTACAAAGTTGAAAGACCAATTCGCAAAACAGGAGATGTGTGTGAATCGTGCAGTAATTGCAGCTACAATTAGTAAATTCCCAGTGTTTTTTACTTCATCTAAGGAAGTGGAAGAGTATGTACATGAAGCATTAACCAGATGTAAGGATACTGCGGAAAGACAGGCAAGTATGAATTTGATACAATTATTGTGGGATGGTATAGAATAATATGATTGTATGGTATAAACATTTGTATTACAAAAATCGGGCAGGACAGCAGATTGAAGAGTGGAAGAAAAAAATAGAAAAAGAGAAACCTATATTTCCTATTTATTGTGTTTGCCTTGCATCAAATCCTTGTAATTTATTGGATATTATGAATGTAAATGAATTGTTATTTTCCTACTACCGAAAGAGAAAAGTTGTTATTATCGGATTGGCTGCAAATCGTAGGGAAGCCATGGAATTAGCAGCAGAAATTGTGGAAGAAGTTTATACAAAGACTGGTGATTTTGATATTCAAGGTTTTGTGGAAGAAAATCAGAATGATAGAGAGGTGTGAGCAGGTTGCATATTTTGTTGCTGGTTTTGAAGGTAATGGGCATTCTTATACTAATTGTAATGGGAATCCTGCTCACTTTACTGCTTTTGGTATTATTTGTTCCAATCCGTTACAGAATGGATGGAGAGAAGGAGATCCAAAAAGGCATAAAAGGAAATTTTCGGTTAAGCTGGCTGTTGCATATATTATCTATACATGTTCTTGTGGACAAAGAAATTTCTGCTAGTGTCAAAATATTTGGGATTTCTGTTTTTTCTAAAAAAAGTAATGAGAGTAAAAAGTTTGAAGAGGAGTTTTGGCAGAATTCTAACAAAGAAAAAAGAAAAAAAACTACAACAAGTTCTAATTTATCTGGTCAAAAAAAGAGAGAGCAGAGTTTTGATACGAATACTAGGAATCCAATAGGTGAAAGTGCCAAATTATCTGATGATTTTAAGAGTAAAATAAAAGAGGGAGAGAAGGATGCGTTAAAAAAAATTTCTCCAACTAATATACAAAAAGAGAAAAAAGTCAAAAATCAAAACCAGCAGGTGAGGAATAAAAAAAATATTTTTTACAAAATTTGGGAAAAAGTTCTTTGGTTTTGGATTCAGTTGAAAAGAAAATATTATCAGATACTTTCTTTTTTGAAAAATTTGAGGTATTATTATACAGAATTTTTAGATAAGAAGGAGATATTTATTCAGGCTTGGCAAGATAAGGGAAATCGAAGTGGAATCTTTTTTTTGTGGGAAACCATAAAGCAATTGATGAATCATATTGCACCAAAGAAGTGGACAGGATATATTCATTTTGGTATGAATAGTCCAGAAAATACTGGCAAGATTCTTGGACTAATTGGTGTATTTGGTGGTATAATAGGTATATTACCAGAAATTCAACCAGATTTTGAAAAGAAAGTTTTTGAAGGTAAGGTTATGTTAAAAGGTCGGATTTATTTTTTTTATTTGATACAGCTTTTGATTCGGGTTTGGAGGAAAAAGGAAGTCTATGAACTTATTGACAATATTAAGAAAGTATGGGAGGAGTTATCATGGCAGAAAATAATATAGGTAAAACTGTAGAAGCATTATTTCAAGGATTAGATAGTTTTTTAACCACAAAAACAGTGGTGGGAGATGCAGTAAAATTTGAGGATGGTACTATTATTTTACCATTGGTAGATGTAAGTTTTGGTGTGGGTGCAGGTGCCTTTGTAAATGATGAAAAGAAGAAAAATAATGCAGGTGGAGGTATGGGTGGCTCTATGCAGCCAAGTGCTGTGCTTGTTATTCAAAATGGAACGATAAAGTTAGTTAATGTAAAGAATCAGGATGGTATAACAAAAATTTTGGATATGGTTCCAGAATTTGTAAATAAGGTGATTTCAGGGAAAAAAGATGTAACAGATGATTCAGATGATTTTGAGTATGATGATGCAGATATGTAAAGCCTATTTGATATAGCTTTTAGAGGGATGGCAGACCATATAGGACAGAATGAAAGTTATCCTTCACTATAGGACTTTGCAGTTGTTGCAAAGTCCATAAAAATAAGTAGTGCTAGAGAAGAGTCTAACAGTTGAATAAAAGAAATTTAAAAATTTTTCTTGCATTATGTAGAATTATTTGATAGAATAGATTTGTTTGATGCGTGGAATATGCATCTACGCATAATAAACATAAGGAGGTGCTTTTGATGGCTAAATGTGCAATTTGTGAAAAAGGAGCTCACTTCGGTATAAAAGTGAGTCACTCACATAGAAGAAGTAATAAAATGTGGAAATCTAATGTAAAATCCGTAAGGGTTAAAGTGAATGGAGCTGCTAAGAAGATGTATGTTTGTACTTCTTGTTTGAGATCTGGTTTAGTGGAACGTGCTTAATTCATGAAAAGAGGGTGTCATACTTTGTGTGGCATCTTTTTTTATTTGAACAGTGCTTTGTATTTCCTCTAATATAAAATAATTATGTGCAATCCCTTAAGATAAAGAGACAAAAGGGAGTTGTGATGTGGGTTTACCCACTTTGTTCTTTTATAAATTAGTTGTTTGTTATATAATATGAGTACATTGCATAATAATTTCATATATAAGTGAAGTTGGAATAGCCTTTCTTTAACATGTAAATAAATTATATCCCAAAACTAAACAAAATATGATAAGGAAGATAGCAAGTAATCCGCTGGTTATAAAAAGCATGATAGTCATTCCTATAGCAATCCAAAAGAGAATAAATCCAAACATACGTTTCATGGTAATATCCAACCCTTCATAAGATTTTGCTATGAAAGTGTTATTGATAGCACATAAGTGCATAGTAACCAATACTTTCATTCATTGTGGCGTCTCATTTATGAGACATAGATGTTTAATATATGGTAACTATTCAAAATTCAGGTTATCTATTTTTTTATAAAACTTGAATGAGGAACCTTGAACAGTTACATAATATGCATGATTAAAAAAATCCTTGTATATATAAGTGTATGCTAGATATAAAAAAAAGTGACAGAGATTGAAGTTTAATTTTTAATTCAGGGTAGAAATGTGGGTGAAAAAAAGTTATACTATATAATATGAAAAAAAGTTGATTGTCATGTGCTTCGCACTCCTGCAATCACCATCTGCATTCTTTTGGAATGTGAATAATCATAAATAGTTCAGTCATTTTGGCTAAACTGTTACGAATAATCAAGATATAGGAAAGAAGGGTTATGAAAATGAAAGGACATATTTCAAGTCAAAAGGGAAGTGTACGAATTGATAATGAAGTTATGGCAAAGTATGCTGGTTCAGCTGCTGTAGAGAATTTTGGAATTGTAGGAATGGCATCTGTGAATATGAAAGATGGTTTAGTGACACTTCTAAAAAAGGATAATGTAAGTCATGGTGTAAATGTTGTGATAAATGAGAACAATAAACTAAGGATTGACTTACACATTATTGTAGCTTATGGAGTAAGTATTTCTGCGGTCTGCGAGAATCTGATTAATAATGTAAAGTATAAGATTGAAGAATTTACAGGTATGGAAGTAGCGAAGATTAGCGTATTTGTTGAAGGGGTAAGAATACTGGATTAAGGAGGTTACGATAGTGATTATCAAGGCAATTGATGCGGCAATGCTACAAAAAATGTTTCTTGCAGGAGCAAAAAACATTGAGGCGAAGAAAGAATATATTAACGAATTAAATGTTTTTCCAGTTCCTGATGGAGATACAGGAACTAATATGACATTGACAATTTTATCTGCAGCCAAGGAAGTGGCAGCGATAGAGAATCCAACTATAGATAATTTATCAAAGGCAATTTCCAGCGGCTCACTTCGTGGTGCAAGAGGTAACTCAGGGGTTATCTTATCCCAGTTATTTCGTGGATTTACCCGTGGATTGAAAGGTGCAGAGGAAATTACAGTTCCCGTTATGGCAGATGCTTTTGGCAAAGCAGTAGAGACGGCATATAAAGCGGTTATGAAGCCAAAGGAAGGAACAATTCTGACTGTAGCAAAAGGTGGTGCGGACAAAGCAGCAGAACTTTCTGGAAAAGTGGAAGATATCAAAGAATTTTGTAAGGAAGTTCTTTCTCACATGGAATATGTATTGTCTCAAACACCAGAGATGCTTCCCGTATTAAAAGAAGCAGGCGTGGTAGATTCTGGCGGACAAGGTTTATTAACTGTATTGCAGGGTGGATATGAGGTATTACTTGGAAAAGAGATTGATTTTGATGCAATCAAAGCAGAGCCAGTAAAAGCAGTGGCATCTACTATGAATTCTAGCGAAGTGTCTACCGCAGATATTAAGTTTGGATATTGTACAGAATTTATTATTATGTTGGAAAAAATATTTACAATGGACGATGAACTGCATTTTAAAGACTTTTTAGAGAATCTTGGGGATTCCATTGTTGTAGTAGCAGATGAGGAAGTTGTGAAAGTACATGTGCATACAAATGACCCTGGTCTTGCTATTCAAAAAGCATTGACTTATGGTGCGCTTACGAATATGAAGATTGATAATATGCGTCAAGAGCATAATGAAAAGGTGATTCGTGAGGAAGAAAGAAGAATTGCCAAGGAAAAAGAAGCAGAAAAAGAAGAAAAAACAGTAAATCAAGAGAAAAAAACATTTGGATTTATCAGTGTATCTGTTGGCGAAGGGTTAAGCGAAATTTTCCGTGGACTTGGTGTAGACTATCTAATAGAAGGTGGTCAGACTATGAATCCAAGTACAGCAGATATGTTGGATGCCATTGCAAAAGTCCATGCAGAGACTATTTTTATTTTACCAAATAATAAAAATATCATCCTTGCAGCAGAGCAGGCAGCAGACCTTACAGAGAATAAAGAAATTATTGTGATTCCTACTAAAACAATCCCACAGGGAATTACTGCGCTAGTGAATTTTATGGAAGAGAAGAGTGCAAAGGAAAATGCCGATAATATGACTAATGAAATTAGTAATGTAAAATCAGGCCAGGTAACCTATGCGGTAAGAGATACTTCGATTGATGGCAAAGAGATACATGTGGATGATATTATGGGAATTGGTGAAAAAGGTATTGAGACTGTTGGGCAGGATATTGAGCAGACTACTTTGGAATTGTTAGATACCATGTTGGATGAAGATTCAGAATTAGTATCTATTTTCTATGGTGAAGGAGTAACAGAGAAAGACGCAGATGTAATTGCGGAGAAAATTTCTGAAAAATACTCGGATATAGAAGTAGAAGTGCAATTTGGCGGACAGCCGATTTATTATTATATATTATCGGTAGAATGATTTATTGAATATTGTGATGTTGGGGCGAAAAAGTATTTTGCCTATAGTATTATACTATATAAAACGAGGGTGTAGAATCCCTCGTTTTATAATTTAACCGAGATTAATCATGCTTAATTGCCAAGTGATGATGATTGTGGATATTGACACTGTCAAGTTTTTCCCAGCTGTGATAGCAGTGGTCTGCAATAAAAGTTGTGAAAAATTGAGGTTTAACTAAAAGAAGGAAGGTATGGCATGAAGATTACAGATTCTATTGTTACGATAAAGGGAATAGGAGAAAAGTCCCAGAAAAATTTTGAAAAACTGGATATACGAACAGTAGGAGATTTGCTGGAACATTACCCTAGAGATTACGATGAATATAAGCCTATATGTCCGATTAAAGAATTAAGGGAAGGAGAAGTTGCTGCTATTGAAGGAAGTCTTGAACGGCTGCCTAAAATAAAAACGGTTAGAAAATTAAAGATACTTACCTGTTCCATAAAAGATGGAAGCGGCAGTATTGGGCTGACTTGGTTTAATATGCCTTTTTTAATCGGTTCTCTTCATGCTGGAACAAAATATATTTTTCGTGGAAAAGTAATCCGAAAAAATGGTGTATTGGTAATGGAACAGCCACAACTACTTACTAAAGAGCAATTTTATAATAAGTTACATATTTTACAGCCAATTTACCCTCTGACAGCAGGAGTAACTAATAATGCAGTAACAAAAGCAATAACGAATGCAGTAAAAGAAGTGGATTTTGAAGAGGATTATCTTCCAGCGGCACTTAGAAAAGAATATAACCTTGTCAGTTACAAACAAGCCATAAAAGGTATTCATTTTCCAGCTAACAGGGATATTATGTTAAAAGCAAGAAGGCGTGTGGTATTTGATGAATTTTTCCTTTTTTCATTATCTATGAAGCAATTAAAAAAGAACAAGCAAAAAAAGAAAAATAATTATAAAATAACAGATGATAGTGCTAGCAGCCAGTTAATAGAAAATCTGCCCTATGCACTGACTAATGCACAGAAGAAGGTTTGGGAAGAGGTAAAAACAGATCTTGGAGATATAGGAGTGATGAATCGTTTGATTCAAGGAGATGTAGGCTCTGGTAAAACGATTATTGCAGTATTGGCATTACTTATGGCGGCAAAAAACGGATATCAAGGAGCTATAATGGTTCCTACAGAAGTGCTGGCAAAGCAGCATTTTGAAAGTATGGGAGAACTTTTAGAACCTTTTGGTGTTAAAATGGCTTTGTTAGTGGGATCTATGACGGCGAAAGAAAAAAGAGAAGTGTATGCACAGATTAGTAATAACGAAGTACAGATTATTGTAGGCACACATGCATTGATTCAGGAAAAAGTAGAATATAATAATCTGGCACTGGTGGTTACGGATGAGCAGCACCGTTTTGGTGTAAGGCAAAGAGAATGTTTTGCTGGGAAAGGATTAGAGCCACATATATTAGTTATGAGTGCAACTCCCATTCCAAGAACATTGGCAATTATTCTATATGGGGATTTAGATTTGTCGGTTATGGATGAACTTCCTGGAAACCGTATTCCTATCAAAAATTGTGTGGTGAATACAGGATACCGTCAGACAGCATACCGTTTTATTGAAAAGGAAGTAGAGGCTGGCAGACAGGCGTATGTGATTTGCCCTATGGTGGAGGAAAGCGAAAATATTGAGGCAGAGAATGTTTTGGATTATACAGAACAATTAAAAAGTTTCCTAAAACCAAAAATTGAGGTAGCATATCTTCACGGAAAGATGAAACCCAAGGAAAAAAATAAGATTATGGAAAGTTATGCAAAGGGAGAAATTCAAGTATTGGTTTCAACTACGGTTATAGAGGTTGGTATTAACGTACCTAATGCCACTATTATGATGATTGAAAACTGTGAAAGGTTTGGTCTTGCCCAATTGCATCAGCTTCGTGGACGAGTGGGAAGAGGAGGATACCAATCTTATTGTATTTTTATGATGGGGCAGGAAGGAAAAGAAACCAAAGAACGAATGGAAATTATGGGAAAAACAAATGATGGATTTTTGATTGCAAAAGAAGATTTGCGGCTGCGTGGACCAGGAGATATGTTCGGCGTGCGTCAAAGCGGTGTACTGGAATTTAAAATGGCAGATGTCTTTGGAGATGCTTCTATTTTACAGGAAGCATACGAAGCGGCTGGGCAGTTTAGTGAAAATGAAATGAAGTTAATGTGTAAGAAGTATAAGAGATTACGAGATAAGATTTTTGATTATTGCCAAGATGTATCATTGTAAACTTACTATGAAACTTAGGGGATACAGTAAGCAGCATGAGTGTTTACTATATACAATTCAGGATATTATCCTTTTTGAACATACATATAAGGAACTATAATAAACATATACTTTTATATGCTTAATGCCATAGAGGAATGGTTATTAACACTTTCATAGTAATTTAGAAAAATATAGACTTTTATAGAAATATAAGATATAATAAAACGTAAATGCAGAAATTTGTCATTTTTATTTAGCGGAAATGATAAATTTTGCAAAGGAATACATAACGAAAAGGCTACCAAAGAAAAATGTTATGTATTAGAAAAAGGAGCTTGTTATATACAGCTACCAAAAAAATAAAAATGGTGTAATTGTTTATAGTTCAGAACAGTTACAAAATGGTAATTGGCTTTAATTGCCAGTTTTACCAGAGAATAAAGTCCTTGTGGCGAAAAGATGGAGGCATATTCATGTATAAGATTGTGAAAAAAGAAACCTTGGCAAATAACATTTACTTAATGGACATAGAGGCTCCTAGAGTGGCAAAACATTGTTATCCAGGGCAGTTTGTTATTGTCAAGATGGATGAAAAGGGCGAGAGAATCCCTTTAACAGTATGTGACTACGATAGAAAAGCAGGAACTGTAACAATTGTTTTTCAGGTAGTAGGTGCATCTACTCAGATAATGGCTGAGTATAAAGAAGGAGATGCATTCCGTGATTTTGTAGGACCTCTTGGATGTAAGTCTGAATTAATAGATGAGGATCCAGAAGAATTAAAGAAGAAGAATATTTTATTTGTTGCTGGTGGTGTAGGTACTGCTCCAGTATATCCACAGGTGAAATGGATGAAGGAACAGGGATATAATGTAGATTGTATTATTGGTGCTAGAAATAAAGATTTGATTATTTTAGAAGAGCAGATGAAAAAAGTTGCTGCCAATACTTATGTTTGTACAGATGACGGCTCCTATGGATTCCAGGGTAATGTAAATGATCAGATTAAAGACTTAGTAAACAACCAAGGCAAGAAATATGATTTGGTTGTTGCTATTGGACCTGTTATTATGATGAAGTTTGTAAGTCTGCTAACCAAAGAGCTTGGAATTAAGACAATTGTAAGCATGAATCCTATCATGGTAGATGGAACAGGTATGTGTGGTGCATGTCGTCTTACAGTAGGTGGAGAAGTGAAGTTTGCCTGTGTAGATGGTCCAGAGTTTGATGGACATTTGGTTGATTTTGATGAATCAATGAAACGTCAGCAGATGTACAAAACAGAAGAAGGCAGAGCAATGCTGAAATTAAAAGAAGGAGCAACTCATAGCAATGGCGGTTGCGGATGTGGAGGAAACAAATAATGGAAGTAGATGTTTTAAAAAGAGTACCAGTAAAAGAACAAGATCCTAAAGTTAGAGCTACAAACTTCCAGGAAGTTTGTTTAGGGTATAATTTAGAAGAAGCAATGGCAGAGGCTACCAGATGCTTAAAATGTAAAAATGCAAGATGTATAACAGGATGTCCGGTTAACATTGATATTCCTGGATTTATAAAAGAAGTAGAAGCTGGAAATATTGAAACAGCATACGGGGTAATCAGCGAATACTCTGCACTTCCAGCAGTATGTGGACGTGTATGTCCACAGGAAACCCAGTGTGAGAGCAAGTGTGTCCGTGGTGTAAAAGGAGAAGCAGTATCTATTGGTAAGCTGGAACGTTTTGTTGCTGACTGGGCAAGAGAGAATAATGTGGTACCTAAGGCTGCCGAAGAGAAAAACGGCAAAAAGGTTGCTGTTATCGGCTCTGGTCCTGCGGGATTAACCTGTGCTGGTGATTTGGCAAAGAAGGGGTATGATGTAACTATATTTGAGGCTTTGCATGAAGCAGGTGGTGTATTATCTTATGGTATTCCGGAATTCCGTCTGCCAAAGAATACAGTTGTGGCAACAGAAGTAGAGAATGTAAAGAAACTGGGTGTTAAGATCGAAACAAACGTGGTAATTGGTAAAGCAACTACCATTGAAGAACTTATGGAAGAAGAAGGATTTGATGCAGTATTTATCGGATCAGGTGCAGGTCTTCCTAAGTTTATGGGTATTCCTGGAGAGAATGCAAATGGTGTATTTTCTGCCAATGAATATTTAACAAGAAGCAACCTTATGAAAGCATTTGACGAGGATTATGCAACTCCAATTATTGGTGGAAAGAAAGTTGCCGTTGTTGGTGGTGGAAATGTAGCTATGGATGCTGCCAGAACTGCTCTCCGTCTGGGTGCAGAGGTTCATGTTGTTTACCGTAGAAGTGAAGAGGAACTTCCTGCCCGTGTGGAAGAAGTACATCATGCAAAAGAAGAAGGAATTATTTTTGATTTACTTTGTAATCCTACTGAGATTTTGGTAGATGAAAATGGCCATGTCAGTGGTATGAAGATTGTAAAGATGGAACTTGGTGAACCTGATGAATCAGGAAGAAGAAGACCAATTGTTATTCCAGGTTCTGAATATGTTTTGGATGTAGATACAGTAATTATGTCCCTTGGAACAAGTCCAAATCCATTGATTTCTTCTACTACAGAAGGTTTAGATATAAATAAATGGAAATGTATTGTTGCAAATGAGGAGAATGGTGCAACAACAAAAGAAGGTGTGTATGCTGGTGGTGATGCCGTAACGGGTGCTGCTACGGTAATTCTTGCAATGGGTGCTGGCAAGGCAGCAGCAACAGGAATTGATGAATACCTTCAATAAAAAATTATTTAATGCAAAAGACTATGCTAAGGAGAAAATTTCTTTGGCATGGTCTTTTTTCTTTACCTAATAAAAAAAGTGGGGTATACTAAGAAGAAAGAAAGTTATTGTTCACTCACAAGCTTGACACTTGCTGTCAAGCTATGTGCCAAGATGTAGAATAGCCAAGAATCCAGCCTTTCGCCGAAGGCGAATCATAAATAGGCTGGATTCCGTTACTGTTTGCACCGCAAGTGTGAACAGTAACAGGAATGAAGGGAGTAAAATATGTCAGAAATATTAAAGAAAAGAGAAGAAGTAAACAGAGAAGATACTTGGGCTATAGAAGATTTGTTTGCTACAGATGTAGCTTGGGAAAAAGAGTTTCAGGAATTGGAAGGATTATGTGAAACATTAGGGAGTTATAAGGGAACTCTATTTGATAATGCAGAGCGTATGGCAGACTTTTTTAAAGTCTATGAAAAAGCAAGTCTTATATTAGAGAGAGTTTATGTTTATGCTGGACAGAAATATCATGAAGATACGACAAACAGTAAGTATCAAGGATTTTCAGAACGTGCAGATGCACTTATGGCAAAATATCAGGAAAGTATTGCTTTTTTAGAGCCAGAGATTTTAAGTGTAGATCAAAAGGTATATAAAGAAATTACAGAAGGATTTTTTAAACAAATTCCAGAGAAGGAAGAAGGATACCGTAGATTTTTTTATGAAATTATCAGAAGCAAGGAACACAGTCTTTCTGTGGAAATGGAAGAATTGCTGGCAAGCGGACAAGAGGCACTAGATGCAGCAAGTAATATTTTTTCCATGTTTAATAATGCAGATGTAAAATTTCCTTCTATAAAAGGTGAAAATGGGGAGGAGATAGAAATTACCCATGGACGCTTTATCCAGCTTTTGCAGCAAAAGAATCGCAGGATAAGGAAAGATGCTTTTCAAAGTCTTTATAGTGTATATCAATCCTATCAAAATACCCTTGCTGCTACTTTTGGTGCGAATATAAAACAGGATATATTTTATGCCAGAGCCAGAAAATATTCATCTTCCCTTGCTATGAAGTTAGATGGCAGTGATATTCCTATAGAAGTCTATGAGAATTTAATTACAGTTGTCCATGAGAATCTGCCACAACTTCATCGGTATATGGATATCCGGAAAAAGGCACTTGGAGTAGAGGAACTGCACATGTATGATTTGTATGTGCCAATTGTGGAAGATGATATTGGCAAAATTGATTTTGAGACTGCTAAGAAAATGGTTTTGGAGGGATTACAGCCTCTTGGCAGAGAATACCTAAATGTATTAAAAGAGGGATTTTCTAATCGTTGGATCGATGTGTATGAAAATGTGGGAAAGAGAAGCGGAGCCTATTCATGGGGAGCTTATGGCACACATCCTTATGTACTTTTAAACCATCAGGAAAACTTAAACAGTGTATTTACCCTTGCACATGAAATGGGGCATGCAATACATTCTTATTATTCTGATAAGAACCAGCCAATTATTTGTGCTGGATATCAAATTTTTGTGGCAGAAGTGGCTTCTACTTGTAATGAGGCACTTTTGATTCATGATTTATTAGAAAAAACCGAGGACAAAGGAAGAAAAGCATTTTTATTAAATTATTATCTGGAACAATTTCGGACGACTCTTTTCCGGCAGGTTATGTTTGCAGAATTTGAGATGATTACCCACCAGATGGCAGAAAATAAAGAACCTCTTCCAGCGAAAAAATTATGTGAGATATATCATGACTTGAATGTGAAATATTTTGGAAAACAATTGATTGTTGATGAAGAAATTGATATGGAATGGGCGAGGATTCCTCATTTCTATACATCTTTTTATGTGTATCAATATGCAACTGGTTATTCTGCAGCAATTGCCTTGTCAGCCAGAATACTAAAAGAAGGAGAGACCGCGGTAAGAGACTATATAGATAAATTCTTAAGTGGCGGTGGCTCCAAAGATCCTATTTCTCTCCTAAAAGGTGCTGGTGTAGATATGAGTAAAAAAGAACCAATTCAGCAAGCCTTAAATGTATTTGCTGATTTGCTGGATCAAATGGAAGAAATATTATAGGATAATTGGACCTTGTTGATGTTCTGGTTTTACACAACAACCAAATTTTTCGTGGCAGATATGGTAATATAAATGAGAGGCTTTTATATCTTCTTCAAAAAGTGTATATTCTTTTGTAGATAAGATTTTTTTTGCATCTGCCACTTTTGTAATAATTGGGATAAGAGGACGATTAGAGGCTTGTCTTTTGGCATTTAACAGCCAGCTTGCCTCTTTTTTGAAACCTAAAAGCCGTAAATACCCAGGGATGTCCTTCTTATCTGGGGCAGAGGTATCAAGAAGAATATGAAGGAGATTACGGCATATACTGGAATACACAAGATTTTTACATTTTATGGTATCACAAAGCTGGGAAAAGGAGGTACAATAGCTATAGGATTTATAAATACGGTTCCAAAAATCCATAGTTATATCTGTGTATTGTTCCTTTGGTGGATTAGAGTGGAGCTTATAATAGAGTAAGCTGCTAAAATCATTTATTTCTATTGGAAAAGTTTTCCTTTCTTGTTTTTTTAGTATAGAAAAAACAGGTGCAGGAATATAGCCAGAAAGAGAATGTAAGGACTGTTGTTCCTGATAGGCTTTTCGTATTCCTGAGGCAGAAGCGATGGAGTTTTCTAATTCAAAAGAGTGGTATCCTTTGTCTGTTCTTTTTAGAATAACAGGAGTTATATTAGAATGAAGACGTAATAATGCCTGTAAATATGCAATGCCAAGGATGGTATTTGGCTTGGAGAGGAAGGAAAGGATATCCCAATCCTGCTCTTTGTCAAGAAAGGCATGAAGAGCCTTGCTTCTGGCAGTTGGATAAGAATAATTTTGTTTTTGATAATCTTCCAGTAATCTTTTTAATTCCAAAGGCGGTTTTTCTAATAGTTGTGCCAATTTCTGGTAATCGGAGATGGTAGTATGCTCACTTCCAAAACATAGATAATCCACAAAACCTAAGCTATTTAGCAAAGACACAGCCCCATGGGCAAAGAGTTCTGCAGTAGCTGTGGCATACTGTACAGGAAGTTCAAACACAAGATCTGCACCACAAGATAGAGCCATTTCGGTGCGGCTATACTTGTCTAATATGGCAGGAGTACCTCTTTGCACAAAGTTTCCGCTCATTATAACAACAGCATAATCTGCATTTGTAAGGCGTTTTGCTTCTGTAATGTGATAGAGATGTCCATTGTGAAAAGGATTATATTCTGCGATGATACCAACTGTTTTCATGGGATATTCTCTCCTTTGAAATTAATTTGAAATTCATAAAATATATGTTATACTTTAAATAATAGTTCTCAATTATTCATGTTCTATATTGCAGCCAGCAGCTATCGTAGCTTGGTTTTGCTTGGTAGCATCATCTGTTTGTAATTATTGTCAACTAGCCTATTAAGCATGGCTAAGTCCTTATTTGTAAGCCTTTAGCTTATATAACTTAGTTCATGTTTAGGACCATGAATAATCTCGGATAGTTATTGTTATTATAGCCTTGAAATAATGAAGTTACAAGCAATAAATATATGTTTACTGTTCACATAGGATTAGCTGGATTTTTTATGGAAAATTACAGGGTGTAAATTACCACTTTGTATTAAATTTTGTGCAACATATAAAAAAAATAATCTTGTATACAAAATTTGATTGGATTATAATAAAATAAAATGTGTAATTTAATTTTCAGTGAGGTGGCAGAATGAATTTTATAGATAAAATAAAAGAAAGAGCACGAAAAAACAAAAAGAGAATTGTATTACCTGAGACAGAGGATGTAAGAACCATTCAGGCGGCTGCGAGTATTATCAAAGAAGATATTGCAGATTTAATTTTAGTTGGAGACAGGGAAGAAATTTTACAAAAAGCACATAACTATGGATATAATTTATCAAAAGCAGAGATTGTGAATCCATCTACCTTTGAACGAATGGATGAATATGTGAATACTTTGGTTGAACTGCGTAAGAAGAAAGGAATGACCGAAGAAAAAGCAAGAGATTTATTACAGAAGAATTTTCTGCATTTTGGTGTTATGATGGTAAAAATGGAAGATGCAGATGGAATGGTCGCAGGAGCATGTCATGCAACGGCTGATGTATTAAGACCTTCCTTGCAGATTTTAAAAACTGCCCCAGGAACAGAGCTGGTATCTGGTATGTTTGTTATGGTAGTTCCAAATTGTGATTATGGAGCAAAAGGAACTTTTATCTTCTCTGATGCAGGGTTGAATCAGAATCCTACAGCACAAGAACTTGCAGTAATTGCGGGAACTACAGCACAAAGTTTTAAGTTATTAGTACAAGAAGAGCCAATTGTAGCAATGATATCCCATTCTACAAAAGGCAGTGCTTCCCACCCAGATGTGGATAAAGTAGTAGAGGCAACTGTAATTGCAAAACAGAAATATCCAAAAGTAAAATTAGATGGTGAGTTTCAGGTGGATGCAGCTATTGTGCCAAGTATTGGTGCATTTAAGGCACCAGGAAGCGGCATTGCTGGACATGCTAATGTATTGGTATTCCCGAATTTAGATGCTGGTAATAATGGCTATAAGCTGGTACAAAGACTGGCAAAAGCAGAAGCATACGGTCCATTAACCCAAGGAATTGCCAAGCCAGTAAATGATTTGTCAAGAGGATGTTCTTCTGATGATATTGTAGGTGTTGTAGCAATTACCGCAGTACAAGCAGGAGCAGAAGATATGTAACTATTCAGCCTGTCGGCTTCATAGTTACGGAATCCGCCTCATTTGTAGTTTGCTAAAGGCAAAGAGCCGGATTCCCGTTCGGCTAAATTCATGTGTTCTCACGGACTTTGCAGTAAATGCAAAGTCCTGGGCTGAACTGTTACGAAGATATACAAAAAAACAAAAAAGGAGATAAAGATGAAAGTTTTAGTTATAAATTGTGGAAGTTCTTCCCTGAAATATCAGTTGATTGACACAAAGACAGAGCAGGCATTAGCTTCTGGTCTTTGTGAGAGAATTGGAATTGATGGACAATTGACTCATAAAGTTTCAGGAAAGAAAATAAAAGATGAAGAAAAGAATGATATGCCAAATCATGAAGTAGCTGTTAAACTGGTTTTAGATGAATTGGTAGACAAGGAACATGGTGTTATTGCTTCCCTTCAGGAGATTGAAGCAGTTGGACACCGTGTGGTACATGGCGGAGAGCAATTTGCAGCTTCTGTTATTATTACGGATGAGGTAATAAAGGCAATTGAATCTTGTAACGATTTAGCACCACTACATAATCCGGCAAATTTAATAGGTATTGATGCTTGTAAAAAGGCTTTGCCAAATGTTCCAATGGTAGCAGTGTTTGATACTGCATTTCACCAGACTATGCCTGAAAAAGCGTATATGTATGGAATACCATATCGTTACTATGAGGAATACAAAGTTAGACGTTATGGTTTTCATGGAACCAGCCATAGTTTTGTATCAAAAAGATTGGCAGAGCTTGCAGGACTTGATATTAAGCAGTCCAAACTGATTGTCTGCCATATTGGAAATGGCGGAAGTGTGACAGCCGTGAAAAATGGCGAATCTGTAGATACTTCTATGGGGCTTACACCATTAGAAGGTATTATTATGGGAACACGTTCTGGAAGCATTGACCCAGCAATTATGGAATTTATTGCTCATAAGGAAAATAAAAGTATTGATGAAATTATGACTATCTTAAATAAAGAATCTGGTCTTTCGGGAATGTCAGGATTAACAAGTGATTTTAGGGATTTAAGAAAAGGAAAAGCAGAGGAAAATAAGCAGGCAGAAATTACTATGGATGCTTTTATCTATTCTATTGCAAAATATGTAGGAGCTTATGCAGCTGCTATGAATGGAGTGGACGCGATCGCCTTTACCGCAGGAATAGGTGAGAATGCAATAGAGGTAAGAAAGGGAGTTATGGAATACCTTGGTTACCTTGGTGTGAAGATTGATGAGACAGCCTGTGAGAAAACAGGAGAAGAAGTTATGGTATCCACAGCAGACTCTGAAGTGAAGGTATTTATTGTTCCAACAAATGAGGAACTTGCAATAGCTAGAGAAACAAGATACTTGGTGGAAAAGTAAAAAAAATGTTGACTTTAACTAGGAAATATGATATAAATAAAAAAGTGTGGTTTTTTAGGAGATGATAAGATGCTCGTAAATTTATCCGAAGTCATGACTTTAGTAGGTCAGACAAGGCACATGGAAGTTCCTTTAGAGATGACACATTTCAAAAAGCAAGGAGAATCCTATCCAGTTACAAAGAAGAATCCTGTAATATTGGATATTACTTCTGTAGCAGAGCGTAAGGTTCAGATTCTTTGCAAGACAAGCTTGAGTATTAAAGTACCTTGCAGCAGATGTTTAGAAGATGTGGAAGTTTCTTTTGATATTGATTTTGAACGGGAATTTGATTTCCGTGAAGTAGATGGAACAAGGAACGAGGAATTGAAGGAAGCAACCTACATTCAAGAATTTGATTTGAATGTGGAGGATTTAATTGTAGAGGAACTCCTTGTACAATTTCCTATGCAGACAATATGTAAGGAGGATTGTAAGGGATTTTGCAACGAGTGTGGTATTAATTTAAATACTGGAGAGTGTAAATGTTCAGAACAAGGAAAAGATCCTCGGATGCTTGCCATTCAAGATATTTTTAAGAATTTTGGACAAGCAGATGAATAAAATAGAGCTATTACCATAGCGAATATAGTATTGTGTGTTTGTTTGAGAATAAGAGGAGGTGTGACCATGTCAATCTGTCCAAAAAATAAATCATCAAAAGCAAGAAGAGATAGTCGTAGAGCTAACTGGAAAATGACTGCTCCAAACTTAGTAAAATGTAGTAAGTGTGGAGAACTTATGATTCCACATAGAGTATGTAAATCTTGTGGTTCTTACAATAAGAAAGAAATCATTTCTGTTGACTAGGCTTGATTTCAAGAATAAGACTATTTTAAAGAGGATAAGATTTTCTTATCCTCTTTGTTTTGTATAGGAAAGCACTCTACATTTTCTATATAAAAAATACTTATTCAACTCGCTTCACCGTCATGAATGAGTAGTTGTATTTTTCGATAAAATTTGGAAAATAAATAAAAGTATGATACAATAAAAAATATGGGTAATAATGGGAGTATAAGAAAAAACAGAAGGAAAAGGATAACATGGAAAAACAATTTAAACAACATTGGAATAGAATGGAACAAGAAGCAGGTAAGTTAATTAACGATATGACAGGAAGAATAAAAAATAGCTTAAGTGGCTTTTTTCGTGTGTGTGTTGTTGGGCTTTTGGTGTTATTTCAAATAATTCTGCTTATTATACTTCCTTTTGCACTACAACAATATACAGTTTATTTTTATCTTGTATTGGAAATTGGTAGTTTGATTGTGGTATTTACATTAGTAAATGACAGCAGGAGTCCCGCATACAAAATTGCTTGGATAAGTATTTGCCTTGTGTTTCCTATTTCTGGACAGATAATGTTTCTGTTATGGGGAAAAACAAATTCCAGTAAGAAAATTGATGAGAAATTAATGAGAATTATGGCACATGGAACAGAATATGTAGAACATGATAAGAAATTGATGGAAGAATATCAGAGAATCCACCCCTTCCGAAGTAGGATGTCTAATTTTTTAGAATCAGAAGGCTTCCCTCTTACAAAAAATAATCAGATTGAGTATTATTCTATGGGTGAAGATGCATTTGAAGCAATCCTTCAGGATTTAGAAAAAGCCAAACACTTTATATTGATTCATTTTTTTATTGTGGCAGAAGGTGCTATATGGGATGCTATACATGATGTCTGCTTACGTAAGATCAAAGAAGGCGTAGAGGTGAAATTTGCTTATGATGATTTTGGAGCCATGCTGCGGACAGAGAAACATTTTGCGAAAAAACTACGGGCAGAGGGCTTTCAGGTAGCAATCTTTAATCCAATACATCGTTATACAGGTAAACTTTATATGAATTACCGCAGCCACCAGAAGATTGTGGTAATTGATGGCAATATTGGATATACAGGAGGATTCAATATTGCAGATGAATATGCCAATCTAATTCAACGTTTTGGTGTATGGAAAGATACTGGTGTACGTATAGTTGGTGATGCCGTATGGGGGCTTACTATTACATTTTTACAAATGTGGGAGATGAGCAGGGAGCAAATTAGCGAGAATTTTAATAAATACCGTCCAACAGTAAAGTTTCCGGAATCGGATGTATATTGCCATATTATTTCAGATGGCCCTCTAAATAATCCGAATAATCCAATAGAGATGTTATATAATCAGATGATTGATTATGCAAGAGAATATCTATATGTTATGACGCCATATCTGGTTATTGAAAAAGATATGCAGGATGCCCTGATTCTTGCAGTGAAAAGTGGAGTAGATGTACGGATTATCACACCATATATACCAGATAAAAAGACTATAAAATTAGTTACCAACTACAATTATGGATATCTTCTAAAGAACGGGGTACGTATTTTTGAGTATTTGCCAGGATTTATCCATGCAAAGTCAATTATCAATGAGGAATTTGGTATTGTAGGTACCATTAATATGGATTACCGGAGTTTTTACCTGCATTATGAAAATGGAGTCTGGATTTCTAACAAAGAAGTTATCTCTGTCATAAAAGAAGACTATATGAAAACTTTTGCACAATGTAGGGAGATTAGTTATGAAGAATGGTGCAAAAGACCATGGAAAATGAAAGTGACCCAGGTAATTCTCAATGCATTTTCAACATTGTTATAGGATATGATAAAATGTGAATGAATAGTAACTGGATGATGGAGGAGAAGATGATTCGATTTATTAAAGGAGAGTTGGAAGAAACTACAGATAACACTGTGATTTTGGAGAATAATGGAATTGGGTTTGAGATATTTGTGCCAGAGAATGTAATGGCACAAATGCCTCAAATTGGAAGTGAAGTAAAGATACATACTTATTTTCATGTAAGAGAAGATGCTATGCAGCTTTTTGGTTTTTTAACAAAGTCAGATCTTCGTATGTTTGAGCTTTTAATTACAGTAAATGGAATAGGACCAAAAGGAGCACTTGGGATTTTGTCAATATTTTCTGCTGATGAACTAAGGATGTCTATTTTTGCAGGAGATGCAAAAACTATTTCCAAAGCTCCGGGAATTGGAAAGAAGACTGCAGAAAAATTAATTCTGGAATTGAAAGATAAGATAAAATTTGAGGATAGCATACAGTCTTATGCAAATCTGTCCTCTAAAACAGATAAAGATATACAAACTATGGCAAGAGCAGATGCTATAGAAGCACTAGTAGCATTGGGATATTCTCAGACAGAAAGCGTAAAGGCAGTACAGGGTGTTGTATTTGAAAATAACATGGATTCGGAAACTGTTTTAAAAGAAGCATTGAAGAAAATGTTGTAGGGTATATTTATTTATTATGTTATTTCAATGATACGAGGTGAAAATACATGAAAAAAAGAATTATTACAACTGAATTACAGGAGGAGGACTATAAAATAGAAAACAGCCTCCGCCCCAAATTGCTTGCAGATTATGTGGGACAGGAGCAATTAAAGAAAAAGTTAAAAGTATATATTAAAGCTGCAAAAAAAAGAGGAGAATCTTTGGATCATGTTTTATTTTACGGACCTCCAGGACTGGGGAAAACAACTCTTGCAAATATAATTGCAAATGAGATGGATGTAAATATTAAGATTACAGCAGGACCAGCTATTGAAAAACCTGGAGATATGGCAGCAATACTTAATAATCTTCAAGAGGGAGATGTTCTTTTTATAGATGAGATTCATAGATTAAACCGGCAGGTGGAAGAGCTTCTTTACCCAGCAATGGAAGACTTTGCGATTGATATCATAATTGGGAAAGAATCTTCTGCACGTTCTGTGCGGATTGATTTGCCTAAATTTACCCTTGTAGGGGCGACTACCAGAGTAGGAATGTTGACAGCACCTCTAAGAGACCGTTTTGGTGTAATGGAGCGGCTTCGTTATTATGAAGTAAAGGAATTGCAGGAAATTGTCACACGTTCTGCAAAACTTTTCCAGACTGAAATTGCACCAGAAGGTGCTTATGAGGTTGCAAAATGTTCTAGGGGAACCCCAAGGCTGGCAAATCGTTTGTTAAAACGTGCCAGAGATTTTGCTGAGGTAAAATATGATGGAATAATTTCCAAAGATGTAGTAGAGTATACTCTTGGATTATTAGAAGTAGATAAAGAGGGATTAGACAGATTAGACAGAGAAATTCTTCTTTGCATGATTGAGAAGTTTGGTGGAGGACCTGTAGGGGTGGAAGCATTGGCAGCGTCTATTGGAGAAGATGCCGCCACGATTGAGGAGGTTTATGAGCCTTATTTACTGCAAAATGGGTTAATAAAAAGAACACCAAGAGGAAGAATGGTCACAAATACTGCTTATGAACATCTTGGTATTCCTTATGAAAATAAGACAAATTAACTGGTTGATTCTACATATATTTTTCGATATAATAAAAGAAATGTGTTACATTTCAAGTAGATAACCATTCATAATATTTTAAACCTCAATTATTTACGATTTATATTGCAGACCGCTGCTATCGCAGCTAAGAGTCGCTTGGCAGCGTCACCTGTCTGCAATCATTGTCAATTGACCTATTAAGTATGACTAAGTTTTCGGCTTATATTCGACTTAGTTCATGCTTAAGGCTGTGAATAATCTCGGTTAAATTATGGTGTATATTCTGGCAAAATATGAATGGTATGGCTGAGCTGGTTACTGTTCATGCCAGTGGTGTTTACAGTAACCTGAACAGTTACTATACTATAAAAAAGGATGCGTGATAGTTTTATGAGTCAAAAGAATGATACAGAAGTAACGATAAATGGTAAGCATTATGTACTTGCCGGCTATGAAAGTGATGAATATTTACAAAGAGTGGCATCATACATCAACCATAAATTTGAGGAATTTAAAGGGCAGGAAGGGTACAATGTCCTAGATGCTGATATGCGTAATATTTTGATGCAGATAAATATTACAGATGATTTTTTTAAAGCACAACAGAGAGTGAATGAATTATCAGAAGTTATTACACAAAAAGACAGGGAATTGTTTGATCTTCGTCATGAGGTAATTGGATACAAAACACAGATTGAAGATTTAGAGCGTAAGAAAGAGAAGCTTCAACAGGAGAATTTAGATGAACAGAAGAAAGTAATTAAGCTAGAGGCAGAATTAGAAAATAGCAGGTTTCGCAAAAGATAGAAAAAAGGGTCGATAGTGTTAAACTGTTGACCCTTTTCTTTATATCACAGGGAGGAGCTGATGTGGGTTTGTCGTTACTGTTCACACCTACGGTGCAAACAGTAACGGAATCCAGCCTATTTAGGATTTGCCTTTGGCGAAAGGCTGGATTCTTGTCTATTCTACATCTTGGCACATAGCTTGACAGCAAGTGTCAAGCTTGTGAGTGAACAGTAACGGTTTGTCCACTTAATTCTAGGAGGATTGAGGATGAGAAAGGTAGAGATACTGGCACCTGCTGGTTCTCTTGAAAGTTTGAAGGGAGCAGTAAATGGTGGGTGTGATGCTGTTTATATAGGCGGCAGTAAGTTTGGAGCAAGAGCTTTTGCAAATAATTTAGATGAAGAAACAATGCTTCAAGCGATTGATTATGTACATTTGTATGATAAAAAAATATATTTGACAGTAAATACATTACTTCATAATGAAGAAATTGAAGAACAGTTGTTTGAATATTTGAAAAAATACTATATGCAAGGTTTAGATGCTGTTATTGTGCAGGATTTGGGAGTTTTGTCTTTTATACATGAAAACTTTCCAGAGCTGCCAATTCATGCAAGTACACAGATGACTTTTCAAAGCGAAAAAGGAGGAAATTTTTTAAAAAAATATGGTGTAACCAGGTTTGTTACAGCAAGAGAATTGGGATTGAAAGAACTAAAACAGATTCGTGGCTGCACAGATATGGAAATAGAGACTTTTGTGCATGGAGCACTTTGTTATTGTTATTCTGGTCAATGCTTTCTTAGTAGTATGATTGGAGATAGAAGCGGCAATCGTGGAAGATGTGCACAACCTTGCAGAATGCCATATACTATAACAGAGGCAAATGGAAAAGTAAGACAGGGAAGTCCTTATGTGCTTAGTCCTAAAGATATGTGTACGCTTGACATGATTCCAGAGTTGGTAGAAGCGGGGATTGACTCTTTTAAGATTGAGGGAAGAATGAAGAAGCCTGCTTATGCAGCATATACTGCACATCTTTATCGGAAATATACAGATTTGTATCTGGAATATCGGGAAGGATATGTATCTTATCTGGAAAAGCATAAAAGAGAATTGGAAGAAGATTACACAAGACTTATGGATTTGTATAACCGAGGAGGATTTTCCAAGGGATATTTTAATGACTACAATGGCAAAACCATTATGTCGATGGAACGTCCCAATCATAGTGGCGTGAAAGTAGGAACAGTGTCAAAGGTACAAAAGAATTGGGCAAAGATAAATTTAGAGCGGGATATTTTTGCACAAGATGTATTAGAATTTCGAGGGAAGAGTGGCAAAGTTTTGTATGAATATACCGTAAAAGAAGATGTGCCTCTTGTGGCAAAAACTACCACTACAAATACCAAACCGATTTCGCCAATTCAAGTAGGGGATATGGTTTACCGTACTAGAAGAAAAGAACTTTTAACAAAGATAGAACAAGAGTTTTTAGAGAATCAGAAAAAAATAGCTGTCGACATATATGTATCAGCAATTGTGGGAAAACCAATAGAGCTTACTTTGGTATCTGGCGGCTTTAGTGTAAACATACAGGGAGAAGTGGCAGAGAAGGCAAAGAAAATGCCTATGACAGAAGAGCAGATTCTAAAGCAAATGACAAAATTGAATCAAACGAATTTCACTATAGGTGAATGCAGTGTCTATATGGAAGGTAATGTTTTTATTCCTGTTGGTATGTTAAATCAGTTAAGAAGAGAAGGTATCAGGAGAATAGAGAAAGAGATTTGCCGAAAATATCATAGAAGCCATATACCAATAAAAACAATAAAAAGTTTCAAAAGACACGGGGGTATGGAAGGGCAGAAAATAGGGCTTGCTGCCTTGGTGACTACACTAGAGCAGGCAAATGTACTAAAAGATTATCCGGAATTTGCATATTTGTATTTGGATATGGGGACGATGAGAGATGAAGATATTCTTGCTTTTCTGGAGCAGTATCAAAAAACGGTATATTTAGTATTGCCATCCATAATGAGAAGGAAAGACTATGTCCTATATGAAAAAGCTATGGCAAAAGCATATAGGAATAA
>JAAVZU010000113.1 GCA_022791815.1 Lachnospiraceae bacterium
ACAATATATAAAAGATTCAGGACAGAAAGCAGTTTTGGATTATAATATGTATACCTTTAACCAGAAAGCAAAAAAATTCTGGCAGGAAGAAGGAATATTTTATTCCACTGCTGCCATAGAACTAAATGGATCTGAATGGAGAGAAGATGGTTTGGAGGGACAAGATGTGATACTTTATGGTCACCTGCCTCTTATGACTTCTGTACAATGTGTAGAGAAAAACACAAAAGCATGTCAGAATACTCCAAATCAGCTTGTACTGAGAGATAAAGCAGGTAGAGAGTATTATGCCATGAACCGTTGCAAACATTGTTATAACCAACTATATAGCAGTTTACCTTTATCACTTCATGAATATTTTGATGAAATATGTAATCTCTCACCAAGAAATATACGGCTGGATTTTGTAATAGAGAACAAAGAACAAACAAAACAAATTGCAGAATTTTATTTAAAACTATGGAAAAAAGAAAAAAGTTACCATTGTCCATTAAAAGCATATACGACAGGACATTATAGAAAAGGTGTAAGGTAGGTGTAAATTTTGGAAACAATAATTACAGAGCTGTCAAGATACTTAATTGTGATTCTTGTGGCACTCTATACTTTTTGGGGATTTGCAGCATTTTCAGCAAGGAAGAAAAAGAAAAAAGCAAAATTATATAGAAAACAACGGATAAGTATGCATATATTTCTTTTGCTGGGACACTTAATTTTGTATTTGAATACAAATGATGTAATAATTCTTGGTTTATATGGATGTGAATTGGTGTTTTTTATGGTTTCCAATTTTCTTTATTGTAAGGTATATGGGAAAATAAACCAGCCAATTGTAAATCACATGCAGATGTTGTTTTCTATTAGTTTTGTTATGTTAGGAAGATTGAATGTAGATAGTGCAAAGAAACAATTTGCATATATGGCAGCAGGAATGGTTGTATGTATGATTCTTCCATGGATATTGCGGCATTATCATAAATTCCAGGAAGAGGGGTGGTTTTATGCAGTACTTGGATTGATTCTTCTTCTTGTTGTATTGTTTTTTGGTAAAGCAAAATATGGTGCAAAAAACTGGTTATATATTGGCCCATTAAGTATTCAGCCTTCGGAATTTGTAAAAGTAATATTTGTATTTGCATTTGCATCTATACTAAGTCAGACAAAATTTACTCTAAAAAGTGTAATACAAGTATCTGCTATGGCAGCAGCCTTTGTTTTGGTACTGGTACTAGAAAAGGATTTGGGTGCTGCCTTGATTTTCTTTCTTTGCTATCTTTTTATGTTATATGTGGCAACTGGAAAAAAGCGGCTTTTGGCTGCTGGACTTTTGGCAGGAGCAGCAGCTTCTTTTGCTGGTTATCATTTGTTTTCCCATGTGCGTACCAGAGTACTTGCCTGGCAGGATCCTTGGAGTGATATTGATAACAGAGGGTATCAGATTGCACAATCCCTTTTTGCTATTGGCACAGGCGGCTGGTTTGGAATGGGACTAATGCAGGGGATGCCAGATAGGGTACCAATTAGGGAAAGTGATTTTATTTTTGCTGCAATTTCAGAAGAATTGGGAGCCTTTTTTGGAATTTGTATGATATTAATTTATGTAAGTTGTTTTATTTGGTTTGCGAGTATAGCAGTAAAAGCAGTGAATCCATTTTTTAAATTGTCAGCACTTGGTTTTACCGTTATTATGATGTCTCAGACTTTTCTGACCTTGGGAGGAGTAACCAAATTTATTCCATCTACTGGAGTAACTCTTCCTTTGGTAAGCTATGGTGGAAGTTCTGTACTTAGTGTAATTATTATGATGTGTTCCTTGCAAAGCATTCATCTGATAAGTGATAAGGAGGATGAGGAAATTGACGAAGAGCAAGAAGAATAAGAAAGAAAAGAGTAAAAAACGGGGAGGAAACCGGGAAATATTAGTGGCGACTTATATGTTATCTACACTATTTCTTGGTCTTATAGGATATTTTGTATATTTTATGGTTGTACAAAGCAAAGATGTAATTAATAATTCCTACAACCAAAGACAGACCATTCTTGCTAAAAAAGTAGTAAGAGGGAAGATTCTTGGCAGTAAAGGAGAAGTACTTGCAGAGACAATTTCTGATGGCAGCGGAGGAGAGACAAGAAGTTATCCGTATGGACGGATGTTTACCCATGTAGTGGGACATTCCAGTCAGGGAAAGACGGGAGTAGAGTTATCTGAAAACTTTAATTTGTTAACTTCTAATGACAATCCAGTTACCAATTTTCAAAAGAAAATGGATGGTAAAAAGACCATAGGAGATAATGCAATTACTACATTGAATGTGGATTTACAGAAAGTAGCCTTTGATGCATTAGGAAGCCACAAAGGAGCTATTGTAGTTATGGAGCCATCCACTGGAAAGATTCTTGCAATGGTATCAAAACCAGATTATGATCCAAGTCCTGCATCTTTAGATATTCAATGGAAGAATCTAGTTGCAGATGCAAATAAGGAATCCTGTCTGGTAAATCGGGCGACACAAGGATTATACCCTCCTGGATCTATTTTTAAAATTTTGACAACTCTAGCCTATATGAGACAGACAGAAGATACAGGAAGATTCTCTTATCAATGCAGTGGGAGTGAGAAACAAGATGGAATAGTGGTAAACTGTTATCGGAATCATGTCCATGGAAAATTAAATTTACAAAATGCATTTGCTAAATCCTGCAATTCCAGTTTTGCATTTATTGGAACGAAATTAAATATAAAGGAATATCGGAAAGTTTGTGAAAGTTTTTATTTTAATACTAAACTGCCTACCAAAATGGTACATAATAAGAGTAGTTTTGTATTAAACAACAGTTCCAATAAAGAAGAAATTATGCATACTGCTATGGGGCAGGGAAAAACCCAGATTACACCATTACATGCAGCAATGATTGTATCAACAATTGCAAATAAAGGAGTTATGATGCAGCCCTATGTAGTGGAAAAGCTGGAAAGTAATAATGGTACTATAGTTAGAGAAACAAAAGAGACTACTGCTGGAACTATAATGACAAAAGAAGAAGTTAAAGAACTAACCACATACATGAAAGAAGTAATTCGTTCTGGAACAGCAACTTCTTTAAGTTCTCTATCTTATCCAGTGGCTGGTAAAACTGGTTCTGCCGAGTACGATGAAACCAAAGATTCTCATTCGTGGTTTTTGGGCTTTGCACCAGCAGATAATCCTCAGGCTGCAGTAGCAGTGATTGTGGAAGGTGCTGGCACTGGAAGTGAATATGCTGTGCCAATTGCGAAAAAAGTTTTTCAGTCTTATATTGGCAATTAGTTCAGTCATGCAAAAACTAGTCATAACGGATTTCTTTTCCTATTGAAAAAACGTAAAAAAAGAGGTATACTAATTATAGTTTTTCGGTACACACCAATTCATATTGCAAAGCAATAAGAAACAGGAGGAATTGCGATGGTTGAAGCAACAAGCTGTGGTGGTGTGGTAATTTTCAGAGGTAAGATTTTATTGCTGTATAAAAACTATAAGAACAAATATGAAGGCTGGGTATTGCCCAAAGGAACAGTAGAAGAAGGCGAAGAATACAAGGAGACTGCACTTCGTGAGGTGAAGGAGGAAAGCGATGTAAATGCACTGATTATTAAGTATGTAGACAAGAGTCAGTATACCTTTAATACACCAACAGATACAGTAGTAAAGAATGTTCATTGGTATTTAATGATGGCTGATAGTTATTATAGCAAACCACAAAGAGAAGAATATTTTGTAGATTCAGGTTATTATAAGTTTCACGAAGCATATCATTTATTAAAATTTGCAAACGAGAAGCAGATTTTGGAGAAGGCATATAGTGAATATGTAGACTTGAAGAGAAGTAATCTATGGGGTTCAAAAAAATACTTTTAATAGAAAGGGACTACAGATGTGGTTCCTTTTTATCTGATTTATTAAGTGTTTGCAAAACTCAATTTATTCGTTGAGTGTCTAGGCTAATTTTACATATCAGGGCAAGGTACGTTTTCACTACCCTTAACCTAGCCGTACATAGTTGAATAAAATTTTGCAGTTACCTATAATTTATTTATCAATAATTGCAGACAGGTAGTATTGATAAGGGGACTGTAATATAAGTATAAGTCATAAAATTATTAAGATAATGAGAGTTTGTAATCAATAAATAATAGATAAAAAGGAAGGAGATACTATGGAAAGAAAAAATGCATGGGAAGAATATTCAGAGGAAGAGTTAAGAGAATTGGAAATATTGTGTAGGGGATATCGGGAATTTTTGGATGCTGGTAAGACAGAAAGGGAATGTGTGACAAAAATAGTGTCTATTGCAGAAGAGGCTGGATATAAAAATTTAGACCAAGTTAGGAAGAATAAAGAACAATTAAAAGAGGGAGATAAAGTATATTCTGTTTGTATGAAGAAGTCAATAGTACTTTATCATATTGGTAAGAATTCTATAGAGGATGGCATGAATATTTTAGGAGCACATATTGATTCGCCAAGATTGGATATTAAACAAAATCCTCTTTATGAGAGTCAGCACTTTGCATATTTAGATACACATTATTATGGTGGAATAAAGAAATATCAATGGGTAACCCTGCCTTTAGCGATTCATGGTGTGGTTGTAAAAAAAGATGGAGAAGTGGTAGAGATTGTTATTGGGGAAAAAGAAGAAGACCCCGTTTTTTGTGTTACAGATTTGTTGGTACATTTATCCCAAGAACAATTGGATAAGAAGGCAAGAACTGTAATTGAGGGAGAAAAGCTTGATATTTTATTTGGCAGCCGTCCTTTAGAGGGAGAAGAAAAAAACAAGGTAAAGAATCAGGTATTAAAAATTCTTAAAGAAAGTTATGGGATAGAGGAAGAAGATTTTCTGTCTGCAGAATTGGAAGTTGTTCCAGCAGGAAAAGCCAGAGAGTCTGGAATTGATAAAAGTATGATTATGGCTTATGGACAGGATGACAGGGTTTGTGCGTATACATCCTTAGTTGCTATGTTAGAGGGAGATACATCTGATACAACAAGTTGTTGTTTATTAGTAGATAAAGAGGAAATAGGCAGCGTTGGGGCAACCGGAATGAAATCCCGTTTCTTTGAAAATACAGTGGCAGAGTTGTTGGATGCTATGGGAATATATAGCGAACTTACTGTTCGCAGGACTTTAGCTAATTCAAGAATGTTATCTTCCGATGTTAGTGCTGCTTTTGACCCTGCTTATGCATCTGCATTTGAAAAGAAGAATGCTGCTTATTTTGGAAGAGGAATGGTATTTAATAAATTTACTGGTTCCAGAGGTAAATCTGGTTCCAATGATGCCAATGCAGAATATATTGCTAAGCTTAGAAAAATTATGGATGAAAATAAGGTGTACTATCAGACTGCAGAACTTGGAAAAGTTGATTTAGGCGGTGGTGGTACGATTGCATATATCTTATCTTTATATGGGATGGAAGTAATTGATAGTGGTGTTGCTGTTCTTAATATGCATGCTCCTTGGGAATTAACAAGCAAGGCAGACATTTATGAAGCAAAGAAAGGTTACATAGCATTTTTAAAAGATGCTTAGTAACAGTTCAAATCTACCAGAATTGTTACAACGCTTAAACATATACAAACGTATAAAATTCAAAAAAAAGAATATACTAAACTTTAAGAAGAACCTGTAATGGGTTCTTTTTCTTGTATCATAGGAAAGTACTCTGCATTTCCTATGATATAAAAAATAATTATGTGCAATCCTCATTACTGTTCACTATAGGACTTGGCATTTAGTGTAACGTCCTGCAGTGAACAGTAACCAATCTCCTTAAGATAGAGGAGCAGGGAAGTTAATGTGGCTTGCACACTTTGTTTTATAGAGGCAAATTAACAGATTAGCTCTGATATTTGGTGAGGTGGAGTATATGGAAAAAGTGAGCTGGAAAAAGGATAAAGAATCTATGATATTAGAAATTGGTTATTTACAAAGAATGTGCAAGGAAAAAAATAAGGCAGTTATTATTTTACTAGAAGGACAGGAAGATGAGGAAAAGCAGTACCTTTTGAAAGTGTTATTAGAGTGTCTTGACCCAAGGGGATGTAATGTAGTTCCGCCAGGTGATAAAAAACAGAATAGGAATATGCCATTTTTGCTTGAATTTTGGAAAAATCTTCCAGAAAAGGGGAAAATACACATATTTGATAAAAGCTGGTATAAAAAATGGTATGATTTAGAGAAGAGTCAAAGATTAAAGAGTAAAAAAAGGCAAGAAATCAGGAGAGATATTCAAGGATTTGAAAGAATGCTTAATCAAGAAGGGGTGGAAGTGGTTAAAATATTCTTTCAAGGGAAAAAACAAAAAATGGACATAAAGTTATGGAATTATATTTTGCAAAGTTCCAGTTTCTCTTTTTGCTGCTGGCAGTTATTAGAAATGGAACATGAAGCCATTGAGGATAATTTTTTAGCATATATTTCTTATTGTCTAAAAAGAGCTGTGGAATCCGTTCAGCCAACGGAAGTTCCGAGAGTGCAAAAAAGAAAAGATGATTATCATAATATGTTGGCAAATGTGGATTTATCAAAAACTGTAAAGAAAAAAGAATATAAAAAGAAAATAGGATATTTACAAAAAAGACTAAGTGTTTTGCAAAGAAAATTGGAAAAAAAAGGTGTTGCGGTGGCACTTGTTTTTGAAGGATGGGATGCTGCTGGAAAAGGCGGAGCCATTAAGAGGATTACACGCTGCCTAGATCCAAGGGATTATCAGGTTATACCAACCAGTGCTCCTAATATTGTAGAAAAATCTTACCCTTATCTTTGGAGATTTTGGAGAGATTACCCAAAGGAGGGAGAAATTGTTATATTTGACAGAAGCTGGTATGGACGGGTATTAGTAGAGCCAATTGAAGGATTTTGCACAGATGAGGAGTGTGAACGGGGATATAGAGAGATTAACCAGATGGAAAACCAATGGAGACAGGGGAAGGTATGTATTATAAAGTTTTGGCTTCATATTGATAAGGACGAGCAGGAAAAAAGATTTTTGGCAAGACAGAATAATCCGGATAAGCAATGGAAATTAACACAAGAAGATTGGAGAAACCGTGAAAAGTGGGAAGAATATGAAAAGATGGTGAATCTCATGGTTGCAAAAACATCTACCTTATTTGCACCATGGATTATAGTAGAAGCAAACCAGAAAAAATATGCCAGATTAAAAATTCTTGAAACAATAGTGGAGAAATTAGAGAATGTTTAGGTAGTGCTGAACAGTTAGAAAAATTAGAGACAATCCTGTGAGAAAACATTGACTTTACCAAGGGGCATATATTATAATATAACATAAAGTGTGTTACTATGCCCTTTGGTGGTGTAACAAATAAACAGATAGAAAGAGTGTGTACGATGTTAAAGAGTATGACAGGTTTCGGTAGATACGAAACAATAAGCGAAAAGAGAAAACTAGTTGTAGAGATTAAGTCAGTAAATCATCGTTACAGCGATATTTCTGTAAGACTTCCTAAGAAGCTGAGTTTCCTGGAAAGTGGAATCCGTACTCAGCTTAAGAAGTACATAAGTCGGGGTAAGGTGGATGTATCTATTTTATATGAGGATTTTATGGAAGGTAAAGCCTGTGTAAATTATAATGAGAAATTGGCATTGGATTATTGGGAGAATTTGAATAAGCTTTCCAGAAGTTTAATGTTAGAGAATGATGTAAACATATCAGACCTTGCCAAATATCCAGATGTATTTACTTTAGAAGAACAACACGTGGATGAAGAAAAGATTAGCGAATTTCTTCAAGAAGGTGTAGCAGAAGCCGCAAAACGATTTGTAGAAAGCCGTGTGGCAGAAGGGGAACATCTCAAACAAGATATTTATGCAAAAACAGAATTATTATTAGAATTGATAGGATTTATAGAAGAATGTTATCCAAAGATGATGAAAGAGTATCGGGATAAATTGACAAATAAGATACAAGAAGTTCTGGGGGACAAACAGATAGATGAATCAGTTCTTGCGACAGAACTGATTATATATGCAGATAAAGTTTGTGTGGATGAGGAGACAGTAAGGCTTCGCAGCCACATTCAAAATCTGCGTTCTACAATGGAACATGGTGAGAATGTGGGAAGAAAGCTGGATTTTATCGCTCAAGAGATGAATCGGGAATCGAACACTATTTTGTCAAAGGCAAATGATATTGAAGTGTCTAACAAAGCCATTGACTTAAAGACAGAGATTGAAAAGATCCGTGAACAGATTCAGAATATTGAGTAGTAAGGAGATGGGCATTTGCAGCAGTTTTTGAATGTAGGATATGGGAATTTAGTGAATGCACGTAAAGTGGTTTCTATTATTCATTTTGATGCAGCACCGATTAAACGGATGGTACAAAGTGCAAAAGACAATGGGATGGCAGTTGATGCAACTTGTGGAAGAAAAACCAAATCAGTAGTCGTTATGGACAGTGGACATATTTTATTATCTGCTTTTCTGCCTGAAACCATTTCCAAGAAAGTAGAGAATGAATAGAGGTAAGATACATGAGTAGAAGAGGTGTTTTAACAGTAATTTCTGGTTTCTCAGGAGCTGGGAAGGGAACCTTGATGAAGAAAATTGTTGAAAAATATCAATATGGTTTATCTGTTTCTGCAACTACCAGAACGCCAAGAGAAGGAGAAGTTCATGGTAGGGAATATTTCTTTTTGTCAAAAGAGGAATTTGAGCAGATGATAGAGAAAAAAGAGTTGATTGAATGGGCTGAGTATGTAGGGAATTATTATGGTACTCCGAAAGCCTATGTAGAGGAGCAGCTGGCTAAAGGAAAAGATGTAATCTTGGAGATTGAGATACAAGGAGCTTTGCAGGTTAGGAATATTTTTCCAGATGTAACATTGGTATTTGTTACACCACCTACAGCGAAAGAATTAAAAGAGAGATTAGTAAACAGGGGCACAGAAGATCTTGTTACTATTGATAAACGAATGACCAGGGCAATAGAAGAAAGCAAATTTATGCCACAATATGATTATATTGTGATAAATGATAAATTAGAAGATTGTGTGGAGGAGTTACACCAACTGATTGAGAAGGAAGGGGAACGCCAGAATACCACCAATGAACCAAGAAAAACGCAAAATTATAAAGAATTTATTCAAAAAATTCAAAAAGAGTTGAATGTATAGAAAGGAGATACAATATGTTACACCCATCTTACACAGATTTAATGAAGGTAGTAAACAAAGAGGTTGAAGAAGGAGAGGAAAAAGTAGTAAATAGTAGATATTCTATTGTTTTGGCTACTTCAAAAAGAGCCAGACAGTTAATTGATGGAGCACCAAAAAAAGTGGAGGATACCAAGTGTCCTAAACCACTTTCTATAGCTATTGATGAATTGAATAATTCACAGATTAGAATCCTAAGTGAAGACGAAGAGGAAAATGTAGAAGTAGAAGAATAGACTGAATTGGTCTGATTAGAAAGGACTGCTAGTTGGATGCAATAAACATACAACTGGTGGTTTTTCTTTTATTTATAGGTTATAGGGAAATAGGAAGGAGTAAGTAAAACGTGAGTGAAGAAAAAAAAGAGGAATGGAATCAACAAGAAGATGAAACATTAAAGCAAGAGGATTCCATGTCACTAGAGGAAACAACAGTAGAAAAAGAAAAGAATGAGAAGGAAAAGATTGAGGATAAGAATAAACCCTTAAGTAAAAAAATATTGAGTGGTATAACAGAACTGTTATTATATATAGTGATTGCAGTGGTATGTATATTTGTAATTCCTAAATATGTGGTACAGCGTACAGAGGTAAGTGGTCCTTCTATGGAGGCAACTTTGCAAAACGAAGATAGTATTATGGTAGAGAAAGTATCCTATCGTTTTGGAAAACCAAGCCGATTTGATATTATTGTATTTTATCATTTTTTTGATGAGGATAATCAGAATAAAAAAGATGAAGATGCGTATGACCTTTATGTAAAAAGAATTATAGGTCTGCCAGGAGAAACGGTACAGATTGTAGGAGAAACTATTTTGATTAATGGGGAACCGTTAGAAGAGAATTATGGAAAAGATCCGATTACTTATGAGGGAGTGGCAGAGGAACCAATTGTTCTTGGGGATGATGAATATTTTGTGCTTGGTGATAATAGAGAGGTAAGCCAGGATAGCCGGTATGAAGAGGTTGGAAACATTAAAGAGGATCAGATTGTTGGTAAAGCCTGGGTTCGTGTATATCCATTTAATAAAATGGGATTTCTTGCAATAAAGGGACTGTAATGTATTCTCACCGTAGTGGTACATAAGATGCTAAAAAACAGCACCTAAGGACCAACGGTCTCAAAAGCACCAGCTTATGATATATAAATCTGCACAAAATAACATAAGTTTATGAGAGTTTCGCAATTACCTATGAAATTTAGTAAAATCATTTAGAAGAAAAGATAATAAGACAATATTATAGTAAATAAAATTACAAAAGAAGAAAGGCGGAATAGAATGGAGATTTGCAAGGCATTAAGAAAAGGAATGGTGTTACTGGTTATGGGAATGGTAATCAGCTTTTTATATGCAGATTCTATTCACGCTTTTTATCATGAACAGACAGAGAGTTATTCTGCGTTAGAAGAAAATACGCAGGATGAGGTACAATTTTTTGAAGGAGAAGGTTTACCAGATGACCAATGGGATGATAAGATTCCTGTTTATATACCAAAGAAAAAGGTATCAGGGAAAGCTGTTACTACTAATTCATTAAGTGGAAAATATGGCTATCAAAGTTTAAAATATGAGGAACAAAGAAAGGCGTATCGAATTTTAGAAGATGCTGCAGAGACCTTTCATAATTCCGATTTGGATGCTGTGGAAGTGTCTTCCTCTGGTACGCAAAAATATATAGCCATTGCTGTGGATATGAACAAGAGTATAACAGCATCTAAAATTGGAGAAGTGGTGGTATGTCTTATATATGATCATCCAGATTATTTCTGGACACAAGGTTATACTTACTATTTAGAATCAGCTGATATAGATGCTTCCGTCACCCGTGTAACTCTAGCTTGTCACAAAGATTATATGGATGGCAGTAAACGGGAGAAATTACAAGAGGAAATAACCCAGGAAGTTGAAAAATATATGGATTTGATTGTAGGGATTTCTAGTGATTATGAGAAGGAATTAATATTACATGATGCTATAGCCCATAAAGTGACTTATGCCTATGATGAGAACCACAATGCCCAGCAGGAACGATGGGCACATACAATAGAAGGTATTTTTTCAAAAAAATATTATAGTGCGGTTTGTGAAGGCTATGCAAAAGCCTTCCAGCTTTTACTTAATGCAGCAGGAATTGAAAATGTCTATGTAGTGGGAAAAGCTAGTGGACAAGGACATGCATGGAATCAGGTGAAAATTGACGAAGAATGGTACAATGTAGATTTGACTTGGAATGACAGTAGAGATCAAAAAAATTACCGATATTTTAATCTTGCAGATGATATATTTGATAGAAATCATGTTCCGTTTTCAAATGAGTATGAAGTAACACCAAAAGTGGGAGAATGGAGTTATCCTGTCAATAAATGTATAAGCAAACTTTATTCCTATGAAAATATGGGAGCAGCAAAAGAAAATCCGTCATGCAAGGTGGGATTAGGAAAAATTCAAGGAGCAAAAGTGACTATTCTAAATCATGGCGTAGTGGTAACAAGTGGCAGTACTCTTACAAATAATATAAATTTGGTGAATGAAGTACAAAGAGAAAATTGGGCAGCTGTTACATCTGGAACGGCATTAACTGTACAAATTGTTCCAGAATATATGAATGGAGAATACTTGCGGATTGAAACAACTTTAAATGGTGAAAAAACATATTTTAATGGAGTAGGCGGGAAGGAAATTTCTTACCTTATTATTTTAGAAGAAGACAGTGTTTTGGAAGTTTCCGTTTATGCTCCTGTACAAAAGGTAAAGTTAAATAAGAGTACATGTAATATAACTGGTTATGGGAAAAAAGTAATATTAACAGCAGACATTATTCCTCCAACAGCAACAAATCCAAAGATTACCTGGGTAAGTAGTAAAACTTCTGTGGCAAAGGTAAAAGGAGGAGTTATCAGTTCGGTTGGAGCAGGTAAGACTACAATATATGCATATTTAGAAAATAAAACTGTTGTGGCAAAGTGTAGTGTAACAGTAAAGGCACCATATTTGAAAATTATTTCCACAAAGCGGACTGTCCGTGTGGGGAAGACTTTAAATATGAAGGCGAAGTTGTATGGTACTACAGGAGAGATTCGTTGGACAGTTTCTAATAAGAAAATAGCTTCCATAGGTGCAAAAAGCGGGAAATTAAAAGGCAAAAAAACAGGAACTCTTTGGGTTACTGCAAGAAAAGGGAAGATTACAGCTAGAGTGAAAGTTGCTGTGAAGAAATAGTAACAGTGAAGGTGACTACGTACTATGTGCTTTCGTAACCGCCTAATGTGTATTTGTATTCCGAGCTGTCGTTCTACGTACTCATACGCATCAGGTTTGACGATAGATATAGCAGTTGGTTTTGTGCAAGCACAAATCAACTGTATATCTATCGATAACACTTTTAAAGTAAAAAAATAAGGAGTGGCAGATGAAAAGTATAATCAGATTTGTAGCATTCGTGCCAATGGTTGGTATGATGTGTATTATATGGGGGTTTTCAGCAAATACTGGTGAAGTATCCTCTGAACAAAGCCAAGGAATAGTAAGTCGAATTATTGATTGTGTAGAAGATATAACTGGTGTAACGCTTAGTGAAGAGGAACAACAAATTTGGGAAGAGAGAATACATACACCAATCCGCAAATTAGCACATACTACAGAGTATATGATATTTGCATTAACAGTAGCATTTCCGCTAGTACAATATATAAAAAGATGTAAAATAATTTGCTGGATTACTTTTTTGTTTTGTATAATATATGCATCTTTGGATGAAATTCACCAAAGATTTGTACCAAATCGTTCTGGACAGTTTCGGGATGTGGTTATTGATGGAATTGGTATAGGAATAGGACTTCTTATTTTTTCTTTGGTATATAGAATGGCAGCAAAATATAATAACCAGACAACAAGAAAGTTAATTGACAAGTGACATAAGATAAGTTAGGAGGAGTTCCATGAAGATAGAGAATATTGGTAATGGATACTTGAGAGTAACCTTTTATCAAGAAGGAATGATTGATGAAAAAAAATTAGGAGATATGAAACTTTTGGAGTGTATTCTGCCTTTTCAAAGAGATAAGGATGTAAAACAGAGCATGTTGTATCATGTGGGAAACTATATTCCTTTGGTTGAATATTTAAATAAAAAAGTTCTTGATTTAGAGGAAACAAAAGGAATATTTTTGTCATGCATAAATAGTTTTGAAAGAATAACAGAGTCTGGATTGTTTGCAGGGAATTTGATAACGGAATTACATCATATTTATGTAGAACCAGTTACACAGGAACTGCGTTTTATTTATTGTCCTGTAACATTTGAGTTAGATGGAGAAAATTTTCAAAATATGTTAAGAGATATTGTGTTTGTAATGAAAACACAAGGAGCAGAATTATTATTAGGAACTGTTTTAGCAGATTTTTGGCGGACAAACCGAAATGATAGAAATTATGAAAAATGGAAAAAATGTATATATCAGATAGAAGATAATATTCAAGTTATTGAGAAAAAGGTAGAAGTTGATAGAATATTAGAACGGACGATTGTGAGAACAGTAGATAAGAAACAATACCCTTTAGGATATTTAGTGGTATATAATACCCTTAGTTTGTTTTTGCTGGTAGTTGCACCGATGCTTTTGGCAGAACGGCTAAGTGGAGATTTGGTTACCAGACCTGGACTTGTTAATATCTTATTATGTTTTTGTAATATACTTCTTAGTGTAATTTTGACTATTTGGATGAACCGAAGAAAAACAACAGATAGAACAATTATTACTACAGAACCCAAAAAAAAGCAGGAGACTGAGGAAAAGGTGACAGGTGAATGGAAGGAATAAAGAGATTTTGTTTTGGCATTGTTGCCCATGTGGATGCAGGGAAGACAACTTTGTCAGAGGCTTTATTGTACCTGAGTGGTGGTATTCGTAAGATAGGCAGGGTAGACTATAAAGATACTTTTTTGGACACTCACCATATAGAAAAAGAACGAGGAATTACTATTTTTTCAAAGCAGGCGATTTTAAGAGGACAAGATATAGAATTGGCACTTTTGGATACACCAGGACATGTAGATTTTTCAGCAGAGATGGAGAGGACGCTGCAAGTGCTGGATTATGCTGTTTTGGTGATTAGTGGAAGTGATGGAGTACAAGGGCATACAGAAACTTTGTGGAAATTATTGAAAAGATACAAAGTGCCTGTATTTATATTTGTCAATAAAATGGATTTGGAAAATAGTAATAAGGAAGAAATTTTACTAGAACTCCAAAGAAAATTATCTGAAAATTGTGTAGACTTTTCTAATGATATAGGAGAAGAATTTTTTGAAAATATTGCTGTATGTGAGGAAAGTCTTTTAGATAGTTATATGGAGAAGGGAATCGTTGAAAAAAGTGAAATCTGTAATATGATTAGCAGGCGGAAAATATTTCCCTGTTTTTTTGGTTCAGCTTTGCGGATGGAAGGGGTAGAGGAATTTTACTCTGCATTTCTTAGATATACAAAAAATAAAAGTTACCAGGAAAAGTTTGGTGCAAGAGTGTATAAGATTGCACGGGGTGAACAGAATAAACGTCTGACTTACCTTAAGGTTACAGGAGGGAGTCTTTCTGTGAAACAGTTGATAACGAATGAGAGACAGATTTCACATGGTATGGAACAGGGAGAGATTTGGAAGGAGAAGATAGATCAGATAAGAATATATTCTGGAGTAAAATATGAAAATGTGCAGGAGGTAAAAGCTGGAATGGTGTGTGCAGTAAGTGGATTGCATTATACCTTCCCTGGAGAATGCCTTGGAAATGAGTATACAAAGATGCCTTCTGTCCTAGAACCAGTGCTTACTTATCAAGTGATTCTTCCAGATGATTGCAGCCCTAGAACAATGTATCCTCTTTTAAAGGAGTTAGAAGAAGAAGATCCTAAGTTGCATTTACTTTGGAATGAGCAGAATAAAGAAATTTTAGTACAGCTTATGGGAGAGGTACAGATTGAGGTACTGCAGAATATAATAAAGGAACGATATAATATATTGGTAGAATTTGGAAGTGGAAGTATTGTTTATAAAGAAACGATTAAGAACAGAGTAGAAGGTGTTGGACATTTTGAACCACTTCGTCATTATGCAGAAGTTCATGTATTGTTAGAACCTATGGAACAAGGTAGCGGTTTACATTTTTCTGTAGATTGTAGTGAAGATGTTCTGGATAAGAATTGGCAGAGGTTAATCCTAACCCATTTGGAAGAAAAAGAACATCTAGGTGTGCTGACAGGATCTCCTATTACAGATATGCGAATTACATTGGTATCTGGAAGAGCGCATCAGAAGCATACAGAAGGTGGTGATTTTAGACAGGCTACTTACCGTGCCGTAAGACAAGGTTTAAAGATGGCAGAAAGCATATTGCTGGAACCATATTATGCATTTACTTTAGAAGTTCCAACTAATTGTATTGGAAGAGCAATGTCAGACATTCAAAGAAAATATGGGACTTTTTTTGAACCAAAGACAGAGGGGGAAATGAGTGTGCTAAAAGGCAGTGCACCAGTGTCTACTATGCAGGATTATATACAGGAAGTACAGGCATATACCCATGGAACAGGAAGGTTATTTTGTGAGTTAAAGGGATATGAGCCATGCCATAATCCAGAAGAGATAATAGAAATGGTTGGCTATGATAGCGAGCAGGATACAGAGAATCCAACTTCTTCCGTGTTTTGTACCCATGGTGCAGGATTTATTGTAAAATGGAACGAAGTCAGAGAATATATGCATGTGGAAAGTTCAGTTTTAATGGAAGATGTGAATTATAATGAAAACACAAGTGTAAAGACCCAGCATAAATCTGGCAGTATAGAACAGGATGAAGTAGCTCTAGAAAAAATTATGATTCGTGAATTTGGTGAAAATTGGAAACGATATGACGATTATGGAAATGTAACTTATGGGGAACAGAAAGAGAAAAAGAGAGAGAAAATAAAATCCCAGGATGCAGATCCTAAATATGTGAAAAAACCTCCAATGCCTAAGAAAGAGTTTTTACTTGTAGATGGTTACAATATTCTTTTTGCATGGGAAGATTTAAAAGATTTGGCGAAAGTCAGCCTGGATGCAGCAAGAAACTGCCTGCTTGAGCAGCTTTGTAACTATCAAGGATATAAACAACAGACCATTATTGTTGTATTCGATGCATATAAGGTAAAAGGGAATATAGGAAATTCCTATCAATATAACAATGTTTATGTAGTATTTACTAAAGAAGCTGAGACAGCAGATATGTATATTGAAAAGGTAACCCATGAAATTGCAAAAAAACATAAGGTTACTGTGGCTACTTCAGATGCAATTGAGCAGATGATTATCCTGCAGCAGGGAGCTATCCGTATGTCAGCAAAAGAGCTGGAGGAAGAAGTTGCTTATGTAAAACGTCAAATTAGAGATATTATTGAAAAATAAATGATTTTAGGAAGGGGAGAATATGATGCGTTTGATAAAGCATTTTTTTGATTGGCTGGTATATGGATTGCAGGGGGTAGACTATGTGTTAGCTGCTTTTTTTATTCTTGTTTCCATAATAGTAGTTTTGCTTTGTATCAAGTGGAGAAAACAAAGTAAGTTTCAACAGGCAGAATTTATTGCCAGATTGTTAGATAAAATGCGAACGGATTCGGAGATTCAATCGTTTATCAGAAAAATAGAAGGTGGGGAAGAATGGTATAATGATGAATTTTTTCATAATATGGAATTACAAAGGGAAGTTTTTCATGTACTAAGTTTCTATAATTTTGTATGTTATTTGGAAGAAAAGCATGTGATATCTACAGATGATTATATGTTATTTGAATTTTCCATACAGAATCTGGCAATGAATGTTTCTTTCCAAAATTATATGTTCCAATTGTTTCATAAAACGGAAGAAGAAAATCAAATGTTCCCTTTTTATTATTTGTTAGATAATTGCGCAGAAAAGATGCCAGGAGGATTTTTGGATAGAGGATCAGAGAATTATAAAAAAAATAAATGGGGAAAGAGAAAATAATATTTGTGAAGTCGTATAGCTTTTGTGAGTACGAGGTTACAAAAATTGTGAAGTTTGTAAGAAAACACATAAAATTGTAACTTTGGTATTGCATTAACAAATTAAGGTATGATATACTAGTTAAAAAAGAAGGGGTAGAAAATTCCCCTTTAAAAATTATAAAGGCAGGGATGTTTATGAAAAAGGTATGGAGAAAAGTTGTGACTGCTGCATTGGCATTTTCTTTTATATTCAATAATGGTGATATATGGAAAAACTGTATGGTATATGCAGCAGAAGTAGGAAGCGATACCAAAGTATCAACATCTTACGATAAAGCAACAAATATTACTCTTTCCGTAAAAGATGAAAGTATTGTTTTTGAAGACTTACCAGATGAGAGTGGATTTCAAAATATGATTCTGGTATCTTTGTATGCAGACAGTAATGGAGAGACAATAGGAAAGAAACAATTGAAAGTCAGCTCCAAAACAACATATAGTTTATCTGGTGTTGCAGATGGCATATATTATGTGCAATTGTATTATCTAAATAGTACTGGAACAAAATTTAAAAGTTACTGGTTGAAAAAAAATGGTGTTAAGATTAAGAAAACTGGAAACAAAATAGTTATTTTAAAGTCAGAAACTTATCAAAGTAATGTAGAGATTTATGAAGGACGTGCTAACAGCAGTCAGGCATTGGAATATTATTTAGAACCAGATAGCTTTGTAGATTCTGATAATTCAGCAATAAAAAAGAAAGCATTGGAAATTACAAAAGGAATAACAGATGATTATGAAAAAGTAAAAGCAGTACATGATTGGATAGCAGAAAATATATGGTATGACTATGATGGATTGTATCAAAAGTCAGAGATTGAATATATTGCTTCAGAAGTTTTAGTATCTAAAAAAAGTGTATGTCAGGGTTTTGCAGATTTGGCAGCAGCATTTCTTCGTTCTTTGGGGATTCCGACAAAAGTCACAAATGGATATGCTATGGGTGTAGGTACAAGTGAAGTCTGGACAAATGATATCTTAACTTCAAACCAGAGTAATCATGCATGGAATGAGTCTTATGTAAATGGAAGATGGGTTATCTATGACTGTACTTGGGATTCTGATAATAAGTATATCAATGGAGAATTTTCAAAAGATACAGGATGTACTGGACATTGTTATTTTGATTTGACATTAGAACGCTTTTCTAGTACACATTTCATTATGGACAAAGAAGAAAAGTTTTTAAATGCAATGGTTGACAAAATGAAATCGGTTACTTGTCAGGAATATATAGAAGGCGAGAAAAAGGCTATATGGAATAAAGAATATACGATTTCAGATTTTGGCTATCAATTTGAAAGTGCTAATGAAGGAATTGTTAAGGTTGATAAATATGGAGTAGTAACAGGAGTAGCAGAGGGAAGGATAAACATAAAAGTTATCTTAACTTTTCAGGGGGCAAGCGTGTCTTATCAATTGCCAGTTGTTGTAAAAAAAGGAAGTGGAGAAGGGGATTCAAGTGAGATAGAAGCACCGATTGTAGAACAGACCAAGGAAGAGAATTTGGCTACTTCAAAACCAGTAGATACATCAAATGAAACAGAAAACAAAAATGATCAAGAAAAAAACGAGCAAGAGGATACTGAAAATAATCAGCCAAGCCAAAATAATACTCGTGAAATGCTTCAAAATATTTCTCCTTCTATGAATCAAGTAAATTTGATTTATGGTGGAAACCAAAATAATTCTACACAGCTTTTATATTATTGTGATGAAGAGATTCGTGGAAAATTTAAAATAATCTATTGGATGGAGGATAATTCTGTTGCAAGAATTTCTTCTAATGGAATAATAACAGCAAGTGGAGTTGGAGAGACCACCCTGCACATTACTTATCAGGCAGATGGATGTAAGGTAGAAGATGAATTAGATATTTATGTGAAGGGAGCAAAAATTAGTATTTCAGCAGGGAATAAAAAAGTTAAAAAGGGCAAGAGCAAAACTTTAACTGCAAAAGCTAGTAATATAAAAGGAACTATCAAATGGAAAACATCAAATAAGAAGATTGCTACTATATCCAGCAAAGGAAAAGTTTCAGCTAAGAAAAAAGGAAAAGTAACCATAACTGCTTATATTGGTAAAGTAAAATCAAGTGTGAAATTAACTGTATATTAAAAAGAAAACCTCATGATTTTGATAAGCATTCAAAATCATGAGATTTTTTATGTTTGTAAATATTTGCAATTCTTATTGTATACATGAGCAAGGCTCTTTTTAGAGTTGTTAAACAAATTCTTTTTTTAAAAAACGATCCCACTGGACAATGGAATGCTGAAACATTAATTCGATACGGTAACTGGTGTTATCATTTTCTGTATCTATGTTTATGACACAATGCTCCTTAGATAATATATCAATAGAATAAATAAATGATTCTGGAAGAGATTGTATTATAGAAGTATATTCATCATCAGAAATGATTTTGTCTGGAATCTCTTCTATTAGTTGCTCGTTTGCATCATATATCTTATAACCTTCTTTGAGGATACTAAGAATCATTGGGGATTCAAAAGTTAAAATTAAGTCATTGGTACGCATATCCATAATATCCCGGTTATGTTCGTTAGATGATGAAATTGTAACATTAGCAAGTTGTAATCTTATATGGCTGGAAGTATATTCCGTATCAAAAATGGCTGCTTGTGCAAAAGAAAAATCTTCTAAAGAGTCTACAGTCTGGTATTTCATAAAATTCCTTCTTTCTATATAAAGTTTGTTGTAATAGTATAACATGTAATATGTAAGAATGGCAACTGTAATAGTTCGGACAGTTTTGTGCATTTGCAGCACTGAATGTAAGAATATGTAGGACAAGAATGGAATTGGGCAACCATAAAAATATGATAAAGCACTTGAGTAAAATGTGGTTAATATGTTATAATATGAGATTGGATAGTGTTTTTTGAGACAGGCTGGAAAATAATAGATAAAAGGAGTCAAATACGGATGAAAAACTGGGTAAGCAAAACAAAGACAGTTGTAACTACAACAGCACTTTTGTTAACACTATTAGTGCAAAGTACAGAAGTATTCAATCAAAATAGGGAATCTTATGTAAAGGAGTCAGTAGGTTTGACACAATATACTATACCAGAAGCAACAAGTTCTGGACAGGAAGGTGCGGAGGGTATACAGGGTGTTGGCAATAACATGGGAGATACAACAGAGTTTAAAGATGAAGAGATCTTGTATAGTTCCTATTATTCTTATGGAGAGGGATGTTTCTCTGTAGAATTGGTAAAGAAAGATTTGGATGTGACCACAAATGGGGCAATTGCAAGTTCTATGGGAAATACAGGAATTGCATCTAGCCAGCAGCTTCTTGATGCATGTTTATCAGAAACAGAGAAAACAGAATTAGAAACTGGTGTAAACAAAGAAATCCGTGTGGTTATGAAACAAATGGTGGCAGAAGGGTTGACAGAAAGCCAGAATGAACTTATGGAACAGGCGATGAAAGAGTATACAAAACTTTATAAAGGATTTCAGGTTGGCAGCTATATTAAAATAAACATAGAAAAGAAAAATGAAAATGGAAAATGGAAAAAAGTAAAAGAACTGAATAATGATATTAAACTTTTTATTGATGTACCCAAAATTTCACAAATTTCAGATGCCAAAGCGTATTACCTTCTTCAAATACGAAATGGGGAATATTTCATAACAGAAGATGAAGATCATTATTTAGAAACAATGACAGTTACTGTGAGTGGTGCTGCGATGTGTGCTATTGGATACAATTTGCCAGTTGTGGAAACAACACCTACAGCAAAACCAGCTACACAGCCGTCTTATTGGAAACAGATGGTAAGTGGGGATTTTTGTGTATGGCATTGGTTTGATATTTCCATATTGATTATTGGAATTACATGGCTGTTGGCAATTGAGAGTAAAAAGATTAGGATAATTTTTTTAAGTGTTATGAGTATTCTTTGTTTAATTATGGCTATTATGGGAAATTGCGGATATGATTGGCCTCTTGCAATAGGTTGTATTGTAGTCATGGTATTAGTGCATATAGGAAAAACTTTTTATAAAAGGCATAAAAAGTGGAAATAACAAGGATTGTTGGGAAAAAATAAAAAAATATAAAAAAATTGAAAAAAATACTTGCAATTTTATATCGAGCATGCTATAATCATGAATGTGCTTGAGGCTCGTTGGTCAAGCGGCTAAGACGCCGCCCTCTCACGGCGGAAACAGGGGTTCGATTCCCCTACGAGCTGTTGACTGTTTGAAAGAACAGCCCAACCCGAATGAACAGTTTATGTTCTGCGGGTGTAGTTCAATGGTAGAACACTAGCCTTCCAAGCTAGATACGTGGGTTCGATTCCCATCACCCGCTTGATTGGTAAGATAATTACCAGAAGATTTACGTGAAGATGTTTTGTGGCAAGAGTGGACATTTGTCCACTCTTTTGCTGTTTGTCATTCGTATAGTAACATGACTGAATGGATTAAAAATCTAAATGACATATTTGAGGAAGGACTATGATAGAATTAGAGTAATGGTTTTGAAATTCTAATTTTATAGGATGCAAGTTTGCGAAGATTTACAAGAAGAGTTGTTATATAAAATAGAAAAGAAACAGGAGGTTATTATGAGCGTTAGAGAAGAATATGAGTTACGTACAGAACAATTGATTACCCCACTAGTAAAAAAGAACTCTTTTGAATTAGTGGATGTCGAATATGTAAAAGAAGGAGCAAACTGGTATTTAAGAGCTTATATTGACAAAGAGGGGGGGATTACAGTCGATGACTGTGAAATTGTCAGCCGTGAATTGAGTGATTTGCTTGATAAAGAAGATTTTATACCAGATGCGTATATTTTGGAGGTAAGTTCGCCAGGATTAGGAAGACAGTTGAAAAAAGAAAAAGATTTTAAAAGAAGCCTTGGTGAAGAAGTGGAAGTAAAACTTTATAAAGGAATGGAACTTCTAAATGAAAAGGGAAAAAAAGTAAAGGTGAAAGAATTAGTTGGGTATCTGGAAGGATATGATGATGAAAGAATCACTTTAGATTTAGGAGAACAAAAATTAGAAATTGAAAGAAAAGATATTGCAATTATACGATTGGCAATACACTTTTAATAAAGTAGAAACAGCATAAAATATATGATGTAATTAGCATAAGGGGATTTACTTAGATTTGTAAAGATAAACAATTTAGGAGGATAATATCATGAAAGGTAACAATGAATTAATTGAGGCATTAAATCAAATTGAAAAAGAAAAGAGTATTAGTAAGGAGATTCTATTAGAAGCAATTGAGAACTCTTTGTTGGCGGCATGTAAGAACCATTATGGAAAATGTGATAACATAAAAGTGAATATAAATAGGGAAAATGGTTCGGTTAAGGTTTATGCGGAAAGAGAAATTGTAGAAGTTGTAGAAGATACAGCAACACAGATTGATGCCATAGAAGCAAAAGTAAAATTCCCAATGAAAGAAGTTGGAGATATTGTACAGATTGAAGTAACTCCAAAGGATTTTGGACGCATTGCAGCACAGAAAGCAAAACAAGTTGTGGTTCAAAAAATTCGTGAAGAAGAAAGAAAAGTTTTATATGATCAATATTATAGTATGGAAAAAGAAGTTGTAACAGGAATTGTACAAAGATACGTGGGAAATAATGTAAGTATCAATTTAGGTAAAGTAGATGCTATTCTTACAGAGAATGAGCAGGTGCGTGGAGAACGGTTCAGACCTACAGAAAGAATTAAACTATACATTGTAGAAGTAAAGGATACAACAAAAGGACCTAAAATTACTGTTTCCAGAACACATCCAGAACTAGTAAAGAGATTATTTGAAGCAGAAGTTGCAGAAGTAAAAGATGGAACAGTAGAGATTAAAAGTATAGCAAGAGAAGCAGGCTCCAGAACAAAAATGGCAGTATGGACAGAAGAAGAGGATGTTGATCCAGTTGGAGCATGCGTGGGAATGAATGGTGCCAGAGTAAATGCAATTGTAGAGGAGCTTCGTGGAGAGAAAATAGATATTATTACATGGAATGAGGATCCAGCTGTATTAATTGAAAATGCCCTAAGTCCTGCAAAGGTAGTTTCTGTAAAAGTAAATGAAGAAGAGAAAAGTGCTGAAGTGATTGTTCCAGATTATCAATTGTCTCTTGCTATTGGTAAAGAAGGGCAGAATGCCAGACTTGCAGCTCGTTTGACAAATTATAAGATTGATATTAAAAGTGAATCGCAAGTGGGACTGACACCAACAGAACCAGAGGATTTGTAAGAATATTCTCTTGCAGAAGAATGATATAGAGAGGAAGATGACGGAATGACAAAGAAAAAAATTCCTTCCAGACAGTGTGTGGGTTGTGGAGTAATGAAAGAAAAAAGAGAAATGCTAAGAGTGATAAAGACACCTGAGGACACAATTGTGCTAGACATCACTGGGAAGAAAAATGGCAGGGGAGCTTATCTTTGTCATTCAGCAGAATGCTTTCGGAAGGCTATGAAATCTAAGGCTTTAGAAAGAAGTTTGAAAATAGCAATTCCTGAAGAAGTCTATAAGGAGTTGGAAAAGGAGCTGAGTGGTTTTGAATGAATCAAAGATTCTATCATATTTGGGTCTTGCTATGAAAGCAGGTAAACTTGCAAGTGGAGAATTTATGACAGAAAAGTCGGTAAAAGAAAAAAAGGCTAAGCTGGTCATAGTTGCAGAAGATGCGTCAGATAATACAAAAAAAATGTTTCAAAATATGTGTACATTTTATCATGTGCCTATGTATACCATGAGTAATAAAGAAAGTTTGGGACATGGAATAGGGAAACAATTCAGAGCCTCTCTTGCAGTTTTAGATAAGGGATTGGCAGACGCAATAAAAAAACAATTTGACAATTAACTAATACTATATACAGACTTTAAGTATGAATAAAGTTTTTATGTAAGCCAAAGGTATATAATCAAAGTTTTTTTATGCTTAGAAGGTTAATTAAGGATAATAGAGACCGTCTGTAATAGAAAATTAAGTATTTAATAATTGGAATATATGTTATAAATAGTAAAAGAGTTATATAAAATTAACGAATGAGGAGAATTGCATAACAATTTTATATAGATAGAGAGTAACGGCAAATTGTAGAAGGAAAGAGGTAGTAGCTTATGGCAACAAAGATGAAGGTGTATGAAATAGCGAAAAGCTTAAACAGACCGAGTAAGGATTTGGTAAAAGCTTTAAATGAGAATGGTTTTGAAGTGAAGAGTCATAACAGCAATATAGAAGATGCAGCAATTGCTTTTATATTAAAAAATTTTAATCCTTTGAAAGAAAGTGAAGAAGAGCCAAAACAGGTAAAGGAAAAAGCAGAAGAAAAAGTTATGAAAGAACAGACAGAGAACCATGTAAAAGAACCAGAAAAGAATAAGGAAGAAGAGATGGTACAGGAAGTAAAACAAGTGAATGAAAATGTTGAGAAAAAAGTTGAAGATATGAAACAAGATACGGAAAAAGAAGTGAAGAAAAAAAATGAAGATCCAAAACAAAAAATAGAGAAAAACAAACAAGAACAAATAAATAAGCAGGAGAAAACAGAAGAAAAGAAAGAAATGAAAAAGGAAAAAATGAACAAAGGTAATCAGGAAAATAGAAATCAAAATAATCAGAATGAATCAAGGGAACGCAAAGATGGACAGAGAAATGACAGAAATAATGGACAGAGACGTGATAATAATCATCAAGTAAGAAATAATAATGATAATCGCAATAGAAACGGAAATCGTCAAGGCAATGATCGTAATGATAGAAATAACCGAGATGGAGATAGAAATAACCGTGGCGGAGACCGTAATAACCGAAATGGCGGAAATCGTAGTTTTGATAGAAATAATAATGACAGAAATAATAACCGTAGAAATGATAACAATAGAAACGATCGCAATGGATACAGCCGGAATAATGACCGCAATGGAAACAACAGGAATGGAAGTAATCGTGATGGGTTCCATTCTGATCCATTTATGTCTATGGTATTTGATAAACCTGCAGAAAAATCTGGAGGAAGAAACAATGCACAGCGTAATGGAAATGGGTACAACAATAAAAAGAAAAATAATCGTAGAGACATTGATAATGAGTTACCAATGGAGAAGCCAAAGAAAGATCCAAACAGAAAGGGTGCGTTTATTATGCCTAAGCCTGTAGTGGTAGAACAAGAAGATGAGAATACAATTAAGACAGTTATATTGCCAGAGAGTATGACAATAAAAGAATTAGCAGACAAAATGAAAGTGCAGCCTGCTAATATTGTGAAAAAATTATTTATGCAAGGAAAGATTGTTACTATCAATCAAGAGGTAACTTTTGAAGAAGCAGAGGAAATCGCATTAGAGTATAATTATATTGCAGAATTAGAGGAACAGGTGGATATAATAGAAGAGTTGCTAAAAGAAGAAGAAGAGGACGAAAGCAAGATGAAAAAACGTCCGCCAGTTATCTGTGTTATGGGGCATGTTGACCATGGTAAGACTTCTTTACTTGATGCGATTCGTAAGACTAATGTTACAGAAAGAGAGGCTGGAGGAATTACTCAGCATATAGGTGCTTATATGGTATCTGTCAATGGAGAAAAGATTACTTTCCTTGATACACCAGGACATGAAGCATTTACTTCTATGCGTATGCGTGGTGCACAATCTACAGATATTGCAATTCTTGTTGTTGCTGCGGATGATGGTGTAATGCCACAGACAGTAGAAGCAATTAGCCATGCAAAAGCAGCAGGCGTGGAAATAATTGTTGCAGTTAATAAGATTGACAAAGAAAGTGCCAATATTGAAAGAGTAAAACAAGAGCTTGTAGAACATGAATTGATTGCAGAAGATTGGGGTGGAACTACAGCGTTTGTACCTGTATCTGCCCGTAGTGGACAGGGAATTGAGGAATTGCTTGAAATGATTCTTCTTACTGCGGAAGTTATGGAATTAAAGGCAAATCCAAATCGTGCAGCCAGAGGTATTGTAATTGAGGCTCAGCTTGATAAAGGAAGAGGTCCGGTAGCTACTGTATTAGTTCAAAAAGGTACTCTCCATGTAGGTGATTCTATTGCAGTTGGTAAAGCACATGGTAAAGTAAGAGCCATGATTGATGATAAAGGCAGAAGAGTGAAAGAGGCAGATCCTTCCACTCCTGTAGAAATTTTAGGATTGAATGAAGTTCCTGAAGCAGGAGAGATCTTTATCAATACAGAAAATGATAAAGAAGCCAGAAATATTGCAGAAGCATTTATTAAACAAGGAAGAGAAAAATTACTTGCAGATACAAAGGCAAGATTATCTTTGGATGGTTTATTCTCCCAGATCCAGGCTGGAAATATCAAAGAACTGAACCTAATTGTAAAAGCAGATGTACAAGGCTCTGTGGAAGCAGTAAAACAAAGTTTATTAAAGTTATCTAATGAGGAAGTGGCAATTCGTATTATTCATGGTGGTGTAGGTGCAATCAATGAATCAGATGTCTCCTTGGCTAGTGCATCGAATGCAATTATCATTGGATTTAATGTCAGACCAGATGCGACAGCAAAAGATATGGCAGATACGGAAAATGTAGATTTACGTCTTTATAAAGTCATCTATAATGCCATTGAAGATGTAGAAGCTGCTATGAAGGGTATGTTAGATCCAATATTTGAAGAAAAAGTAATTGGTCATGCAGAAGTACGCCAGACATTTAAGGCATCTGGAGTTGGTATGATTGCTGGTTCTTATGTATTGGATGGAAAGATTGTCCGTAATTCTAAAGTAAGAATCCGTCGTGATGGGGAATTAATCCATGAAGGTGAACTGGCATCCCTGAAACGTTTTAAAGATGATGTGAAGGAAGTTAATGCAGGATATGAATGTGGTTTAGTCTTTGAAAAATATAATGATGTGAAAGAAGAAGACCAGGTTGAAATTTATATTATGGAAGAAGTTCCAAGATAGGAAAGTATATAGAGCAGAAGGAAATGTAAGAGTTTGGGGAATTGAACTGTTACAAGAAAACCGGAGGTAAGCATGAGAAAGAACAGTATAAAAAATACACGAATCAATGGAGAAGTGCATAAAGAATTAAGTAAGGTAATTAGTCAGGAGATTAAAGACCCAAGAATTGATCCGATGACCTCTGTTATTGATGTAGAGGTGACACCTGATTTAAAACATGCAAAAGTATATATTAGTGTATATGGTGATGAGGAGAAGAAAATGGCCACATTAGAAGGGCTTCGCAGTGCAACACCATTTATTCGTAAACATCTTGCAAGTACTATCAATTTACGAAACACACCAGAATTGACATTTTTGATAGATGAATCAATCGAGTATGGTGTTAATATGTCAAAATTAATTGATGAAGTAAATAAAGATATTGTAAGGGAAGATACAGAATAAACGTTACTGTTCACACCTACGGTGCAAACAGTAACGGAATCCAGCCTATATAGAATTCGCCTTCGGCGAAAGTCTGGATTCTTGACTATTCTACATCTTGGCACATAGCTTGACAGCAAGTGTCAAGCTTGTGTGTGAACAGTAACGAATAAACATTACAGCAATTGCTCTGTTCTAGTGAAATATTAGAACAGGGCGTCTTTGTTCATGGGACTGAAAGAAATACAGACATCATTTTTTATATAATGTTACTATGAATGAAAGTTATGAAAATTAGAGTAGAAAAGAATGGAGAATGATATATGAATCAATTAAAAAAACGGTTCTGGCAGGAAGTTACTGCAGCAAACTCTATTATGATAGCAGGGCATATAAGACCAGATGGAGATTGTGTAGGATCTTGTATGGCATTGTATCAGTATTTTTCTAAAGTGTTTCCTAATAAGGAAATAGATGTATATTTTGAAAGTATACCAGAACAATTTGGATTTTTAGAAAGTATACAGAAAAGCAAAACTGAATGTAGTGATGGAAAGAAGTATGATTTGTTTGTTGTAGCAGATTCCAGTGATAAAGAAAGACTGGGAGATGCTAAAGTGTACTTTGAAAATTCTAAGAAAACGATTTGTGTGGATCATCATATTAGTAATTTAAATTATGCAGATTTGAATATTGTAGAAGCAAATGCCAGCTCTACCGCAGAAGTAATTTACCAATTGCTGGAAGAGGAAAAGATTGATTGTGAGATAGCCACAGCTCTGTATCTTGGTATTATTCATGACAGTGGTGTATTTAAGTATGAAAGTACATCAAGAAAAACTATGGAGATAGCAGGAGTATTGATAGAAAAGGGTGTAGATACAGCAAAGGTGATTGATGAAACTTTCTACCAGAAAACATATATACAAAACCAAATTCTAGGCCGGGTACTATTAGAAAGTATGATGGTATTAGAAGGAAAAGGTATTGTCTCTTGTGTAACCCAAAGAATGATGGAATTTTTTGGAGCAAATTCTGGGGATTTAGATGGTATCATAGAACAGCTGCGTTTAACAAAAGGAGTAGAGGTGGCTATCCTATTAGTGGAAACGGGTATTCTTACCTATAAAGTCAGTATGCGGTCAGTAAAGAAAGTAGATGTAAGTGAGATTGCATTGAAATTTGGTGGTGGCGGACATGTCCGTGCAGCTGGATGTACGATGACAGGAACCTTCCATGATGTTATAAATACTTTGCTGGGATATTGTGAGATACAAATGAATGCTTAAGACAATAGTTTAGATATTTACATGGTTACTGCTTAAGTCTTAGCATAGAGGAGAATAAATACCATGAATGGAATTATCAATGTATATAAGGAAAAAGGCTTTACCTCTCATGATGTGGTAGCAAAGCTTCGTGGAATTTTACATCAGAAAAAGATTGGACATACAGGAACTCTCGATCCAGATGCAACTGGTGTACTTCCCGTTTGTCTTGGAAATGCTACAAAGCTTTGTGATTTATTGACAGACAAAGACAAGACTTACAAAGCTGTTTTAAAACTTGGTGTGGTAACAGATACTCAGGATATGACAGGAAAAATTTTGGAGGAATCGGTGGTAGAATGTAGCGGGGAAGAGATGGAGCAGGCATTGTATTCTTTTTTAGGTGATTATCAGCAAATCCCTCCAATGTATTCTGCATTAAAGGTAAATGGCAAAAAGCTATATGAACTTGCAAGAGAGGGAAAGACAATAGAGCGGAAGCCTAGAGAAGTGAAGATACATGCGATTAAAATTTTAGATGTCAATTGGCAGGAAAAGGAAGTAGAATTTGAAGTTACTTGTTCCAAAGGAACTTATATTAGAACTCTTTGTCATGATATTGGAGAAAAGCTTGGATGTGGCGGTGTTATGAAATCTTTAGTACGAACACGGGTAAGCAGATTTACTATGGAAGAAAGTTTATCTTTGACACAGATAGATCAATTGACAAAGGAAGGCAAAGTAGAAGAGATAATTATAGCTGTAGATAAATATTTTATAAATAATCCAGCTATTTATATAAAGGAAAATGCAGACAAATTAATTTATAATGGAAATTTTTTCCAAAAAAGAAATATAGGGACCTTTAAAGAGGGAATAGGTGATTGGATTCGTGTGTATGACAGTAGGGGCAAATTTGTGGGATTATATAAGCTAGAAGAAAAAGAAGAGATTTATAAACCAGTAAAGATGTTTTTAGAAATGTAAAAACACTTGTGACTTTAGCATGAGATGAATGATGGAGGCTTTTATGAAACAAATTTTAAATACAGAGGAATTCTGTCTGAAGGATTCTGCTGTGTGTCTGGGCAAGTTTGATGGCATTCATAGGGGACATCGTTTGCTTATAGAAGAGATTCAAAAGTATAAAAAACAGAAGTTACAGGCGGTAGTATTTACCTTTGCCCTGCACCCATACACCTTATTTTCCAGAGGAGAGGCAAAATTGATAGATACTACAGAAGAAAAAATAGAAAAGTTGGAAAAACTCGATGTAGATGTATTGGTTTCTTATCCATTTACAAAGGAAACTGCGTCAATGGAACCAGAGGATTTTATAAAAGAGGTTTTGATAAAAAAACTTGATGCAAAAGTAGTTGTAGTGGGGAAAGATTTTCATTTTGGATATCAACGGAAAGGTAATGTAACGCTTCTTCGTAAACATGCGGCAGAATATGGTTATAAAGTTGTCTCTTTGGAAAAAATCCAGGAAGATAATCATGTAATAAGCAGTACCAGAGTCCGCCATGAAATTAAATCTGGGAATATGAAAAAGGTAACCAGGCTTCTTGGAGAACCATATTTTATTTTGGGAGAGGTCATTCATGGAAAACAATTAGGACGTACTATAGGAATGCCTACTATAAATCAGGAAGTTGAGGAAGCAAAAATTATTCCGCCTAAAGGTGTGTATGTGTCCAAAGTATTTCTGCCAGAAGGAGAATATAGAGGAGTTACCAATATTGGAAATAAGCCTACAGTAAGTGGGGAACATAAACTTGGTGTTGAAACCCATATTATTGGATATAATGGTGATTTGTATGGAAAGACAGTTAAGGTTTCTTTATGTGAATTTGTAAGAAGTGAACAGAAGTTTTCTTCGTTGGAAGAATTAAAAGCACAGATGCATCGGGATATGGAGTATGCAAAAAATATAAAAATCTCTTTACAAGAGGATTAAAATGTGTTAATATACCAAGGTATGAAATAAGCCGTTACTCAGGTGTTGGATTATCCGACCTATACCTTAGTAGCTGGCGATTATGATTAGGAGGATATATTATGATTAGTAAAGAAAAGAAAGCAGAGATTATTGCAACTTATGGAAGAACAGCAACAGATACAGGATCACCTGAGGTTCAGATTGCATTGTTGACAGAGAGAATCAAAGAGTTGACAGAGCATTTAAAAGTAAATCAAAAAGATCATCATTCCAGAAGAGGTCTTTTAAAGATGGTAGGTCAGAGAAGAGGATTACTTGCTTATTTGAAGAAGAAAGATTTGGACGGATATCGTGCATTGATTGAAAAGCTAGGATTAAGAAAATAATCTGAGGTGATATTTTGGTCATGCAAAATATGAATGACATGGCTGA
>JAAVZU010000114.1 GCA_022791815.1 Lachnospiraceae bacterium
GAAGAACAAGCCAATGAAGAAGAACTTCAATATGAAGAAATAACAGACGAAACAGGTGAAGAAGAACCAAAACAAGAAGAATTGGAGTTTGAAGAGGAAGTATATGAGGAAGAACAAGCCAATGAAGAAGAATTTCAATATGAAGAAATAACAGACGAAACAGGCGAAGAAGAACCAAAACAAGAAGAATTGGAGTTTGAAGAGGAAGTATATGAGGAAGAACAAACCAATGAAGAAGTAACCGAATATGAAGAAATAGAAGAAGAGGAAGAACAAACCTGCGAAGGAACAGAACATAAAGAAAAAACAAGCAAAAAAGAAATAGTAGAAGAAAAGATTCAAAAAGAGGAAACAGAGGAGGAGCAGAAGGAAATTCCAGCTTATGTACAGCGAGATAGAAATAGTGTTAAGCAAGATATGTCTCAGAATATTGAAGAGAAAACGGAGAATATAACTGGAGAGCAAAAAACGATGAATATTTTCCGGAGATTGTTAGGTAGACGTGAAAAAGACAATCAGGCGGGGAAGAAAGATACGAATATAGTAAATACAAATGAAAAAGTAAAAGTATCTGAAAATAGTAAGGACAAAAATGAAAACAAGAAAATAGCAGATGAGGAAGAGGGGAATAATAATTCTAAACTGAATAAAGACAATCGGGTACAAGGGGAAGCAAGAGTAAATGTAGTAAAAGTAAAACCAGCTGCAATGAAAGATAATAAAAAACAGAGAAAAGTTCAGTTGAACTCTACTGATAATGATTTGAAGAATGGTGTTACTACAGGAGTAGTAAAACGGTATATGGGCAAAAAAACACAGGATACATTTACTGAGCAAGAAGCGAATGTTGTTTATGAAGATAAATTACAAGAAGCAGCAAAAGTCATAGAATTTCCAGAAAAGAAAGAAAAACAAGAATCTTGTGTGAGCATGGAAGATGTGTCTAATTTATTCCCTCAATACCAACAAAATCTTTCAGTTTGTGAAGGAATACTTGGCTTCTTGCAAAGTGTTTTTGATGGAACAGGAGCCAGAAATCTGATTGTTACCAGTAAAAATCCTGATAATGCGATTGTATTATGTGCCAATATGGCAGATATATTGTGTGAACATGGAGTAATAGAAAATAAACAACCAGTAACTATATTAGCAGAGGAACTTAATAAGATGCATTTGGAACAGAATTATGGACAGGTGTCAGGCAGAATGTTACATATAACTAGTGCAAAAAAGATAACTCCAGATACTGCTCAGTCTATTATGAATATGGTAGAAGAATTGGGAAATAATGTTATTGTAGTATTAAATGATGGAAAACCATATATGGATGATTTTATGAATGAATATAAGATTATGCAGAAATATTTTCCACATTGGATTGTGTTTTAGGGATGCCAAATTGGAACTAGGGCTTGACATTTTGTAAAATTTTCCTTATTCTTTAATGTGTTTATCAAAAAGATTTTCGTATGTATTCGCAAGCTGAGCGGTAGCTCTATTTGCTCATACACATAAAGTTATACGCTGGATATTACATTTGGTTTTTGAAAAAGTATAACCCAACTGTTATATCTGGTGATAAAATTTTTATAATAATTTACATGCCTGCTGATGCAGGCACTACTATGAATGGAGTGGAGGATATCATGATTACAAAAAAAGAACCAAATGTATTTGTAGTGGGACATACGAATCCAGATACAGATTCTATATGTTCTGCGATTGCTTATGCAAACTTAAAGCAAAAAATAACTGGAAAGAAATTTACACCAAAGCGTGCAGGACAGATTAGTCCAGAGACAGAGTTTGTATTACAACGTTTTGGAATGAAGACGCCAGATTATATTTCAGATGTCAGGGAACAGGTGAAAGATATGGAGATTCGTCATGTTCCTGGTACAAAGAAAGATATATCCTTAAAAAAAGCATGGGATATTATGGACAAAGACAATCTGGTAACCCTTCCAATTATTGACAAAGAAGGTAATTTGGAAGGACTGCTGTCAATAGCAGATATTGCAAAATCTTACATGAACATTTACGATAGCACTATTTTGGCAAGAGCAAAGACACCATACCGCAATATTCTTGAAGTATTGGAAGGAGAAATGATTGTAGGAGATGCAGAGGGATATCTGGAAACAGGAAAGGTATTGATTGGAGCTGCGAATCCGGAGAGAATGGAAAATTATGTAGATGGTGGAGATCTTGTAATTCTAGGTGACCGCTATGAAGCACAGCTTTGTGCCATAGAAATGCGTGCAAAATGTATTGTAGTATGTATGGGGGCGGAAGTTTCTAAAACAATTATGCGGCTTGCAGAAAATAATGATTGTTCAATTATTAAGACTAAGTATGATACTTATACAGCATCACGTTTAATTAACCAAAGTATGCCAGTTGATTTCTTTATGCGTAAAGAGGATTTTGTAACCTTTAGTACAGAAGACTTTTTGGATGACATTCGCAATATTATGGCAGAGAAACGCCATAGAGATTTCCCAATTTTAGATCGTGATGGACATTATATTGGTATGATTTCCAGAAGGGATTTGTTAAATGTCCGTAAAAAAGAATTAATTCTAGTTGACCATAATGAAGTATCTCAAGCGGTAGATGGTCTGAATAGTGCAAATATCTTAGAAATAATTGATCATCACAAAATCGGAAATATTGAGACAATGGGGCCAGTTTACTTTAGAAATCAGCCAGTAGGCTGTACTTCAACAATTGTTACTCAGATGTATCGTGAAAATGGTATAGATATTGAACCAGCAATAGCAGGTATAATGTGTTCCGCAATACTTTCTGATACACTAGTATACCGTTCACCGACTTGTACACCAGTTGACCGTCAGGTGGCAGAAGAATTGGCAGCAATAGCAGGGTTTGAGGTAGAAGCTTATGCAAAAGAAATGTTTGCAGCAGGAAGCAATCTATCTGGAAAGTCTCCAGAAGAAATCTTCTACCAGGATTTCAAAAAATTCTCAGCAGGAGATGTAACCTTTGGTGTAGGACAGATTACTTCTATGGATGATGGCGAACTAATGAAGTTAAAAGAACGCATGATCCCATATATTGAGAAAACATTTGAAGAGCATGGAGCAGATATGTTATTCTTTATGCTTACGGATATTATGGAAGAATCAACAGATTTATTAATATTTGGTGAAGGAGCCGAGGAGGCAGCAAAGAAAGCCTTCAAATCTGAAGAAGAGGAAAGAATGTATCTGCATGGTATCGTATCCAGAAAAAAACAGATTATTCCTGCTTTAATGAATGTATTACAAAACGAATAATTTTTCTTTAAATACTGTTTAGTGTAATATGCTAAACAGTATTTAATTTTGCCTAATTAAGCTATGATGAGATGGAAAGTTTAAAACAGTCTTATGCAGAGGAGTGTGGATATGATACAATTACAATAGAAGGTACTATAATTGAGTTAGGGGATAATATCCAAAATATAAAATTAAATGGGGAATTTGGACATTATGAACATGATTATCATTTTTGTGATAGTTGTTTACATTTAGCAACAGATAAGAAAGGGAATATAAAAGAAATAACCTGTTTCTGTGGGGTAAATGACTGCTTGGAAGTATATTTCAAACAGTATAATCTATCAAAACTTGAGGTAGTAGATGCAGTGAAGGTAATGAATACCATTTTAGAAGAGGAAGTAGTTCTTACAGAGAATAATTCTTCTTATGACTGGGAGAAATCCGAAGTATATGCATGGCAGGAAGTAACAAGGGAAGCAGCAGAAGAACTATTAGAAGAATCAATTCAAGAAGGGATATATCAGAATATGAAAGAAGATATAGAACGCTCTAAGCACTTTTCTTCTATAACAATAAGATAGTTTAAAAAAGACATCACCTTAAGGGGGATGCCTTTTTAAAAAATAATTATAAATACTTTAATTTTAAATTTTAAACTGTAACTTAATAGGCTGTTTTAGCGCCTTACCACCCTTTGATTTAACTTTTGTGGTGATATGAAGAATATAAGATTCATCTTTATTGTAAGAATCAAGAGGTTCAATTTCAATTAAATTCATTGCAGCATCATAAGTAATAGATGTCTGCATGGGAGCCATACTAAGGTTGGTTACGTATAAATTTACATTATTCACTGTGGAAGGATCTAGTGGCGTATTGAATCTAATCTGCCATGTAAACTTCCCTGTTCTAAATTTTAAATTCTCATGCACTTTGTCTTGAAAACCATCTGTAACGGATTCAATATCCAAATAACTCATGTTAAAATCCCCCATTTCGTTATAATAGTCCCTTAACACCATTATACCCTATTTTCCAAAAAAATCAACAAAGATTGGGATATCTTTTATCAAAGAGTAATAGTTTAGACTTGTTATTTGTACTTTACCAGAATATATATAATAATAAAAATATTAAAAAATGGCTGTTAAAACACTGTATTTTTGCCTGTTCTATGTTCTTGGCACATAGATTAATAGCAAGTGTCAAGCATGTGAGTAAACAATAACGATTGTTTCAAAGGGGAAAATTTGGTATACTATAAAATAAAGGATAACATAATTGTTCATGAAAAGGAATAGTTATAGGATAAGAAAAAGGGGTGAGTGTTTATGAAGATTTCTTATTTGTATATTAAAAATTTTAAATCTATTAAAGAATTAGAGATTAAGGAATTAGATAATGCACTTATACTGGTGGGAAAAAATAATACTGGTAAAACCGTAGTTATTGATGCTATTTGTCTGGTAGCAGGACAGTTTGAAATTAAGCCAAGACATTTTATGGATCCAGCAGAGTCCATTGCTGTAACCATGGAGGTAGAATTAAATGAGCAGGATTTGTTAAATTTTCATCGTGAAAGATTGGTGAATAGTCATAAACAATATGATTTATGGGAAAAAGATTTTAGAGAAAAAATTCCATCATACCAGGATGGAAAATTTTCTTTTACATGCAGGGTATCTCCAGAAGGTGTGATAAAGTATGAGGATGGATATAGTGAAAATAACCCTTATATCAAAGAGATATTCCCTAAGACTTATCATATTGACCATAGCCGCAATATTCAGGAAATACAAGATGAAGTCTTTCGGTTTCATGATGAAAATTCCTTGCAGGAGATCCGGGAAAATGTATGCAGTTATGACACTTCTAAAAAATGTAACCGTTGTTTTAAATGTATAGAATCCATCCATGGAAAAAGTCCAGAAGAATTAAGCATATTTGAAACGGTCAGACTTATGGAATATAAGATGATGTTTGTAAATATACACGAATTTACAGATAAATTAAACCGTCATTTTCATCAAAATGGAAGTGGTTCCCAAGAGATAAGATTAGAAGTGAATTTTAGTCCAGAAAATATATTTTCCATAGAAACAAAAGTATATAACAAAGATAGGAAAACTATGGGAGAAATATCAACATTAAGCGAAGGATTGCGAAGCATTTATGCTTTATCCTTATTGGAGACATATGTGGAGGATGAAAATACTATACCATGTATTATTATGATGGAGGATCCTGAGATTTTTCTGCACCCACAACTGCAAAAAGTGGCAAGCGAGATATTATATCGCCTTTCTAAGAAAAATCAGGTTATCTTTTCCACGCATTCTCCTAATATGATATTTAACTTTTCACATAGACAGATCAAACAAGTGATATTAGATGACTCATATTATACCACTATCGAAGAGGACAATGATATAGATGAGATATTGGATGATTTGGGTTATACAGCCAATGATTTGATGAATGTAAGTTTTGTTTTTATTGTGGAAGGGAAGCAGGATAGTCAGCGGCTTCCTCTTCTTCTTGAAAAATATTATTCAGAAATATATGATGATGAGGGGAAATTGCAGCGGATTTCCATAATACCTACCAATAGTTGTACCAATATAAAGACATACGCTAATTTAAAGTATATTAATAAATTATATTTAAAAAACCAGTTTCTAATGATTCGGGATAGTGATGGTAAGAATCCAAAACATTTAGTAAAACAACTTTGTAGTTATTATGAGCAGAGGGCAAAAGAAGAGTTAGAAGGCAATCTTCCAAGAGTAACACCAAAGAATGTATTGATATTAAAATATTATTCTTTTGAGAATTACTTTTTAGATCCTAAAATTATGACGAAAATTGGTGTTATACGAAATGAAGATGAATTTTATAATACATTGTATAAGAAGTATAAAGACTACCTTCATAAAATAGGCAGTGTGAAACGTATGATAAAAGCTACTGGAATGCGGATAAATTCCAGAGAAGATATCAAAAAGAATATGGAAACGATAAAAATTTATGTACGAGGGCATAATTTGTTTGACATTTTTTATGGAAGATATCATAATGATTCACAGATAGAAATATTACAAAAATATATAGAAGCTGCACCAAGAGAAAATTTTAAAGATATTTTGGATGCTATAGATTCGTTTGTATATTTTGAGAACAGAAAAAAATAAATTATAAAACAGACATCACTATAATTAAAAGTTGACTGCTGTGTGCTTTGCACTCTTGCAATCACCAACTGTATTTGTATTCCAGATTATCGCCCTGCATACTTATACAGTTTGACAGGACTTTTATAGTTAATGTAATTAATAATGGAGAAAAAACATGAAGAACATAGTATTAATTGGAATGCCAGGATCTGGCAAAAGTACAGTAGGTGTTGTATTAGCGAAGATATTAGGATTAGGATTTATTGATTCAGATTTAGTTATCCAAGAAGAAGAAGAACGTCTATTGACTGATATTATTAAAGAAGAAGGAGTCGATGGATTTATTGCTATTGAGAACCGGGTAAATCAAAGTATAGAAACAAAAGACCGTGTAATTGCTACTGGAGGCAGTGCAGTTTATGGTGGAGAAGCAATGGAACACTTACGAAAAATAGGGATTGTTGTATATTTAAAATGGAATTATGAAGAGATTAAAGCAAGACTGGGAGATTTGGAAGAGCGTGGTGTTGTGCTAAAACCAGGGCAGGATTTAAAGGAATTGTACGAAGAAAGATGTCCGTTGTATGAAAAGTATGCACATATTACAATTGATTGTGAAGAACTCTCTATTACAGAGCTTGCACAAACAATTGAAAAAAGAGTTAGTGGATTTGTATAATTAGCAGGGGGCAAAGAGAGAGGTTCTGAACAGAAACAACAGAAATTTTTTCCCCCCTTGCTAATTTCTGCCGTTGTGATATAATCAAAAGCATGGTTACAGTTCAGTCATGTAAAAGTATATGTAATACATTACATGAATATATTTATATGGTTAATAGTATCTTATACGTGATATATGCTAGTAGAATATGAATGATATGTCTGAACTGTTATAAATATGGTTACAGTAAGTTTTACAAAGAATTATTAACAAAAGAAGGGTTTAACAAAAGGGACTGGGAATACCCCATTTATTAAAACACGAAATAGTCGTGTTTCGTTAGAATATAGATAGAGGTGCTAAGATGGAACAGTATATTATGAGAGGTGGTCAGCCGCTAGAAGGTGAGGTAACCATTAGTGGTGCAAAAAATGCTGCATTAGGATTATTGGCAGCAGCAATTATGACAGATGATGATGTGATTTTGGAGAATTTGCCTGATGTAAGGGACATCCGGGTTTTATTACAGGCAATGCAGGAGATTGGTGTGCATGTAGAGCATATCAATAAAAATACAGTGAAGATTAATGGAAGTCATATTGACTCCATGAGTATAGACTATGAATTTATCCGTAAGATTCGTGCTTCTTATTATTTACTAGGTGCATTGCTTGGCAAATACAAAGAGTCTCATGTGGCACTGCCGGGAGGATGTAACATTGGAAGCCGTCCAATTGACCAGCATATTAAGGGATTTAAGGCATTAGGTGCAACCGTTGAGATTGAACAGGGGATGATTGCAACAAAGGCAGAAAAGTTGGTAGGAACTCATATTTACATGGACGTAGTTTCAGTTGGGGCAACCATTAATGTAATGATGGCAGCAACGATGGCAGAGGGTAATAGTATAATTGAAAATGCGGCAAAAGAGCCTCACATTGTAGATGTGGCGAACTTCTTAAATAGTATGGGAGCTAACATTAAAGGTGCAGGTACAGATGTAATTCGTATTAAAGGTGTAGAAAAGCTGCATGGAACGGAATATTCTGTTATTCCAGATCAAATTGAGGCTGGAACTTTTATGTGTATGGCGGCAGCTACAAAGGGAGATGTAGTAATAAAGAACGTAATACCAAAGCATTTAGAGGCAATTACAGCAAAACTTACGGAAATTGGTGCAGTGGTAGAAGAATATGATGATGCGGTTCGAGTAATTGGTTCAAAACGTTTGGGATCTACTCATGTAAAGACGTTGCCATATCCAGGTTTTCCAACAGATATGCAGCCACAGATTGCAACATTGCTTGCAATGTCAGAAGGAACTAGTATTGTAACAGAAAGTATTTTTGAAAACCGCTTTAAATATGTGGATGAACTAGCACGTATGGGAGCAAAAATTGTAGTAGAGGGAAATACTGCTATTATTGATGGTGTTGAAGGACTGAGTGGTGTTGCAGTTAGTGCACCTGACTTGCGTGCAGGCGCTGCATTAGTTATGGCAGGGTTGGCAGCAAAAGGGGTTACCCAAGTAGACCAGATTGAATATATTCAGCGTGGATATGAAGATTTTGAAGAGAAACTACGTGGCATTGGAGCAGATATTCAAAGGATATCAGTAGATGATGAGCGTGCTGTCCGTCGTTTTCAGCTTAAAGTTGTATAGGGGGAAACTGTATTGAAGAAAAGATGGAGTGCTTTATTGTTTGGTATTATTCTAGTTGTGGGATTAGTATCATGCAGCAGTAAAGATATAGCCGAGGGAACTTGGGAATTGATAAAAGGATATTCTGGAGAAGTTGAAGTAACGGCCAGCCAGCTCCAAGAAGAAGGAATTGGCGGAACAACATTTACTTTTAAGGAAGGAACAGTTACTATCAAAATGACTGCATCCAGTGAAGAAAGTGAAGGAACTTATACGATTGAGGGAAATAATATCTCAATTACTTCTGAGACAGAGGAAGGAACCATCAAAGGAACTATTACAGATGATGAACTTACCATTGCAGATGAGAATAGTTCTTTGAAGTTAGTGTTTAAACGTAAGTAAGCCGCCATAATATCTTTGGCGGGAATAACATGAGAGAAATTGGCACCTAGGCTGTGGTCTAGGTGCAGAAAATTTGAAAATCGTAATTATGTAATTATTATGCTATATTCATTTAGTATTGGCAATTCTTTTTGTATATTCATTATTCATTTGTATATTCTTATACAGAAATC
>JAAVZU010000115.1 GCA_022791815.1 Lachnospiraceae bacterium
ACTCTCTTTCATTACACTTCCTGCCATCTGGACATTTTCAAATACCGAACCTCTGAGATCCATCTGGTTCCATTTCCCCTCCCTTACGCTTGTATTTTCCCAAAAGCTGTCACTGCATTCTTTGTTGGAAAATTCCATGCTGTCCAGTCTGCATTCCCGGAAGTCCCATCCATTGTATGCTTTCTCCCGTCTTATCTTCTTTTTCACTTCATATTCTTTTTTCTTCTGGTTCCCCACATACAATACCACTGGCGGCTCATAGTACTCTCCAATCTGTACCCTGAAATATTCTTCTTTTTCTATCTCCTGAAAAGCTGGAAGTAACAGCCACTCTCTCCGATACTGACGCAACATGGAAAACCATATCCCCAGAAATCCACTGGATTCTTCCAACATAAGACGCTTTATATCCATTCTGTTGATTTTTCCTATATACTTAAGTGACACCTGTTCCAGTTCCTGCCATACCTGTCGGAATTTCTCCATAAAGCAGGATATATCTATTGTTCCCAATGTATACTCCTGTCCAAAGTATCCCTCTTTTTCATAACCATACACGGTAAGTGTATCTTCCTTATGCAATACATGCATCCTCAAAAATGTAAAGTGGATATATCCCAGCTTTCCAATCTCTCCCTGTTTCTGCTTTTTACAAATTTCTTCAAACAAGAGATTTAGCTGTTCCAGCCATTTCTTTTTATAAAAATCACTTTTAAATTCCAATAATTCAAATATTTCATCATAAAGACTGTTTAATCGATATGTAACCTCTTTTTTGTAAAACATCTCTAATTTTTCTTGGTTCATTTTTTATCCTTTCTGTTTCTTGACTGATAGGCAATTGCAAAACTCTTATTATCTTAAACCTCAATTATGTTTCGCAATCATCTATCTTCATAGACTCTATCATTTGTGGAATAATCTTCTTCCATGTTTTTTTACGGTATTTGTGAAAACGGAAAACTCCATGAAATATATGTTTCTCTCCTGTTTTATAAAAAGCATAATAGCAATACTCCTCTTCTGCCCATTCCTGAACTGACATATCTTCCACTTCCTGATCGTCTAGTACCATAAGCATGAATACCTCCTTCTCATAAGGTGAATAATAATAAAAGAAACCTTCCTCTTCTATATCTGCCTGCCTCCAGTCTTTGGGCACTATCATAGATACTTTTCCTTCTGCCATCTTCTTTCGTTCCACCATTCGTTTCTTATAGTTTATAATAAGAAATCCATCCTCTAATTGATTCTCAGGTTCTAGATAATTTATAGTTTCCGTTTTCTGATATCTTCTCTGTCTCTTCACAATCTGTTCCGCATAAGACCACTTTTCCTCCAGCATACTTTATCCCTGCCTTCCTTTTTTAGTCATTCAAGAAAACTTTTATCCACTCCGCACCATAATAATTTTTTCTCATTACATTTTCTGCAAAAACCAGGGAACAGCATAGATAACTTTCATTGCCCACCTTTATTTCAAACAGATGTTTTCCTCTTATTTTTTCTTCATTTAAGTGCAAATTTTCTATTTTCAGAAATACGCCAGTCTCTTTATTTAAAATACAATCCACCTCTTCCAAATGGATATTCCAATAATTTTCCTGTCTTTTTCTTTCTGCATCCATAACAATAACCGCTGTTGCACACATCTTTTCTGTATAATGCTGCATTAATTTTTTCATCCGATCAGATACTAAAACCATCTTATGCATCATCTGACTTATTACAAGAATATCGGGGCATTCTACATTTTCTCCTAAATCTGCAAATACAACAAATGGTTCCTGTTTTTCTAACTTTTTCTCAGGTAATTTTATTTTTACTAAATTGGAAATGATACTGTCATTTTTTATAATATAATACTCGATATTACCCTCTCCTTTATCTATTGGGATTCATAAAAATGGTCTCATCCACAAGTAATAAATCCTCTTTTGTCTGAAATATAATTTTATCTTCCGACTTAATTTTCATTTTCTTACAATCTATATCTATCTCTTTTTCACTATAAATATTGATATCTTCTGTGGAATGTATCTCTATTCCTTCTGTCTCACCCATCTTAATATAAATTTCATCTTTACTGGATGTGATCAGCACACCATCCTCTGTTGTACAAATAGAACTTCCATAAAGTGTTCCATAACACTTACTAACTGGATTGGAGAAATGCTGGCTGGTTTCTTTATCATTTTTATCCACACAACGGACATACGCATCTTTTTCATTTGCAGAGGGAAAATACAATTTTACACACTCTCCCTCATCCATTGCTGTATACAATCCCGTACTCCCCTCTGCTGTATAACCAATTGCAACAGGAAAAAATATGGCTTCTGATACAGACTGGCTGCTGTCTATAGAAAGATGAAGTTTTACACGGTCTTTTTCCACTTTGATTATCTTTCCATCTACAGATGCTCCCTTAATTTTTTTATTATACTTTTTCCGACATTTCATTCCTTTCTCATGTTTCCACGTATATGTATATTCTAAGAGACCATCTGTATATTGCATGAAAACTTCTGCCAAAACCAAGTGATATTTTTCAAAACAAATCCTGTCTCCAATTTTATAGTTCTTATAAGACTTTGTTTTTAATGTCATATACTCCTTATCTATCCTTGCTTGTCCATCTGCCTGGCTTCTCAGAAAATTCTCTATACTTTTTTCCAACTCGTACCTTGCAAACTTATCTGTTATTTCCCTGCCGTTTGGTACACCTACTATAATGCTGTTCTTTTCCACATTGATATCCGGACAAATTTGTGCATTTTCCTGTGATGCAATACGTTTTAGAAAATCCCAGTCTGTTTCCCAGTATTGCACATATAGCTGCTTTTTCTCCTGTTTCTCCATAGATGGCTGCATCTTTATCACGCCATTATTTCCTATTTTTTCTTCAAAAATTTCCTTAAATGTTGTATTCTTTTGATAACTCTTCTGTCTCTTTTCTAAATCCAAAAGAATACTTTTACTGTTCCCTGTCATAATAACTTGGTACAATTCTCCTCTTTTTTCCAGTTCTGTCTTTACAAAAACACCAGAGAATAAAATTTTATCCTTCTTTTTCAACATTATGGTATCTTGCATATTTATGGAATATACCTTCTCCACATCTTCCTCTCCATGAAGAATGCCTTCTATTTCTATCCATGCATGTGCACCATATTTTTGCCCGAACCTTATCTTCGTTACACATTCCAACATAATCGGACAATATAAACAAACACCTTCATGGTTTACTAAGTTTTTTCTCATTGTCACAGTCTCCTATATCTAACTATTTACTTTTACTTCATCTCCACGGATATCAATATCTCCATTCATTTTTATTTCACTAGATTTGCATTCCATCTTAATTTCTTCTTCCGCCTTTATGGTTATCTTTTCTTCTGCCTCCAATGTAAGTTTTTTATCTGTTTTGATTTTGATATTTTCGGTACTGGAAATTGTTATCCCATTTGACTGGTTTAAGGAAATATAAATGGCATTATCACTACAGGTAATCACAATTTCCTCTGGACTAAACATTACTTCCTTGCCATCTGCCGTCCTAAAATATTTAATCTGCGGATTATCTATCTTATCTCCTCCACTATTTTGTGTTCGTATAGAGCTTGTTGCCACCGCATTTCCTGACTCTGCATCTGGAAAATAGACCAAAACCGTATCATTTTCTTCAGGCATACAATACCAGCCACTATTACCCTCAGATGCATACATGGTTGTATAGGGAAATAACCATGCCTTAGATTTGTCCTGGGCATTATCAATCTCCAAATGTACTTTTAGATTATCCCTGACACGTTCCAAAACTTTTCCTTTTATAGACACTCCCACAAATTTTGCATTGAATATTTTTGATTTAGTAAGACCATTTTTAGAAGTGAAAACATAATCATACCGCAAAATGCCTTTATTCATTTTTACCATTTTCTTTTGAATAAACATTTTGTTATTGCGAAAGGTTCCATAATCACCTATATTAAAATCTTTGTTGCTTGTTATCTGTATGGCTATACTATCCTTTTCTGTCAGCTTTTGATTTGTATTCTTAGAGGCTTTCATATAATGTGCAATATCTTTGGATATTTTGTACTCATAGTCCTCTATTTCTCCCAGATTTGTTCCTTTCGGTACCCCAAAATATATCTTTGGTCCATCCATTTTACACTCTGGAATAATGCCAGCGTTAAAATGGGAAGCCATTCGCTTTATATAATTCCAATCCGTCTCATAATACTGCAATTGCAATTTTTTAATAGCTGCCCCCTCTGATGCAAAATCCAAAACACCACTATGTTCATAACCAGAAAGTACAGATTTTATCATTCCTGTATAAGTTTGGTTTTTATCCTGAAAAGATTGGCACTTTTTCTTAATATCTGTTAAAAATGAATAGGATATCCCTTGTATTTCCAGAAAGTAAAATCCTCCCTCCTGCCGAATCTTTGCTGTCTTTATGATTCCTTTAAAAATTGTATTTTTTTCTACATACACTTCGATTGGCTCTTTCGATGATACGGACTTCACATATTCATCCTTTTCTTTTTCTTTAATAATAGCAGTCATTTTCATTTGAACATGCTCATTCAATTCTTGCACTAGGGAAAATTTCTGTATTTCTTGTATGCATTTTATATTTGTTTTCAACTCTTTATATGTACCACTTGCCATATACTGATTCTCCTTTATTGTCCATGTTTTTTCACTGAAATAATGCCTCCCTTTAGACAGGGAAGAAAGCTGTCATCCATTACCGCAGGTATTTTTCCGATTGTTAAGTTGTCTTTCCCTTGTATCCACGGAAGTACCGTTAAGGGAATACATACACCGCCTCCTGATGGGCAGGAACATATTCCAAAGGATGGAATATTTACTTCTGGAATAAAATCTGTAATAACAGCCTCATTTCCATATTTGACAATAGAGCCATGATTGCTCGGTATTCGTAATTTCCCATTTTGATTTCCATAAGTGCAAACCAAGGTTGCACCATCTTTCACTACATATCTTTCCATATTTCCTCCTTTTGTTTCTCTTAATTCTTTATCTTCATTTTGTGCTTGATTATTATATCATAATATTTTCCTTATAAATGTTTTCTGTGATAAACGACATTTTTTTGTGATGAACGACATTTTTTAATCGCAAGCCAATTTTAATACGTATGCAATTTACACAAGAATCCTTATATACAAAGCGAATTGTAAAATGCTTTCCTAAATAAAAAAAGTAACCATTCTCTAAGTCCTAAATGGTTACTCTTTCTTTTATCATATTTTATTATCATTCAGCTATAAAAAGCTTCTACATTGCGTTTAAATAATTTCGCTGGTCTATGCCCTTCCCCCTCCACAAACTTGTCTGTCTCCAACACATAATCCGCTATTTTCCGGCGAAAGTTGGGAGTAATCAGTTTTTCATCCAAAATTAATTCAAAAGTACGCTGTAATTGAGCCAATGTAAAATATTCTGGTACAAAATCAAATGCCAGACGCAAATCATATTTTGCTTGTTTTCTTAACTGTAATAATGTATGCACAATAATTTTTCCATGATCAAACGCCAGCCCATCTCCTGCTATCCATTCATATCGTACCTTTTCATGGTATTGCACAAACTCTTTTTTTTCCCTTACTTGTATGTGAAAGTTGAACTCACTTTCTTCATCGTTTGATAACATTAATTCATAGAGTGTAGATAGACAAACCTGATCCTGAACTGTTGTCTTCTTCTGTTCCTTTATGAAAAGCTCTACCGTAAACCATTTTGCCTCCCATGCATCACTTCCTGCCCGCAGCTTATGATTTTTCCCATCAAATAATGCCATATAAGTATGAGAAATAATCCAGCCTCTAGGATCTCTGTCCTTTTCTCCAAAAATACCTGCCAATTGTAAATATGCACTTTCTACACTAGTTTCCTCATACAATTCCCGCTTCGCAGTTTCTAAAACATCTTCTCCCGGTCTGCAAAATCCACCAGGTAATGCCCAACAGTCTTTGTATGGATAGGCTGCCCGCTTAATCAACAAAATTTTCAATGCTATTTCTGGCAGTTTACGGAAATTTTCCTGTTCCCCTTCCTCTAATATAGAAAAAATTGCAATATCTGTTGCAATGGAAGGACGATCATAATCTTCTATATCATATTGATCTAAATATATTTTTTCTTCTGGTGTCATTTGATACATTGCTAGAAATCCTCCCAAACGTAAATAAGAAATTATTGATTGCTCTTTTGTATGATACCATACCCAGTCAATTTCACATATTTTTTTATTTCTTCTATTATACTTTTTTCTTCCTCTTTATTTCTAGTGGAAAAAATATTTACATAATTCACATTGCTGCCTGCCAGACTACCTATATTTTCCAAACCTTCCTTACACACACCTATAGACTTTAATTGAGTCATATTCTGATAAACAGACAAATCCTTTACTGGATAACAAAATTTTTTCAACTTTTTTAGATGCCGAATTTGTGGCAGGCTGCTTTCATCTTGTGCCTCACCACGTATACAAAGTGTAACCAGATTTTTTAAACTTGGAAGAAAATCCAGATTGCAAATTCCTTCCTCTATGATTTCTAATGAGGTCAGCTTTTCCATCTTTGTTAAAAACGTATAGTCATAAAAATTCATATCCACCACTTCCAGTATTGTGAGTTTCTGAAATTCTTGTAATTCCTTATAAGAAAAATCTGTAACTGTCCTTATAGAAAAAATTTTAAGAGAATCCTTATTATACAATTTTTCTGCCCCTCTGGCAGACATACGGTTTAAACTTAACTGTTTTAAATTAGGGGAATGCATAAGTACAGACAAATCCTCTTTATCAAAGGTCGTTTCCACAAAAGTCATTCTCCTAATATTTTCTACTTCGCACACACAATGAAATTCTTTCAATACACAATTATGTACTACCATTTCCTTTAAATTTTTCATATACTGGATTGGTTCACAAGATATATTTTGGTCTTCTAACCATATCGTTGTTTCATTTAAAAGAACTGTTTCTGGAACACTCCCATCTTGAATATATTTTTTATATTTTTCCTGCCAATAACCTTCTGGTAAAAAAATTCTTTTTCCTTGTTTTTTCATATTTATAGCCTCCTAAGATATAACAATGCAGAACAAATATCATCAAAAGAACTTTATATTAATTCTACCATTCATTTTATATAGCCATATTATATAGTAATTTTTATAGGTTATCAACAAGAATACCTTTACAACTTTCTATGTTTTCTCTGCAACCGCTCCTGTATCTCATCTTTTTTTCGTAAGGTCTGAAAAACATCCTGACGAAAATATCCATTTTTTGTAAGACTTAATTGTGTAATAATTTGACGAAAACTAATACAAGAAAATAAAAGTACAAAGACTCCCATAGCATAAACCATACACTGGTTAAAATTAGCTAACTGATTCTCAGCAAATTTCCATCCCCTCTTGACTATAAAATAAAAACACAACTTTATAATAGCCAGATTTATCATGAGTAAGAGCAGAATTTGAGCCAAAAACTGATAAAACCGATCATAACTTTCTTCAATTTCATGAAGAAATTCCTGTTCCCTTTTTGGTGTCTTATGGAAGAAAAATAAAAACTGTCTGCTAGGAGATATAAATTCCACTAAAAGGAGTAGCACAAGCAAAATCACTACATATAGAATTTTACTAAAATATCCTTGTTCCCACACAAACTTTCCAGAAAAAAAAGCCAGATAAATCATTACACAAAGCATTCCATTTATACTATGAACCGTCCATAGTTTTATGTTTTGTTCGCTTCCTATTCTTGCATACTGTTTCCCTCTCGTCATCACACTTTTTAAAATAATAAGCTCAAGCAGACAACACATTCCAATCAAAAAAATACTCATATAAATGCCTCCTTTCCCTCTGGCTGCTGCCATTGACTATTGCACCAAAGCAGAAAACGTGTTTTTAACAGAACCACTAAGCCACCCTCCACTTGACCAAAAAGTTCCTGGTATTCTTCATCCGATAAAATACACGCAAGATCTAACTGACAAAGTAATGCAATCAGTGCCTGATAATCACCTAATTCAGAAAATGGTGCCTGTAAAGAATAACCATTATCCAGTGCAACAAAGGAGGTATCAAAATAATCCAGAAAATCAGCTAGACGTTTTCTTACAATATCATTCATTGTACTTTCTACAACAACCTCTTCTCCCTGTTCATGACGAAGGCTGAGCTGCAGTGCGGAAGCAATATTTTTTTCAAATAAAGGATCATCTCTATCGAGAAGTTCCTCCACCGTTTTCATTTCGAGAATTTCTTTATCAGGACAAAACATCATAGCAAATAGTAAGGATAATCCATCGGTAAGCAATGCAATAACCAGACAAAGCATTGCCATTTTTCTAGTATCACTCTCCATCAATCGTATCAATGGAAGAACATAAATATCCTCTAAGTCGTAATCTGCAACATTTAGTGTTTTCTTACTTTCCAATATTGTGTAAATACGGTTGATTTCTGTAACAGCTTTGCTGATTTCCCACTGTAAATTACTTTTACATTTTGAAGGATTTTCTGATGAAATTTCTGTATACTCTGATATTAAATTTGTTCGATAACTCTGATGCAATGTGATACACTGCGTAAGTATTTCTGCATTAGCTTCTCCATTTTCCACATACTGGTTATGTAAAGATATCAATTGATAAATTCCTTGTGTAACTGAGTTATCAGACTTCCCCTCTGTCATGCTTTCTGTTAATATTGCCCGAATAGTCTCAATATCAACAGCCACTTCTCCAGTATACTTAGCTTCAAGAGACTGGCATAATTTTTTTATGGACTGTTTCATATTCTTCATCTGTCCCTTTAACGCTGCCAGCTCCCCTACTACCTCCTGACGACTGCTGTATCCATATTTTTTTAGTGTACTTTTTGTCTTTTTATTTATGCTCGTAGCATTACTATTGGCAGTAGCAGTAACATAAGCACTATATGCTTTTGCATATTCCTCATAACTTGTATAATTCCCCTGTACTGGTGCAGCCATAGCCACTGCATCTAATGAAGAAATATTGTCTAATTCCCCTTCTATTGCACTTAATTCCTGCATTTTTGTATTCCATCCCACCATAACAGTAGTAAGTTTTGCAGTAACTGCATTTAGCTGTTGTTGTGCTTTTTTATCTGTCTTGCTAATTAGTGAATTGTAGATTGTCTGCAATGTATTTTTATAATTTGTATATGTTTCTTGATAATAAGTTAATGGCGAATTTACATTATTGTAAATTCCAATATACGAAAAATAACTAGAACAACAAATCGCAAGAAACAGTGCAGTAATCTTTGTAGCATTTTTTCTTCCCCTAATAGAATTTTCCAAAAAATAGACAACAAACTGAACAGCAACTGCAAAAAACAATGGAGCAAGTACAAAAATTTCTTTAAAATAATATTCTGCTCCCTGATAGGTTGTCAAAAAAGAAATAATCTGTAACAACAAGGAAACTCCTGCTGCCACATAGGCTAATTTTTTATCTTTAAATATCTTTAACATCTTTCTCCTCCTCCCTTTCGCTTATTGGAAAGGAAATCTTTACATTAAACTGGGCATCCTTATCAAATCCAAAGGAATATGTCTCAATTTGGTCATATTCCCTTGTCAATTTCTTTTCTTTATGCAAATATAATTAGTCTTATTCCACTGATATTATTTCTAATTATACTTTTCCATTTTATATCCAAATCCCCACACCACCTTTACATATTGGGGTTCACTTGGATTAATTTCATTCTTCTCACGCAGCCGTCATATATGTACCATTACTGTATTTTCCACTGCAACCCCATCTTCATGCCATAGCTTTTCATATATTTCTTCTGCAGTCAGCTTAACTGGGTCATCATCTACATACAATTGTTTTTCCTACAAATTCAAATCTAATCCACCATTTCACAAATGTTTTGTAAATTCTTCTTTTCCATTGTTATAATTCCCTAATTCTAGATACCTTCTTGTTTATGATTTTACTCTTGCCAATATTTCCTTTTTATTGTAAATCATAAACCTTAAAAAAAACAACTATATTTCTTAAATTTTTCTTAAATTCCAAAAACTATTCCTTATTATATCGAAATAGAGATATCTGTTCTTAAACAAATACCTCTATTTTTTACCACACAAATGCTGGCATCTTCTCTAACTTAAACTTATTCTTCTCATGCATATCATCAATCCTTTTTTTAATCTTCTCGTCTGGACAAATCCCCTCTCGTATATAAACATCTAAAGTTTCATAAGAAAATCCTAAATTTTCTTCATCTGTTTTTCCACAAAGCCCATCTATTGGCACTTTATTTACCAAATCATTTGGAAGTCCCAATACAGTTCCTATTTGCCGTACTTCTGTAACTGTCAGATTTGCCAATGGGCTAAAATCTCCTGCCCCATCCCCATAGCGGGTTGCATATCCTACCCAATCCTCTGACAGATTACAGGTATTTACCACTCTTCCATTTTTACTCTGGCTTACAGCATACAACGCTGCCATACGGATTCTTGCGGGAAGATTTGTTTTTGTCTGTTCACTTATTTCAACACTTTCTATTTCCTCTAAAACACTTTTTACTGCATTAGCAATATTTATTTCCAAATATTCTATCTCTAAATGTGATACCAGTTTTCTTGCCATATCTATATCCTCTTGCTTCCCACATGGCATTAGAACACCGAAAACTCGTTCTTTTCCCAATGCTTCAACACAAAGGGCAGCCACAACGGAACTGTCTTTTCCTCCTGATATCCCTACAATTGCATTACAATCTGAACCATTTTGTGCAAAAAAATTACGAATCCAGTTTACACATTTATCTTTTATTTCTACTGCATTGAAATTATCCATCATTTAAAATCCACCTTCATGTAAAATTTTTCTTATTTCTTCTAGTGATTGTTCTTTTATAAGTATACCGTCTTTAAAAACTGTTTTCAATAAATTATCTGCCTGACAAGCGGATTTCCAATCGAATCCATCTTTAAATTTTAATTCTTTGTTATCCTCAAATACTACACAACATCCCTTTTGTGACTTTTTAAATCCACCTTCTTTCGGGTTCTTGAAAATCGGATATGGATTGTTATTTATTTCACAATAAGTTGCTTTAATACAAGAACTAAAAGTATCTCTTGTAAAAGGCTTTAAAATGCCTTCCTCCTCAATACACTGGAAGGAAAAAGAACCTACTCCGAGAGCCACATTGGAACAGGCAAAACCATTTGCCAATAAAATTTGATAAATCTCCTCACATCTTTGTATCGTAATAGAGTCTCCATAAATTGCCTTTACATGAGGATTTAACACTTTATAACCTTTACTGTTTATTGTACCGCCAAACTCTTTCCATAACTTAAATACTGTTTTTGTTACTACTTCTACACAATCACCAGAATCCCCACGCATTAACATACATCCATTATGATTCATAATTTCTTCTTTTAACTGTGGAAGAATATTTTCTATTACATTCCAGTAATCATAAGAATCCAGAACTACACTAAAACTTGTGTTAGGATAAATCTCTGTAAGCAGCCTTCTAAGTAAAGTAATTTCGTCACCATCCACAGCATAATTGCTGCACATCACAGAATGTTCTGTACTTGGACTTCCAAAAGCTACTGGTTCTTTTGTACAATCACAATTATAATTTTTCTCCAAATAAGGAATGGCAGGCACTGTTGCTGTGTTTAAAAAGGACAAACACCAGCCTGCACCAGCTTTTATTGCAGATTCTGTACATTCTTCCCCTCTAAAATCAAATGCCCCCAATGCTCCTGCCCTAGAAACATTGTCATCACATGTTAAATCATAATATCTGTTTACAATCTCTCTATATGTATATCCTACAGTTGCTGCAATCATCGGGTGCCAGCTTTCGGCAGAAATGAAACTTTCAAGAGACTGTGGAAGCCATGCAAAATCTGGATGAGTATTGGTAATGCCAAACATAGGCACATGCATAGGTACTCTTGTACCTTCTGGTAGTGCCACTATCTCAATAGGTAGATACCCCAATTTGTGCAGTTTTTCTATTTTTTCTATTTTGTATGCATCTATACCTAGGGTATTATCCATAATTCTCTTATATTCTCCAATTACAGTTTCAAAAGGCTGGCTAAAAAATTCCTCATGAAAATAATCCATGAGATAAGTTTTTATAAATCCCTGCAAACCAAACATTACAACCTTGTTCCACTGTTTTACCCTGCTCATTCTTGGTGTAAAATAGGAAACAGATTTCGTGATGTTCTCTGGCAGCATTTCTGCATGTACTGCTTTATAAAAATCAATAAGTAACATTGGATTTATTCTATTCATACTCCAACACCTCCACTTTTTTGTGTTCTTTTGTAAAAATACTATTGGTTGTATACACTTTTTTCAACAAATCTCCTTTCAGAAGTTCTCCTTCTAAAATTGTATTTTCACAGTGTGATACATATAGATATATTTCTTCTGCTCCAAGTTTTTTTAATGCTCTTGCACTATGCAGAAAAGTACCTCCTCTGCTACAAATATCATCTACAATTAATACTCCTCTGCCAGCAATTTCTTCTGTCTCGCCTAGAACTTCCAAACCTGTAATTTCTCCTGTTTTCCATTCCCTCTTCTTCATCCCAAATATATAAGGTCTTGGAAACATAGTACTATAACGTTTACATGCACCTTCATCAGGAAAAAATAATAAAATTTGTTTATGTCTTTCTGTCTCCAACTTCTCTATTACTTTAGCTACATATTTCTTGGGAGTCTGCACCTCCAATCTATCTATCAATGCCTCACTGACATAAGAATGAGGATCTAACACAGTAACTTTGGAAAACCCCATTTCATTGATAAGACTTGCAAAATATTTTAAAGTAAATATATCTTCTGGCTCCTTTACTCTATCCTGTCTGGCATTTGGAATATAAGGCATCTGCAATTGAATTTCTTTTACCCCATGTTCTCTTAAATGCTGTACCAGAAAGTATAATGCCACCAATTCTTCATTCCGTTCAAAGAACCATTTAATTTCCACTTTTTCTTCTTTTACCTCTTTCTTTAGCAAAAAAGTATTATCTGGAAAATATCCTATTTTTATCTGTTCTCCATTATATTGAATCATACCAATCCCGCCTTTTTCTATAATCCTATTATTCAACCACTTCAATTTGGCACATTTTCATAGTTGTCAAAGCTGCCTGATGGCTCTCTGGTGTTACTCCTGCACAGCAATTTGCATCTACGCTCACTTTGATTTCAGGATATAAGGCTTTGATAATAAGGGCATTGGATACCACACAGATATCTGTACAAAGCCCTATCAATTCCACCTCTTCCAAATGATATTGTTTCCAATCTAAATAACCAAAACTTGGTTTATTCAGATAAATAGCTCCTTCTACTGCAATATCTTCTGGAATCTGCCATCCTTCTGTCCCCTCTATACAGTGAGGTACAGGTAAATATTTCCCTTCATTAGTATCTAAATAATTATCCTGATGGGTATCCCTTGTAAAAATAATCTTCTCTCCATCTGCCTGATACCGTGCAATTTTTTTCTTCACATTCTCCACAATCGCTACTGCCTCCTCTGTACCAAGAGCACCATTAATAAAATCATTCTGCATATCTACTACAATCAATGTTTTCTTCATATCCATACCTCCATTTTTGTTATCCATAACAGCTTATATACCTTCCTGTTATTATCAATTTGATACTATTTGTTTATGCTAAAATGATACTATCATTCTGATAATATGTCAATAGCATTTAATGTAAAAGTCCTGAAAAACGTCAAAAAAAGCACTACACATATATTCTGTATAATGCCTTTTTTATTTTATCTATTTATTAATGGAATAGATATTTCTATTTTTTCTTTACTACAACTTTACATGTCAAAGTCTTTTTACCAACTTTTGCAGTAATTTTTGCCTTTCCTGGTTTTAATGCTGTAACTTTACCTTTTACTACTTTTGCTACTTTTTTATTATTAGTCTTCCAAGTTACTTTACCTTTAGCACCAGTTACCTTTAAAGTTCTGCTCTTTCCAGCTTTTAAGTTCATTTTTTTAGCACTAATCTTTAATGGGGTAGGGGTAGCAGTAACTTTTACAGTACACTTTAGAACTTTTACTGCTAATTCATCTTCCTCATCTTCCTCAATATCATAATCTTCTAATTCCTCATCCTCATCTACATCTTCCCACTCATCCATATCTTCATTATAATCATAATAATAAACAACTGCTGTAACGGTCGCTGTACCAGCCTTTAGACCAGTTACTCTACCTTTATTATCTACTTTTGCCACAGAATTTTTGCTTGATTTCCATACTACTTCTTCCCAATCACCATCAATTGCAATTTTAGAAGTTTTACCAGCTTTTAAAGTTAAAGAAGATATTGCCATAGAAGGCTCAATCCAATCTTCCTCTTCTGCATCTTCTTCGTCCCACTCATCTTCTTCATCCCACTCATCTTCTTCATCCCACTCATCTTCTTCATCCCACTCATCTTCTTCATCCCACTCATCTTCTTCATCCCATTCATCTTCTTCATCTAGCTCATCTTCTTCATCCCATTCATCTTCTTCATCTAGCTCATCTTCTTCCATATAAAATGTATAATTATCATTATAGTAATAATATCCTGATGTAAATACAACAG
>JAAVZU010000116.1 GCA_022791815.1 Lachnospiraceae bacterium
AACAAGAAAAGGAGATATGGCTTATGATGAAGAAATTAATGGAAAGAGTTAGAATGATTCGTGAGAATCAAAAGAAGAATGGAACAAAAGGTTTCTCTATGATAGAGTTGATTATTGTTATTGCGATTATGGCAATCTTGGTTGCTTTAATTGGAACACAGCTTATTCCTTACCTTGAAAAATCAAGAGAAAGTAAGGATAGAGCTACATTGGATTCCGCTTTAACAGCATTTCAGACAGCGTTGATTGAAATTGAAGCAAAAGATATTAAAGGTCAAGAGTGGACATTTGGTAGCCTTGGTGACGATTTGGAGGCTGCGTTTGAAAAATTTTCTGGTTTTCCAAGTGGAGATTTGTCTGGTATGCTGAAAAGTGAGGCTGCAGCTAATGATACGCCTAAAGTTAAAAGTGATGATAATGGTTTGTTGACATTGACATGTGGTACAATTGAAATTACTCCTAAAGGTTCAGGTACAACAGGATCATGATGATTTACCTAATGACGGGTAATAAAAGCTTTTAAGTTATATATAAATCATATCTCCCACCCCTTCCTCAGGGGGGTGGGAGAAGATAAAAAGGAAGGAAAGGAGAAGAGAACATGGCATTTTGTATTTGTGTCTATACATTGGTAGTTATATATGGTTTGGTAATAGGCAGTTTTTTGAATGTTCTGATTCTTCGTATTCCAGAAGGAGAAGATTTTGTACGAACCAGATCTCATTGTGTAAAGTGTGGGTATCAATTGGCTTGGTATGATATGATGCCTGTATTTAGTTATTTGGTGCTTGGTGGTAAGTGTAGAAAATGTGGAGAAAAGATTTCTCCTCAATATCCAATTATTGAAGCATTAAATGCAGTGTTGTATTTAATTGTCTTTTTATGTAATGGAATAAGTTTCTTAAGTGTAATTTATTGTATGGTTACATCAGCTTTGATTGTGATATCTGTAATTGATGAAAGAACAATGGAGATTCCGTTGGGACTTACTATCTTTATTGGTGTTATGGGAGTGATACGTGCTGGAATGGACTGGAAACATATTTCTCTTTATATTATTGGAATGTGTTCTGTTGGTTTATTTTTAGAAATTCTGTTTGTTGGTTCAGGTGGCAGATGGATTGGCGGAGGCGATGCTACTCTTATGATGGCAGCTGGTCTGGTACTTGGTTGGAAAAATGTAATTGCAGGATTTTTCTTATCTTGTATAATTGGTTCGGTTGTACATACTATTCGTATGAAGATGACCAATGCAGATAAAGTATTATCTCTTGGACCTTACTTAGCGATAGGGATTTATATTATGATGCTTTGTGGGGACAAGCTGGTGAATTGGTATTTGGAAGTAACTAAGATATCCTTGTTGTTAGGGTAATATGTGACAGAAAACTTTGTGTTTTATGTCGCAGAAGACTAATTATGATTTGTTTATCAAGAATTAGCTTTGTGCGATGTAAAAGACGTTACTGTTTACAGGTAGGACTTTTATTTGTTACTAAGTCCGTAAGAATAAGTAGTAGTAGCGAAGAGTCTAGCCTTTTGCTGAAGGTGAATATTTAAATAGGCTGGATTTTGTTGCTGTGAGTATCATAGATGTGAACAACAACAAGAAAACATCAGGATATAGCATACATGGTTAACAAACCATGAAAATAAGGAGGAAGGCAAACGTGGGTAAGAAAGTATTAAGTATAGAAGTAGGATTACACAGTGTTAAAGTTTGTGAACTGGAAGCTGGAAAGAAAAATCCACATGTATTAAATTGTATCACTTTTGATACACCAGAAAATATTGTTGAGGATGGCTTTATCTTAGACAAGGATTTGATGGCTCAAACTTTGAAAAGCCAATTGGAAAGTGCAAAGATGAATACGAAAGAGGCAATTTTTACTATTGCATCTACCAAGCTTGCAAATCGTGAGGTTGTTATTCCAGGAGTGCCAGATAGTAAGATTCAGTCAATTATTGATGCAAGTGCAACGGAATATTTTCCATTAGATGTATCAGAATATACAATTTCTTATACAATTTTAGAAAAAATTAATACAAAAGAAGAAAAGAAATTAAAACTTTTGCTTTTAGCTGCTCCTAACAATTTAATCAAAAATATTTATAGTTTTGCAGAAATTGCCGGACTTCAGGTAAATGCTATTGACTATATAGGTAATAGTACTTATCGTATTCTTAAAGGCAAAATAGGCACTGGCGTTAATGTTTCTGTACAAATTAATGATCAGACAACAGTGGTTAATGTCATTGAAAATGATAAGCTCGCATTACAGAGAACTATTTCTTATGGAGCAATGAATATTGTTTCTGCTGTATTAGACAATACTGTATTTGAGAAAAATTCTACCAAGGAAGCAATAGAACTCCTTATGCAGGAAGGTATTATCAATGCTCATCTTGATATGGGAGGAGATGCTTCCAGCAATATATCAATGTCACCAAATGGATATGATAAAATAATGCGTGAGATGCGTGGCAGGGAAGAGGTTACCAACACTATTCAGTATATTATGAACAACATAAACCGAGTTCTTGATTATTATATGTCAAGAAACTCTGACAAAAGAATCAATACTATTTATTTGATTGGTATAGGTGCAAAATTTAAGGGTATTGATGTTTTGATGGCAAATGAGACTGGTTTTGATGTAAAGAAGATAGATTCTTTGTTTGGGGTGACTTTTAATAAAGGTCTCAATTTGGTTTCCCAAGCGGACTATCTGTCTGCTATTGGAGCATCTATAGCACCAGTAGGATTTGTTCCAGAAGAAGCACGTAACGCTAATAACAGTGGTGGAGAATCAAAGGCGTTCATGATATTATTTGGAGGTGCATGTATTATTGGAGCTGCTTTAATTATTGGTTCCTTTGCGAATTTGCAAATAGCAAGAATGAAAGGTGATAGTCTTCAAAAGGAGATTGATCAGAAGAAATATATTGAAGATGTTTATGCATCTCATCAGGCAGCAAAGGAATCTTATGAATATACAAGGTATATGTATAATCAGACTTCTAATCGTAATTTCCAGTTAAATGAGTTTTTGGAAATGGTAGCAAAGGTTATGCCGAATAATATGCAAGTATTATCCATTACTTCAGATAGTAATAGTATTAGTATGAATATTGAAGCAAAATCTAATAAATATTCGATTACAGAGCTTTTATTGCAGCTTAAGAAAATTCCGAGTGTGGCAAATGCTACAGTCTCTAATATTACAGAGAATGAAGAAGAAGGGGATAAAAACAATGCAAAGGAAACCTTTACGGTTGTTTGTGATTACAATCCATATAATGCTTTTATAGATGAAAATATAGCACTTAAGGATGAAGAGGTAAAGGAAATAGAAGAAATAACAGAACCAGATACCCAGCAGAGTGGAAATGCAGGTGTATCAACGGAAAATACAACAGCACCAGTGGCTAGTAGTGCAGCAACAGAGTAAGGAGGAGTAAGGACATGAACAAAAAGAAACCAAGTGCATTATCGAATGTAACAGAAAGAGATAAGAAACTTATGTTTATATTAGGAACCATTCTTGTTCTGGCACTTTCTTATTTCTTCGTTTTCTCACCAAATCAGAAGAAGGCAGATGAGGTAAAAACTCTTAACAAAGAAAAAAAGGCGTATGTGACAGAGTTAGATGGTAAGATTGCAAATGAACCAACAAAGAGAGCTGAGATTACCACCTTTAGAAATGATAGAGAAACTATTTTAGCAAAGTTTCCTGGTGGAATGACTCATGAAAAGGCAATTAAAATTCTAGCAGATTTGGAAAAGGATACAGATATCTTTTCTTCTCAAGTGGCTCTTGCAGTAAATAATATTTTCTTTAATCAGGCAGAAGCCCGCACCAATAATGTTGTGCAGGTTAAAAACGATAATATTGCAAGTACTTCTTCTGTAGCAGTAGTTGGTGTAGCAGAGGAGACTTATCCAGATATTGTGGGATATAAGACCGTTTTGACATTATCCTTTAATTGTCAGGCTGAAGAATTAACAAAGGCTCTTGATTTTATCAATGGTTATGAAGATAAGATGTCAGTAGAAGATATTACCGTAGGTTTTGATGAGACAACTGGCGGATTGATTGGAACAATGAATTTATGTATGTTTGCGGTGGAAGGTGTAGATAATGAATATGAAGAACCTACAACAGAAGGTGTAGATTTGGGAGTTGTAAATATCTTTGGTTCAAAGAAATCTACAGCAAAGAAGAAAAAATAGTTCTGACAGATAGGCAGAAAAAAGGTCAACTGGTAGAGGCATTAGCTGGTTGACCTTTTGTGGAATAAATTCTGTTTTATTTAAGAAAATATTATTTTTGCCGATAAAGATAAAGAAAGGGGTCTGGTTATGAATGGAATAAAGAAAAATCGAAAAGGTTTTACTCTGATGGAAGTTATGGTCAGTATTGCATTAATTGGTATACTTTTTACACCAATGCTTACATTTTTTTCGCATAGCACACAAACAAATATTCGTGTAAAGAATATACAAAGAGCCAATACAGCTGCACAGGCTGTTATGGAAGAATTCCGTTCTTATGAAAGAATTGAGGATATAGCAGCTGCATACGTGTCTACTTCAGTAGATGGTGGAATATTTGATAATGAGAAGTTTAATCAGCGTATTAATAATATTTATGACAGTAATAATGATTTTATCAAAAAAGATAAATACTACTTTCAGAAAAATGGTATTAAAAGTGATGGAAAAGAATATGTTGCAAGAGTAGAAGTGGATACTACGAAATATAAAAAATTAAATGATAAAGATATGCCTGTGATTTCCTCACTTGGTTCAGATACTACAGTAGTTGCTCAAGAGCAGGATGAAACTTTAGATAAGATTCGTGAATTTAAGAGACTTCATTTTAATGTAACAGGTATAGAACATGATATAGATTATTTTGCAGATCGTCTGTATAAAACAATGAAAGTGGAAGTTTCAGATGTAGACGAATCGGGAAATGAAATAGCAAATGGTATGGTGCATGTTCGTGTGTATAGTGAGTATACATTAACGGAATCAGTAGCAGGATGTGAAAGTGCCCAGATAGGTGCTGATATTTATAATGGTCTGATGGAAGAAAGTCGGTTAAAAGGAATTTATGTATTTTTTTATTTTGATGTTACAGGTGCTAGGACGATTAGTCAGGGATTAGATGTATCGATTGATTTCCATAATCCTCCTGAAAATTGGCAGTGTGATTATATGGTATATGCAGTATGTCAAGGTGTACATATCGTAGATACAGATCAAATTTTAAAAGATGATAATGATAATAAGGAAATGACAAATTATATTACGATGCATGGTTCACAGATGCATTTCACTTCAAGGAATAACTCTATGCCAGGAAAAGTAGCGAAAATTTGGACGAACTTCCCAAAAGATAGTACAACAGATACAAGTATATGTCAGCAATCAAGTATGGATATGATTGTAGGCACAGAAAAGATAAAAAGATTATCAGAATTGACAGTTTGGATATATAATAAAGATGATTTATCTAAACCAGTAGCTACCATGACTTCAACGAGAGGAGAGTAGATAGAATGGAAAAATTATACAAAAAACATTCAAGTGGTTCATCTTTAGTATTTGTAATAATAGCTGTTGCCTTTGTTGGAATTTTGGGAAGTATACTTTTGAATGTCACATTAATTAATGTTGAGACAAAGGGAACAGATCGTACTGTTAAGAAGAATTTTTATGCTACAGAGACGGTTATGGATAAGTTGAATGTTGCTTTAGAAAATATTTCATCCGATGCTATGAAGGATGCTTATATAGCATTGTTGGAAAATTATACTGGCGATGTTATGAATACAACAGATCAAGCAAAGATTCAAAGTCGATTTGGAAAAAATTATATTGAAGGAATTCTTCATAGGATTTCCAATATTACAAACTTGATAGATAATTCAACGAATCTAAGTTTGCCAGCTAACAGTCTCTATAAAATAGAAAAGATTCAAGATGTGCTTGTAGATGCTTTTCGTGAGGATGATTCTAATGCTGAAAAGCTTAGAGATTATCTTATGGTAGATGGTGGAGCAGATTATGCACAAATGGATTTGTCCTTTGACGGAACACACGCAGACACTAATAAATATTTAACATTAAAAAATATAAAAGTAAAATATGTTGAAAATGCAGATCCTACGAATGATGATGCTGGAATTTCTACATGGATAACAACGGATATTAAATTTACAGTTCCTATTCTTCGTTTTGAAGGTGGTGGAACTTATCCAAACTTCACAGAGTATTCTATTATTGGGGATGAAGAAGTGTCAGCAGAATCTTCTAATAATACAGTTATTGATGGAAGTTTGTATGCTGGTTATAGAGGATTTAATATTAAGACAGGTTCTGATGTATCAGTCAAGAGAAAATCTGCTAACATTATCACTCGTGGAGATGTAAATGTAATGCAAGGTACTACTCTTACTTTGGGAGAAAAAGATAATCTGGTAAATGTATATGCAAAAAACTATACAACAAGCAGAAATGGCTCACCAGGATCAACAGCATTAGCAAAGCTGAATGTGTATGCAAACAGCTATATTATGGACGATATGTCATTGGATGCACCTTATTCAGATGTTTACTTTGGGGGTGATAATGCTGCCTATTATGGTTACAGTTTCAACAAAGATAATACAACAGATACAAAGACAGAACTTAATTCCCAATACAGTAGTGCGATTCTTATCAATGGAAAGAATTCTTCTTTACACATGGATAATAGTATGAGTAGTATTCTTCTTGGTGGACGTGCTTATATATCTCGAGAACAGCAAAAAATGGAAAACATAGGTATAGAAAAAAAGGATATTCTAATGGGTGAATCTTTGTCTATCAAAGTTGACCAAAATTATTATCTGGTTTCTAATGAACACATGAAAGAAGGATATACCAATCCTATGAAGTGGGAGGAATATGCAGCATTAGGGGAACCAGGAAGAATAGAAGTTCTATCTGATGATATAGTTGGTCGTTCTAGTGGAATTGGAGCGTTATTAAAGACTGGAGTAGGGCAAGGTACAGTTCCATATGTTTATAATATTAGTAATTTAACATCCACTTCAGGAGCTATGGTTTACTTTTATTATAATTTTAAGAGTCAAAATGCAGCGGATACTTTTTATAATAAATATTTTGATAAAACAGATCTTAAGA
>JAAVZU010000117.1 GCA_022791815.1 Lachnospiraceae bacterium
AGAAAAGAACTACCGTCTGATAAACATGGAGGATGTGGAAGCAAGGGAGGTAAGCTGGCTCTGGTATCCATATATCCCGTATGGACAGATAACCATAGTGCAGGGCGACCCAGGAGAGGGAAAGACAACCTTTATCCTGCATCTTGCGGCATTGCTGACAAAGGGGGAAGCGCTGCCATGTGAGGAAGGTTTAGGGCATAGGGACCCAGTCAATGTAATTTATCAGAATGCAGAGGACAGCCTGGAGGACACCATAAAGCCACGGTTAGTTCACGCAGGGGCAGACTGCAGCAAAGTATTGGTAATTGATGAAAGCATTGACAGCCTGTGCATGACGGATGAAAGGCTTGTCCGTGCGATAAAGGAAACAGGGGCAAAGATGGTAATTTTAGACCCGATACAAGCCTACCTGGGCGCAGATGTAGATATGCACCGGGCGAATGAAATTAGACCTGTGCTAAAACAGCTTGGGAACATTGCCGAAGAGCATGACTGCGCCATTATCCTTATCGGTCATATGAACAAGGCAAGCGGGAGCAAGTCAACGTACCGGGGCTTAGGCTCCATAGATTTCCAGGCGACTGCAAGGAGTGTTCTGGTAGTTGGAAGGATAAAAGGCGATACGTCTTTACGTGTCATCGCTCACGACAAAAGCAGTCTTGCCCCAGAAGGGCAGTCAGTAGCGTTCCGTATGGATAAGGACAATGGCTTCACATGGCAGGGGGAATATGACATTTCCGTGGAGGAATTGTTGTCTGGGGATGCCAGAGGGCAGAAAACAAAAGATGCAAGGTTGTTCCTTTCAGAAATTTTGGCAGATGGGAAGCTATCCTGCAATGAAATCATGGAAGCTGCGAAGGACAGGGGCATCCGGAAGAAAACGCTCTGGAATGCTAAAAAGGAGATGAATGTTGATAGTGTGAAAGTAGGAAACCAATGGTATTGGACGTTGTAGCAGGGGAAGATAGCAAGATTGCCTTTTTTAAAGATAGGGTGATCTTGCTGCCTTGATTAGAAGCGTGGCGGTAACATGATGATGTAAACACACCTGTTGTTGTAGGAGAGAAAGGTTTCAGCTTCGGTCGGTGCAGAACAGACGTACTTCGGATATTTTGCCCCCGGCAGGGCGCAAAACCTGCTTGCAGGTTGCATTTTTGACAGGCTTGCCTGTCGAAAGTGCTTTTGCGTTACTCTTGCCAAGAGTAACAGAACTTATTATGTGCCTGGCGGCACAAAAATAGCAGATAAAAAGAAAGGGGAAAACAGCGTATTTGGAGAGGACGATTAGCGGCATGATGGGAAAAGGCTCTGTCAAACACAACACAAGAGCCTTTACAGCAAAAAATGTAGATAAGGAACGAAGCAGAGATAATGTGGAGTTCTGCCATTCGGATATAAAAGAGGTATATCAGCAGCTTTTTGGAGAAGCATTAGAGCGGTACAACGCAAAGCAAAAACGGAATGACCGTAAGATAGAAAATTACTATGAGAAGATACGCCAGGGCAAACAGGAAAAACTATTCCATGAAGTTATCTTCCAGATTGGCAATAAGAATGATATGAACGCCAAAGACTGGCAAGGGCAGGTTGCAAAGGATATCTTGGTGGAATTTATGGAAGATTTCCAAAAAAGGAATCAAAACCTTCATGTATTTTCGGCACATCTGCACATGGACGAGGAAACGCCGCACCTGCATATAGATTTTATTCCTTTTATCCGTAACAGCAAACGTGGATTGGACACAAGAGTATCGTTAAAAGGCGCATTGGCGGAGCAAGGGTTTTCTGGGGGAACAAGAGGGGCTACGGAATGGAACCAATGGATAGAAGCAGAGAAACAGGAGCTTTCTAAAGTTATGGAGAGACATGGTATACGGTGGAAAAAGCTGGGGATGCACAGGAAGCATTTGTCTGTGCTAGACTACGAAAAGCAGGAGAGAGCAAAAGAAGTAGCGGAACTGGATAAGCAGATAGAAAAGTCTGAAACTGCGCTCCATAGCGTAAAAAATTTGGTGGACAACCGACTGGAACGTGCGGAAAACTTGGCGCAAATCAACGAAAATCTAAAGAAAGCCAATGACAGGCTATATACAGATAATTCTAAGCTGGAAAATGCCTATACAGAAGCAGAACAGTGCCATTTATCCCTGTCCGAGAAAAACAGGATATTACAAATGGAAAATGAAAACTTGCAGGACGAGAATGGGAAATTGAAATTTGGTAATAGTGAGCTGGAGAAGCAGAGAGAAAATCTACGGGAAGAACTATGTTTAATGATAGGTGTTCAAGCCAGAGTGGAATTAGATATTCGGTCATTTAACAGGGAAAAGCAATGGCAGCTTCCAGACCCAGGGACTTTCACCAGTGCAAAATTCTACTGTGAAAACACAGCAAAGCCTTTGGTTGATAAATTAAAGGAACTTGTTAGAAACTTGATAATCAGGTGTACCAGTCTTACAGAACAGGTTAGAAATTTAACGGATAAAGTAAAACAACAGGCATTGGACATTGATTGGTATAAAGGGAAGTTATTGGAACAAGCAAATACCGCAAAAAAATTCCAGGAACAGGCAGCCTATTTGGAACGTGTGAAGTTGTATGCTGGGACGGATAAGGTACAGGAGATGGTTGAGGCCATAAAGGCGATTGAAAGGCTGGAAAGTGAGCAGAAACGCATACAAAGAAGCTATGACAGCAGATATTACAGATAAGGAGATGGATTGGAAGATGGAGAAGAGAAAAGGATTGGAAAAACATATGATTGGGGAAAATGGATTAGAGTATACACTTGGAGAAGATGGTTTCTATTACCCCGATTTAAAGCTACCAGAGGAAGGACTTTATAATATCGGCAAATATGGACTGATGCGGTGGAAATATCTGAGAACCTGCCGAAGATGGGAATACATTAGGATGCTGCTGGCAGGAGAACTCTATAAGCATCTGCGAGAAATTGACGATGAATGCCATGAAAGGATGGAATTTCTAATGGGGAAGATGAAAGCCGGTGCAAGGATTACAGAAGAACTAAAATCGACAGATTTTATGCAATGGATTGGACTTGTGAATAACGTAAGGAATGCAGCAGAAGAAATTGTGCTGAAAGAGTTGGTATATTTTTAAGCAATAAAAGAATATTTTGAAAATGAGATAGAATTTTTAAATGTTAATGATTGGCAAAAGAAAGACAGTGAAATGTTACTGGCCTTTCTTTTGCACTATATAATTTGCAACTAAGTTGACTGTAATAAAAAGGGAGATTGTTCTTTTTTAGAAATAATTGTCATCCTGTATATGTTCCATAATATCGCATACATCGCATTCTAAAATATTACAGAGACGGTCTAGCGTATTGGTGCTGACAGGCTGATTGTATCTTAAGCGGTAAAGTTGAGCCTTGCTTACATTATATTTTTTAGTTAGCATGGTTTTTGTAATTCCCTTTTTTTCTGCTGTTTCCCAGAGTTTATCATATTTTATCATAACATGCCTTCTTTTTTCTTTTTATTATCTCAAGAAAGAAGGCAGTCAAGAAGGTTCCACAATCGGAATTAAACCAGCTAAAAAAAATTATCATCTGGAATATGCTCCATAATGTCTTCAATATTACATTCCAGAATATTACATAATCTATCTAAAGTACAAGTGTTGACACCTTCGTTGTGTCGCAATCTGGAAAGCTGTGATTTGCTGATATGATATTTTTTATGGAGAGCATTTGTAGAAATGCCTTTTGACTTAGCTGTTGCCCAAAGCCTGTCAAATTTTATCATATTCTGTCGCACTCTTTTCGTTGATTTTCTCTTATTATTGCAGTAATATTGATTTGCAGGAAGGTTCCACATTCGGAACCCTATTAAAAAATAAGAAGGAGAGATGAAAATGGAAAAAGGAAAACAGGAGTTATATTTATCGGAATTATTTTTGGAAACACTGAATGGGGATTTTTCCTTGAATGCAGTATTAAAAGCATTGGGAAAATGCGATGAGAAAGTATTTCAGTGCACAGGGGTATATGGATGCGTAAAAAAATTTTTGAAACGAAGATTTGGTATATCTGAGTCAAAGATGAAAATGCTACGAAATATGCAGCAGGAAATTTGGGATTTTTGGGATGTATATGGGGAATTTGATGACATGCTGACACCTGGAATGAGACGAAGATATTTCATTTTACAAATAAATTAAGAAAGGTTTGTTTTAAATTTTGAAACTTTTAGGTATAATAAAAGTACATAGTGCGGCTGTGGAAAAGTCGATTGCAGTAAAGATAGTGATAACTGATAAAAAATGATTGCAATTTTTTGCAGTTCTGCTATACTATGGATAAAAGTAAATGTCTGCCGTTGGCTATGCGACGGGGTACAAGAAACATAGCAGGTGATTTTGCCACTTGCCGATGGTGTGGGGTATAAGTAATTCGGTATGTAAATGCCTGCCACTTGCTATACAGGTGGGATATAAGTAGTATAGTTCGTTCGTAAATCCCCATCATGTTTTGATGGGGATTTTTTTCTAAGGAGAAATGATGGAAATAAAGCAAGGGTACTCTTATCATATCAAAGATGAATTTTTTGATTTAGTACAGGATAAATATTTGATGGGAAATAAAGAGAACGGAAATTACCGACCTCATTTTTTGGCGCTTCAAGATAACAAAAATGAGGAATTGTATTGGATGATTCCGATTAGTTCACAGGTAGAAAAATATAAAATTGTCATGGACAAGAAAATAAAAAATACGAAAAATGCAATACGATAGTCATAGGAAAATTTGCAGGAAGGGATAATGCTTTTTTAATTCAAAATGTCTTTCCGATTATAAAGAAATATTTTGACCACGTACATACGATTGAAAATACCCCTATTATGATATACAGTAAACTAAACAGGGAATTGACTATTAATTTACGGGAAGTGTTAGCTATGTATAAAAGAGGGATTCGTCTGATTTTTCCAGATATTGATTCTATACAAAGAAAAATGGAAGAGGAGTTAAAGGCAAAATAAATGCAAGAGTTAAAAGATTACACTGCTTCTATTTTGCTTCTAAAAAAATTGAAGATGAAAAATAAGATAGGAAAATCCATGTAATATGAGTAAATAAAAGAATAAAAAAGATACAAAAGCATCTTATATTGAAAGTTGGGAAACGAGGGTAGATGATGGAAATAAAGCAATTACAAGATGGATTGGAGAAGCAAGATGTGACGAGACTTATTTTAGAGGCTTTGCCAGAATGGTTCGGAATATCGGAAGCAAGAGAAGAATATATTACGGAGAGTGCGGATAAAATGTTCTTTTGTGCTTGCAATCAAGATAGACCGATAGGATTTCTTTGCTTAAAGGAAACAGGGAAGGATACTGTTGAATTATGTGTTATGGGTGTCTTGAAGGAATTTCATCGAAAAGGCATTGGGCGGGAGTTGTTTCATAGGGCAAAGCAAGCGGCAAGTGAAAAAGGATATTCTTTTATGCAGGTAAAAACTGTTGAAATAGGGAAATATGAAGAATATGATAGAACGAATAAATTCTATCAATCACTTGGATTTAAGGAATTTGAAGTATTTCCTATGCTATGGGATGAGTGGAATCCTTGCCAAATATATGTTATGGATTTATGAAGTGTTTTTCCTTATGTGTAGTATTTACATGGTGCTAGCACCATGTAATAAAGGTGGTTAGGGAGAAAATGAGGGTTGGTGAATGATTTGTTAGGCTTTAGTCATTTTGAAAACCTTATTTTGCAATGGCTTTTTGGCGTAAATAAATACGGAACGATATTTTATATCTTTACCATCAAAAACATATATTAACTGTGTAATATTTCCAAAATGGGTTGCCAAATTACCGGGATTTGCTATAATAAATGCGTGGCAACATTTTGGCAACAGAAAATCAGCAAGCAATAATAAATGATGTAATTGAAGTAAAAATGGGCGTGTATTTGCATAAAACTTAAATAAATATAGTTAAGCAAAACAAAGAACACGCCGAGTTCGAGTAGAG
>JAAVZU010000118.1 GCA_022791815.1 Lachnospiraceae bacterium
GATACAACAGGAGTTAATTCATGATTATGAAGAATTGAATCTGGTAGTGCTGATTGCTTCTGTGAGAAATACTAAACGTATGAATGGGATTTTTGAAACCTATAAACCACATATTGTATACCATGCGGCTGCTCATAAACATGTACCTCTTATGGAGACAAGTCCAAACGAAGCTATTAAAAATAACGTATTTGGTACTTATAAAACAGCAAGGGCAGCAGGAGAAAATGGTGTAGAAAAATTTGTTATGATTTCCACAGATAAAGCAGTAAATCCTACCAATATAATGGGTGCTTCCAAGAGGATATGTGAAATGATTATTCAGACCTTTAACAAAGAATATCCTACAGAGTTTGTTGCGGTAAGGTTTGGAAATGTACTTGGAAGTAATGGCAGTGTCATTCCGTTGTTTAAAAAGCAGATTCAAAATGGAGGACCAGTAACGGTTACCCATCCAGATATTATCCGATATTTTATGACTATAACAGAGGCAGTGTCTCTTGTATTGCAGGCAGGAGCTTATGCAAAAGGCGGAGAGATATTTGTGCTAGATATGGGAGAGCCAGCAAAGATTCTTGATTTGGCAAAGAATTTAATCCGTTTATCTGGTTTGATACCAGGAGAAGATATTAAGATAGAATTTACAGGACTTCGCCCAGGAGAAAAATTATTTGAAGAACTTCTAATGGATGAAGAAGGTTTACAAAAGACAGATAACCGTTTGATTTTTATTGGTAAGCCAATTGAACTGAATGAAGAAGAATTTCGCAGTCAGCTAAAGAATTTAGAAGAGGCAGCGGTTGACGAACATCAGGATATCCGCGAAAAAGTAAAGGAAATTGTACCAACTTATCTTATTCAAAAGGAGCAGAAACATGTATCAGAAAATCAAAAGGGGAATTGATTTTATCATTTCCCTTATCGGTTTTATCATTTTATCTCCACTCTTTATTTTACTTTGTCTGGCTATTAAATTAGATAGCCAAGGACCGATTTTTTTCCGACAAAAGAGAGTGGGAATTCATAAGACACATTTTCAAATTTTAAAATTCCGGACGATGCGTATTGATACACCCAAGGACTGTCCAACACATCTTTTGGAGAATCCAGAGCAGTATATTACCAAAGTAGGAAAATTTCTTAGAAAGACTAGTTTAGATGAATTGCCTCAGATATTTAATATATTATCTGGGGATATGAGCATTATTGGCCCAAGACCAGCATTGTGGAATCAGTTTGATTTGATAGAGGAAAGGGACAAATATAGTGCTAATGATGTAATGCCAGGACTTACTGGCTGGGCACAGATAAATGGCAGGGATGAACTGCCAATTGATGTAAAGGCGAAACTGGATGGTGAGTATGTAGAAAGAATGAGTTTTTTCTTTGATTGTCGATGTTTTATAGGGACAATAATTAGTGTTTTGAAACATGATGGTGTAGTAGAAGGTGGAACAGGAGTCATGGGGAAGGACGATTCAAAATGATACATATTTTGATAATAGGAGAGCATAGTTATATAGGGACTTCTTATCAGAAGTGGATGGAACAATATCCAGAGCATTATCAGATTGATGTGGTATCCAGTCGGAATGAAGCATGGAAACAGATTGATTTTGGTAAATATGATTCTGTTTTACATACAGCTGGAATTGCCCATGTGGAAGCGAAAGCAGATATGGAACAACTTTATTATAATATTAATCGGGATTTAACAATTGCTTGCTGTCAGAAGGCGAAAGCCGATGGTGCACGGCAATTTACTTTTTTATCCAGTATTATTGTATACGGAGAAAGTAAATCATTGGAACCGATGATAATTACGAAAGATACAAAACCTATGCCAAATGGATTTTATGGGCAAAGTAAGTTAGAGGCAGAGGAAGGTATTTTACCATTGGAAGATAAAGATTTTAAAGTGGCTGTAGTAAGGCCGCCAATGATATATGGAAAAGGTTCAAAAGGCAATTATCCAAGACTTGCTAAGATGGCATGTACCATACCTTTTTTTCCAGGATTAAAAAATAAGAGAAGTATGCTGCATATTGACAATTTGTGTGAATGTCTTCGGTTAATTATGGATAAAGGTGAAGGAGGCATTTTTTTTCCACAGAATAAAGAATATGTAGAAACAGGGGAACTTGTGAAACAGATTGCAAGAGAACATGGAAAAAAGATGTGTATTATAAATATGTTTAATCCATTTATTTGTATTTTGGCTAAGAGGATAAGATTGATAAATAAAGTCTTTGGAACTTGTATTTATGACAAGACAATATCAGACTGCTTTGGCGGAAGTTACCAAGTAGTAGATTTTAAGGAAAGTATTAGGCGGACAGAGTATAAGGATTAATATAATTGTTCAAGATGTTGAATAGTTATGGATTAACTAAGAAAAGAGGTAAATATGAGAGCACTTATGCTTGCATCGGTTGCATCGATGTTAGATCAGTTTAATCGGGAGAATATAGCTCTTTTAGAAAGGCTAGGCTATCAGGTGGATATTGCCTGTAATTTTGAGGAGGGAAATACATCCAGCAAAGAACAGGTAGCAGCATTTCGCAGACAGATGGAGGAAGAAGGCATAGAGACTGTACAAATTCCTATTCCTAGAAATATTTCAGCAGTTGGAAAGATATTAAAGTCATATCAGATGGTAAAAAAACTAGTAGAAGATAATCAATATGATATTGTACATTGCCATTCGCCTATC
>JAAVZU010000119.1 GCA_022791815.1 Lachnospiraceae bacterium
ATTCGCAGCAGTGATATTGCCTTTACAATGGGAGCAAAAGGGCCACTGTTGGAAAAAGCCTATAACTTTCAGGGTGATATAGCAAGATATTAGGAGGATAATGAAATGAGAAATATTGTAGACAATCGGTTGTTTAATATGATTTTGTTATTCACAATCATAGGTGAATTTTTTCTTCCGTGGGTATTGGAGCAATTTTATGCTGAATACAACGGCAGGATAATGGTTATGAGTGCTTTAGGAAGTCCGCAAAGCCCTGTCCGGCTTGTTTATAATTTATGGCTTGTCTGGCTTGGAGGTTTCTTAACATATACAGCAAGCGCATACTTTTTGTCATTAAGAGTAAAGTTTCCTGTTTTGGCGGTTTTCATGCTTCTTTCAATTGGGATTTTTGCTGTTGGAGCAGGGCTTATTTCTGGTTTTTTTAGTGTAAACGAAAGCAAAGACATAGTTACTACAGCTTCAAAGATACATGGCGTAGGTGCTGCAATCGGTTTTATGGCTTTATTGTTTTTTCCACTGTTAAATGGAATTATATCATTTAAGCAAAAGGACATAATTGGGGGTATTATCAGTATAAGCTCATTTGTTTTATCCCTTGTTTTCTTCGCCAGTTTTGTTATGGGAGATAAGGAGCAATTTCAAAACACCTTTTTGAAGTATGAAGGATTGTGGGAACGGCTCACTTTATTTTGTATGTATGTTCCCTTTATTTATAGGGCTATTGGTAGTTTATTATTTTAAAACGATAGAGAGGTATTTGAATGAAGAAATTAGAATGGGGGTTTTGCCCTGTCTGCGGTAATAAAACCCGTAATCAAATTCGAGAGGATACCATTCTTTTGAATTTTCCCCTCTATTGCCCCAAATGCAAACAGGAAACATTGATTTGTTTGCGATAACAACGGTCTGCAATATAAGTTGTGAATAATTGTTGATAAAATTGTAAATATTTTTACAAAGTTTACATAATTTTGTAATATTTTACATGGAATATACCGATAAAAATAATATGATTTAATGAACACGAAGTGTGATTATATCATTGCACATAAGCAGTTTTTGCAGAACGGATAAAAGAACGATTTCAGGGAGGAATATTATGTACTATTCAGGGATGACAGGAACAAGGAATGTTCCAATGCAGGCAAGATTAGAGGGTATGGGCAGCCGTACTTTAGAGAGAAAAGAGGATAAAGAGGTAGACACCCAAAGCCAGCAGGAACAGGCAAAGAAAAGAGAAGATACTTACAAGTTATCAGGAGATATGCAGTATCTTGTGGAAGCAGAGACAGTATCTAATATAGAAGAAGTGAAAGGTAATCTGCAAGATAAAAAACTAGAGATTTCTAATAGTGATATGGATAAGATCAAAAAGAAGATTTCCTTGCAGCAGTTGCAAAGTATGGAGGACAGATGTAATATAAAGATTAAGAAATTGCGTCTTGAATTATCCTTAGAGAAAATGATTGTAAAGGCAGAGGAAGACGGAGACAAGGAACAAGCAAGGGAACTTAGACAGGAATATGTAAGAGAGAAGAATCTTCGTAAAACAGAAGAATACTCAGACTTACAACATTTTTTAACTAGCAAAAAAGAGGCAAATACGGAAAAGAAAACCTATTCTACATATAATAATGCAAAGCAGAAAGAAAGCAAGCTGCTACATGAGATGAAACAGGTAGGCAATTTTGTGGATTTGCAGTCTATATAATTAAAAAAAGAGAGAGGATTATTGTATTAGTCCACTCTTTTTTTATTTATTCTATATTTAGTGCTATATCATTAATGAAAGTTTTTAAAAATAGATAGCTGTTTGGAAGTATAAATAGGTACAGATTACTTATGATGGTGTTTCCAAAGCTAGTATTTTAGTTTTCTACAAGGAGAAAATTACATAAACTGCATGGAAAATTTCATGAAGCAAATTTAAGGATTTTTTTATGTTATAGTATGTAAGTATTATATAAATTATTCATGATTTATATTACAGACCATTGTTGCAGCAGTTAGGAACATATATCTAGTAAAATGCAGAAAGGTAGATAAGAAAATGCAGAAAATTTTGATCGTTAATAGCAATATAAAACAATGTACCATATTAAGAGATGCTATACATAGTGCTTTCAAAAAATGGGAGATAGAAACGGCATATTGCTATTCAGATGGAAAACTATTGGTAAAAGAATCTGTTCAGACTAAAAAATTGTTTACTTTATTTCTTCTCGATAAACAGTTATCTAAGACACAAGAAGATCATAGTGGCTATATACTTGCTAAATATATCCGCAAAAATTTGGAGTATTTTACTACCCCTATGCTTTTTTTGCAGACACACTAAAAGACAGTATATATGCCCTTTCTCAATATCATTGTTATGACTTTATACTAAAACCTTATTCTCCTAAGCAGATTGTAGAGGAGATTCATCAAATGCTTTTCACTAAGGTTTTAAAAAAAGATTATTTAGAAATAAGAGATACCAATCGTGTGGTATATTCAGTCGCATATAATGATATTTTATATTTCACTTCCAATGCTCCGCATATATTAACTATTGTTACAAAGGATAATTCTTTTGATACGAGAGAGTATACCTTAGAGGGACTTTTACAAAAATTAGGCGTTCCTTTTATCTGCTGTCACAAAAAATTTGTTATTAATAAAGAGCATTTATTTTATGTAGATAAATACCTAAAGCAATTGGAAGTAGGTGAATATGACATTCCAATAGGGCAAACTTATTTAAGTTAGATTTAGAACTAATGTTCCGAAAAGAGAAAATAATACAGCGATACAAGTGAGTGCTCTTTAAATTACTTGTATCGCTGTATTGTAGTTTTAGTGACGAATTTTACTTAACATATCAATAACAAAGAAAAAAATAAATATTGCACTCATAATAACCAAGGCAATGCCAGCTATCAAATCACATTTATTTCTGGATGCTTTATATTTATACAAATCATTAATTGCATAATTAACTAACATAATACCTACAAGTTCATAAGACTTCTGATTGAGTACAAAATAGTTAAAAATAACCAATATACCAAGCAATAAAATCGTAATTGAATTTCCTAAAGTTGTTTCGTTATTATTTTGTCCTGTTTTCATATACAATCCTCCATATTAGAATTTGCAATTTAAATCAACACAGAATTTTTCATATGATATTTAAGATAGTAAATAGGTTTATAGAAATATAAGTAAAGTTTTTTAATATTTGTATCATTATAGTACTTTTTAGACCAGTTTTATAAAGAAATAGACAAGAATATAGTAAGAAGTATACAAATAAAAGTAGCTATGGAAAAGATCAAATCTTCCTTATGATGTTTGATTTTTTGATACTGCATAATATGTTCTATTACTAGAATGAATATATCGATGAATATTAAATCAAAATAGAGTTTTTTAAAATAATATCTAAAATAATAAAAAACCCACTGTGGCTTTGAATTTTCCTATTAATTTTCAACTCTTTTTTTAGAGCATACATTTTCGAAATTTGTCCTTTCATTTACTTTATTAATACAGCGATACAATGGAATATTCTTTAATTCACTTGTATTGCTGTATTATATTTACAAACAACTGATTAAGGTCGTGAAATATTTTCAGTTAATTTAGAGATGTAATATATCTAAAATGAAGAAAAATAAAAATATTACACCCATGGCAAATAAGCTAATGCTTGCAACTAAATTGCATTTATCCAATGATTGCTAATACGAGATTAGAAATTACAATAACTGCTGAACTAATCATTGCGACTAAATCCAATTTCTGCCTATCTTTTTTATATTGGTGATAACTCCCAGCAAATGCTCCAGCAAATAAAACACTAAAATAGCCATTGACACTTTTCTCTTGTATAAACAAGATAACAATTAATATAAGTGATATTTTTTGCATTGCAGATACTTCAAAGATAGCTAAATCCTTTCTAATTTGAAAATATTCTTTTACTTTATCCATTAAAAAATTCCTTTCATAATAAAACTATTATTTAACCGAGATTATTCATAGCATTAAGCATGAACTAAGTCTTATGTAAGCCGAAGGCTTAGAAATAAAGACTTAGTTATGTTTAATAGGTCAATTGATGATGATTGCAGACAAGTGATGCTCAAAAGCATCTCTTAGCTGCGATAGCATCGGTCTGCAATATGAGTCGTGAATAATTGGGGTTTAATTGCAAAACTCTCATTATTTTGTGTAAATTTGTATGTTATAAGCAGGGGGGGCTTGCTAGACGAGGTGCTTAGTACCTAACAAAAGTAATTTGAATACATACAGCAAAGTAGATACTCAACATTAGCTTTTTGGGTTCTTAGCACTACTAATGTGTAGAATTTACATATTTTGTGTTGATATGTGAATTCTGCATAAAAATCCAAAGAGTAAATGGGGTTTCACAGTCAACTATAATGTTATGATAAACAATACCCCCTGATACCATCTACTCCTACAAAGGTCAAAAATAAACCTCCTAATGCATCCCTTGTTGCTTTACCAATTGCTGCACGCTCTATTGCAGTAATTGAACTATATTTTATCAAAAGCGTTGCTGCTGTTTTTAAACCTCCTAATGCTTTGATGTATCGTTTGGCTTTCATTATCTTTGAAATAGGGAATGCATAACCTGCTATAAATGCAGCAATATTTGCAATACACATTCCTATTTTCCAAGCCGAAGGATCCGCTACTACTGGAAATGCTGTATCTTCATCAAAATTTACTACTTGTATTAATTTATTTCCATTTACTTTATAATAGGTTTCAATATCTGAACCATTTGCATCCTTTGCCCATGCAGGATCGATAATAGTTGTAATAATATTATCCGTATCAACTATATATACCTCTCCAGTGTCATATTCATCACCTAAATAATTTGCAGCAGTAACTAATTTGTAGCCGTCTGGCAAATCATAAGCAAACTCATATTCTTTTGATGCAGTACTATCTGCAATAGTAATTGTAGTACGTACACCTTCAAAGGAAACATTGTTTGTGGTTTCTTGCAATGGTTGTACACCAACGGTTACACTTTTTTCTTCGTTATTGTAAATAATAGTTCCATTTTCTGTCAACACACCTTTACTATCAGATGCTTCGTCAGGTAGATACATTTCAATTTTTTCTTTTTCGCCATCATCCATCACAACTGCATTATTTCCATCCTTTGGAATGTCTACAATCACATCATAACCATCTGCAATTGCTATACTGTTTTTATCAGAATAAATATCTGTGTTTATATTTTCAGTACCAGTAATATTTTCAATTACTCCTGCACTCTCATTGGCAGATGTTTTTGAGTCTCTGCTGCATTACTAATTGCTTCATTAGTAAAAATAAGTGCTGCAATTAAAGCAGCTGCTAAAAATCTTTTTGTGTTTTTCATAATAAACTCCTTCTCTTAAAACTCCTTCTCAAATTGCTTTATATTACTTTCTGTCTGCATATCTAAAACTGTAATTTTCCCTTTTTCAACTTTTAGTATTGCTGGGATTTCATGAACCTGTAGCCCTTCCACATAAGCTTTCATTTCTTTTTTTTCACTAACCTTACAAGTTGTATTGTAGTAAAAAAGATTTTTCTTTTTACTGGTTAATAATTTTTCTAACCTTGGAGAAAATCTTTGACAATCTGGGCAAGATGGTCTGCCAATATAGACCCAAAAGCTATCTTTTTTTCCTAACTTTTCATCAAGATCTTTTTGCGAAATATCAATTAAGTATTCACATTTTTCATTGCAGCTTTCCAAATCACTCTGCTTTTCTGCTTCTGACAAGGCATTAGCATAATAATTATGTAATAGGAAACAAGCAACACACATGATACAAATAATTGAGGTTACAACCCAAATAGGTTTTATACTTTTTTTACTCATTTATTTTTACACTATATAAATAGTGTACGCATCCCCCTTTCTTTTTAGTGCAAGAATATCAATTTACTAAAATTCACAGTTCAAAGTATTTTCATTTTTTTGAATATAATTTGTAGAATTTTGTCATTTTTTTCTTGTCCGCATTTATTTTACTACTCATTTTTTTACTTGTCAAATACAGAATCGGAAAAACATCACAAATAATAAGCAAAACATCACAAAAAGTGTAATTGAAATATATTGGTATAATAATATATATAATAATCGTTATAATAATGTTAACATATACGAAATGTCTTAGCTGTTATTGTTTACACAAGCATAAACAGTAACATTTGGGGCAATGCCACTGAACTGTAAGCTTCCGTTCTCCATAATATTTTTATAGTAAAATGTTGCTTTTTTATTTTACAAAGTTGTGCTAAAATAGGAATAGGTACACAAAAAGGAAAAGGAGGATTGAAACTTTATGATTAGAAAAATTATATCCATGATAGTGGCACTTGTAATGACTATCTCCAGTATGCTGGGACAGGTTATATTACCAAGTACAACTGCAAAAGCAGCAGCAAACACCTTGATTATTCATTATGGTGGTAGAGAAGATAAAAATTATGAAGGCTGGAATTTATGGATATGGGAAGAGGGAAAAGAAGGAAAACAAATAGACTTCCAAAAGGAAGATTCCTTTGGAAAGATAGCCGTTGTTAGTCTTTCAAAGACTGGAAAGGTAGGATTTATTGTTAGAAAGAATGACTGGGAAGCAAAAGATATTGAGACAGACCGCTTTGTAGAAACAAAGGATGGAGTTACAGAAATCTGGATAACCAGCAATCAGGAAGAATTTACAGATAAAGCTCCAGAGGGAGCAGATCGTTTTGATTTTAAGGCAGACCAGAAAAAAAGGCAGGATGTATATAAGAAAAAAGGTGCATTAAAATTGGATGTACATTTTTATGGATTTAACAAAAAATATAAAGACATGGAGGCCTATGTACACTTAGAAGAGGAAGAAGGCGGCAGCTATTATATACAAAAAAAGGACAAATTTGGAGGAATTTTCCAAGTTGGTCTTATAAATAAGAAAAAGGTTAAGACCGCAGGAATTACGTTTACATTGCCAGATGGAAGTAAGGATTGTGACAGTGAACGTATCATAGACCTTAGTATGGCAAAGAAGAATAAACTTTCTGTATATATTGTGCAAGGCAACAAAGAAGTATACTATAAAAAATCTAATGCAGTAAAAAGTCCAGTTATTTCTGAAGCAAAATTTGTAGCCGCCAATGAAATTGAATTTCAAATTGCAGATACTATGAATACAGCAGAAGAGGGTCTGGTAGATAAAATGAAATTAACCGATCAGAATGGAACAGAATATAAATTGTTAAAAGTCTGGTCTGAAAATCCTGGTATAGAAAAGACAGCATCATTGATTGTGGAAGATGATGTTGATTTTAGTAATAGCTATACTATGCATTTTCAGGGTCATGTGAGCTGCCCTGTGTCGGTAAGTGAAGCGTTTTCTACAGAAGAATTTGAAGAAGCGTTTACATATACAGGAGATGATTTAGGTGCTGTGTACACAAAAGAAAAGACTACTTTTCGTGTATGGGCACCAACAGCCTCAGAAGTATCGCTTAATCTATACAAAGAAGGCAGTGGGGATAAAGTCTGGGAAAGTTTTCCGATGTTAAAGGATGAAAAGGGAACATGGATATATGAAGCAGTAGGAGATTATTTAAATATATATTATACTTATCATGTAACCGTGGATGGAAACACTAGAGAAGCAGTAGACCCTTATGCTAAGGCTGTTGGTGTAAATGGACAACGGGGCATGGTAATTGATTTGGATGCTACAGATCCAGAGGGGTTTGAAAAAGAGGAGAGACCAAAGTTCAAGAAAGAAACAGATGCCATTATTTATGAATTACATGTGAGAGATTTATCCTCGGATCCAGAGTCTGGAATTCAAAATATCGGAAAGTTTTTAGGATTAACAGAGACAGGAACTGTGAATAAAGATAATGAGTCCACAGGATTAGACCATATAAAAGATTTAGGAGTTACACATGTGCATCTTTTACCATCTTTTGATTATGCATCTTTGGATGAGAGTAAGACAGGCAGTGACCAGTTTAACTGGGGATATGATCCACAAAATTACAATGTACCAGAGGGATCTTATTCTACTGATGCCAAAGATGGAAATGTAAGAGTGAAAGAATACAAAGAAATGGTTCAGACACTTCATGAAAATGGTATCCGGGTAATTATGGATGTAGTTTATAACCATACTTATAATATTGAAGATTCTAATTTTCAGAAAATTGTGCCAGATTATTATTACCGGAAAAATGGAGAAAATTATTCTAATGGTTCCGGATGTGGTAATGAGACAGCCTCTGAACGATCCATGATGCGTAAATTTATGATCGATTCTGTGGTATATTGGGCAAAGGAATATCATGTAGATGGTTTTCGATTTGATTTAATGGGAGTACATGATATTGATACCATGAATGAGATAAGAATGGCATTAGATGAGATTGACCCAAGTATCATGATTTATGGAGAAGGATGGACAGGCGGAGATTCTGTGTATGAGGAATCTGCCCGTGCTACAAAGGCAAATATATCAAAATTAGATGGAATTGCTGCTTTTAGTGATGATTTTCGTGATGGTTTAAAAGGGAATGTCTTTGATGAAAAAGATAAGGGATTTGTCACTGGAAATAATGCTTACAAGGAAGATGTAAAACTAGGAATTGTTGCAGCAACAGAGCATAGCCAGATAAATACCAAAAAACTGACAAAATCGGAAAAGCCGTGGGCTTTATCCCCAAGCCAGTGTATCAATTATGTATCTTGTCATGATAACTTAACCCTTTGGGATAAAATTGCAACTTCCAATCCAAAGGCTTCCGAAAAGAAGAGAGTTGCCATGAATAAGCTTGCTGCTTCTATGGTGCTTACTGCACAGGGGATTCCATTTTTTCAAGCAGGAGAGGAGCTGCTTAGAAGTAAACCTGCTGCCAGTGGAGAAGGTTATGATGCAAATAGTTATCGTTCGCCAGACAGTACAAATAGCATAAAGTGGTCTACAAAGACCGCAAATAAAGATGTCTATGAATATTACAAAGGTTTGATTGCGTTTCGTAAAGCACATAGTGCTTTGCGTATGACAAAAACAAAGGACATTCAGGAGAATCTTAGTTTTTTAACAAACTTAAAAGGAAATGCCATTGGATATACGATTACTGGAAACCCGAATGGAGAAAAGGCAAAGGAAATTATGGTAATACATAATGGAAATAATAAGAGTATAGATATACAACTTCCAGATAGTGATGCCTGGAAAGTATATATCAATGGCGAAAAGGCAGGAACCAAAGTATTAGAAGAAGCAACAGGAAGTGTTACTGTAGATGCAATTTCGACTACTGTTTTAGTAAAAGAGGAACTAGAAGCCCCCCTACAAAGCAATAACCATACAGGGATATGGGCAATGTGTGGTGTGACAGCTGCAATTCTTGTATTATTTGCAATTGTGGGCTGGAAGAGAAAAAATAAAAAAACAAAAGAATAAAGAAGATATGGAAAAATGGCACTTGAAAAATAGTGTCTTTTTCTATGTTGTGAAAGGTAAATTGACATGAAAAATTGTCTCCGATATTTAATATACATTGTATAAACTATTTTGTTGTATATTTATAAAAAAACTAAAATAAAGTTGTATATTGTCAATATATTTTTATAAATTAAATAAGTTAATAAAAAATATTGAAAAATAATTTTGTTTAAAATATAATTTTTTTTGTAACTGAGTGATGTAATGCATAAAACAAAAAATAAAAGGAGGATATTATGCAGAAATTTAAGAGAGTGTTTGCTTTTATTTTTTCTCTTGCACTGGTAATTAGTTTATTTTCCAATGTGGGATTAGAAATTGAAGCAAGCATAAACAACACAGTAACTGTTTATTACAATAACAATTCATGGAGTCAGGCTTATATCCATTATTAGCAAGCAAATGGTACTTGGACAAGTGTACCTGGTGAAAGGATGACAGCTACATCAGAAGCAAGTGGATACAAATGGAAAGCAACAATTGATTTAGGAAGTAAAAGTGGAACACAAGTATGCTTTAATGATGGAAATAACAATTGGGATAGTCAGAATGGTGCAAATTATACAGTTTCAACTGGAACATGTGGAATAAAAGGAGGAAAGCAGGAAGTAATCAATATTGTTGACTCTACTCCAAACATAGAGAAGATATCCGTTACAATTTATTACTCTAATGATTCATATAAAAATGCATTTATTCATTACAAAGTGGGGGATGGTAATTGGACGAATGTTCCAGGTATGAAAATGATTAGAACTGATGATAGGGACGGATATACTTGGAAGTATATGATTGATGTAGAAGATAAAAATCCTCAAATAACAGTATGTTTTAATGATGGTTTAGGTAATTGGGATAGTAAAAATGGAGAGAATTATCTAATTACTTCTTCTGTTGCAGGTGTTAAAAATGGTAAAGTGGATACAGTAATGTCGGAATTAGAACCTAAAGATAGTTCTTTACTTGAAACAGGTAGAAATACTAAGATAACCCATGAAGGTGATTTGGTTATTGAGGAGACGGAAATTTATTATACCAAAATGGAAACTACAAAAAATAATTCCGTATATCCTTTGTCTGATACACAAATTGATGCATCAAAAAAAGATTATAAGACAGACTATATGTTAAAAATACATGGTGTTTCGGCAGGAGGTAAGCAAATATTGAGACTTGATCAATATGCTGAGTTCAAATTTAATGGTACATATGTATATGTTAATGATAAAGAGAGTGTGTGGTATTGTTATGGTGATACTAAATTTACTAATGTGGTCTCTAGTTATACGAAAAACAAAAGTAAAACAAAGGCGACGTATAGTGTAGCTGGCGATTTAAAATGGAGAAAAAATTCAAAATCAAAATATAAAAAGGAACATTGGACATTTAAATTGATGTGTACTCCATCTGGCAAAATGAGTTCTTCGGGTGTTAAATCATAATGGGAAAAGAGGTAAATAAGATGAAAAAGAAAATTTTAAAAATAAGTGGATTAATCATTGCTATGATATTAGTAGTGTGTTTTTGTTTCCAATATGTACAAACAAATGCAAGGGAGAATAAAAGTAAGCCTTGGGCTCAGGAATACATAGATAAAAAAATTGAGCAGGAAATAGGACTTTCTCCTACAAATGAGGCTGTGGAGCAATGTGATGATATTCAGATTGAAACAAAAGAATATCAAATAAGAAACGAAGAAGAAAAAGAAAAGGTAAAAGCATATATGAAGGAAGCAGTAGAAAATGGAGGAGCATGCTCTGTAGAGGATGATGGAAATGTTGATGAAATAAAGTAAGCAGTGTTAAGTGACGAATAATTTTGGTAAAAAATAAAATAAAAAAGGTCTTTCATTAACCATACAGAAAAGTTATTGAGAGACTTTTTTGTATGGTTGGAATTAGTGATGTTAATTTTGCTATATGACCATCCGATAATTTTACGGGCATGAAGAACCATTACAGAAGCAAGATAGATCCAGCCATCATTTAAAATATGAATATAGGTTATATCAGTTCTTCGTTTTGCATAGCCTGACAACAAGTGTCAAGCTTGTGAGTGAACACCAAATGTAACAATTTTGTTATAACTAATAATTTTTCTTGCGAATAAAAAAACTCTTTGCTAGAATACTTTAGGGAAAAACAAAAGATGAGAATTGTGTAACAGCAGGATACCCAGACTGTTACAAGAAAACAATAAAAGTAAGGTGAGGCCATGAATCAAGAACAATTGCATAATATGGAGCCGTTGTGGAATCACTGGTATGTGGAGGAACTTCTGGGTGAGGGAAGTTTTGGCAGAGTGTACCGCATGAAGAGAGAGGATTTTGGAGAGGTACAATATGCGGCATTAAAAGTAATTGGTGTACCGCAGACGGAACAGCAAGTGCGGCAGTGTTTTGCAGAGGGAATGAGGGAAGAACAGGTTTGGCAGTACTTTGAGAATATGGTAGAAGAGGTATACCAGGAAGTTACACTGATGGCACGGCTAAAGGGAAAGAGTAATATTGTAAGTTATGAAGACCATGAAATCCGAAAGAGGACAGAGGGAATAGGCTATGATATTTTCATTCGGATGGAATTACTTACAAGTTTGGAAGAGTATTTTTCCAGGAAGAGTATGACAAGAGAGGAAGTCATACGAATGGGGAAGGACTTATGTCAGGCATTATGTGTATGTGGGAGGCATAACATAATACATCGGGATATAAAGCCCGCAAATATTTTCATATCCAGAGATGGAGACTTTAAGTTGGGAGATTTTGGCATAGCAAGATGCATGCAGGAGTGTCCAAAAGACTTATCTATAAAGGGATCTTATACCTATATGGCACCAGAGGTTTATCTGGGAGGCACATACGACAAGCGAGTGGATATCTATTCACTAGGCATTGTTTTATATACATATCTAAATCATAAAAATATTCCATTTATACAAAAACATATTACATACGAGAATAAGACACAGGCGATTAAAAAGAGATTGGGCGGAGAGAAAATCCCAAGACTTTCTGATATCCCAATACTATTAGCAGATGTCATAGAAAAGGCAGTTGCATATTTACCAGAGGAACGTTTTCTTTCACCAGAAGAATTCTTCTTGGCATTAGAAAAAGCAGAGAAAAGTTATGATATATCGGACTTATGTGAGACAACTTGGGATAAAACCTTAGCTTTAGCTTCTAATCCAGTGAAAGAAATAGAAAAAGAAGAGATGGTATTAAAAAAGAGTGATACAGAAT
>JAAVZU010000011.1 GCA_022791815.1 Lachnospiraceae bacterium
GGTTCTGACGGTGCTACTGGTCCTACTGGTTCTGACGGTGCTACTGGTTCTACCGGTCCTACTGGCGCTACTGGTCCTACTGGTGCTACTGGTCCTACTGGTGCTGATGGTGCTACTGGTTCTACTGGTGCTACTGGTCCTACCGGTGCTGACGGCACTACTGGTCCTACTGGTGCTACTGGTGCTGACGGCGCTACTGGTTCTACTGGCACTACTGGTCCTACCGGTGCTGACGGCGCTACTGGTCCTACTGGTGCTACTGGTGCTGACGGCGCTACTGGTTCTACTGGCGCTACTGGTCCTACCGGTGCTGACGGCGCTACTGGTCCTACCGGTCCTACTGGTCCTACCGGTACTGACGGCGCTACTGGTTCTACTGGCGCTACTGGTCCTACCGGCCCTACTGGCGCTACTGGTCCTACTGGTGCTGACGGCACTACTGGTCCTACCGGCCCTACTGGCGTTACTGGTCCTACTGGTGCTACTGGTCCTACTGGCCCTACTGGTCCTACTGGTGCAAATGGAACGGGAGCCTTAATACCTTTTGCTTCAGGACTTCCAGTTGCACTGACAACAATTGCTGGCGGTTTAGCTGGTCTCCCTGCATTTATTGGATTTGGAAGTAGTGCACAAGGAGTAACTATATTAGGTTCAACAATAGATATTACTAATGCAAGTGGAACTCTTACAAACTTTGCTTTCCAAGTTCCACGTGCTGGTACAATTACCTCATTTAGTGCATTTTTCAGTACGACATTAGCACTCTCTTTGATTGGATCTACAGTTACAGTAAATGCACAACTATATCAATCTACAACACCAAATAATGTTTTTTCACCAATTGCAGGAACTTTAATTAATTTAACTCCTTCTTTATCTGGAATAATTTCAGTTGGAACATTATTAAATGGTTCTCTTACTGGTTTAAATATTCCTGTTACAGCTCAAACTCGATTAATGTTGGTATTTTCAGCATCAGCAACAGGATTAACTTTAGTCAATACGGTTACTGGATATGCAAGTGCTGGATTAGCTATCACCTAAAACCAAAAGATATTTTATAAAATCTAAATCATAAGATTAATAAGATAAGTATTCTTACAGGGGTATCTTCCACAAAAGATGATATCCCTGTTTCTAAATAATTTGCATTTTTATTTATATTTCAATACCTAATTTTATCTTGTATCTTTTCAAGACCTATTTTCCATATCATTCCTCACAGTTTTTCTCATGATACAAAATTTCAATACACATCATTTTACAAACTATGTCCAGAATACGGAATTAACATAAACACCATAAGTACACAAGAGTACAAGTCAAATATTATACTAATTTTAAAACTTTATTTGTATAAATCTTTTTCATAAACACACAAGCTATCGCAGCAGATATTCCCTCTGCAATAAGAAAAGTAATCCATATCAGCCACATTGGAGAACCAGAAATCACGAGTTTTGCAAATCCCCAAGCTATTGGAATTACAAACAAAAACTGTCTGCATACAGAAATAATCAGGGATTCCAAACCACTGTCTAATGCCTGAAAGATTCCTTGAAATGCCACATTTGCTCCTGCAAATATAAAACTAATAGATATGACACGAATAGCACTTATGCACAATCCTGCTGTTTCTCCAGAAAGTCCAAATATCGCAGCTAAAGGTTCTGCAAAAATCTCCAATCCTACAAGCCCTACAAACATAATAATAAGAGTATATGCCATTCCATATTTAATTCCATCTTTTACTCTTTTTTTACTGTTCATTCCATGATTATAAGATACGATTGGTGTAATGGCATCTCGAAGTCCAAAAGCAGCAAATAAAATAAACTGTTGGATCTTATAATATAATCCATAAGCGGTTACAACATTCTCTCCTATCATTACAAAAATCACATTCAATGCATAAGTCATAAAAGACATCAATGCCTGTGCAATAATTGCTGGAAAACCAATAGAATATATTCCCTTTATAATAGCTCCGTTCGGCTTTATATAAGAAAATCCATTGGAAACCTCTTTATTTACCTTAAAATGGAAAGTCATTGCACACACAAAAGAAACCACTTGTCCAATCACTGTTGCTAGTGCTGCTCCCTTTATTCCCATCTTCGGCAATCCTAACAATCCATAAATAAGAATTGGGTCCAAAATAATATTGACCAACGCCCCAACTATCTGAGCAATGGTAGAATAAAGAGATTTTCCCGTTGCCTGCAATACCTTCTCAAATATAGCAAAGTATATTGTACCAAAAGAACATACACAACAAATGCGGAGATACTGGGTTGCCATTCCCACAATCTGATCATTACTTGACTGAGTTGTAATATATGCTTTTATTCCAAATATACCAAATATTAAAAATACTATATAAATTATAGTTGCTAAAAATATACCATTTCCTGCTGTTTTGCTTGCCTTCTCTTTGTCTCCCTGCCCAAGGCTTTTTGCTAACAAGGCATTAGCACCTACGCCTGTTCCGATTCCAACCGCCACAATCAACATCTGTATCGGAAAAGCCAAAGTTAGTGCATTTAGTGCAATTTCTCCAGTCCCTTTCATGTTAGATACAAAAGCACTATCTACTATATTATATACCGCCTGCAGCATCATAGATAAAATCATGGGTATTCCCATTTTTAACATCAATTTGTTTACTGGTTCCGTTGCCATAGGACTTCCTTTTTGCTCCTTCACTTTTACTATTTGTTCTTCTTGCATAAATCCAATCCTCCTATTACTGACATACCACCTTTGGTGGTTCCATCAAAAATGAAAACGTGTAATCCTTATGCAGCTTATAACTGCAAAATAGATTACACGCATTCATCTTTCCTATTTATATACTGGATTGTAACTGTTCAGAACCATGAACAGTTATGCTGGATTTACATCTAACGGACACACAGTTTTTTAATTACAGAAGTTATTTTAACATATTATTTTTTCATTTGTAAAGGTAAAAGTTTTACATCATAAAAAAAAATATTTTTTTGTCTCAAAATACCATTTTACTGCATTAAATAAGTGAATGTATTCCATAACTTGCTGTGTTATAATTTTATTGAAATTATTCACAGCCTTAAGCATAAACTAAGTCTTGAATAATTGAAGTTTTAATATCCAATCTGAAATAAGGGAGGAAATAACGTTGGTTTTGTTCCAATCACTGGAAATAAATGAAAAACATAAAAAAATAGAAATAGATGAAACTCTTTTTTCAAAAATTGCATCCGGAAATAAAAATGCTTTTACCAAACTATACCAAATGACAGACAAAGTTATTTTTGCATATATTCTTTCCATTTTAAAAAATACAGAAGATGCAAAAGATGTGATGCAAGAAACATATCTTAAGATTTTGTCAGCAGCACATTTGTATCAACCACAAGGAAAACCGTTAGCATGGATGTTTACAATTGCAAAAAATTTATCACTTATGCATATTAGGAAAAACACAAAATATGTTGAGGCAGAACCAATGAATCTGGCAAACAGACAGGATTTATCCTATATAGAACATACTGATGAAAGACTTGTATTAGAAGCCTCTCTAAATATTCTAAGTGAAAGAGAGCATCAGATGATTTTACTACATACCTTGGCAGGTTGGAAACATAAAGAGATTGCTTCTTATATGGATTTATCCTTGTCCAATACCATTAAAATATATAATCGTGCACTAAAAAAAGTCAAAAAATATTTATCAGAATAGGAGGTGAAAGCATGTCAAAAAACATAGAAAAAATATATAAAAAATCAATTGAACAAATAGTACCTAATGTCTTAGATGATATTTTTACACAAAATGTTCTACCAATGGAAAAAGAAGATGATATAATTTGCCAAGAAGAAAAGAAAAAAGAAAAGCACAAAAGAAATCATATTTATCTATCTGCTATTAGTATGGTAGCAGCAGCGATATTTCTTTTGTTCTTATATGATAAAACAGTAGTAGTAACAAGAATAATCATTGATGTGAACCCAAGTTTTGAGGTTCAATTAAATAAAGAAGGACATGTAAAAAAAGTAATTGGTATAAACAATGATGCACAAAATATATTATCACAAATAACTTTTCCCGATAATAATTTAAATAATACTATAGAAAAACTAATCAGGGCTATAAATAAAAATGGTTATTTTAAAGATAAAACAGCTGTTTTAGTTTCTGTACAAAATAATCAAATAAACGCAGCAGCAAATATGGAAAAAACAATAAAAAAACAGATTAAAAATCTTTGTAAAAATAGTGATACAAATCCACATATTTACACGCAATCTATAGAAAACAATAAAGAAATTCAGGAAGTCGCACAGAATTATCATATATCCAATGGCAGGGCAACGCTTATCTGCAAAATACTCAAAAAAGACAGTTCTTGGAATATCGAGAATCTGGCTTCCATGACTATAGAAGAATTATTAGATTCTGTAGAACAGAAAGGAATGAAAGTATCTGATATTTTAGAAAAAAGTAAAAAGAAAACAGTATCAAACAAAACAAAGAATAATAAGACAAAGGAAAAGAAAAATAAAGTGACGCCTTCGCCAGATGTAAAGACAAAAAAGAAAAATGCACAAGAAATTGATACAACTAAAATAGATGCAACTGTAAAACCAGATAAAAAAGAAGAAAAAACAGATAATAGCAAAAATAATACAACAAAATCAAAAGATAATAACAAGAATAAAAAAGACAAAGATAAAAAAAGGGAGAAAAACCCGTCCTCACAAGATTCAGACAAAACAAATTATAAGGATCAAGAGAAAAAAAGAGAGAAAAAGAAACCAGACGAAGAAAATCTATCTGAGGCTCCTTTTGATGATGCAGAAAAAAGACCTCCAAAAGACAAAGAGGATTTGAACGAAGAGCACCCGACACGGGATAAAAGGGATGGTAGAGACAATAAAAATGGGGATCATAAAAAAAATTAAAAAGGTTGTCCCAAAACAAAAAGTGTGTGCATTATATGTATGAAAAAAAATATAAATTCCAAAACGGGAACAGGAGGATATTATTATGAAATCAAGCATGAATAAGAAAATTGCAGCAATGGGAATAGCAGGATTAACAGGTTTTGCATTTGTTATCTCTGCCTTAGGAAGTAATGTTTTAGGAGTTAATGCTAAAACAACTGAAACTGTTATTGTTACTGAACGGAAAGACAAAGTGAAACCTGCCTCTGGTTCTGCTATCGACGTCAAAGACAAAGTAAAACCTGCCTCTGGTTCTGCTATTGACGGTAAAGACAAAGTAAAACCAACTACAGATACACCACCAAAATCACCTGAAAAGAATAATAATACAAAAAAAGTAAAAATTAAAAAAACAAAAAAGACTGCAAAAAATAAAATAAAAATTACTCTTAGTGGCACTAATACTTGGTCTAATGCACAAGTAATAATAAAAACTTCAGAAGAAAAAAATGTTAAAGCAAAGATAACAAAGAAAACTTCAACATATTGTGTTATTCAAACAAATAAAAAACTAGAAAAGAACACTTACATAATCAAACTAAAAGGTATAAAAGTGAAAGGATCATCTAAATACGAAACTATCACAACAAAAATAAAAGTAAAATAAAAAGAAAAAGGGGTACTTCAAAAAAGAAGTACCTTTATCTTATAAATTTTCCTTTAAATCATAGCCATTATCAACTTAATTTAGAAGTACATAATATAATTGCTCCACTTTATAGGGGGATATTCAAATACTCTAGTTACTAAGGAGATGTTGGAATAAAAGTGATTAACATCTAATGTAAGATCGGAACAAATCTCATCTAAAATATAATCTGCACTCTTATCCCTGTCTGCTTTTGTATTATACTGGGGAATTAAAGGTAATCTTACACAGATTTTATCAGCACCAATAAAATCAACCAATTTATGCAGATTGCTTCTTACATTTTTATTGCTTTTTCCTGTGTAGGCTTTGTATATTTCATCATTTAGTTATTATCCCTTCACCGTCTGTTCCTATTCTATCCGTCGCCAATAATTTATACCCGCAGTCAGAGCATATGATGCAGAAGGTTATATTGTTTTCCCATAACAGCGTATCTTCGCAACTTTCTTTGTCATTTTCTTTCTACCAATATTCTCATAAATAAATTTTTTAAGTCCCCGATATTCCTGCCTGTATTGGGAATAAAATTCATCGGGATTGTCGAACACACCTAAATCTTCCACAACGGCTTGTTGCTGTATCGTCGTGTTTTCTCCATTCCAATCAATTTGTAAATTACTAAAATCTTTAACAGCTACACCATAACCTATAAATTTTCCTTTGTATTTGGGATATTGTTTTTGCAAACCAGCAATATATGCTTTATCGGTTATTACACCCTCTAAGCTCAACCATTCGCCATTATAATAGACTTCTACCCAAGTATGAATGATACGATGTGGCGCAAATTTCGCCATAATTTTAGGCATTAAAGTACATTGAAGAACTCTCGTAACCCTTGTGCCATGCAACCTACAAGGAACGCCTACAGCACGAAGTAACGCCATAAGTAAAGTCGCTTTTGTATTACATTGACCTATGCCATCAGCTAAGACCTGTTTCGCCGTAATATAATCGTATTTATTATAACCAAACAAAATATTGTTCTGAACGTAATCATAGATTGCTCCAATTTTATCGAATACGTTTAATTTATTCCACTTTCGCATATTGATTAAATCAACAATTTCTTGTACTTGATAGTTCAGCATAGCCGTAGCTTCCAAATGTTTTTCCATAAAAAAGTACCTACCTTTCTTTAATGAGATACTTTGATTATAGCCTTTCAGTTAAATAAAAACTTTCAAAAATTCGCTATCTCTTATTGATGCACTAACGGGCATACCAGTCCATTTTCTGACAGTTGCCGCAAAATGCGACGGGCTATCAAACCCTGCAAGCATAGCGGCATTAGTAATATTAGAACCATTCAAAAGGGCAGTAAATGCTTTTTCAAGCTGGTGAAACAGAATATAACTTTTTAGTGGAACACCTACTTGTTCCCGAAATAAGTGTGATAATCGACTTGACGATAAGCAAACACTTTTTGCTAAATTTTCTATCGAATGGTCGTAGCAATTACAATTTTGCAATATTTCTAATAGGTCGGTTATCCTTTTGTCTAAAACTCTTGATCCCCTTTTAACACCTAAATATTTCGCAAAATCTTGTATAAAGTTAATATAGTGCTGTTTATTGTTCGTATCAATAAGTATAGCAGCACTTTTCTGTATAGATTCTATTTCGCTATCGCATTTCAAATAATTGCCGTGTATTTTTTTTATCAATTCTTTTGCAAAGTTCGAACTCGGTTCAATGAGAATAGACAGTTGAACATTATTATCACACAAAAATATGTGTCTGACATTTTTATTTATTATAATACATTTACCACTTATGCACTCGTTATCTACTGTAACTTGCAACGGCTCATCAATACTCAAAAGCACTTGCAAGACACAATGTGAATGCTCTGCTGCATTTACTTGATTACCAATAAAAGCAATATTGTCTTTGTCCCAAAAAATCTTTAGCATATGTCTATCTCCAGTACAGCAACAGAATTTTCTAGTTCTAATAATCGTTTTACGAGATAATATTTGATACCTTGATTAACTCCTACAATAACTATGTTTGCCATTATATTTTCCTCCAGATTTTTTTCTTGTGTTCATCTTCCCGATAAATGGGAAGTTTATTTTTCGTCCATATCTAAATATTTGCTTACCAATTTATATAAATCCCATAATTTCGATTCTTCTGAAATCATTTGAGGGTATTTTTTACTCGCTTCACTTTTTTATTCATTCATTTATCATATCTCCACAAACACTGATTTATATAATTCATTATAAAATAGTTGTCTGCTATTTACAATGTATGTTTATGAGTTCTTTTTCTACGGGTACACAATTCCGAAGAGGAAGTAAATCTATCAACCTGCCCTTTTGCATTTATAGATACCAATTTTTCATTTATGATATTTTCGTAAATGCTGTTTAATTGTAACTGTTCCAAACCATGAACAGTTACACTATAAATAAATATTTGCCTAAATCACTTGCTTGGTATAAAAAAAAGGGTATAATAAAAATATGGAGGTTTTGTTATGAATAGCCAAGAAGAATTAATAAAATTTAAAAAGAAAAATTTAACTTATGTAAACCGACTTGTATATACAATTATATTACTATCTTCTCCATGGATACCATTTGCCTTTATGTTAGATTGGCTTCATGTATTTCATTTTCCATTGTCTACTGTATTAATTTTATCTTTATTTTTTGTATTTTGTGATATTATACCTATTCTCATTTACAAAATGAATTTCAACGATCATATCTTTATGTATTATACAATGTTGATCCTATCTATCATGACAAGTATAATTGCCTATCAATGCGGTGCACCAGTATGGCTTATGTATGCCTTTGGACCAGCTATAAGCTGCCTGTATTTCGACAAGAGATTAACGATGTTAATTAGTTTTGTAGAATACTTTGCAATGATTATTTCGTTATTCTTCTGCACGAAACATTTCTATCCAAATTTATATCAAAATCATCCAAGTAGTATACGCGCATTTATAGGGTATGCATTAGGTTTAACCATTGAATTTAGTTTACTTCTTATTACTCTATACTTTTTGTTAAAAAGAGTAGAAATCTATTTTGATATACAAAGTAAATTGATTGATGAAATTTCAAAAGAAAAGGAACGTTTTCAAATTGCATTGGAAAGTACATCTGATATTATTTTTGAATATGACATGCTTACCGATGTATATACTGCAACTGCTGATATGTTTCAACCTGAACATAAACTTGAAGATGGGATTTGTATTGAACATTTCCGCAACTATGTGTCTGAACACTATCATGAGAATAAAGAATTTGAAAGAATATTAAATAAATTGATGGATGGAAAATTGGAGAATCACTCTGAACTTCATATTCAAAAAAAATCCAAGGACAAAACTGATATCTGGATGCTGTATGAGGGAAAAAACATGTATGATGAGCAGGGAAACAAAGTTGCTGTTATTGGTAAATTAAGAGACATTTCTAAAGAGAAAATGGAACGGCAAATACAAAAAGAACAAGAACGAAAGGATCGGGTAACTGGACTCTATCTCTATGAATATGCTGAAGATCAGATACGCTATACAGAACAAATACTTCATACACATGGTATACTCTTAGTAAATGCAACAAATTATTTGAAAATACTGCAAGTGTATGGACATATTTTTGGAGAAATGATTTTGCATAACATTGGGGAAATCATTCAGAAAACAGCCACAAAAAAGGCTATTGTCAGCCGATATGAAGGAGCCATTTTTCTTGTATATATAGAAAACACTTCCCTAGAGGAAATGAAACAAATTAAAAAGAATATGGAAGAACAATTGGAAAAAATGTATATTGGAGAAGGAAAAGTAAAACATCTAATTTGTGAAACAGTATTAGCTGTAGATAAACTTCCATTTCAACAACTACTTTCTGCCACGATGGAAAAGCTTACCCTGAAAATAACAGAATTAGATGCCTTAGAGGAGGAAATTACACAAGATAACATCAGAAGAATGCATGTAAATTTGGGTATAGAAGCTGAAGATTTCAATTTTGGCAAATGGCTGGAATTTCATAACTTCTTTAATACGATGTCGGATCTGATTGAAGATACCAAAGATTTAAAAAGCAGTGTCCGTATGGTTATTGAACAAGTGGGAAAATTCCTTGGTTTAGACAGGATTTTAGTCATCCTTGTATCTTCAGAAAAACTCTTGGCAACCATTACTTATCAATGGGCATTAAATGATCAAAACATTATAGGACAGAACCAGAATACGATTACTTCTGATGATATTGAACAGATGATAAAAACATATTCCAGCTGCAAAGTTGTAGATGTAAACAGGTTGGTGAAACAATATGAAGATTCTTCTTATACAGGAAAACATGCCGATATTTCATCTTTTGTATTGGGTTCTACACTTTCTTGTCCCTTGATTGCAGAAGGTTCTATATTGGGTATTATCTTATATAATAAAGAAGAAGAAAACTACAATTGGAGTGACTATGAAAGATATTTTATAGAAGAAGCCTCTCGTATTATTAACAATGGCTTAAACAAATTACATGCAGATAGAGCAAATCAGGCAAAATCCTCTTTCCTATCCAATATGTCCCACGAAATCCGGACTCCTATGAATGCCATTATTGGAATGACAGAGATCGCAAAAAGAACAATGCCTGACACAAACACCGTAACAGAGTGTCTGGACAAAATTGATTTGGCATCACATCATTTACTGAACTTAATTAATGATATATTAGATGTATCAAAGATTGAAAGTGGACGAATGAAATTGAATCAAGAACCTCTTATACTTTCTGAGATTATAAACCGTGTGGATTCTATTGTCCGCCCACAAGCAATAGAAAAAGAGGTACATTTTGATATTGTTTCCCTTTACGATACCCAGAATATCATAGGTGATTCTCTCCGTTTGTCACAGATTTTGGTTAATATTTTAGGTAATGCACTTAAGTTTACACCAAAAGATGGAACTATTACTTTTACCATTGAAGAAATATCCAAATCAGATACCCATGTAGACATAAAATTTACAATTTCTGACACTGGTATTGGTATTTCTGAAGATGCAAAGAAAAAGATATTTACCGCATTTGAACAAGCAGAAAATAACACTGTAAGCCAATATGGAGGTACTGGTTTAGGTTTAACAATTAGTAATGATTTTGTACATTTGATGGGCGGAAAATTAGAAGTAGAAAGTGAAGTGGGACAAGGCTCCAGCTTCTTCTTTACTCTTCCATTCCCATTGCCTACACCAGAACAACAGCTTCTTTTCCATAAGCAAACAGAAGAAATAGATAAGGAATATGAGGAATACAATTTAACTAGTATACATTTTTTACTGGCAGAGGATAATGAATTAAATGCAGAAATTGCTAAAACCATGTTGGAAATGTCAGGTGCCAAAATAACCGTAGTATCAAATGGACAAGAAGTTGTTTCTGCATTTGAAAACACACCGAAAGGCACCTATCAATGTATTTTAATGGATGTCAATATGCCTGTTATGAATGGGTATGAAGCAACCCGATCCATTCGCTCCCTTTCACGTGAAGATGCAAAGACCATTCCGATTCTTGCTCTCACCGCTAATGCCTTTGATGAAGATAAAAAAGAAGCAATCGCATCAGGTATGAATGGACATGTAACAAAACCAATTGAACTAAATATCTTAGTAAATCAAATCCAGAAATTATTATAATCTAAATTGGTAACTGTTCAGAACCATGAACAGTTACGTTTAAGCCCATAATAATTCGCCTTCGGCGAAGGGGCTTAAACATTACAAAATTTACTTTTTCTTAACAGGGAAATATACTTTTGTCTCTCATTCTTCCATTGGAAGACTGTCAAATCCTGTTTTGACATAAATATTATACAGTGCACCATTACATTCATATCCATGTTCCTATATCCATGCAATTAAGGATCCATAGGCATCAGGAAGGGAAGAACAGCCACCTTTATGGACTGTTACCGCACGTAGGGTGTATCTCTAAGTTTATCTGCTTTTTCTTTATCTTTAATTCCAACAATCCGTTCAATCTCTGAACATTCCCGATTAAAGTTTTCATCATAATATATGGCACCTGTTACTTCATTTGAAGTTACTTTCTCCTTTGGCACTCTTTCATATATAGTACTGTAATAACCCAAATTTTTTATCTAATTTAGTTAGGACTTCTTTATTATTACAATAATAATAAATTTTCTTGACAAACAAACATTTTATTTCCTCACCAATAAATATTTTCTTATATTTCTTTACATCATAAAAATATACACCTTAATCACTTCCATCTGACGCCAACCAATCTGCACCTAAGATATAGTATCTATAAGGCTGGTTAAATAAGCTAAGTTTATTCTTAACCTTTTTTAACTTTACCTCCCCCTTTAGAGAAATAGAATACGCCTTACAATTTCCTTTAAGCTCCTCAGAATATAAAGACATTCGAGTACACATAATATAAAAACCGCCATCAACATAGTTATAATAACCTTGATGGCAGTTTTCATTCAATTCTTGTAGAATATGTATCCAACTACTGTAATATCTTCATATCTATACAGGAAAACCTAAATTTATCCTGCATATTGTGCTTCTTTAAAGTAAGAACCATTATATTTTTTAGCTGCAGGAATATAACCTGTTTTTCCATTGCTCTTTTTCACTTGGAAATAAACTTTGTTATTTTTACAAATGATTTTATTTAACTTCACTACATTACCCTTTTTCAGTGTATAAGCAATTTTCTTAGAACCAACATTTTTATAAACTTTTATCTTTCTTGCTGCAGTCCATTTATTTTTTCTAGACATTTCTTTGTAATTTGGATCAAATTTGCTGGATGTTCTTTTAAAGACTCCATCCTTATAGCTTATATTCATATTATACCATACAGATCCTGTTGTGTAAAACTGTGCATATACTGACATCTTTAGTGTATTGCCTGAAACTTTCACAATATCCGCAAAATAATAGTCTGCATACTTATCAAAATACCTTTGGAAATTATATACACTTTTTAGTTTGTTATTCTTATAAAGATACAGCTGATGAATACAATCATCGTCACTTGAAATAGTACTAGAAATATCAAAAAATACTTTTCCATTTTCAAGTTTAATTAAACTCATTTTCCAAATAGGTGAATAGTTCCTCTTTTGTTGAAATACTACCTTGCCATTCACAAAAACCTGCATTGTTGCACTGTCTTTTTCGTCGTTGTTATCCACCATAGTAAATTTAACATTATCTGGTTTTCCATCTCCAGTAACATCAGATTTAGACAGCACCACATCTGGTTCTGCCACTACATGGGCAGTTTCGGCCGCATTAGAAACCTTTCCCTTTAATAAATAAGCACCTGCTATTATAAAAGAAATAGTAGCTAATGCAATACAAATAACACGAAATCTAGTATTATTTCTTGTTCTCATAATCAATTCCTCCTTCATAAAATTGGTGTAATATGCCACCTAATGATAACATTTCATTTAGTAAAATACAAGCTTTGTCTTTCCCTAAACTTCTTCTTGCTTTTTTCAGTTTTAGGACATACAAAAATTTCTTCTATTGGTGCTTTCTAGTTACGTTCCATTCTTCTTCACTATAAACTTTTCATATATAACTAACACTTTCCGTTCATGATGAAACCCCTAAAGACAGTATGAAAATTGATTTATTATAATTCTTTTATCCTGCATACCAAACCTCATTAAAAAATTCCGTCTATTGTATATAATTCTTCATCTATCTTAGTCTTTATTTCATTCCTTATCCTCCTTCCATTCTTTAGACACATCAAACAAGAAAAAAGTTACATTTTTTTGAAATTAGTTACGAAAAATTCTCTTACATCTATTCCGCAAATTGTGCTTCTTTAAAATAAGGTATATTAGAATAGAAAATCATACAATTTACTTTCTTTTTCATTGATAAGAGACAATCTGCATAGTGACAACTAAAACTAATATGTTAAAAACCTTTGCGACAAAATACCCCATTTTTCCATTTTTATCAATAACTAGGCATTTTTAGCAGTTTTTCTTGACATATTACACAAAAAACCTTATACTAAAATTGTATGTTACAGTTCACACTTACGGTGCAAACTGTAATGGAATCCAGCCTATTAAGAGTTCGCCTTCGACGAAAGGCTGGATTCTCGGCTGTTCTATGTTCTTGGCACATAGCTTGACAGCAAGCGTCAATCTTGTGAGTGAACAGTAACAATTGTTTATCTTTAAAAAGAAACTGTAGTTATGGTTTTTTCGTTCCTTTAGGGAGTAATCTTTGGACAAACCACTATTTAGGAGATATGAAACAAACCATAATACAAATATATTCTTAGGAGGTTATTGTTTTATGTCAACAAAAGCATTTTATCCAATTAATGAAATCGGTGCTGGAAAGCCAGGTTTTTCTAAAACTCGTTCTATTATCGAGGCTGCTTTTTATGGTAACAATGTAGTAAAAGTAAACACCTTAAAAGAAGCTTACAACTTAGCTAAGAATTCACCAGGAACTATCGTAACAGATATGCCTGTAAAAGATGGTGAAACTTTTGGTCTTGAAAAAGATGCTAAAGTTCTTTTATTTAATGACGGTGCTGTAACAGGACGTTACGCTGCTGCCCGCCGTATCAAAGGTGAACCTGGTGTAGATGATACAAAACTTGATAAAGTAGTTATGGATGCCATCTACAAAACACGTTTTCAAAAATTATATCATGCTGAATGTTTCATTGGTCTTGATCCAGAATTCATGGTAAAAGCTCATTTATTAATTCCAGAAGGTGAAGAGAATATTCTTTACAACTGGATGTTAAACTTCCAGTATATGTCTGACGAATATGTTAAGATGTATAAAAATTCTAAACCAATTGGTGATGGAAAAGAGGCAGATGTTTACATCTTCTCTAACCCTCAGTGGATACCAACAGAAAGTCCTGATGTAGACTACAGCTGTTTAAGCGATCCTTTGACTCTTTGCTATTTCGATACAAATGAAAACTGTGCTGCAATCCTTGGTATGAAATATTTTGGTGAGCATAAGAAAGGTACTCTTACAATGGCTTGGGCTATGGCTAACAGAAATGGTTATGCTTCTTGTCATGGTGGACAAAAAGAGTACACATTAGAGGATGGTTCTAAGTTCGTTGCATCTGTATATGGATTATCTGGATCAGGTAAATCTACTTTAACACATGCAAAACATGACAACAAATATCCATCTATCAAAGTTCTTCATGATGATGCTTTCATTATCAATGCAGATACTTGTTCTTCAATTGCATTAGAGCCTACTTACTTTGATAAGACATCAGATTATCCTACAGGATGTCCTGATAATGAATATTTGTTAACAGCTCAGAACTGTTCTTGTACTATGGATGAAAATGGTAAGATCCAGTTAGTAACAGAAGATATCCGTAATGGTAATGGACGTGCTATCAAATCTAAATTGTGGTCTCCTAACCGTGTAGATAAGATTGAAGCTCCTGTTAATGCTATCTTCTGGATTATGAAAGACCCTACTATTCCACCAGTAGTTAAGTTAAAAGGTGCTGCACTTGCTTCTGTAATGGGTGCTACACTTGCTACAAAGACTTCAACTGCTGAGCGTGTTGCTGCAGGAACAGATTTGAATGCACTTCGTATCGTACCTTATGCTAACCCATTCAGAACTTATCCTTTGGTTAATGATTATGATAAGTTTAAAAAATTAGTTGCTGAGAAGAATGTAGACTGCTACATTGTAAATACTGGTGACTTTATGGGACACAAGTGTCAGAAAGAAGATACTTTAGGAATCCTTGAAACTATCGTAGAAGGTAAAGCTAAATTTGAAAAATGGGGTAACTTTGAAGATATCGAAATCATGACTGACTGGTCTGGTAAGACTGGTGACTTTACTCCAGATTTATCTGACAAATCTTACACAGAAGCATTGGCTAACGCTATGCAGAGCCGTGTAGATGCTGTAGAAGGATTTGCAACTAAGAAAGAAGGCTACGACAAACTTCCTGATGAAGCTTTAGAAGCTTTGAAGAAGGTTGTTGCAGAAGCAAAATCTTTATAAGATAAATACTTTAGAATTTATAAAAACCTTGGCGGATTTTTTCTGCCAAGGTTTTTCACTATCTTCCTTTTTTCTTTTTCTCTTCTGCATGGAGCATCTTTGCTACTTCATCCCAAGAACGTTTTAATTGTAAAGATTTTCGGTTTAATTCTATATTATTACTGGAAAGCTGTGCCAGTTTTACTTTCCATTTTCCCATAAAACCACCTATTGCATGCTTTCTATTTATTCTATTCAAAAGAATTAAAAAGTAAACTTGTCTCTTACTTAGTTTTTTCATATAAAGCACATAATCATTTAATTTTCTTCTCTGGAAATCACCATCCGACAGATTGGTTTTCCCTCTGCCACAAATTTTGTCTCATATTCTGTCATTACATTTCCTTCTACATACTCGCTATTATGTAAATCATAGGTATAATTCTCTAAAGTCCAGCCAGCTTCTTCTACTTGTTCCAAAGAAAAATCAAAAAGTGGTCGGTTGTCAGTCTTAAAAATTACTTTACCATCTAACTGAAGAAGTTGGTTATATTTATTCAAAAATTGCGTAGATGTTAATCTTCTTTTTGCATGCCGATCCTTTGGCCAAGGATCAGAAAAATTCAAATAAATTCGTTCTATTTCATTTTTATCAAATACCTTTACAATGTCCTCTGCATCCATACGTATAAATATCAGATTTTTAGTTTCTAACTCTGGTCTTTTTTCCAAAGCACGGACCAATACACTAGAGTACTTCTCAATCCCAATGTAATTGATATCTGGATTCATTCTTGCAAGATCCATTATAAATTGTCCTTTTCCCATTCCAATTTCTATATGTATTGGATTATTGTTTCCAAAAAATTTATTCCAACATCCTTTGTAACTTTCATATTCCTCTGGCAAATGCATAGCATACTCATTTGCTGCGATAGTTTCCCTAGAACCTTTTACATTTCTTAAACGCATAATTTTCTCCTTTTAATCTTAATATTCCTTTAAATTGCAAGACTTAATTTGTATAATGTAAAAATAATAATATAAATTTTTTACATAACCGTATTCTTCCCCAAATATAAACGACCTATCTCTAAAAAAGAGAATAGATCGTTTATACTTTTATTTGCAATTTTTCATTATATAAATTATTGAGTTTAGTTAATACTTTTTCTTAACTACTATTTTCTTTTTCTTTTCCTGCTTAAAATCATAAGCAAATACTACTGTAGTAAGTGGTGGAAGGGCAAATCCGATAGAATAATCCTTTCCATCACAAGGAATTGCTTCTGCCTTAATTGGTTTAAAGTTATTTACCCGGTTCATTCCACCAAACTCTTCTGCATCTGAGTTAAGAACTTCCTGATAAAATCCTGCACAAGGCACACCAACACGAAAATCACGGTATTCTTTACTATGGAAATTACAGATAAACAACAATTGTTTCCGGGTTGTCTCTCCACGACGTACAAAAGAAACTACACTACTCATACGATCATCACAACTCATCCATTCAAATCCCATATTATTACCATCATGTACATACATAGCAGGATAATCTTTATAAAGCTTATTCAATGCCTTTACATATCTTTGAATTCCGCGATGTTCCTCATATTCCAAATCACCCCAGCTAATAGACACTGATTCATCCCATTCATGATCCTGAGCAAATTCCTGTCCCATAAATAACAATTTCTTACCAGGATGTCCATACATAAATCCATAAGCCACACGTAAATTTGCAAATTGTTCCTCTCTTTTTCCTGGCATCTTGTTTAATAAGGTTGCTTTTCCATGCACAACCTCATCATGTGACAGTGCTTGAATAAAATTCTCTGTATAAGCATACATCATACTAAATGTTAACTTATAATGATCATAATGTCTGGATTCTGGCGGACACTTCATATACTGTAAGAAGTCATTCATCCAACCCATATCCCATTTGAATAAAAATCCTAATCCCTGCATAGAAGCTGGTGCTGTTACCCCTGCCCATGCTGTAGATTCTTCGGCAATCATTAATGCCCCAGGATCTCTCTCCTCTAAAATTGTATTCAAATGCTGGAAAAGTGCAATAACATCTGTATTTTCTCTTCCGCCATTTTTATTTGGAAGCCAGTTTCCATTGTCCTTACCATAATCCAAATATAACATAGAAGCCACTGCATCAACACGTAAGCCGTCCACATGAAACTTCTCAATCCAATAAAGTGCATTTGCAACAAGGAAGTTAGCCACTTCATTCATCTCATAATTAAAAATTAAAGTTCCCCAATGTGGATGTTCTCCCCTGCGGGTATCTGGATGTTCATATAATGGCAGTCCATCAAATTTCGCCAGACCATGAGCATCTCTTGGGAAATGTGCTGGTACCCAGTCAAGAATAACTGCAATCCCCTTACTATGCATATAATCTACAAAATACATAAAATCATCAGGATTACCATAACGTTTTGTTGGTGCATAGTATCCTGTTACCTGATATCCCCATGAGCCATCAAATGGATGTTCTGCAATACCCATTAACTCAATATGAGTATAACCCATTTCCAATACATAATCTGCAAGCTCTGGTGCAATCTCTCTATAATTATAATATCCTTCGTTAATCTCATCATCTCTCTTTTTCCAAGAGCCTAAATGTACTTCATAAATAGAAATCGGATCTTTTCTACAAGCTAAACGGTCTTTTCCCTGACGCTTCTTAATCCATGCACTATCTGACCATTTAAAATCACGAATATCTGCAACCATAGAAGCATTCTCTGGTCTCATCTGGGTAGAAGTTGCGTATGGATCTGCTTTATGCAGGATCTCACCATCTCTGGTTAAAATCTGGAACTTATATATTGCTCCAACTTGTACACCAGGAATAAAAATTTCATAGATACCAGAACTTCCCAAAATATTCATTTGATGCATTCTTGCATCCCATAAGTTAAAATCTCCTACCACACTGACACGTCTTGCATGAGGTGCCCAAACTGCAAAATGTACACCTTCCACGCCATCAATTGTCATTGGATGTGCACCTAATTTTTCATAAATCTCATAATGTTTTCCTTCTGCAAACAAATGACAATCCATAGAAGAAATCTGGGAAGGGAAATTATACGGATCTTCAGTTTCAATGATTGTGCCATCCCCATAATACACTTTTAATTTGTATTTTGTATATTTTTTCTTAGGAAAATAAATACCAAAGAAACCCCGATCTCCAATTCCTTCCATATCCTCTTGATATTTTCCATTCTTGCTAACCAATTCGATTCGATATGCATCTGGACGGTAAGCAGTAATTACTTGTCCCTCTCCACAATCATGTGCACCCAATAAAAAATGCGGTGCATTATTTGTACAATTCATCAATTCATCATACTGAATCCAATTAATCCAATTTTGTAACATATCATTCATACCTAAAACCTCCTATAGAAATTGTTTCACAATATTCTGAATCATTTTTTCATCTAGCAGCACTTCCTTAGACGATCCACGTTCAAACTGAACCAGCAGGTAATAATTAATTACACCAGAAAAGCTAATTGCATAGAAATCCTCTCTTCCTTTTAAATGCTTCTGCTTATCGGAAAACTGAAAAAAGAATGCACGAACCACATGCAGCAATTTTGATAAATACGGCTTTGCTGCTACATAAGCCTCATTATCTCTTGCAGATGAAAACAAGCTAATGATAATAAGGTAAATCTCTTTATTCTCTAGAGCAAGTTCAATATAAGTTGCCACCGCCTCAGAAAGAATCTCCTGATATTCTCCGCAACCACTCATCGTCTGTTTCAATCCATTCACCAGACGGCTGGCTCCTCGATCCAAAAGACACTCTAATAGTCCATGTTTACTTTTAAAATAATAGTACATGGTCGGTTTCGTAATTCCGGCAGCATCCACAATTTCCTGTACTCCAACACAATCATACCCTTTTTCATAAAATAAACGTTGTGCACAGGCTAATATCTTGTCCTTATTTGTATTGTCTGTTCCCACTGCTCATCAGATGCCCCCTTTTTGCCCTTCAATTAAGTAAACCCCTGATTCCGTACAATTCCAATATAAACAGTATACCAATCGGTATACATTATGTCAATTACTTTCATACATAGTATTTTTTCATATTTTATTGCTGTAACAGTTCACCGCACCCTATCATATTCTAGCAAAATCAACAGGTATTTAATTAATCTGGATGAGCAGCAACTTTTAATTCTCTTCTTGCCACCCTTCCAAAAACTGTATATAATAAAAGGTAGACTAATATACGAACAGAACTGTAACATTAAACATTATATGATTATTTGGAGGATTATATGAAAAAATTTTTAATAAAATCACTAACTATTGCACTTTTGCTTTCTTCTATTCCAAGCAAAAAAATGCAGACAGAATGCATTTCCCCTGTTTCCTTAACAGATATTACCCAACCTGATGAAAATGTATCTTTTCCCAAAGGTCCCAAAGCCAAATCTATTACTTCCGCATCTGCCATTGTAATGGATGCAGATACTGGACTTATATTATATGATAAAAAAAGTAATGTAAAACATTATCCTGCCAGTATTACCAAGATTATGACTACTCTTTTATGTATAGAAAACTGTACTATGAATGAGACTGTAACATTTAAGGAAAGTGAAGTTTTAAATCTGGAATCTGGCGCCAGCAATATTGATACAAAGGTCGGTGAGACTTTAACAATTGAACAATGCTTATATGCAATAATGCTTGCATCTGCAAATGAAGTCTGCCTTGGTGTTGCAGACTATATTTCTGGTGATATTCCTACTTTTGCAGAGCTTATGAACAACCGTGCAAAAGAAATTGGCTGTAAAAACACCCATTTTTCCAATCCAAACGGATTACACAGTGATGACCATTATACAACTGCTTATGACATGGCTATGATTAGCAAAGAAGCCCTAAAAAATAGTACCTTCCGAAAAGTAGCAGGTACAAAAGTAGCTTATATACCAAAAACTAACAAACATGATGCCCGTCCGCCAATAGTCAACCACCATAATATGTTGAATGCATATACCTATAACCAGTATCTTTATGACAGTTGTACTGGCGGCAAAACTGGTTATACATCTATGGCACAAAGTACATTAGTAACCTTTGCAGAACGTGATGGTATGCGTTTAATTTGTGTTGTAATGAAAGGGCAGGCTCCAAAACAAAGTTTAACTGCTAATATTTACACAGATACCACTTCCTTATTAGATTTCGCATTTGAGAATTACCAAATACAGGATTTAACTTCTAATATAGAAGATACTAATTCTGTGGACTCTCCATTATTTACCCGCTTTACCTCCTTTTTTGATATGGATACTGCACCACTGCAAACCAGTAACAATGGACAAATTATTCTGCCAAATGGAGCAGATGTTTCTAATACTGTACATCAAGTAGAATTTTATAATAACATAAAAGAAGAAAATGGTAAAAACGTAATTGGTTCTGTTTCTTATACTTATGGTAATCAATTAGTTGGTCATACAGATATTTATTTTACTCCTAACACAGATACTAAACAATTAGCAAGTATAGATGATATAGAATTTACAAGCAGTACTAAAATTACAGGTTCATCTAAATTTTCTTCTAATTTATTAAAATATACAATTATAATTATATGCATCCTAATAGTATGCTTGTTCCTATTCTTTTATCTTCGTTTGCTTAAAAGAAGACGAATGCTTTCCAACAGAAGAAGTCATTATATAGGTGAACCAAGAAATAAAAATATTCACTTTTAGTATTTGATTAACAAGTTTTCTGAATTATGCAAACAATAATAACAAAAGTGTCCTTCCTTTAAATTTACTATAAATGTATTGTGTTATCAATAAACATATAACTTGGTTTGTGCTTGCACAAAGACCAAGTTATATGTTTATTATAGAATCTGGTGCATTTGGGCAAGGTGGAATTAGCCCAGATTGCGAATACATAACAGGTAGTTACAAGACACCATACAGAGTAACTACACTTTCATCTATAATTTGCCATTAGGGATAATATGGCTAATTCTTTTATTTCTTATTTCTTTGTGTACGTTTTGCTATGATATCTGCTTTTTGTTTACTCAAACGATTTGCCTCATCTTTGGATATTATCTTAACTGTTTTAACAGCAAAATATTCCTCTCCAACTCCTCGTTTCACCCTAACTTTTCCCTTCAGATAGCCATGTTCTTTACAAAAAAACAATCCATAATAATTCTTAGAATTATTGGTAAACCAATCTATTTTTTTTGTTGTCTTTTTATCACATACACAACACTTTACTTCCTTTACTTTTTTAGCATTCATTAAAACTTCTTTTCCCTGATATCCCATAGAAATATATTTAGAATAACTAGCAAAGGAAATATCAATTTCATCTTCTGGTTTATTTGGATAGTGAAAATAATCTATCTCCTTATACTTTTTTATTTTTTTCGGATCAAACTTCTGCATAATCAAAGCTGTGTATCTGGCATCATTTATTGCAGTATGAAATTCCTTTTTTTGCTCTAAATGAAAATAATCTACTGCAAATGCCAAATTTCTAGTTGCTTTCTCTTCATCAAAAAAAACCTCAAAAAGCTTCTGCACATTATAATAAAAGAAGGGTTTTTCAGAAAATGCTCGCATTTTATAATATTCCATATTTCTCTGTAATTCTGTCAAATCTAAAGTTCCCCATGTACAAAATACAAAATTCTCCCCACACCATAAAAGAAAATCCTCTGCCACTTCAGAAAATTTTCTGCAATTTTGTAAATCTTCCATAGTAATTGGAATAATCTCTCCTACATGCTGATCTATTTTCTTATATACCTGAGGCTTAATTTTTTCACTAAAGTCACCTATAATTTCTAATTTTTCGTTTAATTTTACTGCTCCAATTTCTATTATCTCAAATGGAATTCCTACAACTTCCTTCTGCTTTCCTTCTGGACATTGATTCCATTCTAAATCCATAACTATATAATTCAAACTTTCACCTACTTACTATGAAAGTCCTGACAAACGACTGCATTTTGTACAAGCTTGCTTGTACAAAAATGCAGACATTTGGCTGGCTAAACTGTATGAGTATGAAGGGTGATAGCCCGAAATACGAATACAGTTAGTGATTGCGAAAGTGCGAAGCACATAGCAATCAACTTTCATTTTTTATTAAGATGCCAAAAAACAACATGGTTATTTTCTATAAAACTGTTTTTATATCTATTGTAGAACCTGATATGTATGAGCAAGAAAGACAACTGTCTAGATTGCGAATATATATCAGGCAGTTACGAGAGCACTCCGTGCGAAGTAACTGACACTTTCATTCATTATTGAACTGCCAAAGACAGCATGGCCGTTTACTATAACAATATTTTACCCAAAATACTTTTTCTGTCCATACCATACAAAAACAGAACAAAAAACGCCAAGTACAATTCCTCCAAAAATATCAGTAGGAAAATGCACAAAGAAATACATCCTAGAAAAAGCAATAAGCCCTGCAATAAAAAATGCTGCTCCCCCTATTTTAGAGTTATACAAGAACAAAATAGTTGCTGCAGCAAAAGAAGAACTTGTATGACCTGATGGAAAAGAATATTCTCTAGGGTAAATTAATGGTATCACACTTGCATCTACTTGAAAAGGTCTCGACCGTTGTATTATATTTTTTATAATAAGATTTCCTAAAATAGCTGTTACTGCTAATGATATAAGCAATAATATGCCATATTTTTTTCTTCTTCTCTTTTGCTCCGTATTTTCTTTTCCAATTGTTGGAATACTTATCAACATTATGCTAATAAAAATCCAAAGTAATCCACCATTTCCAAGTGAAGTTATAAACATCATAACACAATCTAAGATGTTATTATGTAAATTCTGTAAAAAATGTAAAATATCTAATTCCATTATTATATTCCTTTCAAATATTTATTAGATAAAAAATAAGAGGCACATAGTATTCTATTTTACATGTGCCTTTTCATTCAAAAATTATACTACTTTGTGCCTGCAATTAATGCTGCTATTTCTTCTGGTGTCATTACATGATTCGGATCTGCATTCACTTCTGGTGTTACAACTGGCTCTGGTTCTTCTGCCGGCTCTTCACTTATTCCTCCTGCTACCAATGCTGCTATCTCCTCTGGTGTCATCACATGATTTGGATCTGTATTCACTTCTGGTATCGCAACTGGCTCTGGTTCTTCTGCCGGTTCTTCACTTATTCCTCCTGCTACCAATGCTGCTATCTCCTCTGGTGTCATTACATGATTTGGATCTGTATTCACTTCTGGTATCGCAACTGGCTCTAGTTCTTCTGCTGGTTCTTCAACGTCATTAACAATAAGCTCGTTCTCTGGTTCTAATATTATATCTGTTTCTGATACTACTTCTTCTGGCATTATTACCTCTTCAACAGCAGGCAGCTCTTCTTCCATTTCAATCTGTGGAGCTATTTCATCTAAAGATTGTTCTGATATATCTTGAGGAGTCTGTATCATTGATGAAACTGAATTACCGGAAAACGTTGGTGCAGATATACTTATTTCTTTAATTGCACTTTCCATCTGTTCAAGTTGTTGATTCACTTTCTCTGCCATCTGATTCACTTCACGAACAGTTTCCTCCATACCTTGGATCACATTATTAAATACCTTCTGTTGAAACACCATAAGACTCTTTGTATTCTCTCTGCTATATTTTACATTTATCTTTGCAGAACGTTCTACAGTCTCTCCAATTTGCTGGATAATTCCTTCTATTCCATTGGACAAATGATTATCTAAAACTTGGATTTCATCTGAGATTGCCTTTGTACCATTTTGCAATGCCATATAAATTGCTTTTTCAAACTTTTCTACATTTTCCAGTGTTGCATTATTCCTATTAACAGTCATTTCTTCCATCAACTTCTTAATCATGGATTCCTGCTCTCTGGCACGTTGTTCTTCTGCTTCCCGCTTCAAATCATAGAAACTATTTAGTAAGAAATAAGAAACAAACAACAGAACAGCAATTCCCCCTGTAACAATATATCCATCCTCTGGATACACTTTAAAGAAATATAATACCTCAAAAACTACTCCTATAAAAATAATTGCCAATAATACACATCTGCTCTCCTTTTTCATCTGTATGCCCCCTTGCTTTCCGCAAATGTTTTCAATAATTTATTATCATTATTCATTTTATCACAATTTATATAAAGTCTCAAGGCAAAGGTTATGATATAAATAGCAGTTCTCCTAACACCTTTCTATCATCACCCCAATAAGTTTAGTATTCTTCTGTACTTCATCCAATTTACCAATATAAAACACAATTATCAAGAAAGAGGTAGGTTAATACCTGCCCCTTTCTTATTCATTCTCTTTAATCCTTGTATACAAATAATTTCATAGGTTTATCTTGTAATTTTATAAATACTTTTTTAATATAATTAATTTCTTAATATTTATCCACCTTTTTACCAGAAAACATACTTTTCTACTTCATAGATTTTTCTTCTTCAAATTTTATTTTCTCTCCCTCTAATGTAATTTTTATCACCTGTCCACTGTCCATTTTCATTAAAATATATTCCTCATTCATTTCTACATTTGTAAAATGCTGATAAAACTTTTTTAATGCCTCCATATCACAGGAGATATCCATAATATTTTCATAAGCACCTTCTACCATTAAATATTCCGTTGGAAAAGGAATAGATATTGTAGAATCCTGTGAAAAAGTAAGATTTAAAAACTCTGCCTCCATATTGTACTCATACCTTTTTTTCCAAAGAAAGCTGCTACTCTTTTGTTTTTTTATTGTTATTACATGATTATTTTGTGTTATTTTTATTTCTTTTTCTAATAATTCCATATTATCTGCCAGATTATTTTTCTCTATTTCTTTAGCAATTATATCTATATCCATATCTGTAGAAAAATCTGTATATGTATATTGATATTTTAATTTATGATTTTTTATTGGCAATACAAAAGTGGTATCTTCTTCTGTAGATGTATGTATTTCCACTTTCTCCTCATTATCATAAAAGTGTAAGTGGTATATTCCAAAGATAAAAATGCAGAAAATACATATTGCTCCTATGCAAATACAAACTTTAGTAACTTTTTTCATTTTTCCCTCCTAGTCAGCAAGTAACGGTAGACTTGTATTACTGCACCTCATCTTTAAGTTACTTATTCAAATCTAAGTGCATTTGTAACTTGTATACTCGCACCATATATACTTGGAAATAAACAAAATATCATCCCATACAATTCTGCAATGCACAAAGGCAATACAATATTTTTTATTGTATATTGCACTTCAAAGCATATAAACATGCTATTATTTACATAAGACTGTATTCCATAAGCAACCATCAAGCTGAGAAAAATAGCTATCACTGCTGCCATTGTTGTTAATATAATACCTTCTGTAGTAAATTGTACAATAATATCTAGTTTTGTTGCACCTAACGCTTTTTTTATTCCAATTTCATTGATACGTTCTTTTATAGAAAAAAACATAGTAGTCAGCATGTTAATTCCTGAAAATATAAGCAATCCAAATGATATTATGTTAATAAACACTTTTAATGGATTTAACTCACTTTTTTCTTTTTCATATACTGACTGTTTATCTGTTATTTCAAATGTTACATACTTTGCAGAATATACTGTTTCATAATCATTTAAAATACCGATAAAATTTTGTTTTTCCTGTATATCTTTAAAACACCATATATATTTTTCTTCTACATCTTCCTTATCTTTCACAATGTGAACAGGACAATAAATTAACGTGTTAAGAATTACTCCTTCTGATTTATTCTTTAAAAATTTTTTTACTTTCATTTTTTGCTGTTCTGTGTAATAATTTCTTTTTACTACTCCTATTACTTTAAGTTTCAATTTTTTCTCTTTCACTTCTGTATTTGCTTTTACAGATATACTAGCAATTCCCTCTTCCCCAACTCCTATTGTAATATCTTTATCAATTGCACTTTCTCCAGAAAATAAAATTTTCTCTGTTAATTCATCTATTATAGCTACTTTACTCCTGCTATCAGAATTTATAAACCATCTGCCACTTTTTAATTCAACATTCTTTGGAATATATGCATCATCTTTTCCCCTAACTGGAACTGTTTTTCCTTTTAAATTTGAAATACCAACCATGTTTGCATTCACAACCAAGTTTCCTTTATCCTCAAATTGTTTTACACAAATACATTCTGGCGAAGCATCATAATATGTCCGATTAAGATTATTCTTCTTGAGTTCTTTCAACTTTGACATAAACTGTTCATCTGTTGATTCTACATTCAACATAACAGTTTCCTCATTCATTTCATTTACATATTTCAATTGTTCTTCATAATAGGAATTTATTAGGATATTTCCCAATGAAAATACTAAAATCCCCATACACAATCCAATGAGTGACAATGACAAACGTAGAGAATTATTAAATGTCATATAAAAAATATGTTTCCAATAAAAAAATAGGCTTCTTATTGTTCCCATGCCTGTAACTGTCCTCCTATCATCCGATATCGTTTATCTGTTTTTTCTGCAATACCTGTATCATGTGTAACAATTATAATAGTAGTCCCTTTATTTGCCAATTCCCTAAATGCATGAATAATTATTTTTGTATTCTCCGTATCCAAATTTCCTGTGGGTTATGTAAAAAAGGTAAAACTATAACACCCCCTCCAAAACCACATTTTGTGAGGGGGTTCTTTTATTTATACTCTAATCTTTGTTTATTTTCTGAGCAATACTTTGTCATGTATCGCCAACAATCCAGCATATAGTCAAAACCTCTGTTTTCTGTGTCATTTTCTTTCGGTATATGCATATTTTTTATTGATGCATATACTTTTTCACATTCTTCTGGTTCTAAATATCCTTTCACATCACTATGTTTTATCAGAATACTTAGACCTTCTTCTTGCTTCTCTCTACCTTTTGCAATTTCTAACACTTCATTTGCAAATTTTTCTGTCATTGGTTCATTGCTATATATCCACCATTTCACAATTTCACCATATCTTTTATCAAAAGTTTCTGCTAACTTTACTAGAAACATTGAATTTTGGATATATGTAAATTGATGTGATTTCATTCCCTTCGCTGCCAAAAGCATCCCCATCTTTCTGCCTCCTTTTATATAATATTCATTCAAGTATAGCACACTTTTTATAATCTATCCAAAACTTTAACGGCTGTTTGTTGCATCGTCGGAATTAAGTGACTATATGTATCCAACGTAATTCCAATTTTTGAATGCCCTAACCTCTCCTGCACTATTTTGGGGTGTACCCCATTTGCAAGGAGAACTGAGGCATGTGTATGCCTTAGTGTATGAAAGCATCTGTAATGCACATTTGCTTTCTCGCACATTGATCTAAAATTTTTTGTAATTATAGTATAGCTTAAGAAGTTCCCAGTTTTTCCACAAAACACATATTCGCTATTGTGTGGGATATTTCTTAAAATGCTCATGCACTTTTTGTCTAAATCAATCCTTCTCATTGATTTTTTAGTTTTTGGCTTTTCTATCACTGGCATACTATTATAATATTTCGAGAACGTTCGTTTTACTGATAGAAAGTTATTGTCAAAGTCAATATCTTCCCATTTCAACACCATTATTTCCCCAATCCTCATGCCTGTACGATATGCCACTTCCACGATATTAGTATATCGCTCTTTTACATCTGTAGCTAGTATTTTGTGCATTTCCTCAACACTAAATACTTCTACTTCCTTCTTTTCTTCTCTGGGAAGTCTTATTTTTTTATACGGGTTTTCTTCTATATAACCATTTTCTATCGCATATTCAAACGATTGTTTTAAAATTTTTTGAATATTTAAACATGAAATTGGCAACATCTTATTTAACATATTTTCCATAAATTCCTTAATATCCTTTGTTGTAATGTCCTTAATATCCATATTTTGGAAGTATTCTACTACATGAGTTTTAAGACAAAAGTAGTTACAGTATGTGCTATTACGCACATACTGCTTTTTTTCCTTTAACCACAGACTTAATATTTTTGTATACCTCATTGGATCCACCCTCTTACAATTCATCTTTGTAAAATACACTAGGTTCACCATTTATATACACAATATAAGCCTCTTTTCCTGCATTCTTCATGATGCGTATTGCATCATCGTAACTAAACTCTTTCGCAATAAATTCTCCTTTTCCTCCCTCCTTTTTCAATGTATATATTACATAAGTTTCCACGTTTTTATGGATTCTATAAGGTATTCCTTCCTTTTTCTTGCACTGGAAGTCGCTCATAAAATGGTTTGCGTTGCAGCTGCAGCATTTTCTAGTGCCAACCCGTTTTATAATTCCGCCAAAAGTATCTACAATGCCTTCTTTACAATTTACGCTTTCTAAAAGAATCATTTCTCTAATTACTGAATTGTATACAATACTTCCATATAATTTCATTTCTTTTTTGCAGAAATAAACTTCCATTTCTCTCTTTTCTTCTGCTTCTTCTCTTGTGTCGTAGCCAGAATTGTACCATTTAAGATACCCTATTTTTTCATATCCTGCCACACCCTTCTTTCCTAATAGTTCCAAAATTTTTATAGCATAGTTTGGTAGCTCTTTTCCCCAAGATTCTACCAATTCTTTTCCGAATATTTTTTCTAATCTTTCCATTGTTTTTTACCTTTTCTTGATATATAATCAAGATACCTTTCTTTTTTGATTGGTGTCGCTGCCCGACCAAAGTACAGCGACTGTGTTTTGTTATTTTGCCCAGCGAACTTCTTTGTTTTGCTGGGCAATTGCTGTGTTTAACCAGCTTTCCCATGTTAAATTTTCTTTCATTTCTGCAAAATTATTAAAGTTTCCCCACTCCTTTACATTAAAATATTTTTTATCTAAAACCACTTCGTTTCCATAGAAGTTGGCTGACACCTGCCAATCTTTCACGAAAACTACATGATTTTTGTCTAATATCAAAGCGTATCCGTATTTTGTTTCAAGCAAATGTTCATCTGCTACATTAACAATGATTTTGCTTTCATTGTTGTTAATTCTTGAAGTTGTTGAGAAATATTTATTACTTTTTCTCTTCAACTCAAATCCTTCAAAACGAAAATCATTGAATTTCGTTTTGACTTTTTTTGTTGTTTCTTTGATTTCTGCCCATGCCATTTTTAGGCAGATTGAAAAAATATTTTTAATATTTTCTTTTTTTATTTCCCACGCTCTTCTCATTACTTTTTTTAATGTTTCTTTCATAACAATCACCCTTTCTTAATTTCTATAGTCATTATAGCATAGTTTAATAACATTGTCAATAGCATAGTTTAATAAATTTTGACAAATTTTTGTTTTTTATTTTTCTCATAATAAAACTTATAATTGACTAGCATAGTTTAATATGATATGATAAATTCAAATATAATTATGAAGTGAGGTGATATAGTGGCTTTCGCAAAAAAAGAAGATGAATTATCATATATAGCACAGTACCAAAAAGATAATTACGACCGCATAACAGTAATGGCTCCGAAGGGAAAAAAGGACGAACTTAGGAAAGCCGCCGAATTTAAAAATATGAAACTATCCGCTTTTATTCTGGATTGTGTTGAAAAAGAATTAGAACGCATGAAAAAATAAAAGAATAGTTTAATAAACGCTTGACAAGCATAGTTTAATAATGTATAATATAATTAGTCCAAAGGAAATAACGGACTAATAACCCGAAAGGGAGAAAGGAGAACAGATGGACGATATGACGAAAGAAGAAATGCAACGCTTCTTGAACCGTGAAGCCGAAAAGGGAAGTACAGAGTACGAAGCCTTGAAAGCATTAGCGGA
>JAAVZU010000012.1 GCA_022791815.1 Lachnospiraceae bacterium
CTTTGACATACCTCCAACGGTTATCGTTTTATCCTGAATCGTAAACTCTACTGCACATTCTTTGCAAATGGTATCAGTAGTCATAATGGCTTTTGCTGCATGGTTTCCCGATTCCAAAGTATCAGAAAGGGTTCCTGCCATCTTTGTAATACCATCTTTTGCCCTTTCTATAGGAATCTGCATACCAATTACACCAGTGGAAGCTGTTAATACCGAATGTAGAGGAATTTGCAAGACATTGGAAACCTCTTGTGCCATTGCTTCATTTATTTTATCACCCTCACTTCCAGTACCTGCGTTGGCAATTCCACTATTTAAAACAACTGCCTGTGCTTTCTCTTCTTTTGCCACAATATTTATATCCCATTTTACTGGGGCTGCCTTTACTACATTACGGGTAAATACACCAGCAGCCTTTGCAGGGACTTCACTATATACCAGAGCCATATCATCTCTATTCTTATATTTTATCTCTGCTGCTGTAGCAGTTGCCAGAAAGCCTTTTGCAGCAGTTACACCACCTGTAATTTTTTTCATTGGATAACCTCCCATTCCGTTTGTATGACTATTTTCTATATATTATATTCACTTTCTTCAAACAGAACCTTACATTTACTGTTAGGTTCATACATACACCAAATCTTTGATTTGTGTGCATCAGTTTTACAAAACTTCCGTGAAATACATGAATAGTTACACTAATTTTCATTAAATATAACAACATTATCTGGATTTAATATGTAATCATAGCAATTTAAATCTTTCCGCTCTTTCCAACCAAGTTCATGCCAACAGGCATTTCCAGTTTCATTTCGACAAAATGCAACCAGGCTTACCTTATTGATATGTTCTCTCCGAAGAGCTTCCATGGCAAAATCTGTCATCTTTGTTGCAATTCCCCTGTTTCTATGATTCTTCTCCACACAAACATGATAAAAACAACCTGTTCTGCCATCGTGTCCACAAAGAATAGAACCAATAATGTTTCCATCTTCTTCGGCAACCACACTAGTATATGGATTTCTTTCCAAAAAACGTGAAATTCCTTCTTTTGAATCATCAATCGTTCTAAGTCCAAAACCTTCTATCTGCATCCATAATTTATAAACTTTTTGATAGTCTGCAATCTCCATTGCACGAATCTTCACAGCCTCACTTCCATTCCTGTTTTTGGTATTCTTACGGTCATTGCAGTAAATGCATGGACCTACTTGAACTATTACTTATTCATATATAAATGAATAATAGATTTCATTTTACTTCTGTTTAGATTTTATAATTATACAACTAAACTTATTTTTATTCAATACTTTTCTTGAGATTCTTTTCATAATTTGATAACAATTTAGCAGGTAAGAGTATATGTGCTTAATGACATGGCTAAACGGTTTATATTATATGTAATAACACCATACAAAAATATTCATGTAAGATGCGCAAGGAAACCAGCTAACAGAACTTTGTCTATACATAATTTTTATATTTATACCAGCTCTCATCCAACCATCAGTGAAATGGCTGGATGAGGTGTGAATCGAAAATGGCATGTAAACAGCTACGAATAATCTTATAGAAAGACTTGAATAATCCTGACATTTGTTATATATTTATAAGTAAATGGATTGGTATCTATTGCAATCCCTATATGAATCTCTTTTAGGAGATGCATAATTATACATTATTATTCATACGGAGGTAACACTTATGAAAGAAAAAGTTATTCTTGCCTACTCAGGCGGACTAGACACCACAGCAATTATTCCTTGGTTAAAAGAAAATTATGACTATGATGTTGTATGCTGCTGCATCAACTGCGGACAAGGGGAAGAACTGGATGATTTAGAAGAAAGAGCAAAATTATCTGGTGCATCTAAATTATATATCGAAAATGTCATTGATGAATTTTGTGACGATTATATTGTTCCTTGTGTACAGGCTGCTGCTGTTTATGAAAACAAATATTTGCTTGGAACTTCTATGGCTAGACCTGTTATTGCAAAGAGATTAGTAGAAATTGCAAGAAAAGAAAATGCAGTTGCTATTTGTCATGGTGCAACAGGTAAAGGAAATGACCAGATTCGTTTTGAACTTGGAATTAAAGCTTTGGCTCCAGATATTAAGATTATTGCTCCTTGGAGATTAGACAGCTGGCAGATGGATTCCAGAGAAGATGAAATTGCATATTGTAAAAAACATGGCATTGATTTACCATTTTCTGCTGACTCCAGCTACAGCCGTGATAGAAACTTATGGCATATCAGCCATGAAGGTTTGGAATTAGAAGACCCTGCTAATGAACCAAACTATGATCATTTATTGGTACTTGGTACTTCCCCAGAAAAAGCACCTGATGAAGGTGAATATGTTTCCATGAAATTTGAAAAAGGTGTACCAGTTGAATTGAATGGAAAGAAAATGAAAGTATCTGAAATTATTACAGAATTAAATGCTCTTGGTGGAAAACATGGTATTGGTATTATTGATATCGTAGAAAACCGTGTGGTTGGTATGAAATCCCGTGGAGTTTATGAAACCCCAGGTGGAACTATTTTAATGGAAGCTCATCAGCAATTGGAAGAATTGATTCTTGACAGAGATACTTATGCTCTAAAGAAAGATTTAGGAAATAAATTTGCACAGATTGTATATGAAGGAAAATGGTTTACACCAGCCCGTGAAGCAATTCAGGCATTTATCGAAGTTACACAGCAATATGTAACTGGTGAAGTGAAATTCAAGCTTTACAAAGGTAATATCATTAAAGCGGGAACGGTTTCTCCATATTCTCTTTACAATGAAAGCCTTGCATCCTTTACAACTGGAGATTTATACGATCATCATGATGCAGATGGTTTTATCAACTTGTTTGGTTTATCCCTAAAAGTCCGTGCTATGAAAATGGCAGAAGCAGAAAAAAATAAATAAAATATAATAGTACCTGAAGAGTTTTATACACTTCAGGTACTATTTGGCATATAGGCTTCATTTTAAGTTACATTCATAATTCTTATTTTTTTGCAGTTCCTCCCAAATTTCCTTTACAGTTTTCTGAAAAACAGGATGCCAGGCATAAGGAGCAATTTCCGAAAATGGCTTCAGGACAAAATCTCTTTTATGCATTTCAATATGAGGAATCATTAAATCTGCTTCCCTGCAGATTATATCATCATATAATAAAATATCTACATCTATAGTTCTAGGTCCCCAACGCATAGTCCGTACCCGTTGCAGTTTTTCTTCAACTTCCTGAATACATGCTAAAATTTCTTTTGGTGACAATAAAGTTTGAATACAAAAAACACCATTCAAAAAATCTTCCTGTTCTTTTACACCATAAGGTCTGGTAGGCATCAAGGAAGAGACTTTCTCTAGTTTACATAGTGGGTTTTCCTCAAAGAAATGCAAAGCTGTTTCTATATTTTTTTCTTTCTCTCCAAGGTTTGCACCTATTCCAAGATATACGGTATGCCAACTGCGTTTTATCTCTACAGCAACTGTCTTCATAGAAATATGTACTGGAGCCCAGGGTTTTTTTATTGTAATTTTTATCTCTTTTAAAAGGGAATAAGTTAATAAAAGCATTTGTGCCAGACGTTCCGCTGCTGCTTCTATCAGTAAAAATTTTTCATCATGCATAAAGGTCTGCACCTTCTTACATACCTCTGCATAATTCAAAGTTTTATCCAGACAATCTTCCCTTCCAGCATCCCTTGTATTGGTATATAATACAAGAGAGACTAAAAACTTTTGCCCTAGTACCTGCTCTTCTTTTAACACCCCATGATAACCAAAACATTCTAAATCTTCAATAATAATTTTATCTAACATATCTTTACCTTTCTACACACCGTTTTTTGTACAAATATCTTTTAAACAGCATTTTTCACAATGAGGAGATGTTCTTGCTGTACAGACATCTCTCCCATGATAAACCAATCTGTGGCAAAAATCACTTCCTTCTTCTGGAGGAATAATTTCCCATAATGCTTTTTCTACTTTTCCAGGTTCTTTTATTCCATCAACTAATCCCATCCGGTTTACCAAACGAATACAGTGGGTATCTGTTACAATGGCAGGTTTCCCAAATACATCTCCCATAATTAAATTTGCACTTTTCCGTCCCACTCCTGGCAATTTTAATAAAGCATCAAAATTATCAGGGATATCTCCTTGGTATTCATCTCTTAATATCTTCATACATGCACTGATATCCCTTGCTTTACTGTGTCCAAGTCCGCAAGGTCTTACAATTTCTTCTATCTCTTCGACTGCTGCATCTGCTAGTGCATTTACATCAGGAAATTTTTCATATAATTTTGGCACTACCACGTTTACACGGGCATCAGTACACTGTGCTGCTAAACGTACGCTGACTAGTAATTTCCATGCTTCTTTATAGTCCAAAGTACATC
>JAAVZU010000013.1 GCA_022791815.1 Lachnospiraceae bacterium
ACAACACTTATTTATAACACGGCAGACACATATTTTGTTTCTTTAACAAAAGAACCAGCTATGATTGCTGCTGTTACGCTATGTGTACCGGTTCTTTTGATTATCATGTCAATAGCATGTATCTTTGGCATGGGTGGAAGTTCTGTAATTGCGAGAATGATAGGAGAGGGCAGGAAAGAAGATTCTGCAAAGTGTTTTAACTTTTGTACTTATGCAATGGCAATTGCAGGAATTTGTGTGATGATAATTGGTCTTTTGTTCATAAATCAGATTGCTGATATTATTGGAGCAGATGAAGAGAATCTTGAATATACATGTGACTATTTGAGATGGATATTTATAGGGACTCCTGCAATTATGCTTTCCAATGGGCTGGTTCATTCGTTCCGTTCCATTGTGCTGATTAAGGAGGCTACAATCGGTCTTGCTATTGGAAATGGAGTGAATATAGTATTTGACTGGATATTGATTGTATTGCTTAAGATGGGAACAAAAGGAGCGGCAATTGCTACGTCATTTGGATTTGTCTGCGCGGCGGTTTATTATATTATCTGCCTGATCATTCAGGAAAGAAAAAAGAATGAATGTGTGAAGATGTCACCAAGATATTTTTCTTGTGAAAAGGAAATGGCAGGCAATGTCATTAAGATTGGAATCCCAGGAGCGCTTATCACAGTTATGCTGAGCGTAGCAAATATTGTTCTGAATAATTTTATCGGAATATATGGATCTGATGCAGTGGCATCTTATGGTATTGCCTACAAAATAGATATGTTCCCAATTATGTTGTCCGTGGGACTGTCACAGGGAACGGCTCCTTTAGTGGGGTATTGTTATGGACAAAAAAACGAAAAACGACTTGCTTGCTCTATGGGTGTTGCAACCATATGTGGAGTTATATTAGGGGCGGTATTCACGATTGCTTTCTTCTTTTTCAACCGCATATTAGCTGGAATATTCTTGGATAATGAAGAACTGATTACGCAGACAGCGTGGTTTTTACGTTTGTTGTGCTTCCATGCGCCTTTATTAGGTGTAATCAATATGGTGACTGCGTATTTCCAAGCACTAGGCAAAGCATTAAATTCATTGATTATCACATTGCTTAGAAATGTTGTTCTATTTATACCTGGAGTTGCAACGCTAAACTATTTCTTTAAGTTGAACGGAGTAATCCTTACACAACTTATTGTTGAGATAATTTTTACGGTGATTTGTTTGATAATGTATATGAACAATCAGCCTAAAAAGGTTTTGAAGGCATAGTAAATTAGTTGACTAGGATAACCGATTAAAAATATAAAGTAAATTTATCTGTAAAAAGAAATCATTAAATTTCATTTGCTAAGGAAGTTTTACTATAAAGGCTATTGAATGGGAAGTTTGATATACAATGAAAATAGAAAAGAAAAAGAATAGCGCTATTATGGTGCATTATGTTTATTTTGTTTTATGATGGTTGCGGTGAAAAAGTGGAAGAAATGTGATTTTGTTGTGATTGTTGTGATAAAGTAAAGTTGTAACAGCAGTGGCTAATAAGATATAACCATCCTACAAAGTCTGCAAATGAAATATTCTTTCATTCGTTTGTAATGATAAGTCCCAGATTGATTAACGTTCGAATCAAAGCCTGCAAAAGCAGTAATTGCCCATTTGTCAGTGAAACGTGTCACATCTTGTAACATCGGGATGGCATAAACGGAGATTATGATTGTAGGTTTGTCAAACATTTGTTACACTGACCCTTTATAATCCTCCAGTACCTGTCTGGGAGATTTCCAGCCAAGCGGTCTCATGGGGAAGCTGTTGTAGTCCCTGCGGTTATATCTCTTTAGCTGCTCTGCAAAGTCTTTGAAAGAATAGAAGGTGTGGGTGGCATAGAACCGTTCGTTATCTTTCCGGTGGCTGCGCTCCACTTTACCGTTATGTCTGGGTGTATATGGCCGGATCAGCTTGTGCCGGATACCGTGGCGTTCCAGATGTTTAGGATTAGGCGGTTTTACTGCCATTAAGTCCTGCCTGCGTAAAAACCGATACAGGCCTGGAATGGAACGGGTGTAACCGCGCTGCATGAGTTTTACCCAGAAAACAACCAGTCCGGCATCAGGATTACGTCTGCGCATGTTGTTAATGAGCCTGATTTCTTCCGGCGTATGCTGGTTAGGATGATGATGCGGGCGTCTGGAAAGTTCGCGCAAAGATTCCATAGAGCCGCCATAACGACGCTTCCAACGGTAGATATACTGTCTGTTAGTCTTGTACTTAACAGCGGCTTTGGTAACCCCGTATTTGTCAGCATATTTAATAAGTGATAGACGATAGCGCATATCCTGTGTTATAGTAGTCATAGCAGAGAGCTTCTTTCGGTTTGTTTTGTTGCGGTGACTAAACTATAACACAAAGGCAGCATCTCTGCTTTTTAAATATTTAGTTGTAACACATATATTGTAATCCTACACGATTTGAGGTGATGAATTTCAAAATGGCATTGATATAGAAAGGCCTTAATGATATAATAAAAATTCAAAAATATCAGGATAACAATGTGGATTCAAAAGAAATGTTTCATCAATAAAACGATGCATTCTATTTAAAAGAAAGGTGAGAAAAAATGATACTTTGTATTGCAGCAGCTCCATGCAGAGTCTGAGGAGACTGCATGGAGGAATAGCATTAGGCTGATATCCTCAGGCTTTGCTTCTGTTTCGAGAAATAGTTGATATGAAAAGGAGCAAAGAAATGAATCATAGAAAGAAAATTGAATTATACGAGTTGAAAGATTTTTTGATTCTTTGGAGTACCCAGAGTGTCTCTCAGCTTGGCAGCAGTATCACGGCATTTGCACTAACTTTATGGTTGTATGAGAAGACGGGTTCTTCATTAAGCACTGCGGCACTTACGATATGCTCTTATGCGCCATATGTGTTAATGAGTATATTTGCCGGAGCGTTGACAGACAGATTTGATAAAAAGAAGACAATGCTTGTCTGCGATGTGTTTGCGGCGTTTTGTACCATAGTAATATGGGGGTTATTTCGTACAAATCGTTTGATGGTATGGCATCTTTATGTTTTAAATGCCATTTCGGGATTGATGAATACCGTGCAGCAGCCGGCATCAGAAGTTGCTATGACCCTTATCATTCCTGAAAAGCATTATCAGAAGACAAGTGGTCTTTGTTCTTTGTCAAGGTCGCTGATATCCATATTAAATCCTCTGATTACTACCGCATTGTATTCTTTTATAGGACTTAATGGTGTGATAGCAATAGATATCAGTAGCTTTATAGCCGCATTTGTAGTGTTGCAGTTTTTCATTAATATTCCGGAAAGCAATAGGGAACGAAAAGAAAGTGTGCTTGTTCTTGCGAAAGAAGGAATTGGATTTTTGAAAGAAAATCCAATGATTATGACGTTGATATTATTTATGGCAGGTGTTAATCTGGTGGCGTCTGCTTTTGACGCAACATTACCGGGATATGTGCTTCCGAATCCCAAAGGCGGTCAGTCTGTTCTTGGAATTGTTACTTCTTGTTCTGGTGTGGCTATGATGATTGGCAATCTGGTTGTTTCGGTTTTACCTAAGCCAAGGGATAGGGTTAGAGTGGTTTATTTGACAATGCTGTTCTCGTTGGGAACTGAAAATTTTTTATTGGCTTTTTGCAGAGAACCGATATTATGGTGCGTTGGACAGATCATTGGATGGATTCTGGTACCTGTTATGAGCGCTAATTTGGACGTGATTCTTAGGAATACCATTCCGGTAGAATTGCAGGGACGTGTGTATGCGTGTCGTAATACGCTTCAGTTTTTTACTATCCCGATTGGATTATTTTTGGGTGGTTTTATGGTAGATAATATATGCGAACCACTTATGGGCAAATATGGTGAGTTATCCGTTCTAAAAACACTTTTTGGTACAGGAAAAGGTTCAGGTGCGGCACTTATGATGCTTATACTTGGGGTAAGTGGAAGTATCATTTGTATCATCGCAGGCAAGAAATTAAAAAAGTATCAGTATAACGAAAAGTAATTATATTTGGGGGCGATTATTTCGCCCCTATACTTAATGGCGAATATAAATTAAGAAATAGTAGTTTCATTAGTTTGTCTACACACGCCGCCCTTTGAACAGAATATATCAATTTATCACGCTACAACATCTGAGCAGTCTCCTGTAAAACAGACAGCAATGTATCCATCATCGCAACACCTGGAAAATGCCCTGTATTGGCAACAATTTTGTACCTTAAATTTGTATTATTACTAGTAGAGACCAATTCTTTAACTGTTTGAGTTGATGCTACGATATCTGTATCTCCTTGCAAAATCATGTAAGGAATTTCAACTTTTTTCAGCTGCTCCGTGAGATTGAGACTTAAGATCTCTTTCCACAGCGAGGTATTTTTCATGTAACCATTCACCATAATTGCCTTAAAGTCCTTCATTTTGTAATCTGGACTTGTTATTAATCCTTTGATTATAGACCCTATAGGTGCTTTTGCACCTAACTTATTTTGATAGGCATTTGTATATTTTCGAAGTGAACTTGATATTAACTGTAAATCTTTACCTGTAAAATTTTCTACTGTTATATTGTTAATTCTGTTTAAATTCTTTTTAGGAATACCGCTTTTGCATAACGTATTCTTCACCTCATCGCAAATAAACACATTTTTTATTATCTGTCCACAAGCGATAACCGCATCAACAGCATGGGGGTTATTTTCTAAGAGTTTAGTACTCAAAATAGAGCCCCAGGATGTTGAGAATATCATCACTTTATTATTTGGAAATTTCTTTTTAATTTGCGCTACCAATTCCTTTGTCATCTGCACAAACGAATCTATGGAAAAAGTATCATCAATCACATAATTATTAATTCCAGAACCAAGTTGATCCCAATAAACCATGATAAAAATGTCCGTAAATGCTGGAAACAAACCTCTGCATCCAACAGAAAATGGGATTGGCGTTCCTGGTCCTCCATGTAAAGTGATTATGATTGGAGAATCTTTTCTTTTCCCTTCTATCAACACTTTCTGTTTATGTCCGTTTAATGTAAATGTACACAATTCCGATATTTCGTTATTTAATATGATGTCTTTTCTTTTCATATTTACTTCTCCATCTATTCCAGTCTCAGATTTATACATCTCCTCATCATACAGAGGAGGTTTCTTTTTTCTGGGTGGTGCGTGTTTTCTAATTTTATCTCCAAGAGTCATATAAAAATCTTCTTTATCATAAGCACTTTTTCTTTAATAGCATTATTGTACCATGAATAAAGAAAAAAAGTGAACAGAAAAGTTAATGCAAATAGAATAAAAATACAAAAAAGTACTGCTATGGATAGCAGGGAAGGAATGTGTCATATTGGGATATATGGGGGATAGAAAATTCGGGAAATTAAAAAATGAATATCTAATATAATATTATCTGAACCTAATAGAATTTTGTTATCATAAGTCTATGCGGACAAGCATCCGCTAGGTTAGTTGCTGCTCTTGCACATTTTTCTCAAAGTCTTCTCAAAGATTTCTTCTCTGGATTGTGGTTTTCATAATTCGATGTTCGCTATTTCTGTAGACATTGCCCTCTTTGAAAAGGATATTCATAAATGATATGCGGCATGTTTTTGGTATGAGGGAGTGCAGTTCAACCCAGGAAAAGCAGTTAGAAGAATTGAAAAATCTTATAAATGCATGTATATTTGGAATAAGACATTACACTAGACGGAGAAATCAGAGTTTTGAGGTTGATTTATGATAGGAATATATTTTAGCGGGACAGGTAATTCTAAATACGCATTAGAGATATTTTTAAGAGAATATGATGATGCAGTGATGTTTTCCATTGAAGATGAGAACCTTATAGAAGAAATAAGCTGTCATGAGGAAATAATATTTAGTTATCCAGTTCAATACAGTACGGTTCCTAAATTTTTGAGTGATTTTGTACATAGTAATTCAGAAATGTGGAAAGGAAAAAAGGTTTTTATCATTGCTACAATGGCATTGTTTAGCGGAGATGGCGCAGGGGTATTGGGGCGTCTATTAAAGCAATACGGAGCAAAAATTACTGGCGGCCTGCATCTGAAAATGCCAGATAGTATTGCTGATGAAAAAGTATTAAAGCGTTCTCTTAAAAAGAATACTCAGCTTGTGAAAAATGCAAATAGCAAAATAGTAGAAGCAACTGCCCATATAAAGAATGGAAAATATCCCCAAGAGGGATTAGGATTGTTTTCTCGTTTGGCAGGTTTCTTGTTGCAGAGATTATGGTTTGGTTATAGGACCCGACAATATAGTAATCAATTAAAGATAGATGCCGACAAATGCGTTGGCTGTGCTAAATGTGTAAAAATATGTCCAACAAAAAATATAATGATGGAAGACAATAAAGCGAAAGGGAAGGATACATGCACGGTATGTTACAGATGCGTGAATTTGTGCCCTAAACAAGCCATAACGCTGCTTGGAAGAACTGTTATGGAACAGACTTCTATTGAAAAGTATTTATAAAGGACTGGAACCAGGCTGATAATAGACTTTTCATTTTCAACAAAACGCCTCTCTTTTTTGTGCAAGGATAGAGAGGAATCATTTGGGAATAAGCCTTATAATAATAAAGACAAGTTTATGTCCACAAAGCACAACAGTGCGGATAAGGAGGTATCTCATGGAATGGGTAGGAAGATTAAACCAAAGCATGAATTATATTGAGGAACATTTGACAGACGAAATTGATTATGAACAGCTTGGGCGGATTGCCTGCTGCTCCACCTATCACTATCAGAGAATGTTTACTTACATGGCGGGCGTCACTCTGGCAGAGTATATCCGAAGAAGAAAAATGTCTTTAGCGGCAGTAGACTTGCAGAGCGGGGAAGAAC
>JAAVZU010000014.1 GCA_022791815.1 Lachnospiraceae bacterium
AAAAGAATTTTTAAGATGGCACCAGTACATCACCATTTTGAATTATGCGGCTGGTCTGAAACAAGAGTAGTTGCTGTGTTTTCATGTATTACAGCACTTCTCTGCCTTGTGGCATTAATGGGGATGAAATAAATGTTAGGAGATATATTATGGATTGGAAAGAGAAAAAAGTTTTTGTAATAGGAACAGGAATTAGTGGAATCGCAGCAACTGATTTACTTGTTCAAGTGGGAGCAGAGGTAACTCTTTATGATGGAAATAATGAACTTCAAGAAGAGGAGATTAGAAAAAAACTGAAGTTTTCTGAAAATGTAAATATTGTAATTGGAACATGTCCAGATGAGGTAAAGAAACAGAATGATTATGTTGTGGTTAGTCCAGGAGTCCCAATTGATAACCCTTTAGTAGAAGAATTCCGGGGTTTGGGAAAGAAAATCCTTGGTGAGATAGAACTTGCTTATACAATTGCAAAGGGCAAAATAGCAGCTATTACAGGTACTAATGGGAAGACTACAACAACAGCATTAGTAGGAGAGATTTTACGTACATATTATCAATCTGTATTTGTAGTAGGAAATATAGGAATTCCTTATACAGGGGCGGCATTGGATATTAGTGAAGACGCTGTGGTTGCGGCAGAGATAAGCAGTTTCCAGTTAGAAACAGTAGATAAATTCTGCCCTAAAGTCAGTGCAATACTAAATATCACGCCAGACCATTTAAACCGCCATTACACTATGGAAAATTATAGCAATACTAAATTTCAGATTACGAAAAATCAAACAAAAAATGAAATTTGCGTATTAAATTATGAAGACAGTATTTTAAGAGAAAAAGCAGTCAGTATTCCTGCAAGAGTATTCTATTTTAGTAGTGAGCATATCTTGGAAGAAGGAATTTATCTTACAAAAGAAGGAAAGATTCTTTTTACTAATGGGGGAAATAAAATAGAGGTTTGCCATATTGATGAATTAAATCTCCTTGGAAAACATAATTATGAAAATGTAATGGCAGGAGTTGCAATCGGATATTTTATGGGAGTTCCTATGGAATGTATACAGCAGGCACTTCATAATTTTGTGGCGGTAGAGCATAGAATAGAGTATGTGGCAGAAAAAAATGGAGTAAAATACTATAATGATTCTAAAGGAACTAACCCAGATGCTGCAATTCAGGGGATTCGTGCTATGGTTTCTAAGACTATCTTAATTGGTGGAGGTTATGATAAGGGATCAGAGTATGATGAGTGGATTGAAGCTTTTGATGGAAAAGTGAAGCTTCTTGTCTTGTTGGGACAGACAGCACAAAAAATAGCAGATACCGCAAAGGCACATGGATTCCAGAATATTGTTATAGTATCTTCTTTGGAAGAAGCAGTTAAGGTTAGTGCAGAGCATGCGTTACCGGGCGAATCTGTATTACTTTCGCCTGCCTGTGCAAGCTGGGGAATGTTTAAAAACTATGAGGAACGTGGAAATATGTTTAAAGACTATGTCAGAACCATTCCTGAGAAGAAATAGACACTTTTATTCTTGAGTGTGTTGCAGATGGTGGAAATTGGTGTTTAGTATCTGGACACTTAATTTACAGATACAGTATGGTAATATTGTTAATGAGAAAAGGCAGAGTGGGGGTGTAACAGATTGGCAGGCAGAAAGAGACAAAAAAAACAGGAAAAGGTAGGATTTTATGATTATGGTCTGCTATTTCTTATCTTGTTTTTAGTTGGTTTTGGTCTAATCATGATATACAGTACCAGTTATTATTCTGCAACAATACATAAAAATGGAGATTCTATGTATTATTTAAAACGTCAGGGACTTTTGGCAATAGTAGGAATTATTGCAATGCTGCTTATTTCCAAAATGGATTACCGCTGGGTACTAAAACCAATTCCAAGAACAAAGATTTCATGGGTAGTTTTTATTTATATGGTTGCTGTGTTTTTGCAAACTTATGTACTTTTTGGAGGAATTGAATTAAATGGTGCCAGAAGATGGATTAGTCTTGGACCGCTTGGTACTTTTCAGCCATCAGACTTGTCTAAGGCAGCAGTTATTCTTATGATTGCATTTATGGTAAATCAAAGACCAAGAGCGTTAGATAGTTTAAATGGGTTTATTATGATTGCTATTCCAGTTGGATTTCTTTTATTGCTTATTGCAATAGAGAATATGAGTACAGCTATTGTAGTAGGGCTTATTTTGATGTTTATGTGTTATATAGCAAGTAGAAAATTATGGTACTTTCTTCTTATGGGAGCAGCAGGAGGCGGACTTGGAGTACTTTATATTCTCCTTGGTGAAGGATTTCGTATGGAACGAATCCAGATTTGGCTCAATGTAGAAAACCATGAAAAAGGTGGACAGATATTACAAGGATTGTATGCTATTGCATCAGGAGGTGCATTTGGAAAAGGGCTTGGACAAAGTATGCAAAAGCTGGGATATGTTCCAGAAGCACAAAATGATATGATTTTTTCTATTATCTGTGAGGAACTAGGAATGTTTGGTGCTTTTGCAATTATGCTGGTGTTTATTTTATTATTCTGGCATATTCTTCAAATTGCAATGAATGCACCAGATTTATTTGGTGGAATGCTTTGCAGCGGTGTTTTGGTGCATGTTGCATCTCAGGTACTGTTGAATATTGCAGTTGTTACAAATTCTATACCTTCTACAGGTGTGGCATTACCGTTTATTAGTTATGGAGGTACATCAGTTATGATTTTATTAGCCGAAATGGGAATTGTACTTAGTGTATCAAACCGTATTCGGTAAGAAGATGCACCAATTCGGAAAAATAGCATATAATAAGATATATTTTCGGTAATTGAGTGGTGTATATGGCTTGTCTGGAAGTGATTGGCGGAAACAGTCTGTATGGGGAGGGTACTATACAGGGATCGAAAAATGCAATATTACCAATGATGGCAGCAGCACTTCTTACCAAGGAGGAGGTTTTACTTTCAAATTGTCCGAACATAAGTGATGTAGCTTGTATGCTTGATATTATGAAAGATATTGGTGTACAAGTGGTGAAACAAGAACATAACTTGCTGATACATGCAAAGGACATTTTAAATGTAACGATAAAAGAAGAGTATGGAAAGAGAATGAGAGCTTCTGTTATTCTGGCAAGTATTCTTCTTGCCAGGGAGCATAAGGTGATATTTCCCTATCCAGGTGGATGTACTATTGGAGCTAGACCAATTGATTTGCATCTTCAAGCTCTTGAAAAAATGAATGTACAATTCCAAGAAGAAGAGAATTTTATTGTTGGAAAGACATTAGGATTTTGTGGAGCCGATATATGTTTTCCATTCCCAAGTGTAGGGGCAACGCAACAGGCTATTCTTGCAGGAGTATTGGCAAAAGGGATTACTAGGATTTATCATGCGGCAAGAGAACCAGAAGTATGTACATTATGTGATATGTTAAACAAAATGGGAGCAAGAATTTCAGGGGCAGGTACAGATTGTTTATGTATTGAAGGCGTAGAATGTCTTCATGGCATAAAGTATCATGTACCATGTGACAGGATTGTGGCTCAGACATATTTATGTGCAGCTGCAGGTTGTGGTGGAGAACTGATTCTCCATACAGATTGCGTAATGCAAATGAAAACTGTAATGAATATGTTACAGGAAATGGGAGCAGAAATAAAAAGCAGTCAAAACATGGTTTGGTGTAGAAGAAAAAAACAACTGAAAAATATTTCTAAAGTAAAAACAGCAGTATATCCTGGATTTCCAACTGATATGCAATCTGTTTTTTTGGCTCTTTTATCAATTGGGGAAGGAACAGGTGTAGTAGAAGAGGAGATTTTTGAATCAAGATATGCTTGTGTTCCAGAGTTAAAAAAGATGGGAGCAGATATTTGTTTAAAAGAAAAATGTGCAATTGTAAAAGGAAAAAAGAAGTTAAATGGTGCAAATGTAGAGGCGAAAGATTTAAGAGGTGGAGCAGCACTTGTTTTAGCTGGATTGGAAGCAGAAGGGATTACAAGGATAGAAGGAGGAGAATATATTTTAAGAGGTTATGAAAATTTGGAGAGTGAGTTAGGGCAGTTTGGTGCAAAGATATATTGGAAATAACTAATTTAGTGATATTATGATGAAGGGAGAGACACAAATGATAGATAAGCTGCATAGAAGGCTAAAGAAAAAAAAATTAAGGAAATTTGTGTTAATCTTAATTATAATTGGTATTTTCTTAGGATTTGCTATTGTAGTTTTTTTTGCAAAAATAGACAATGTTTCTATAGTTGGTTGTGAATTCTATACAGAGGAAGAGATAAAGGAAAAAGTGATAAAAAATATAGTCACAAAAAATAGTATAGGATTATATTTAACTTATCAATTAAAAAAGGAAATAGACATTCCTTTTGTGGAAAAAATGGATGTAAATATAATTTCATGGGATTCGGTGGAAATTATTGTGTATGAGAAAGCTATGGTAGCATGTATAAAGTATATGGGAGAATATTTATACTTTGATAAAGATGGTGTGATTGTGGAAAGTACAACAGAGCCTATAGAAAATGTTCCTCTAATTGAAGGAGTTACATTCCAGAAAATGAATCTGCATGAGAAATTAGAAGTGAAGGAAGATGGAATCTTTGAGAAGATTCTTGGAATTTCCCAACTTTTATCAAAATATAAATTGGATTTAGATAAAGTAGCATTTGAATATGATAAATCGGTTACATTGTATACGGGAGAGATTCGTGTAAAACTGGGAAAGAAAGAGCGTTATGATGAACAAATAGCAGAGTTATCAAAACTTTTACCGAAGGCACAAAAGAAAAACTTAAAGGGAGTATTAAATATGGAGAATTTTGAGGAAGGTCAAAATCAAGTAATCTTCCAAATGGAAGAATAAAAAAATAGCTAAAAATATATAAAAGACGTAAAAATGACTTGATTATTTTTGGAAAAAAAAGTATGATATAGAGTAGGGACTTGATAGTCAATGAAGAAGCAATAAGAAGGAGGAGACAACCTTGCTTGAGATAAGAACAAATGAAGCTGATGGTGCTGCAAAGATTCTTGTAGTAGGTGTTGGTGGAGCTGGAAATAATGCAGTTAATCGAATGATCGAAGAAAATATAATAGGTGTAGAATTTGTGTGTGTGAATACGGATAGACAGCATTTACAAACATGTAAAGCACCTACTTGTGTTCAAATTGGTGAAAAACTTACCAAAGGGCTTGGTGCTGGTGCACAGCCTGAGGTTGGAGAAAAAGCGGCAGAAGAAAGCCGTGAAGAGTTAACGGATATTATACGGGGAGCCGATATGGTGTTTGTTACTTGTGGAATGGGTGGTGGAACCGGAACAGGAGCTGCACCTGTAGTTGCACAGATATCAAAGGAATTGGGGATTTTAACAGTAGGTATTGTTACAAAGCCTTTTCGTTTTGAGGCAAAGTCTCGTATGAATAATGCGATTGGCGGTATTGAGAAATTAAAAGCAAGTGTGGACACCCTTATAGTAATTCCAAATGACAAATTATTGGAAATTGTAGATAGAAGAACAACTATGCCAGATGCACTTCGTAAAGCAGATGAAGTATTGCAGCAAGGTGTTCAAGGTATTACGGATTTAATTAATGTACCTGGTCTTATAAATCTTGATTTTGCAGATGTAAGTACAGTTATGTCCAATAAGGGACTTGCTCATATTGGAATTGGTATCGGCAAAGGTGATGAGAAGTGTGTAGACGCTGTAAAGCAAGCGATTACCAGTCCCCTTCTTGAGACTACAATTGAAGGTGCAAGTGATGTGATTATTAATATTTCAGGTGATATTAGTTTAGTGGAGGCAAATGAAGCTGCTACATATGTGGAAGAATTAACTGGTGAAGAAGCTAACATTATATTTGGTGCTATGTATGATGATACAGCACCAGATTCAGCAGTAATTACCGTTATTGCGACAGGTTTAGAGGAGACTGATGCATCACAGACACGTTCAGCAAGTTCTTTAGTAAATAACGCAATGAAGACGAATTTAAACTCTAATTCTCTATCAAGGCCTGCACAGACTACAAGACCAGTTTCTCAGGTGAAACCTGTACAGACTGCAGCGAGACCTCAAGCAATAAGCAGACCGCAGGTGAATGTTTCCAGACCAGTATATGAAACACAACGTTTAGATGATAGTGTTAATAATACAGGTGATACAGATAATGGAAATAGTGGAATTAAGATTCCAGATTTCTTACAGAGAAAAGGCAATAAAAGATAATACAGTTTATTTGATGCAGTTAAAGCGCCCTATCTTTTGATAGAGCGTTTTTTCTTCGAGTAATATTTTTCGTAACTATTCAGGTAGAAACACGTATTTACTTTACGTGTGACCTGAAAAAAGTAAATTTTGTAATGTTTAAGCCCCTTCGCTGAAGGCGGATTATCATGGGTTTAAACGTAACGGTTCATGGTTTGGAACAGCTACAATTTTCCATAGATATTTGATGGAGGGTAAAAATGACAATAAGAATAGCGATATGTGATGATGAGTTATATATTTGTTCTCAGATTGAAAGTATGCTTATAGATATTTTACAACATATGGCTGTGAAATTTGAAATAGAGATATTTGGTTCAGGGGAGAAATTATGCAAAGAATTGGAACAACAAGATTTTGATATTATATTTTTAGATATAGAATTACCTAACATTAGTGGAATTGAAGTGAGCAATTATATTAGAAACTGCCTAAAAAATGAGATTGTGCAGATTGCATATATTTCTGCAAAGAAAGGATATGCAATGGAATTATTTGAATTTCGTCCAATTAATTTTTTGGTAAAACCATTAGATAAAGAAAAAGTAGCTAAAGTGATTGATAAATATTTTGTTATAACAGAGCAAAATAATCATATGTTTGAGTATAAAAGAAGAACAGAATATTATAAGATACCCATGTCAAAAATTTTATATTTTGAAAGAGTAAATCGCAAAATTAAAATTTATACTAAAGATGGTAACATAGATGAATTTTATGATTCCATGGAGAATGTTTATGTAGCAGTAAAAAATCAAAAATTTCTTTTTATTCATAAATCTATTATTGTAAATTATCAATTTATAAAAAGAATTGCTTATGATGAGGTGGTAATGATTGATGATACAATACTACCAATTAGTCAATCCAGACGAAAAGCGATTAAAATGATGTATATGAAAATCAGGAAGGGAGAGGTGTAATGGACACAATAGTGAACTATGTAGTAAGTCTATGTGTGAATTTTTTTGATCTTTATATTATTTATAGATATATGACTATTTTCTTTGACAATCATTATATTGATAAGAAATTAACAGTAGTTGCATATATGACAAGATTTGTTTTGTCGATTGTACTTGGATCAGTTGTATTATATCCGTTGACAAGCATTATAATATCTTTAGCATGTATATTTTTGATTGCCTTATGTTATTCTGCCAATTTTTCTAAGAAGATTATTGTTACAATAGTAGTATATATGTGTGGTTTTATAGCAGAAGCCATCGTAGCTTTGTTGGTAGGACTAAGTGATTTTGAACCTTTTGGACAGATTGTACAAGCAAGTGCACTTTCTGAGGTAATAATAGAAATTATTTTTTGGGCAATTACATTAGGCGTACAGAGATTTCAGAATGTTAGTAAAAATACATCTATACATAAAACATTTATTATTGCAATTGTTATAATACCATTGTCCTCCGTTTATTTAGAATTAATGATTTTTCAGCAGAAAAATATCGAAAGTGGTATTGCAGGTATATCTTTGGTATGCGTGCTGGCTATGAATTTTATTTTAATTTATTTATATGATTCTTTATCTGTTATGTTTCAGGAACGGACACAGGCAGCAATTGTATTAAGAGAAAAAGATTACTATCATGAGCAGTCGGAGATGTTAAAGAGGAAGCATGAAGAATTGAGACAGTTTCGTCATGATATGGAAAATCGGATTATAGTAATGCAGCAGATGTTAAAGGATAGGGAATATGACACAGCAATGGAATACACGGAACAGATTTCGGAGAAATTAAGCCAGACAGAAGTATATAGTATCACTGGCAATACGGCGATAGATAGTGTACTTAATTATAAATTGACAAAGGCATCTGAAAAAGGTATAAAGATAGAGTCTAATGTAGCAATCCCAGAAAAAATTGGGATAGATGAGGAGGATATTGTAGTTATATTAGGAAATCTTTTGGATAATGCAATTGAGGCAACAGAAAAGCTTAAGGAAGATAAATATATTAGTATAGATTTGGAATATGACAAAGGAAGTGTATTTATACATGTTAAAAATAGTTATGATTCTTTAATTCGTTTTGTGAATGGAAAAATTGTTACACGAAAAAAAGATGAATATCTGCATGGCATTGGGCTGCAAAGTGTGAATACAGTTGTAGAAAAATACAATGGATTGTTGGATATTGAGCATAATAATCGGGAATTTATAGTAAATATTTTATTGTATATGTAAAAGCGGTATCAAAGAGGACAGTGTCCTCTTTTTTTGTATTTTAGAAATATAAATATTAAAATATATTTTTAAAAATAATATGTATATAATTAATGATTATATAATACTATGCAAAGAATTACTTTTTCGACAAAATTCGATTTGAAAGAACAAAAAACTTTAAATAATGACAAAAGTATATATAAATTTGTACAAATGGACGCACAACTGCAAATTTTATGTTATTCTAATATCGCTGAAAAAGCAAAGATAGAAAAGGAGGAGTATGATATGAAAAAAGGTATCGTAAATCAGATTGCCAAAAAAGCTGCTTATAAAGTAGCAGAAACAAGTGCAAATCGGATTTGTTGTTATTTCTTTCACCAGCCTAAATTGCCAAGAGCAGTACAAAAGCTTAGAAAGTTTTAGTGCTTGGCAAAATTTCTAGAAAAATTGTGGATCGGTTATTAAAAAAAGGCACAATTATACAAGAGGAATATGAGGTTTATTCTTTTGGAATGGAACAATTATTAACGGTTATTGTTGATTGTTTCACAGCAATACTTATTGGAATTGTTTTTGGAAAAGTAGTAGAAATGCTGTTTTTCGTAAGTGCCTTTATAATAATCCGATCCTATGCGGGGGGCTATCATGCTTCAACCCCGCTTCGATGTTATTTGTTAACAACTCTAATCAATATAATCGTACTTTCTGTAATGAAATTTATAAAGTTAGATATGATTATTGTTATTGGATTATTAGTAATAGCGAGTATAGTAATTTTACTAATGTCACCAGTGGATACAAAAAATAAGCCAATAGACGATATAGAATATCTGTATTACAGAAAAAAAACGATAATTGTTTGGAGTATAGAGGTTATAATAGCATTGGTAAGTGCAATCTTTCCGTTTAGGGCTGGAACAGAAAGTATTGTATATGCACAAGTAGTATTGAGTGTATCTTTAGTTTGTGAGAGGATTATTCAATTAAGAAAAGATAAATAATATAAGGTTTTGAATAAAAATGATTCAAAACTGTATTATTGTAAATTATATTTGAGATTATTGATTCCTGTAATGTCATCCACTATTTTAGACATTACAGGAATTTAGTTTCAAATTCAAGAATGCATACAAAATTTTCGATTTTCTGTAACTGTTCAGAATCATGAACAGTTAGGTTTAAGACCATAATAATTCGCCTTCAGCGAAGGGGTTTAAACATTACAAACGTTACTCTTTCTTACAAAACACGCAGTAAATGTGTGTTTTACCTGAATAGTTACGATTTTCTAAATTACTCGATAAAAAATAAAAATATATAGAAAAACAAAATATTATGTAGTTTTTAGCAGATAAAAGGATTTTTTTGAAAGAAAAAGAGGAATATTGTTGGTAAATTTCTGGTATAATATGCCAGAGAGTGACAAATTTCTCTTTTTTTATAAGTTAAAATAGAATAAAAGAAAATACGCCAAGGCTTTTATAAACATAGAAAAGTTGTATCTGTATAGGGATAAATGGTTACGAAAAGTTTATTGGTGGAATATTTGAAGATAGGGAGGTGGAGTGTGCACTATACAATATATGTAGATTTGGTGTGGTTAGTACAATGTTACATCAATGGCATATTATTGATATGGATAAAATTTTTTTTAAGGAAAGAGAGTACAATTCTAAGAATACTGTTTGCCGTTTTGATAGGTGGAATAGGAAATACATTTGTTATTCTTTTATGTAATGAGGGGATACAAAGGAAGTTTATGTTGATAGTGCCTGTCTTCATAACTATATTTTTATTTTTGGTGAATCTGGGGATGTTTCGTATTGCATTTGGAAAACAAAACCGGAAAGGATACATAAAGTTAATGGGAACGTATTGGGTAGTTGCAATCGCCTTTGCAGGTTTTCTATCTTTTTCACCCCAATTAGAAAGTGGTTTTCATACAAATAGAGGATTCCTTAGTGTATCAGGAAAAGAATTATTGATAAAAGGGATTGTATTTCTTATTATCTTGCCTATTGTGAATCAGCTTTATCAAAAGATAAAATTGAACAGAACACAATGTTATTTGTTAGAATTTGAGCATAGAGGAAAAAAAGTAAGAGGAATGGGTCTCTTAGATACAGGAAATTGCTTGCGGAATTATCAGAATAATGAACCTGTTGTCATTGCAGAGTACCAATTTATGAAAGAATTATTTTCTGCAGAAGAACAAGAATATTTAGAGAAAATGCTGGATTGGAACTGCGACATAGAAAATAAAAATATAAAAGTGGTTTATATTCCATATCATTCGTTAGGAGAGTCTCAAGGGTTGCTCCTTGGCGTATATATCGAACAATTGGGAATTTATTTGGGAAACGAAAGAAAACAAATTATGCATAACTTGGTTGGTCTTTATCCAGGAAAAATTTCGATAAAAGAAGAATATCAAGTGATTTTGCATACCGATTGTGTAGAAGCCAAAGATAATATGAGATGAGAAAGTATAAAATAAGTATTCATTCATATGGAGGAAAGTTATGTTATTAAAAGTGTCTATACAAAATAGATTTCAGTTTCGAGTGATTCCCGATTTTAGGAATGTTTTTTTTCAGCAAAAGGGAGATATGCATTACATAGGCGGAGTAGATGTTTTACCAGCACCTCTTGAAGTAGAGGAAGAAAGAGCATGTATGCTTCACTTAATGTCAGACGGAGAACAGGCAAAGAAAGCAAAGGCTAAATTGGTAGAACATAATTTAAGGCTTGTAGTGTATATTTCTAAAAAGTTTGATAATACAGGAGTTGATGTAGAGGATTTGATTTCTATTGGTACTATAGGATTGATTAAAGCAATTAATACTTTTAATTTAGATAAAAATATTAAGCTTGCGACCTATGCCTCCCGATGTATAGAGAATGAAATTTTGATGTATCTAAGAAGAAATAATAAGACAAAATTAGAAGTATCTATTGACGAACCGCTTAATGTTGATTGGGATGGAAATGAACTTTTATTATCAGATATTCTTGGGACGGAGGAAGATGTGATTTCTCAAAATATTGAAAGCGAAGTGGATCGCAGCCTTTTAGGAAAAGCACTAGAAAAACTTACAGAAAGAGAACGCTCCATTATTGAAATGCGTTTTGGTTTAAATTCAAGAGATGGTGACGAGAAAACCCAGAAGGAAGTGGCGGATATGCTAGGCATATCTCAATCCTATATTTCACGGTTAGAAAAGAAAATTATGAAGAGGCTTCGTAAGGAAATTATTCGTTTAGAAGCATAAAAAAGGAAAAAGTGGCAATCCTTATTTCTAAAGTAATATTTTTAGGAGGAAGGATTGCCATGGCTCTTTATAAGGTAGAAATATGTGGAGTAAACACTTCAAAATTACCATTACTTCAAAATTCGGAAAAAGAGGAATTGTTTCAACGTATTCTGCAAGGGGATAAGGAGGCAAGAGAAACCTATATAAAGGGAAATTTACGCCTTGTATTAAGTATTATCCAACGGTTTTCAAATAATAATGAAAATGTAGATGACTTGTTTCAAATTGGCTGCATAGGTCTTATGAAGGCGATAGATAACTTCGATATTACCCAAGGAGTGAAGTTTAGCACGTATGCAGTTCCAATGATTATTGGAGAGATAAGACGATATTTAAGGGATAACAATAGCATCCGGGTAAGCCGTTCGCTAAGAGATATTGCTTATAAAGCCATTTATACAAAAGAGGCGATGATGAAACAGTCAGATACAGAACCCACAGTGCAGGAGATTGCAAGTGCTCTTGGAGTAAAAAGTGAAGAAATTGTATATGCCTTAGATGCAATTCAAAGTCCGGTGTCTCTTTATGAACCTGTATATACAGAAGGTGGGGACACCTTATATATTATGGATCAAATTAGTGACAAGAAAAATAAAGAGGAAAAATGGGTTGAGGAAATATCTGTAAAGGAGGCTTTAAATCAATTATCGCAAAGAGAGTATGATATTATACAAATGCGGTTTTTTCAAGGAAAAACACAAATGGAAGTGGCAAATGAAGTGCATATTTCCCAAGCACAGGTCTCAAGATTGGAAAAAAATGCTTTAAAAAATATGAGAAAGTTTTTGTCGTGATATGATTGTAAAAACATATTAACAAATTTCTGTCAGGATAAAGTAAAATAGTTTAAGAAGAAATATAAAAGCTAGTTAATCCATTTTAGTAGTTAGGGATTGTAACGGAATACTGAAAGAAAAACAGCTTCCCATATTAGGGGTACTTTCACACCAGATATCACCATTAAAATAAGTAAGTATGGATTTTGTAATGTAAAGCCCAAGTCCAGAGGAAGAAATACCTGGAGTCCGGGCTTTCTTTGCAATAAAGCAGCGTTCAAAAATTTTTTCTTTATCTTCTGGAGAAATACCGATACCAGAATCTTTCACATACACAATAAAATGATCTCCTTCCAGATAAGCACCAAGTGTTATCTTATCACCAGAATTGGAATATTTTAATGCATTGTTAAAAAGATTGTCTAATACTCTGGTAAGATGTTTGGGATCTACTAGTACATTTCCAGAAAAATTTTCTGATACTTCCAACTTTAAATTTCTATTTTTATATTTACTATCTGCTTGACATGAAAAAAAATAGTCTTCTAAAAAAAATCCCAGAGGAATAGAGGAGTATTCCATCTGAATACAATGATTGTCCAAAGTAACCAGTAAAAAAATATCATTAATCAATTTTTCTAACAAGTCAATTCGCTGATTCATAAGCGAGAGGAGTGGAGTAGCACTTTCTTTTGTTAAATCCTTTTTGTCTAAAAGTAGTTCTATTGTATTTTTTATAACAGTAATAGGAGAGCGAAGATCATGAGAGATATTTGCGAACATCTCACTTCTGGCTTCTTCAGATCTTTTTAGTTGTTCATGAGCTTCTTTAAGACGTAAGTTTGCAATTACAAGCTCTGCAGATAATTCTTTTGCATTGAGTTTTGGTTCTTGAAATGCTTTTCGTTGTTCCATATTCTGTCACCTTTTTTTATCTTGATTTTGGGAAAGTTTATATCCTTTTGACCAGACACTTTGTATAATATCTTGTAATCCTTCATAGTTATCTAGCTTTTTTCGCAGGCGGCTGATATTTACCATAATAGAACGCCGGTCAGTGTCTAAATAAGATCCCCATACTTTATGACCAATTTCTTCAAAAGTAAACGCTTCTTCTGGTTTGGAAGCAAGAAGCTGCAATAAAACAAATTCGCGATTAGATAGAGGGATCTCTTCCTCTTTGTTATAAAATGCTTTATGATTGATGAGGTCAAGTGATAAAGGGGGAAAGTCCAAAACAGAAGAATCTTTAACTTTTTGATTGATAGATTGATGACGGCGGATATTTACTTCAATGCGGGCAGCTAGTTCCCGTAAACTGTATGGTTTCGTAACATAATCATCTGCACCAAGAAGGAGACCCTGAATGCGATCTTCTTCGGATACTTTTCCTGATACAAAAATAATAGGAACATCTGATTTTTCACGTATTATTTTACAGGAATCCAGACCATCTAATTCTGGCATCATTATATCTAAAATGATACAAGAAAAACTGTGTTTATCCAAAAGAGAAATGCCTTTTTGGGCGGAAGTAGTAGTTGCAACTGCATATCCAGCATCTAAAAAATATTGTTTATTTATAAGTAGTACATTAGTATCGTCATCAATAAATAGTAATTTATGTTTTGTCATGATAAGCCTCCTTTGGAAAATATTATATCGCATTTTGAATAAAGAAAAAATACCTTTTTAAAAATTGTAGAAACTAAAAAATTATAAAGATACTGCTGATATTTACAAAAATATTAAAAAATGTTATGATAGGAAAGGTGATGAAACGAAAATGTTGAGGAGGAGTATAATTTATGAAAAAGTGGGTGAATCCAGAAGTAGAAATATTGGATATGACATGCACTGAGTATGATAAAAAATATTTACAGGTTTATGATGATGTAAGAGTAGAGCAGAATGAAAGGTATTTATTTAGATTAAGAGATAAAGAGGCCGTTCCATTTTCAATAGGTAAAGTTGAAAAAATTGATTAGTTTTGTAGTTATATATGGGCTGTTCCATTAAGAAGAAGCATCACAAATATAGTAGTTTAATATTCTAAAATGCTATATCTTGTATACTAAGTGCTTAGTGCGGCAGTCCTTTTTCCTTGTTGGAAAATTTTAGATAAAATTATTTGACCTATAAGGACACAATAAAATTCGTTCTATATAAGATGTTATGACAAAAAAGGAGAAGATAAAGATGATAACAGAAAAAAAAGCAGAGATTACTCGGTTAAAACAAGAAAAAAATGCAGTGATTCTGGCACATTACTATGTGGACGGAGAGGTACAGGAGATAGCAGATTATGTGGGAGACTCTTACTATTTAGCAGAGATTGCTACCAAAGTGCCAGAGGAAGTTATTTTGTTCTGTGGAGTCTCTTTTATGGGAGAAAGTGCAAAGCTACTAAATCCAGAAAAGAAGGTGGTTATGGCAGATGCGTATGCAGATTGTCCAATGGCTCATATGGTAGATATAGATAAAATTCATGAGGTAAGAAAAGAGTATCCAGATGTGGCTGTTGTATGTTATGTAAATTCAACTGCTAAAATTAAAGCAGAGTCAGATGTATGTGTTACTTCTTCCAATGCACTTAATATAGTTAATCGTCTGCCTAATAAAGATATATTTTTCATACCAGATAATAATCTAGGAAGATATATTGCAAAACAGCTTCCAGAGAAGAACTTTATTTTTAATGACGGTTTTTGTCATGTACATACTAGTATTCATCCAGAAGATGTGAATAAAGCAAAGAATCTCTATCCAGATGCAAAAGTTTTAGCTCATCCAGAGTGTACAGAGGATGTTTTAGAATTGGCAGATTATATTGGAAGTACATCACAAATCATAGATTATGCTACAAATCATGAGGACAAAGTGTATATTATCTGTACAGAGATGGGCGTATTTTATGAGTTGATGCAAAAGAATCCAGACAAAAAATTCTATTCTGTTGGGCATCGCCAATTCTGCCCTAATATGAAGAAAATTCATTTAGATGGTGTAATAAAGGCACTTACTACCTTAGAGCCAGAAATGCATTTACCACAAGAGATTAGTGAATATGCAAATCAACCATTAAAGAAAATGTTAGAGCTGGCAAAGTAATTTTCTAGAAATTAGGAATAATAAAATATACTTATTTATAGAACAGGAATAAGGAATATAAGAAAGAGTGTGATTATATGAAAATTTCCACAAAGGGAAGATATGCGTTGCGATTGATGCTGGATATAGCAGAACAAGTGGATGGAAAGCCAGTAAGTATTCGGGAAATTTCAAGCCGGCAAAATATTTCAGATAAATATTTGGAACAAATAATTTCTATTTTGAATAATGCTGGATTTGTGCGAAGCATTCGTGGTTCGCAAGGCGGTTATGTGTTAAAATATGATCCCGATCAATATACAGTTGGAATGATTTTGAGACTGACAGAAGGCACATTGGCGCCTGTTCCATGTGTAGAGGAAGATGCAGAAGCATGTGAAAGGATGGGAGAGTGCCAGACGGTGATGGTCTGGAAGAAATTGGATGAAGCGATTCGCAGTGTTGTGGACCATATTACATTAGCAGATTTAATGGAGAATGGCAGTGACCAATATTTTATATAACTAGAAAATAACTAAAAAATGCTTGACAAGATATAAAGTTTAGAGTATAATTAATCTTGTCTTTTGACGAATGGGATCATAGCTCAGCTGGGAGAGCATCTGCCTTACAAGCAGAGGGTCATAGGTTCGAGTCCTATTGGTCCCATTTATGGCGGGATAGCTCAGTTGGCTAGAGCACACGGTTCATACCCGTGGTGTCGCTGGTTCAAATCCAGTTCCCGCTATTTTAAATTATGTAGGTGCCTGAAGAGGCACCTTTTTTATTATGAAAGTGTTTTGGTAGAAATACCATTTGGTTAGTTCTTATGGCTATGAATAATATCATTGATATGTATATAACGGCTAGTTCTGTAACAGATATTTATTATCTGCTTAGAAAGCATCTGCATAGTAGGGTAACTGCCAGACAGATTATGGGGAAATTGTACTCTTTGATTGGAATTTTATAGATGAAAAGAGAAGACCTTATATAGGCAGAAAACGGGCAAAAGAAAGGTAGGACTATAGAGGACAGCACTTTATAGTTGAAAAAGGAGAAAGAATAGGGGGGAAAATTTATGTCAGAGAAAAAAGAAGAAAACAAGCTTGGCACTTATCCTTCGATAGAAGAAAAAATAAAAATGCAGGCAGAAAAAGAGAGAATCTGATATACAGAGTTTGATAACTATGTATCCCAAGATAAGGTTCTGCCAAATGGACTGACTGTGGATGAACAGCAGAAGGAAGACATAAAGAACCGTTCATGGGAGAAAAAATTCAGTATAAGAAAAGAATTATTCCAAAAGTTTGATGAATGGCTGGATAAAAAAGTACAGGAGGCAATCAAAGAGGCAGAGAAAACAGATCCATTCAGCCAGACAGGCATGGGGAATGGAAAAGCTGACTTCTGGATGGGATTTACGGGGCAGAGACAGACCAGGTATTCCCAGAATAGCCTGGGAGGCAGCTTTGTAAGAGGAAGCCTGAACTTCTTGGAAGGGATGGTAGAAGTGCCATTCATGCTGGAAGATCCGGATGTATTTATGGAAGAGTTAATCAATACACCAAAAGCACTGGGACAATTAAAAGAAGAAATTGAAAGCGGGAACCAGAACATGATGGGAATCCTGACAACAGAAACAAGCTGGGGAGTTGCTTTGGCATCATTGGGAGCAGCAGCAAAAAGGAATGCAGTCATAGAAAAAAGTAATGCCAGGATGACAGATGATGTGGTGGAGTTAACGGAGCGGATGAACAGATGTAGCCCGGACAGAAGCTGTTTTCTGGCAGGCACGTTGGTAGAAACCAAAACAGGAAAAAAAGCCATATAAGAAATCGAAGAAGGAGAGGAGGTCTGGTGTGAAGAAGAATATACAGGAGAACAGAAACTAAAAAAAGTAATAAAAAGAATTGAAAAAACAAATGATATTTTGTATCATCTATATATAGGGAATGAGGAAATACATACCACAGAAGACCATGCAATATGGCTGGAAGGGGAGGGATGGAAAAAGGCAGAGGATGTTCATGTAGGAGATATAGTCCGTTGCAGAACGGGAGAACCGAAAAAGATAACCAATGTCTGGATGGAAAAACTGCCAGAGCAGGTGAAGGTGTATAATCTTTCCGTGGAGGATTGTCATAACTATTATGTGTCGGAGAAAGGAGTGCTGGTACATAATGAGTGTCCAAAGAATAATAAGGTTAATATAGAGAGTGGTAGTACATCTATTGATGATTGGATAAATAATACTGCTGATTTATCTAAACATTCTCCATTTGAGATACCTTCAGATGTAACGGTAAAAGTACAAGCAAAGAATGGTTATGATCAAATTACTTATAAATGGTCAGCGGATGGTTACAAATATGAAGTAAGATGGCATACAAAAACTCCAGGGGCACCAAAAGGACAGGGGAATACTTGGGTAGTTTCAAGAGTGACACCAGGAACTTCGACAGGACAGGTTAGAGTAGAGCATATTTTAGTTGGAGATAATTGGATTCCAAGATATCAATGGCAGAATGCAATCAATGCATATCGAAATGGAACTGCCACAAGAGAGCAATTACAATTATTAAAAGATGGTCATTGGAATGCACCTTAGAGAGGAGATAAGATAGAAATGATTAATGATAAATATTATATTGGGTTTGAAGGTGAACCTGAAATACAATTTATATGTAAGAAAGCTAAAGATGATGATGTAATGATTATGTGGGAAGGTTACTTTGATGATATAATGAGAAGTATTGCACCAGAAGAAGAAGGCTGGACAGGATTGGCATATTATTACAACATGTACTTAGGATGGTATGAAGAAAGCCCATGGCTCGTTGATGACTTACATATGGCATTGCAACAATTTAGTACAATAAATTGTGAAATGCTGAGTAATGAATCAAACGAGGTGTTGAAATTAATTTGTAATATGCTAAAAGAAGCTTTAGATAATAATTTAAATATTTTAATTGCCAGAGAATAGTTTAGGATAAATGACGAAACCGAGTTTATTTAGTGGGTAATATAGTATTTGTATGGTTATATATATTTATAATGTTGAAAGGGAGATTTTATATGGCGAAATATATATCTGTTAAAGGGTGACTTGAGTGTGAACATAGTCAAGTTGAAGGGATTAAAAAATTATTTCTGATTATAAAGCAAGAACAGATTTAGGGAATATCTTTAGCTATGAGAGTATAAAACTTTATAATAAGGGCTGGTGCTATCAAAACGAAATAATAAATTGGACATCTTATATTTTTTATGGTGCAGATGTAAAAGAATAATATTTAGAGTTTATTCAAGAAGAAATAAAAGAAATTTTAAGGGAAAATATCGAAGCGGAGGGGATGTTCTTTTTTTTATTATGAAGAAGGTGATATAAAATATTGGGAAGTTACCCATTCAAAAATTAACAAGTTGGTTAAGAAAAATAAATAATAATTATTATATTAGGATATAGTTTGCTACAGAGTGGGAGATTCAGAAAAGATAAAGAATGTCTGGATGGAGAAACTACCAGAGCAGGTGAAGGTGTATAATCTTTCCGTGGAGGATTGTCATAACTATTATGTGTCGGAGAAAGGAGTGCTGGTACATAATGAGTGTACAGGGGATAATACAGTTAATATAGAGAGTGGTAATTTATTTAATAGACAGAAAATATTAAATGGATTAAAGAATGCTGAGGTAGAATATAAAAAATGTAACAACAGGAGAAATGGAGCCTTATATGAAACAGTATAAATTGAATGATGATTATAAGGTTCTGTTTAGAAGAGATTATGGAGCTTTCAATCATAATGATCCCTTGGGAAATCATTGGAATTTTGAAGTGCAAACAACAAAGGGACGAACTGTGTATGATCTGCATATTTATGTGGATGATGTAGGAGACATATTACCAATAATAGATGGTAATATATATACCATCTAGAAGTATATTTAATAACCATTAGGAGGTAAGATATGTTAATTGATTTAAATGCTTATGTAGATTCATGTGAATTTGCCAAAGTAAGTGTACAAGGGAAAAATATTGAAGTAGTGGATATGGTTGAAATTTCTTTTAGCAAAGAAGCATTGGTAGGATTTGCAAAAAATCTAGTATGGATGTATGAGGATATTGATAAAAATAGAAAATTGTATGTATGTACAGATCCATTAGGCGGAATTCCTGCTGGAAATCAAGTTGTAGGGTTTTATTTGACAGCAAGTAGTCCAATATTAATTTTCGATGTTAACTCTTTGGATTATGATGAGAATTTGAGATATGGAGATAGGAATACTGTAAATTTAAATTCTAATATAAAAAAGTGCATTGAAATATTACCTCCTGTGGATGACAGTCTTATGGAAGAGTATGAATTAGGGTTTAGAAATATTGTTGATATATCATTGTATAATGAGAGTTATGAGAATGTGACAAGAGACTTTTACGAGATTCGTTTTCAAATTAATTATGAAGGTTTAAAAAAGTTGGCAATTATGATGATGAAATTGGCAGATAGTTATAAAGAGGGGGAAAAATATACTTTTGCACAGGTGGGGAAGGAGGACAGTTTTAGCGATTTAGAAGTTGTTCTAACAAACAATAGTTTACCAGTAAAAATAAAACTTTGTAATCTTGGTTGTGTATATGATTTTGAGCCTAATTTTGGGCAGTAAGGGTTTTATTTGTTGTTAGAGTTTATAAAGGGAAAATATTAATTGTAGAGGGACACCATCGGTTAGAAACGGAGAGGTTGAAAAGGACAGGAGATATTCATGTAGGATATAGTCCGCTTAAAGATATGGATATAAATAAAGTAAAAATTATTTTCCATAGTGTTGCGTATGTTATAAATATGTAGTATTTTGATGATAATGAGGAATAAAAGTATATTTCTGCAAAACTTAGATTAGAATATGATAATAATACCTTAAAATAAAAATATGGAGGTTTGATTATGAGAATTGGTATGGGATATGATGTGCACCGTTTGGTAGAGGACAGAAAATTAATTATTGGTGGTGTAGAGATACCTTTTGAAAAAGGGTTATTAGGACATTCTGACGCAGATGTTTTGTTGCATGCAATTATGGATGCTTTGCTTGGTGGGGCAGCTCTTGGTGATATTGGAAGACATTTTCCAGATACAGATTCTCAGTATAAAGGGATTTCCAGTATGAAGTTATTAGAGATGGTTGGCACTTTGCTAGAGGAGAAACGGTATGTAATAGGAAATATTGATGCTACAATTATTGCACAAATGCCTAAAATGAGGCCTTATATTGACAAAATGCGGGAAAATATAGCAAATGCTCTTGGGATAGAGATAGATCAGGTAAATGTAAAAGCGACTACAGAAGAGGGAATGGGATTTACTGGATTAGGACAGGGGATTTCATCTCAGGCAATATGCATATTAGAAGAAGTAAGAGATTATTCTATTGCTATTAATGGAGGTGCATGTGGCGGATGTCAAGGATGTGGAAAGTAATGCTTTAATATATATGAAAGAAATATTGATTGTTAAGTTGGGATAACAAATTGGACTGTAATATAATATTCTAAATTAAATAGAAAAAGACTCTCTTTTTATTTGGAAGAGAGTCTTTTTCGTTAGTTATATGAATATATGTAACTGTTATGGTTCTATGCTGTTACAAGTATATTTATTTGTAACTATGATGGTTCTGAACAGTTTATTTTAAGTAAGACAAGATATATTCTTCAAATTCAGCAACTGGCATAGGATTATGATATAAAGCACCTTGGGCAATATCACAGCCAAATTCTTTCAATAATTTAGCTTGCAGGGCAGTTTCTACACCCTCAGAGGAAACAAAAAGCTTTAATTCCTTTGCCATTTCAATAATCTTTTTGAAGATGATACGTTCTTTTTCTTGCTGTATTCTTCCGCGGAAGAAAGTAGCATCTAATTTTACACCATGAAGAGGTAAATCTTTTAGACTGTTAATAGCTGAATAAGCTTTCCCAAAACCATCTAAAGTAATCTTAAATCCTAAATCCGTCAATTCTTCCACAAGAAAAGTAGTAGCAGTTGAAGATTTAACAAAAACTTGTTCTGAAATTTCCAATTCTAAATATTCAATTGGAATGGAGTATTGAGCCATAAGTTCTACAATTCGTTCCACGAAGTTTGTGCTTTTAAGGTGAGAACCTGAAATGTTAAAGGAAACTGGATAAATTGGCTTTTTCTGTTCCATCCAATGTTTTAATATACAAAGAGTTTGTTCAATAATATAAAAATCAAGCTCTGCAATAAAACCGTTTTTTTCTAAAATTGGGAGAAAATCTTCAGGGAGAATAAAAGTGCCATCTTCTTTTATCCAACGAGGAAAAATTTCAATTGCAACCATTTTTTCTGTATGAAGAGAATATTTTGGTTGGAAATATGGTACAATTTCTCCGTTTTCCATTGCTGATTCGATAGAAGATTCAATAGCTAACTGTTTTTTCTCCTTCGTAGCTAGTTTGCTATTGTAGATAGCATAGTGGCTGAGTTCTGTGACACCTTTTGTAGATTGGCGGGCATAATTAGCTTTGTCAATCAAAGTTGCAATATCAATATCTTTATTATTAGCAAGGCATACACCACAGGTAAAATTAAAACGGAAATAATCTTCGATTTTCATATCTTGTGT
>JAAVZU010000015.1 GCA_022791815.1 Lachnospiraceae bacterium
AGCCAGCCAGCCAGCCAGCCAGCCAGCCAGCCAGCCAGCCAGCCAGCCAGCGAAGTTCTTCAATTGAACTGATGAGAATATTTATAATGCTTGTGATTATTGCACATCATTATGTGGTCAATTCAGGTTTAATGGAAATAATACAACAGAATTCTATGTTGCCAAGTTCTTTATTTTTATTGGTTTTTGGTTGGGGTGGCAAATATGGAATTAATTGTTTTGTAATGATTACTGGATATTTTATGTGTAAGTCCAGCATCACTATAAAAAAATTTATTAGACTTTTATTAGAAATAGAATTTTATAATCTAATAATATATTTGTTTTTTTTACTAACAGATTATGTGGACTTTTCTCTAATAGAATTTGTAAAAACTATTTTACCAATCTGGGGGATTGGAGTAGGTTTTGTGAGTTCATATTTAGTATTTTTTTTGTTTATACCTTTTCTAAATATTTTGATAAGAAATATGACAGAAAAACAATATATAAGACTTATGATTTTATGTGTAATCGTATTTATGATAGTCCCATCTATGTTAATAGATGTAAAAATAGGATATGTGGGATGGTTTATGGTTATCTATTTTATTGGAGGTTATATTCGTTTATTTCCCAAAAAAGAATTTAAAAATATTAAGGTTTGGGGAGTATTAACAGCATGTCTGCTTGCTATTTCGTGGATGAGTGTGATTGTATGTGCATGGGTAAATAGCAAAGGGATAAGTATTTTTGTTTATCATTTTGTAAATGATTGCAATAAAGTACTGGCTTTAGTTACGGCTATTACAACATTTCTCTTTTTTAAGGATTTGCATTTAGGTCATAATAAGATAATTAACAACATAGCATCCACTACATTTGGTGTACTTTTGATTCATGCCAACAGTGATACCATGAGACAATGGCTATGGAAAGATATGTTAAATAATGTGGGGATGTATAGGTCAAACTTGATAGTGGTACATGCATGTTTGAGTGTGTTAGGTGTTTATATCGTCTGCGTTATGATAGATATGCTGAGAATACATTTATGGGAAAAGCCTATAATGAAGTGGATAGGCAGGATATTAGATAATAATAAAACTAAAAAATATTAATTCAAGCTTAATATTCTTATACATAATTTATTGAAATACAGCACATTCTTGTAGAAGAAATAATGTCTGTCTAAGTGAATAAAAAATTATTATATATTGCACAGAAAAGAGATTTCATCGTCATACATATAACTTTAGGAAGAAATGTAAATACTTGTTTTTAGGTATTTTTATAAAAAGTGGTGTTAAATTATCAGAATATTATAATTAGCAGGAATAAGTTTTTTAAATCATTTGCTTCGGAGAATAGAAGTAGAATGATGATTTACAAGAAGGAGTGTGAATAAAGTATGCCAGGCTTTTTAATAAATAATTATGAAAAGGAAGTAGTGTTAAAAGACCCTGATGTGAATAGTTATGTTATGGATAAATGTCAATATAAATCATGGATTGTTCAAAGAAATACTCTTGATAAGTTCTTTTTAGATAAGACTCTATATCAAAATGAAGAATATATAGTTCTTTTGGAAGGGGTATTGTTAAATAAAATGGATTTGTTTCAAAAATATCATTCAGAAGATGTTGCGAGTCTTGCAATTAGCATGTACCATCAAATAGGAGTAAAATTCTTTAAAGAGTTTCGAGGTAGCTTTTCGGGGGCTTTTTATAGTAAGAAAAAGGATGAGTGGCTGATATTTACAAATCATTATGGAGACAATGCGGTTTATTATTATTTTCAGCAGGATAAATTTATTATTGGTTCCCAGTTAAATTATATTGCTGATGGACTGAAGAAGAATGAAATTTGCTATACTTTAAATGAGCATGCAGTGCATACGATGCTTACCTATGGATATATGCCAGATGATAGAACTTATCTTAATGAGGTGAAAAGGTTATATCCAGGTCATTATATTAGAATCAGCAAAGGTAATTTAGAACTTTGTCAGTATTTTAAAATAAGCCAAAATGTGTATGATTTAAAACATGCATCAAAAGATGAAATTATTGATGGTTTAGATCAGAGATTTCGTGAGGCTATCCGTTTGGAATATGAAAAGGATTTAGAGTATGGTTATCGTCATTTCGCAAACTTAAGCGGTGGGTTGGATTCAAGAATGAATTTGTGGGTAGCACAAGATATGGGATATAGTGATATTCTTTGCGTGACTTTTGGACAATCAAACTGTATGGATGAGAAGGTGGCAAAGGAAATAGCAGAAGAGTTGGGACTGGAGATTCTTGTATGGCCATTGGATAGTGCAAAACATTTATTCAGAATTGATGATTATATTGCAATGAATAAGGGAGCTGCTCATTATTCTGGAATTGGTGCACAAATTGAAATATTGCAAACAATTAATACGAATATTTTTGGATTAATGCACTCAGGACAAATTGGGGATGTGGTAATTGGAACCTTTATATCGAATGTAAATGAGATGAAGGATATGACAATAGGTGGAACCTATTCAGAAAAATTAATTACCAAAGAAGAGGTGGATGGAACAGCTTTGAAGTTTGAAAATAGAGAACAATATTTGATGTTTACCAGAGCTTTTATGGGATGTCTAAGTTCTCATTTTTTCATAAGAAATTATACAGAAGTTGCCTCTCCTTTTTTGAATGTGGATTTGTTTGAATATTGTATGAGTATTCCCTTAGAATTGCGAATTAATCACTATATATATAAAAAATGGATTTTAAGCAAGTATCCAAAAGCTGCAGATTTTATTTGGGAAAAAATAGGTCAAAAAATAACAGAGAAACCAATAAAGAGCTATTTGCCTAAAGTAAAATTAGCAATAAAGTATCCCAAACTAGTCTTAAGAAAATTAGGTTTTCATGTTCAACTGAATTTTAAACTAACAGAAGGAATGAATCCTTTTGATCTTTGGTGGAAAAAAAATAATGCATTCAGAAATTTGTATGATAATTATTTTGATCAAAGTATAAATAATCCCATTTTTTCGGATGAAATTAAAGAACAATTGACGAAATTGTACAATGAAGGAAGTGCACTAGAAAAAGCACAAGTTATTACCGCATTGGGGACAGTTAATTTTTTCTTCTCCAAAAAATAGATGCATAGCTATAGGATGTATATTTTGTGATTCAAAAAATGTGTTGCGATCAAGACCCATTTTTTTGGGGGGGGATATACTTTATTCAACGAAACTGCCAGAAGCAGAACAAGAAGAAATAAAAAGTAATTGTAAACAGGTTAAACGACCAATAGGTGATTGGTGTTGTGAACAGGAATATAGGTATATTAAGTTTTTCTTGTGCAACTTCATTAAGAACATACAGAGAGGATTAGTATGATAAAGAAATTGAAAGAATATATCAAGGTGGCACTTGGAACAGGTTTTTTGTATATTATGTTAAGTAATGTATTGAATAGCTTTTTTGGGTTTATATCTAAAAGTATTTTGGCTCGTATAATATCAAAGACGGATTATGGGGTATATTCTTATGCCAATAATATTTTATCTTATTTTCTTTTATTTACAGGACTTGGAATGGTTAGCGGTACTTTGCAAATTTGCTGTGAACATAATAAAAATGAAACAAAAATGTATTCTATATATAGATATGGTTTTAGTCGTGGTATACTTATAAATATATTTCTTGGTGTATGTATTATATTCTATAGTCGTTTTGTGGAAATGCCTATACAGGATGCCCAATATTACCTTTTACTTATGGCTTTATTGCCTTTGATAAATATTATTTTAGAATTTACAGGGATTTATTTTCGTAGTAATTATAGGAATAAAGAGTATGCAATTACATATACAATAAATGCAGCTCTGATATGTTTTATTTCTACTTTGGGAGCGTTGAAATTAGGTGTTTCTGGTATTATATTGGCAAGTTATATGGGTCCTGTTCTCAGTGTACTATTTATATATTTTTTTACTACTGAGAAAAGAAAGAAATGGAATGTATCTTCTTTGGAGAAGCAACTAAAGAGAGAAATTTGGAAAGTGTCTCTTGTATCTATGGGAGTTAATGCGATTTCACAGTTGATGTATTTAATTGATATTTCTATGATAGGAGAATATATTAAGGATGAAAAAGTGATTGCCTCTTATCAGATTGCAACAATGATTCCCACAGCATTGTTGACTTTTCCTTTAGCAGTTATGACATATATTTATCCATATTTTGTTTCCCATATTAATGATTTAGAATGGACAAGAAAGAAATACAAAATTATTTTTTGGGGGATGGGGCTAGTCAATTTTTGTATTTCTTTGATTCTAATTGTTGCAGCACCTCAAATTATTGGAATTGTATTTGGGAATCAATATCAGGATGCTGTTCCTGTGTTTCGGATATTGAGTTTTTCTTATTTTTGGCAAGGAACATTTAGAATTATTGCGGGAAATTTGCTTGTAACACAGAAAAAACTAAAATTTAATTTAATAGCGAGTATTTTGACTGCTGTTGTTAATATAATAGCAGATTATTTATTGATTTCCAGATTCCAGTCCATTGGTGTAGCACTGGCAACATTGATTGTAATGATTTTTTCAGGAATTTTATCAACAATTTATTATATGTATGTGATAAATAAAGGAAAGTAGTATAACATTTATGATTGTAAGTGTTGATATTAATTGAAATTTTAGGGGTGGAAGCTGCCCTTAAGCAGATTGAAGAGAAACAATATGAGAAGATTCTTATTGATAAGGGTATTCCTAAGGAAAGAATCCGAAAATATGGTTTTGCATTTGAAGGTAAGACAGTACTGATTGGATAAGAAGATGGGGGGTTATCTGTTCCCGTAGTTGGCAAAAAGCTAAAATATAAGGAACAATTTGATTATGTAATGATAAAAAACAGATACAGATTAAAAAGGAAGGATAAATATTTTTATGGATTTTGGAGAATTGAGACAGAACAGATATCCCGCAGATATCTCTATATACACAAGAGAGGGTATGGTTTTAAAAGAAAAAGGAATATTAGCTGTTAATGAACAAGGCAAGATTCTCGCTTTTGGAAATGAAGCAGAAGAAGTTATAAAAAATCCCTATGCAGGAGGTATTCTAATATCTCCATTCTATCAGGGAAGAATCATTGACTATGCAAGTGCTTTGCCACTGTTAAAAAACTTATTAAAAAAGTGTGATTGTGACAAGCGACAATATAAAAAATGGGCGGGGATTATGATTCCAGAAGGGAGCAGTAATATAGAGGGAAAAGCCATAGAAGATTTAATGCTTTCACTACATATGAAAAATTTACTAATTATAGAGGATAAGGATGAAGATATTACAAAGCTTTTTGAGACCCCGATGATCTTGGATCACAAGATTGAACTGTTAATTAAAATAGGAACAGATAACCCAATTATGTTTGCCAAGGAAATGGCACAAGATTTGTTGCACTATATAGAGAAGAATAAGCTGAATAAAGAGGAAATAATAAAAATATTACAAAAAGAGAAGTAGTAAAGTTAGAAGCAGATTTTCTTAGAAAGTACAAAAAAAGTACAAAAAATAATTATATAATAATATATGTGTGAGTTATATTATAACATATAAGTTTTTTAGAAAAGTAAAATCTGCTGTGCGATTGTATTGAACTATAATATAGAATATAAATAAAAAATTAAGAAGATAGAAGAAGGGTAAGAATATAAATTATGAAGTATGATTATTTAATTGTAGGAGCTGGGTTATATGGTGCAGTTTTTGCTTATGAGGCAGCAAAGGCTGGAAAAAAAGTACTTGTTATAGATAAGAGGAATTCTATTGCAGGTAATGTTTATACAGAAGAAATAGAAGGTATTCATGTGCATAAATATGGTGCACATATTTTTCATACCAATAATAAGAAAGTGTGGGAGTATGTGAATCAATTTGCGGAGTTTAACCGGTTTACGAACTCTCCAGTGGCAAATTATAATGGAGAGATTTTTTCGCTGCCTTTTAATATGTATACTTTTAATAAGATGTGGGGAGTAGTAACTCCAGAAGAAGCTGCTACAAAAATTGAAGAACAAAAAAGGGCAGCTGGTGTTACAGAACCAAAGAATTTGGAGGAGCAGGCAATTAGTCTTGTGGGAACAGATATCTATGAAAAATTGGTGAAAGGTTATACGGAAAAACAATGGGGAAGACCTTGCAGGGAACTTCCAGCATTTATTATTAAACGTTTGCCAGTCCGCCTGACTTATGATAACAATTATTTTAATGCATTGTATCAGGGAATTCCAATTGGAGGATACACAAAACTGGTTTCTAATATGCTGGAAGGAATAGAGGTACAGCTAGGTACAGATTATCTGGAAAACAAAGAAGAATACGATAGTATGGCAGACAAGATTATCTATACAGGACCAATCGATGCTTATTTTGATTATAAGTTAGGAACTTTGGAATATCGTTCAGTTCGCTTTGAAACAGAAACCTTGGATATACCAAACTTCCAAGGAAATGCAGCAGTTAATTACACGGATTCAAAGACACCATGGACACGGATTATAGAACATAAGTGGTTTGAATTTGGACGGGATAAGAATGGAGAGGAATTGTCTAAGACGATTATCAGCAAAGAATATTCTTCAGAGTGGAAACGGGGAGATGAGCCTTATTATCCAGTAAATGACGAAAAAAATAGTGCAAGATATACAGAATATAAAAAACTTGCAGATGCAGAAAAAAAGGTTATTTTTGGTGGGCGGTTAGGCGAGTATAAATATTATGACATGGATGTTGTTATTGCATCAGCATTGGAAACTTGTCAAAGAGAATTATAAATAGGCTGGATTTTGTTACGTTTCACCGTAGGTATGAACAGTAACGATTGTAGTTTCTTTATGACTGTGATATACTTAGTTACAGTTTGGTGTAAAATGCAGTTATATGGTAACAGCTCTGGTAGGTCTTGCACACTCTGTTGTGCAAGACCGTAGGAAAAACTAAAACAGGATTAGAATTGTGCAATTCTACGTAACAGGGCAGCCCTTGGCTGAACTGTTATGTTATACCTCAATAGAGAATGAGTAATAAAGATTCACATTAAAAGAAAAACAAACAGAAAGGTATGATAAAAAATGAAAAAGGTTATCATTATCGGAGCAGGACCTGCTGGACTTACGGCAGGGTATGAGCTTGTGACAAAATCAAAGGACTACGAAGTTATTATTTTAGAAGAAACAAATGAAATTGGTGGTATTTCCAGAACAGTAAAGTACAATGGAAACCGTATGGATATTGGAGGTCATCGTTTTTTCTCGAAGGATAAAGAAGTTACCGATTGGTGGAATAACCTTATGCCAATGCAAAGTAAACCTTCTTATGATGATAAAAAATTAGGAAGAGTTTGGGAGCTGCCAGAAAGCGGACCAGATCCAGAAGTGGATGACAGAGTGATGTTAAAGAGGAACCGTGTTTCCAGAATTTATTATAAGAAGAAATTTTTTGATTATCCAGTAAAGATGAATCTAAACACCATAAAGAACATGGGCTTTGGAACAACAATGGCTGCAGGATTTAGTTATCTTGCTTCTGTTTTTGCAAAGAAACCAGAAGATTCTTTGGAGAATTTTTATATTAACCGTTTTGGACGGAAGCTATATTCTATGTTTTTTGAAGGCTATACCGAGAAACTTTGGGGAAGGCATCCAAGCAATATTTCTGCAGATTGGGGAGCACAGCGTGTAAAAGGATTGTCCATTGTAGCAATTTTAAAGGATATTTTTTCTAAACTTTTGCCAGGAGGCAAGAATTGGAAGGTAGAGACTTCTTTAATTGAAGAATTTAGTTATCCTAAATATGGACCAGGTCAGCTTTGGGAAGCTGCTGCAGAAGATTTTGTGAAAAGTGGCGGAGTATTAAAGAAGAATGCGAAAGTTGTGTCTGTCAATACAAAGGAAGGCAAAGTTGTGTCTTTAACTTATTTAATAGATGGACAGGAAATAACAGAAGAAGCAGATTATTTTATTTCTTCCATGCCATTAAAAGATTTAGTGGAAGGTATGAATGATGTGCCTGCAAAAGAACAAGAGATTGCAAAGGGGCTTCCATATCGTGATTTTGTAACCGTTGGTCTGCTTTTACCAAAATTGAATCTAAAGAATGAAACTACTCTAAAAACTCTTAGCAATATAGTCCCAGATTGTTGGATTTATGTGCAGGATGTAGGTGTGAAATTGGGACGTATCCAGATTTTTAATAACTGGTCGCCTTATCTGGTAGAGAAACCAGAAGATACCGTATGGATTGGATTAGAGTATTTTTGTACAGAGAATGATAAGTTTTGGAATATGTCTAAGGAAGAATGGACAGAGCTTGGTGTGAAAGAATTGATTAGTATGGGTGTTATCAATGATGCAGGACAAGTTATGGATTCCCATTGTGAGAAAGTAAAAAAGGCATATCCAGCATATTTTGATACATATAGTGATATAGATACATTAATTTCTTATTTGAATAACTTTGATAATTTATATTGTGTAGGACGAAATGGTCAGCATCGGTACAATAATATGGATCATTCTATGGTAACTTCATTTGAAACTGTAAAAAATATTCTTGCTGGAAAAACGGATAAGACTAATATTTGGAATGTAAATACTGAACAGGAGTATCATGAAGAAAAATAGAATAACAAAATATATAGATTTATTGGGGAAATTTGATAATAGCATATATACAATTTTAGCATGTATTCTTGTCTGGACTTTTGGAAATATAGGTATGATGTCTATATTTACAAAAGACAGGGTGATGGGAATAGGAATAGTATTCTTTGTCTTTGCATTATATTTCTGGTATGTGTACCAGCCAAGAAAAGATGAGGAGAAGGCACTTCGGAATCTTTTGCTGTTTTTTGGTTTTTTAGTTCGTGTAATATATATATGGTCTGTTCCTAATGATGTTAGTTCCCATGATTTAGGTCATGTGGTAGATACAGGAGAGGTTACGGGAGGACATCTTGGATATATCAGTTATATTTATCATTATGGTAAGATACCAGATATGGATCCCCAGATGGCATGGGCATATTATAACCCGCCATTATATCATATATTGTCTACAATTTGGTTAAAGATAAATACAAGCATTGGACTTAGCTGGGAACAGTCTGCGGAAAATTTACAAATTCTAACCTTGTTATATTCTTCTTTGGCAGTGGTTGTATTTGAAAAGATTTTAGATGAATGTTCCATAAAAAATAAAAGAAAGAATTTACTTTTATGCTTTTTTGGAACTTTTCCGATGAATATTTGGATATCTGGCTGCTTGACAACAGATTCGCTGGTATTACTTTTTGCATTTTGTATTATGTTATATACCATTCGCTGGTACAAGAAACGAGATATAAAAAACATTGTGATGCTTGCTTTTTGTATTGGTTTTGGAATGATAACCAAAGTTAGTTTAGGACTTTTTGCATTTAGTGTAGGAGCTGTTTTTATACTTGTTTTTATAGAGATAATTCGCAGGGATAAGACCGCAATACGAAGATGTATGATACAATTTTGTATATTTCTCCTTATTTGTGTACCAATAGGGTTGTCATGGACCATTCGTAATAGTGTTAGATTTGATATGAAGGCAGATTATGTGCAAGATATTGGAGGCGAAAATTCCGGACAATATATTGGTGATGTTCCTTTGGTAGATAGAATAGGAATACCGTCCTTTGCACAGATAAATTACCCAAAGTTATATTATAATCCAGAAGTTGATACTAATATTTTAATGACTTTATTCCGTACTGCCATATATGATGAAGGAAATGCCCTGTCTTTTGATGGAGATATAGCATCAGGGATAGGTGTAGCAGATGTGTTTATAAATATTTTTCTTGCAATACTTATGTTGTTGCTATTTATTATTATGCTTGTGAGAAAAAGTGAAGTATGGAATTTGGCTGGGAAGTTATTCTTTGGTATTACATATTTTGTTTTTGTGATAAATTATATTAAGTTTTGTTTTGATTATCCACAAATCTGTACAATGAGTTTTCGGTATATTTCGTTCATAATAATTATACCTATGATAGGAACGGGATTATTTTTGGAAAAAAAGGAAAATAAGAATTTAATGAATTTTCTTACTTTTTTTTGCTTTCTAGGAAATGGATTGGCAACTTTGTTATATTTAAAACATTGTATATTTTTTTAAAAAGAGGAAAGCGTTTTATTAAAAAGATATTTGCAAAGGTAGACCCCGAGTTTCGCAAGAGACACTTGAATTACATACTTATATTGGAGGATTAAGAGTCATGAATAATAAGAAAATTAGGAAATGGTTTCTTTTGGTTTTAATACCTGTCCTAATCGAACTTTTTGTATTTAATTATCAATTTTGGATTACACATGCTGGGATTTATCCTAAGGAAAGTATGTATACACCTACAGATATAAAATTTAGCGAGGGTTTTTTTGTAGATGGGGAAAATGCAGTTGTCAACGATAATTCAAATTGTGTATTAACATTAGAAAATATTGATAAGAAAGTATATTCAGTATATTTTGATTTTATCAAGAAAGATGCAGAAGAAATAAGCCCAAAGGTAGAAGTAATTTCCTGTCATCTCTCTATAAAAGATGATGGAAATATGGCATCTTATTATTCTGTTCCTGATAATGGAGCAGCACATAAAATTGTGCCAACAGAGAAAAATAGTAAATGGGTCAGAATACATCCTTATGGTAAACTGCAGGGATTACAGATTACTTTTGAGGAAGAATCTATACAAACAGGAGAGACTATTCAAATAAATAATATCATACTAAATGGGAAACATCCTATGAATTTTTCTCTTATTCGTTTTTTTGCTCTTTTCTTTGGAATTATATTTTTTGCTTTATTTCGAGGAAACAGCAAATATTATAAAATCTGTTTTATGGATATATCAAAGGATAAAAGAAATTTAATGATAGGTATTATGATAGCTGTTCAAATATTGATTTTCTGGTGGATGGGACAAAGTACATTTTTATTTTCTGAGGAATATGATGGTGGTGCAGGTAAAGAATACCACTTTTTAACAGAAAGTTTGTCAGAAGGACATACTTGGCTAAAAGAAACACCACCAGAATATTTACAGGAAATGGATAATCCTTATGATACATCAATGCGTTATCAGCATTATGAAGAAACAGGACAGTGGTATCAGTGGGATGCTGCATATTATGATGGCAAGTATTATGTATATTTTGGTATAATTCCTGTATTATTGTTTTATTTGCCATACTATCTTTTGACAGGGAAGATGCTTTCTAATACAATAGTAGTATTTTGGGCTGCCGTAATATCTATGGTATTTTTGGCAAGGCTTTTAAAAGTCATAGTAGAAAGATATTTTCCACGGACATCTGTATTGACATTTGGGTTGTTACTCTGGGTTTCTATGACAATTTTTGGGTTTACTAATTTGTTCCGAAGTGTACAGGTATATGAGGTCGCTATAGCTGTCGGATTGATGTTTGCTATTGCAGGATTGGATTTATGGGTGGAATCTGTACAAGGTGATAAAGTACTTAGCAAGCTAAAATTGTTTTTTGGTTCGTTATGCATTGCATTGGTAGCAGGATGTCGTCCAGGAATTATTTTAATAGCGTTTATTTCTTTGGTCATTTTTAAAGAATTTTTAATAAAAGATAAGAAAATTTGTTTACACAAATATAAGAAAACATTCATGATATTTATAGTCCCATTTATGATTGTGGCTGCTGGTCTTATGTATTATAATTATATTCGGTTTCATTCACCATTTGACTTTGGTGCAGGTTATAATTTAACAACCAATGATGTGACAAGAAGAGGTTTTTCTTTAGGCAGACTGCCAATTGGAATTTATGAATATTTGTTTAGCCCGTTGTCTGTAAATGGTATATTCCCATATATACAGCTTAAATATGTGGTATCTGGTTATATGGGTAAAAGTATTACAGAAGAAATGGCAGGCGGATTGTTTTGGCTGTATCCATTCTTATTATTTGGGTTCCTTCCATTAATTAGGAAAAAAATTCGCAGACAATATCTATTTTTAACTATGTTTTCTTTTTCAGTAATGGTAATTGGTGGATTGATTGTAGTAATTGATACAAACTCGGGAGGTATATTGAGTCGTTATCAGGCTGATTTTACAATGTTTTTTACTGTTGCAGCAGTTCTTTCTGTGTTAATGCAGGAAGGAATGTGGTTTGGTAAAAAAGAAAGTGTAGGGAATATTAATTATGAAAATGTTATATTGTGGAGAAAAGTGGTTTTAGTACTCACTGTCGTAACGGTGATATTTGGTTATTTATTCTTTTTCTTACCCTATAGAAGTGTGGATATGGGAACATACAAACCAGAACTTTATTACAAAATTAAGTATTTAATAGAATTTTGGCATTAAATGGAAATGGGTAAAAAAAGGTTGACATTTCTTTTTTTCAGATCTAAAATAGATTCATATTTAATTGTATTATAAACCGATGATTGAGAAGAGTAGCTTTGAGCAGATGAATTCCAGAGAGTCACAGACTGGTGAGATTGTGGCAAACAGGTTCTTAGTGAATGGACTCATAAGGGCGGGAAGAACAGCTTTATAGCTTAGTAATACCCGACGGAATATTCCCCCGTTATCTTAGGAATCATGTATGATAGTACATAGAAGAGTGAATGCAATAGCATTAATTAAGGTGGTACCGCGAGTAGTATATACCCGTCCTTGTAATTTTACAAGGGCGGTTTTTTTATATCATTATAAAAAAGAAAAATGCTCTGTAGCTTTCCAATATAATTACATGTAATTATTATATAACAAAATTTTAGGAGGTATGTAGAATGAATAGTCCAGATTTAGAAAAGGTAAAACAATATGCCAAAGAAGGTTATAAACTTGTGCCAATTGCTTATGAGATGTTTTCAGATGTGATTACACCCATTGGTTTACTTAGAAAATTGAAACAGGTAAGCAAACATTGTTATATATTAGAGAGCGTAGAAAAGCAAACGATTATGGGCAGATATACCTTTCTTGGGTATCAGCCTAAACTGGAAGTTACTTGTACTAATGGATTGATTAAAGTGAAAAATATACAAGGTGAGGTACTCAAAGAGGAAGAAAATGTTCATCCTGGTGAGTTTATTACAGAACTTATGAAGGAGTACGAAAGTCCGAAGTTTGCAGAATTTCCTACTTTTACGGGAGGATTAGTGGGTTATTTTTCTTATGACTATTTGAAATATAGCGAACCAAAACTTGTGTTAGATGCCAAAGATGAAGAAGGTTTCCAAGATGTGGATTTAATGCTATTTGATAAGGTAATTGCTTTTGATAATATCAAACAGAAATTAATTTTAATTGCGAATGTATATACAGAAGATGTAGAAACAGGATATCATCAGGCATTAGACAGCATCAAAGAAATGAAAGAACTAATTTTACATGGAGAAGGTGCAAAGATTCCACAAGCTGTTTTAAAATCAGAATTTAAGCCTTTATTTGATAAAGAACGTTACTGCAATATGGTAAACTGTGCCAAGCAATATATCAAAGAAGGGGATATTTTTCAGGTTGTATTATCTAATCGTCTGGAGGCAGAATTTGAAGGAGATTTGTTTCATGTATATCGGGTGCTTCGTACCTTGAATCCTTCTCCATATATGTTTTATTTTAGCGGGGATGCTATTGAGGTGGCAGGTGCTTCACCAGAGACTTTGGTAAAACTAGATGGAAACCGTCTATTAACGTTTCCTCTTGCAGGAACAAGACCAAGAGGAAAAACAAGAAGTGAAGATGCAGAATTAGAAAAAGGATTGTTAGCAGATGAGAAGGAATGTGCAGAACATAATATGTTAGTGGATTTAGGAAGAAACGATTTAGGAAAAATCAGCAAATTTGGATCTGTGAAGTTAGAAAAATATATGGAGATTGAGAAATATTCCCATGTTATGCATATTGGATCTACCGTAGAGGGGGAAATCAGAGAGGACTGTTGTACATTAGACGCAGTCAATGCAGTTCTTCCAGCAGGAACCCTGTCTGGAGCGCCTAAAATCCGTGCTTGTGAAATTATCAATGAATTAGAGGATAATAAACGTGGAATATATGGAGGTGCCATTGGCTATATTGATTTTGCTGGTAATTTAGATACCTGTATTGCTATTCGTATTGCATACAAAGTGGGTAAGAAAGTATTTGTTCGTTCTGGAGCGGGGATTGTTGCAGACAGTGTACCAGAAAATGAATATCAGGAATGTATTAACAAAGCAAAAGCAGTTATGAATGCGTTGGAAGAAGCAGCAAAGCTAACAGAGGAGGTGGAGTAAATGGTACTTTTAATTGATAACTATGATAGTTTTTCTTATAATTTATTTCAGTATGTAGGTGAGTTAAACCCTGACATAAAGGTAATTCGTAATGATGTATGTAACTGTGCAGAGATTGAAGAAATGAACCCCAGCCATATTATTGTGTCTCCAGGACCCGGAAGACCTTCTGATGCAGGTGTGTGTGAAGAAGTAATAGAGTACTTTAAAGGAAAAGTTCCAATCCTAGGAGTTTGTCTAGGGCATCAGGCAATTTGTGAAGTATTTGGAGCAACCATAACTTATGCAAAAGAATTGATGCATGGAAAGCAGTCAGTAACCACTGTTGATATAAATTGTCCTATTTTTCAGGATATACAGGATAAAATAAAAGTTGCAAGATACCACTCCCTTGCAGCAGATCCAGATACCATACCAAATTGTCTAAAGATTGTTGCAAAAACAGCAGATGGTGAGATTATGGCGGTACAGCATAAGAACTATGAAATTTATGGATTGCAGTTTCATCCAGAATCCATTATGACAAAAGAAGGAAAAAAGATGTTGGAAAACTTTTTTAAACTATAAAAAGGTAGAAGAATAAAGGAGATGGCATTATGATACAAGAAGCAATTGGAACTTTAATAAAAAATGAAGACTTAACTTATGACACAGCGGCTGCGGTTATGGATGAAATTATGAGTGGAACTGCTACAGATGCACAAAAGGCTGCTTTTTTAACTGCACTTCATTTAAAAGGAGAAAATATTGAAGAAATTACAGCGTGTGCATCTATTATGAGAAAATATTGTGCTATTTTTGATAATACGGTACCAGAAGTCATTGATATTGTAGGAACAGGTGGAGATTGTGCTGGAACTTTTAATATCTCTACACTGGCGTCTATTGTAGTTTCAGCAGCAGGAGCAAAGGTTGCCAAACATGGAAACCGTGCAGCTTCCAGTAAATGTGGTACAGCAGATGTTTTGGAACATCTTGGCGTAAACCTTATGGCAGATGCGAAAGTAAGCCAAAGAGCCTTAGAGGAACTGGGAATTTGTTTTTTATTTGCACAAAAGTACCATACAGCAATGAGATTTGTGGGAAGTGTCAGAAAGGAAATTAAAATTCCAACGATTTTTAATATGCTTGGCCCACTTGCAAATCCAGCAAAGGCAAACTTACAGTTGCTTGGTGTATACAATAAAGATTTAGTAGAACCACTTGCCAGAGTTTTATCAAAACTTGGCGTAAAGCGTGGAATGGTGGTACATGGCAATGATGGATTAGATGAAATTTCCATGTGCGATACTACAACTGTATGTGAATTTAAGGAAGGGAATTTTGAAACTTATGAGTTAGATCCTGTAAAATATGGATTTACGTTATGTAAAGCAGAAGATTTGGTAGGAGGTATGCCAGAAGAGAATGCAAAAATTATAAAGAATACTCTTAGTGGCCAAAAGGACGCCAAAAGGGATGCAGTGGTACTGAACGCAGGAGCAGCACTACATATAACCAATCAAATTTCTATGGAGGATGGGATTGAGCTTGCTAAAGATATGATTGACAGTGGAAAGGCAATGAAACAACTGGAAAAATTTATTGCTATAACAAATGCATAAGGATAAGGTTTAAGAAAAGGGGGAAGACTATGATCTTAGAGGAAATTGCAGAAAGAACTAGACAAAGAGTGGCAGAACAAAAACAAAAGATTTCTTTAGAGGAGATGAGGGAGAAAGCACTTAGTATGGAAACTAACCAGGATTTTCCATTTTTGTCTGCTTTAAAACAAGAAGATATAGCTTTTATTTGTGAAGTAAAAAAAGCATCTCCTTCAAAAGGAGTGATAGCATCAGATTTTCCATACATTCAGATTGCAAAAGAGTATGAGGATGCAGGAGCTGCGGCAATATCTGTCCTTACAGAGCCTTATTACTTTCAGGGGGATAATGCATACCTTCGTGAAATTGTTGATGTTGTGCGTATTCCAGTACTTCGTAAGGATTTTACGGTGGATGAGTATATGATTTATGAAGCTAAAGTAATCGGTGCTAGTGCAATTTTACTTATTTGTGCAATATTAAGTCAGGAAGAGCTAAATCATTATCTTTCTGTTGCACATTCTCTTGGTTTGTCCGTTATTGTAGAAGCGCATGATGCATCTGAGGTACAGATGGCTTTGGATTCTGGTGCAGGAATTATTGGGGTGAATAATCGCGACTTAAAAACATTTGAAGTCGATATTAACAATAGTGCCAGATATCGTAATATGGTGCCAGAGCATATTGTTTTTGTTTCAGAAAGTGGAATAAAAACACCAGAGGATGTTCAAAAATTGCGAAAGAATGGTACAAATGCTGTATTGATTGGTGAAACCTTTATGCGCAGCCAAAATAAAAAAGCAGAACTTGCCAAACTACGTGCCAATATGGTATGATATAAGATAATTATTTTGGAAAGGATATGCATAAAAAATGCAGAGGTGATTAAATGAAAGTATTAGTAACAGGCGGTGCAGGCTTTATTGCCAGCCATACAGATGTGGAACTGTTAAATGCGGGATTTGATGTTGTTGTTGTGGATAATTTATATAATGCAAGCAAAGAAGCACTAGACAGAGTAGAGATGATTACAAATAAAAAAGTGACCTTCTACGAAGAAGATATTCGCAATGAAGAAGGTCTGCAAAAGATTTTTGAAAAAGAAAAGCCAGATGCAGTAATTCATTTTGCTGGATTAAAAGCTGTTGGGGAAAGCTGCAGAGAGCCTCTCCGTTATTTTGATAACAACTTCAATGGAACAGTGAATCTGTTAAAAGTAATGGAACGCACGAATGTGAAAAAACTAGTATTTAGTTCTTCTGCGACGGTATATGGCATTCCAGAAACTGTACCGATTACAGAAGAAGCCCCTTTATCCGTTTTGAATCCTTATGGCAGAACAAAATTGGTAATTGAGGATATGTTAAGGGATATTTATGCAGCAGACCAAAGCTGGAATATAGCACTTCTTCGTTATTTTAACCCAATTGGTGCTCATGAGAGTGGAGAGATTGGAGAAGATCCTCAGGGAATCCCGAATAATCTTCTGCCTTATGTAGCAAAAGTTGCAGTAGAGGAATTGGAGTGTATCAATGTATTTGGAGATGATTATGATACTCCAGATGGAACTGGTGTAAGAGATTATATTCATGTAGTAGATTTGGCAATCGGACATATAAAGGCATTAGAGAAATTAAATACAAACCCTGGTATTGTTACCTATAACCTTGGCACAGGTATTGGATATAGTGTACTTGATGTTATTCATAATTTTGAAAAAGCATGTGGAAAGAATTTACCATATAAAATTGCAGATAGAAGACCAGGAGATGCTGCTATGTGTTATGCTGACCCATCCAAAGCGGAAAAAGAATTAGGCTGGAAGGCAGAACGTGGTATTGATAAGATGTGTGAAGATGCATGGAGATGGCAGTCTAAAAATCCAAAAGGTTATAGAGGGTAGTTGATAAAATATGGCAGGCAAGTTTTATGGAGTAAAAAAAGGAAGAGTACCAGGGGTGTACACAAGCTGGGATGCGTGCAAGGCACAGGTAATGGGTTTCTCTGGTGCGATCTATAAAGGTTTTCCAACAAAAGCAGAAGCAGAAATATTTGCTGGAATGTCAGAAAAGACAAAAGATGGACAGACAGAAATTTCTGAGGAAAAACAACAGATTACGACAGAAGATGTACAGCTGGATATAGAGGATATATTACAAGGAAAAGAGAAGGACACAGCAGTGGCGTATGTAGATGGCAGTTATCATAACGGAACGAAGGAATTTTCTTATGGGGCAGTTATTGCCTATCAAGGAGAAGAATTTCATTTTTCTCGGAAAGTAGATAATAAGGATTTAGCGTCCATGCGTAATGTGGCAGGAGAAATAAAAGGTGCAGAATGTGCAATGCAATTTGCCATGGATCATAAATGTAAAAAAATATATATTTATCATGATTATGAAGGCATTGCAAGATGGTGTCTTGGAGAATGGAAAACGAATAAAGATGGTACAAAGGCATATCGGGAATTTTATCTTAAGGCATCAAAAGAGGTTGAAATACATTTTGTGAAAGTAAAAGGACATTCTAATGATACATATAATGATTTGGCAGATGAGCTGGCAAAACAGGCATTAGGAATTTCATAGCTTGATGATAGTATGACAGATAGTGAAAAACTGACTTAATTCTTTCTAAAATTACTAGTTTTGATGAAAGTCTTGTCAAGATTGAAAACGATGTCACAGATATTAAAATGACTATTGAAAATGAATTGCGTATCAACTTCAATATGTAGCAGAAGATCATCTTGATTTATCAAGAAAACGGAATGAATGTATAAACTTCAAGTGCTATAAAAGACAAGCAAGAATGGCAAGATATTTATATTAATATGTGCAACAATAGATTGAAAGTATTATAGTTAAAATTACATAAATTAACCAAATAAAAAAAGGAGTAAGTTCTTATTAAGTAGTTATTAAGGTCTTGCACCTTTTTTGCATTATAGGAAAGTTCGTCCTATAGACTGAACTGTTATAAACAAAATGGATTCATTTTTTAGATGACTTGAATTTCATAGAAATGAATGGTAGAATAGAAAGAAGGCTATACTAGATGGGGTTATATTTCAATAGATAGATATAAGATAGAATGGAGGTTGTTGAATGAAAGGCATTGTCTTAGCAGGAGGTAGTGGAACACGTTTATATCCTTTGACTACAGTTACATCAAAACAATTATTACCAATTTATGATAAACCAATGATCTATTATCCTATTTCGGTATTGATGAATGCGGGAATTAGAGATATTTTAATTATTTCTACACCAAATGATACCCCGAGATTTCAGTCTTTATTAGGAGATGGGGAGCAGTTTGGAATACATTTGACCTACAAAATACAAGAATCGCCTGATGGATTGGCTCAGGCATTTTTGATTGGAGAAGATTTTATTGGGGATGATTCTGTAGCTATGGTACTTGGAGATAATATTTTTCATGGTCATGGTTTGGAAAAACGTCTTCTAAAGGCAGCTAAGAAGGAAAAGGGTGCCACAGTGTTTGGATATTATGTGGAAGATCCCGAACGTTTTGGTATTGTGGAATTTGATGAAAATAACCGGGCCATTTCTATTGAAGAAAAGCCAGAGAAACCAAAGAGTAATTATTGTGTGACAGGATTGTATTTTTATGATAATAAAGTGGTAGAATATACAAAGAGCCTCAAACCTTCTGAAAGAGGAGAGTTGGAAATTACAGATTTGAACAAGATTTATCTAGAAAAGGGAGAGTTAGAAGTTTGTTTCCTTGGACAAGGTTTTACTTGGTTGGATACAGGAACACATGAATCTCTGGTAGATGCCACAAATTTTGTGCGTACAGTAGAAACCCATCAGCATAGAAAAATTGCATGTCTGGAAGAAATTGCCTATCTAAAGGGATGGATATCAAAAGAACGCTTGGAAGAAATTTATGAGACCTATAAGAAAAACCAGTATGGTGCATATTTGAAAAATATTATTGATGGTAAATATATTGTGTAAAATTACTATTTATTAGTGGAATAGTAAAAATACAAAAAAGAAAGGGAATATTAAGATGAAAGTATTGGTAACAGGTGGAGCAGGGTTTATTGGTGGTAATTTTGTGCATTACATGGTAAATAAATATCCAGATTATCAAATTGTAAATTTGGATTTATTGACTTATGCAGGAAATCTTGAAACTTGCAAACCAGTAGAAAATAAACCAAATTATAAATTTGTACGTGGAGATATTGCAGACAGACCGTTTATTATGGATTTGTTTGAGAAAGAGCAGTTTGATATTGTTGTAAATTTTGCTGCGGAAAGTCATGTAGACCGTTCTATTACAGATCCTGGTATTTTTGTACAGACCAATGTAATGGGGACACAAGTTTTATTGGATGCTTCTAAAGAATATGGAGTAAAGCGTTATCATCAGGTATCAACAGATGAAGTATATGGTGATTTGCCATTAGACAGACCAGATTTATTCTTTACAGAGACTACGCCGCTCCATACTTCCAGTCCATATAGTTCTAGTAAGGCAAGTGCAGATTTATTTGTTTTAGCTTACTACCGTACCTATGGATTACCAGTAACTATATCGCGTTGTTCTAATAATTATGGACCATATCATTTTCCAGAGAAACTGATTCCTCTTATGATTAGCAGGGCATTAGCAGATGAAGAACTTCCTGTATATGGAAAGGGAGAGAATGTTCGTGACTGGTTACACGTATCAGATCACTGTGTGGCAATTGACTTGATTATTCATAAAGGTGCAGTAGGAGAAGTTTACAATGTGGGTGGTCACAACGAACGTACAAATTTAGAAGTAGTGCAGACTATTTTAAAAGCATTAGACAAGCCAGAGAGTTTGATAAAATATGTAACAGATCGTCCTGGCCATGATTTACGTTATGCAATTGATCCTACAAAATTAGAAACAGAACTTGGATGGAAACCACAATATACCTTTGATACAGGTATTAAGCAGACTATACAATGGTATTTAGATAATAAAGAATGGTGGCAGAATATTTTGTCAGGAGAATATACACATTATTTTGAAAAAATGTATAGGGAACGACTATAGAAACCATTGATTTAGACAATAAAAATGAATTTGTATAATATTGGAAATTACAACATTATATTTATAATACAACTGTTTATGATCTTAAGCGGTTACAAATAATAGATAAAAGATGGTAAGAATAAGGAAAGAGGTTTTTATGAGAGTTTTAGTAACAGGTGTAAAAGGTCAACTTGGTTTTGATGTAGTAAATGAATTAGAAAAGCGTGGTCATACAGCAATTGGTGTAGATGTGGAAGAAATGGATATTACAGATTCTATGGCAGTAGAAAGAGTAATCACGCATTCTATGGCAGATGTTGTGGTGCATTGTGCTGCTTATACAGCAGTAGATGCGGCAGAAGATAATCAAGGTGTATGCTATAAAATAAATGTGGAGGGTACAGAAAATATAGCCAAAATATGTAAAAAGTGCGATATTAAGATGATTTATATCAGTACAGACTATGTTTTTGATGGAAAAGGTACTAGACCATGGGAACCAGATGATACAATTACAGAGCCGCTAAATACTTATGGAATGACAAAATACCAAGGGGAACAGGCAGTTCAGAAATATTTAGAGAAGTTTTATATTGTACGGATTGCATGGGTGTTTGGAATGAATGGCAAAAACTTTGTAAAAACCATGTTGCGGCTAGGAGAAGAGAATGGTGCAGTAAAAGTGGTGAATGACCAGTTTGGTTCACCAACTTATACTGCGGATTTAGCAGTACTTTTAGCAGACATGGTAGAGGTAAACCGATATGGCATCTATCATGCAACTAATGAAGGATTTTGTTCTTGGTATGATTTTGCGTGTGAGATATTTAAGGCTGCTAATATGCAAGTAGAGGTTACACCAGTTAGTGGTGAAGAATTTCCAGCAAAGGCAAAACGTCCTAACAATAGCCGGATGAGTAAGGACAAACTGGATATAAATGGATTTCACCGGTTACCTTCTTGGCAGAATGCGACAGCTCGTTATGTGAAAGAGTTAAAAGCACAGAAATAAACTGGGATTATTCATATTAAATTAGGGTATAACTAATTTATTTTGCAATAAGAATAACATAGGAGAATGTGAGGATATCAGATGAGTAAGATTACGGTTACAAGATGCGAAATAGAAGGGCTTTGTGTAATAGAACCAACTGTCTTTAAAGATGAGAGAGGGTTCTTTATGGAAACTTATAATCAAAAAGATTTTAAAGAGGAAGGGCTGGATATGGTATTTGTACAGGATAACCAGTCTATGTCAACTAAAGGAGTACTTAGAGGACTGCATTTCCAAAAACATTATCCACAAGGAAAATTAGTACGTGTAGTAAGAGGAACTGTGTTCGATGTAGCAGTAGATTTGCGTAAAAATTCAAAAACTTTTGGTAAGTGGTTTGGAGTAGAATTATCAGCAGAGAATAAGAAACAATTTTATATTCCTGAAGGCTTTGCTCATGGATTTCTTGTTTTATCAGATGAAGCAGAATTTGTATACAAATGTACAGATTTTTATCATCCAAATGATGAAGGGGGACTTGCTTGGAATGATGAGGAAATTGGTGTGAAATGGCCTATAACAGATGGAATGGAATTGATTATTTCAGAGAAAGACCAAAAATGGAAAGGACTTACAGAAACTACAAAAGAAACAGACTTTCAATAAATTAGGGAGGAATAAAATATGGAGAACAAGAAATCAGCAAGGAAAAGTGTTATAAATAGAAAAAAAACTACTAAGTTGCTGCTTTCAACAATGCTTTTGGCGCTAGTTGCTGCTGGATGTTCTAAGGCAGGTGAAAAAACTACAGAAGTAGGGAAGGAAAATAGTTCGGATGTTTTAAATAATGGAGAGACTGATGAAGAATGTATTCTGACTGTAGGTGCTTATGCGTATCGTTTGGAGGATATGATGTATTACGTCTATACAGAAGAAGAAATAGGCTGGATGTATAATGACATGTATTCCAGTTTTTATGGGGAGGAATATAGCTACTGGGAAGAGATTGAGGATGAAGAAGTTGGATTAACAGGACAAGAGTTAGCGAAAGAAGCTGTGATTCTTGATGCAAAAAAGGATTTGGTCTGGTATCAGGAAGCATTAAAAAGAGGAATTACTTTAGATGAAGAAGATAAAGCGGCTGCCAAGGAAGCATATAATTCTTTTTGTGAAGATTTATCAGATACACAAAAGAATGCATCTGGAATGGGAGAGGAATTGTTAGCTTATTTTGAAAAACAACAGGTAATTGAAGAATATAAAGAGAGCTTATTAAAAGAGGCAGAATTTGATGAAGAAGCAACTTCTAATGAAGTTTCTGCAAAAGAAAATAGGGAATATGTTTTTGAATATTTCGAGATATATAAAGAAGATGATAACGAAAAGCCATATCCTAAAGAGGAAATGGAAAAGAGAGTGAATATGCTTAAAAACTTAGCTAAGAAGTTAGATAAAGATTCTGATATGGAAAGTATGATACCAAAGGAATATAAAGATTTAATCCTTTATTCTGATGATGCACTTGTAGAAAGTGATGAGGATTATTATGGCACATACAAAAAGGTAAATATTGATAAAGCACTCAAAAAATTAAAAAATGGAGAGGTATCTCAAGTCTTTGAAACAGAGTATTCATATTTTGTTGCAAGAATGAAAGATAATAATTCAACGGAATATTATGAAGAGATGGTAATGGAAGCAGTCGAGAATGCTAAAAATGAAATTTATGATACAGCTTATGAAAATGCTTTAGAGGGTTATGCCATTAAGCTTAATGAAGAAAATTGGATGGATATTACTCTGGGGAATTTGATTTATGGACTTTAGAAGTCGTGCTGCTGAAGTTTAGAGTGTTAAGTGAAGAAGGTGTCAGTAAAGTCTGATACCTTCTTTGGGATTAAAAGATTTAGGCGATTGCGAAACTCAATTTACTCTCTCGGTTTTTATACAAAGTTCACATATCAACACATGGCACGTTTGCACTGTTTCCAACCGTAATAGTATATTTACTAGTAAAGTCTGAGAAACCAAGCCGAAAGGCGAAGGGTGATTAGCTGCTTTACTGTATGTATGCGAAGCGTTTTTGCTAGGTGTTAAAAAACGGCACCTAAGGACCGATGGTCTCGAAAGCACCAGCTTTGATATGTAAATCTGTACAAAATAATTTAAGTTTATGAGAGTTTTGTAATTGCCTATTAAAGGATTGTAAGAAAGGAGGAACTATTATGTCATACAAAATTATTGGAGATAGTTCCACAGATTTAAACCAAGAGTTAAAAGAAAAAGGAAATTTTGCATTGGTACCACTTACTTTACAGATTGATGAAGAAGAAATTATTGATGATGAACAATTTGATCAGGCTTACATGCTGGAAAAGATTCGGAATAGTAAAGGAGTTTTGAAATCAGCTTGTCCTTCTCCAGAAGCTTTCATGGAACACTTTGATGAAGGGGATGATATTTTTGTTGTTACTTTATCTTCCCGATTAAGTGGCTCTTATAATAGTGCAAAGCTTGCTAAAGATATTTATTTAGAGGAACATCCTAAGAAAAATATTTTAGTAATTGATTCAAAGTCAGCATCTGTTGGTCAAACATTACTGGCAAGACAGTTAAAAGAATGGCTGGATTCTGGAATGCAATTTGAAGAGGTAAGTGAGCGTATCTTGCAATATCGGGAAGAACTGAATACGAAATTTGTTTTAGAATCCTTAGAGGTATTCCGAAGAAATGGAAGATTATCTACTATGAAAGCTGTATTATGTGAAACACTTAATATTAAAGCTGTTATGACTGGGCTTCCAGATGGTTCTGTAGATAAAGTAGATCAGGCGAGGGGAATGAAGAAGGCTCTCGAAAAAATGGCGGCAGTTATAGCAAAAGATGCAGTTAATCCAGAGGAAAGAATATTGGGATTAGCACATTGTAATAACTATGAGCGGGCATTATATGCAAAAAAACTAATTATGGATAAAGTAAAATTTAAAGATGTGATTATTGTTGATACCAGAGGAATCAGCAGCCTATATGCAAATGATGGAGGTATAATCGCTGCATATTAAATTTCCAAATTTACTCTGTTAGAAATATAATATAAAAACTAGACAAATTTTTGAAAAAGTATTATAATAAAAAAGTAAAAAGTATAAGTATAATACTTTTGGAGTGTCTGACAGTTTGCATAACATAAGATTTTCAAAAGAATTATACGAGATAATGAAAGAAAAGGGGAATTGTTATGGGAAGACACAAGGTATGTCGCTATGGTGCATTAACAATGGCTGCTGTCTTGGGATTTGGAACTATTTTCAGTGGCAGGGTTCTAGAAAATAGGGTTTTTGCTGATAATGGGGACACAGTAACCACTGTATTTGCAGAAGGACATGGTACAGGAGCTGACTTTTCTGAAGAAAACTGGGTGTTTGCTGGTAAAGAAAAGCCAGATGGCAGTAATGTTGAACTTGATGTAATGCAAGAAGGGGCAGGACGTGCTCCTGGAATTGAAAAGGATAGCAAATATTTGAAAACAGATGAGAAAGTTATCCGGTTGATTAATGGCGTAAAAGCTGGAAGTGACAGAAGTACTGGACTTGAAGATAGTACTAGTTATTCTGCATATCGAAGCGGAGAAGCATTTCTAAAGAAGGGTATTCAATTAAAGCCAGATGCAGAGTTTGCTGTAAAGTTTACTTTCTCTATGCCAGAAGCTGTAGTGAATACAACTCAGACAGGCGGAGCAGAATATGCTAGAGAAGTTGGTGGAGATGGTATTGCATTTGTAATGACTACCAACAAGACACATAAGACTCAGGCTGGTAGTGGTATTGGCTATCAGGGAATTGAAGACAGTATAGCTGTTGAGTTGGACTCCTATTTCAATGGAGCATACGCTATGACAAGCGGAATGGGTGGTGCTGATTGGAATAATGCATACACTAACTGGGGATTTGATAATCAGCTGTATTTCCATACAGGTGCAAATACTCCAGATGGAGGAAATACTTATGGTGATGTTAACAGTAATCCATATGCAAATGGTTATGAGAATTATGTAAATCCGAATTTTGCAGAGCGTTTTGATCATATTGCCATTACCAAAAATGGTGATGTAAAAAAACATCTTGCAAAGTATTATATAAATAAAATTGATCCAACTGAGTTGGTGGATGGCGAGTATGTAAATCTAGCAAATCGTTATAAATCGACAAATACGACAACAAGCAAGAATTTGCCAAGAAAGACAGGCTCGACAGACGAAAGTGACAGTCCAGCTTGTGCTACACGTTTTGCAGATAAGGGTGTGGATACTAGATTATTTACTGTATGGATTGACTATGCAAATAATGAGATGAATGTAAGTATTGCAAATGGGGATTTTGAAAATGCTGTAAAACCAGCTACTCCTCAGATTACCAATACAGTAAACTTAGATAACTTTGATGGTAAAGAAGTGTATATTGGATTTACTTCAGCGGTTGGTTCTTCTAAAGCAAATCATACTATACATTCTTTCTCCTTTAGTAATGTATCAGAAGCTACATATAAGCTTAATTACTACTTAAAGGATAAGACAACTGGAGAATATAAGTTAGATAAGAGTACAGATATTTATACTGGTGAAGTTGGTACAACAGCAACAGCAGAAAGCATTGATTCTGTATATAAAGATGCATATAAAGATGCAAATTATGTATTAAGTACAAAGAAAGAACAGGAAACTTCTGTGAAATTAGAAGAAAAAGGAAAGTTGTATGAGATGAATTTATACTACGATCCTGCAGAAGCTTACTATAAGTTGAATTATTATAAATATGATACAACAAAAAATGAATATGTATTACAAGAAACTACAGATACAGTAACAGATTATGTAGGGAAAAAGGCAACCATTAATGATGTTGATTCAAAATACGCAACAAAATATCCAAATTATAAAGTGAATATGGATAAGAGAGATGATTTTGAGGTTACACTTACCGAAGCTGGTAAGACTTATGAGATGAATGTGTATTATGACCCAGAAAAAGCAGGTTATAAGTTAAACTATCATAAGAAGAATCCAGTAACAGGGGAATATGAGTATGTAGAATCTTCAGATGTTTCAGAGGGACTGTTAAATGAGACATATCAAGTAACAGATGTTGATAAGGATTATAAGACAAAATATGAAAAAGATGGCTATGTAATCAATGAATCAAAGAATGAAACTTATTCTGTTAAAATTGAAGAAGAAAACAAGACTTATGAAATGAATGTGTATTATGATCCTGCAGAAGCATATTATCTTGTAAACTATTATGTATTTGATAGCGAAAAAGGAGAGTATGTTTTAAAGGAAAGTACTCCAAAGACTACAAGTTATGTAGGTGCAGAAACTAATGTCGGACAAGTAGATCCTAATTATGGTAGTAAATACCCTGGATATAGCGTAAATTCTGAGAAAAATCAGGATTATGCCGTAAAACTTACTGAAGCTGGAAAGACATACGAGATGAATGTGTATTATGACCCAGATACTGCAGGTTATAAATTGAACTACCACAAATTAAATCCAAATACAGGTGAATATGAATATCAGGAGTCTACTAAGATTTTTGAAGGTAATGTTAATGAAACATACAAGGTGACAGATGCAGATGCAGACTATGAAACAAAATACGAGAAAGATCACTATGTAATCAATCCTGCAAAGAATGAAACATATTCTGTTAAAATCGAAGAAGAGAATAAGACTTATGAAATGGATGTATATTATGATCCAGTAAAGACAACTTATAAGACAGAATATTATTTGAAAAATCCAGATGGAAGTTATACCTTGAAAGATACTGTTCAAGGGGAAGAAACTTATGCTGGAAAGAATGTAACAGCTCCAGAAAAGAGTTATGATGGCTATGTACATGTAACTACTCCAGATAGTAAAGAATCTGCAGTAGTAGAAGCTGACGGAAGTACAACCATGAAGGTTTACTTTGATCCAGAAAAGAAACCTACATATAAAGTAGAATATTATGTAGAACAGCCAGACGGAAGTTATAAATTATATACTGAGAAGAAAGATATTGAAGCAGATGCAGGTTCAAAAGTTGATGCAGAAATTATCAGTATTCCAGGATATGAACATACAATTACTACTAATACAAAGGAAAGTGATACTGTTCTTGCAGATAGTTCTACTGTATTAAAGGTTTATTATAACTTAGTTGTTGAGCCGACTCCAACTCCAACACGAAAACCAGACTTTACTGGTAATGAACCAGGGGAAGAAACTTTAGAGCCAGAACCAACTGAAGAGCCAGAACCAACAGAAGAACCAGAAGAGTCGGAGGAACCAGAGGAGACAGAAGAACCAGAGGAGCCTCTTGATATTGATGAACCAAGAGCTCCAGCACCAAAGACAAATGATTCTAATCATGCAGGTGCATATTTTGCATTGATGATAAGTTCTATTGTCGTTTTTGGTATTACTCTTTTAGGCAGAAAAAAAGAGAATGATGAAAAATAAATAATTGTTATGTTTAGACCATATTTTGTAGTTTACTAAATACAGAAATGTAGTTTAAATATTAGAAATGAATCCAGTCCTTCATATTATGATGGGCTGGATTATTTTATGTCAATTATGATTGGCATATAAAAATATGCAGATTGAGAAGTAATAATAACACTTCAGACAGGTCTGTGAAGATGTCTAAACTGTTTTAAGTAAAGTTTGTTTTAACAAAAAGAGAGAAAAAATAATTGAAATAAGGAAGATATCGTGTTATAATATTTTTGTTATTTTTAAATGCCGACATGGCGTAGTTGGTAGCGCAACTGATTCGTAATCAGTAGGTCGAGGGTTCGAGTCCCTTTGTCGGCTGGAGTTAAGAAAAAGAGAACTATAGAAATGGATTTTCTATAGTTCTCTTTTGTTATAGACAATTATGAAAAAATTATTCTTTATATGTATGTTCTGTGTATAAACGTGTCATGAGAAGAGTGTTGCCAGTATTTGACAATTGCTCCAATGCCTTTTTGGCAGAATAATCCAGTTTGACAGGTTCAAGTTTAGGTGAAACCTTAGGATTGGAAATCTGCTCAGGATTTGTATTGGAATATTCTGCATATACATCAGGAATTGTAATGTTGGAATCTTCTAAATAACCAAGTATTTTTTTTACATAATTCTGAGTTTCTTTATAAGGTGGAATGCCATTGTACTTTTCAACTGCTCCACGTCCTGCATTATAAGCAGCAAGAGATAATGAAATATCCCCCTTAAAAATTTCAAGATTCTCAGCTAAATATTTTGCACCACCCATAATATTTTCTTCGGGATCGTATGCATTGGAAACACCTAGTTCCTTTGCTGTACCAGGCATTAACTGCATAATTCCCATAGCCCCGCTGGATGAGGTACAATTTGGGTTGAAGTCAGATTCTGCTTTTGCAACAGCTTTTAATAAATCAAGAGAAATATTATAAGTATCGGCTGCTTTTTGAAAAATGGCTTCCAATTCCTCTGAACATACAAGTACTTCATTTGTTGTAGAAGAAGGATTAGAGTATTGGGTATCTAAATATACTTCAAAATCCTCTGTATCCACTGGTTCTATAACAGGAGGGGCAGTAGAGATTAAAACAGTAGAATTATAGTTATCAATTTTCTGAATCATAAAATATCCCCTTTGTAGTTAATATATTCTCACTATAAAGAATATTTTATATGTTTTTACTAGAAAAAACAAGTCTATTTTTCCGTTTCTTTTACTTGTAAAAAAATAACATACATTATATAATACAAAGAGTATGTCTATATAGATGGTTACAGTTCATACAAAACATTTTTTAATAGAATTTCCCATTAGTTTAGTGTGAACAACAGCGAGCCGTCATAAGTGAAAGGTCGTGAGAGTGGAATTGGAGAATAAACTTACTTTATATGGATTTAATAATTTGACAAAAACACTTAGTTTTAATATATATGATGTGTGTTATGCACAAACGAAGAAAGCACAAAAGGAATATATTGATTATATTGATGAACAATATAATTCAGAGCGGTTAACAAAGATTTTGTGTGATGTTACAGAAGTGATAGGTGCAAAGATTTTAAATATTTCAAAACAGGATTATGATCCACAAGGAGCTTCCGTAAATGTGTTAATTGCAGAAGACAATATACGAACAGAAGAAATTGATGCTTCTTGTAATCAGGGGAAAATTGCATGGAATAAGGAGATGATACATGCACATTTGGATAAAAGTCATGTAACAGTTCATACATTTCCGGAATTTCATCCAGAAAAGTCTATAGCGACTTTTCGTGTAGATATTGACGTAGCTACATGTGGAACAGTATCTCCGTTAAAAACATTAAATTATTTGATAGGAAGCTTTGATTCAGATATTATTACTATAGATTACCGGGTACGAGGATTTACTAGGGACTTGCTTGGAAAGAAATGTTTTATAGATCATAAGATTACATCTATTCAGGATTACATTGATGCCAAGACAAGAAAACGTTATGATGCAATGGATATCAATGTATATCAGTCTAATTTTTTTCATACAAAAATGTTGATTCGTGACATTGATTTGGATAATTATTTGTTTAATACCAGGGCAAGTGAACTGCCAGAGCAGGATAGAGTAGAAATTAAAGAAAGCTTGCGTCGGGAAATGTTAGAAATTTACAGCGGAATGAATATTTATCAATATTAAACTGAGATTATTCATGGTCTGAAATATAAGACATAAATAATTGAGGCTAAAGTAATACACTATATCATGAACTAGGGGAGGAAAGTAGCATGGATCACTTTTCCCAGAAGAGAATGCCGTTGCAGGAGGCATTAGAGAAACATCGTTTGGAAAGAATGGCACACTTTGATGTGCCAGGACATAAAGGTGGCAGGGGTAATAAAGAGTTAAAGTATTTTTTGGGAGAACAGACACTAAAAACTGATGTAAATTCTATGAAACCATTAGATAATCTCTGTCATCCAGTTTCTGTAATAAAGGAGGCACAAGAGCTTGCAGCAGAAGCCTTTCGTGCGAAGGAAGCCTTTTTTATTGTGAATGGTACAACAGCAGCAGTACAGGCAATGATTATGGCAACCTGTAAGTCTGGTGAGAAGGTAATTATGCCTAGAAATGTACATAGAAGTGCAATCAATGCACTAGTGGTATGTGGAGCGATACCTGTCTATGTGAATCCTGGTACAAATAAAAGGCTTGGGATTGCTCTGGGAATGTCTGTTAGAGATGTGGAACAGGCAATTTTAGAGAATCCAGATGCCAAGGCAGTTATGGTAAATAATCCTACATATTATGGAATTTGTTCTGATTTGAAAAAAATTGTAAAAGTTGCTCATGCTCATGATATGAAGGTTTTAGTAGATGAAGCTCATGGAACCCATTTTTATTTTGGAGAGAATATGCCTATAAGCGGTATGGCTGCTGGTGCAGATATGGCGGCAGTCAGTATGCATAAAACAGGAGGTTCTCTAACCCAAAGTTCTCTTTTATTATGTAATGAGAATGTGAATGCAGATTATGTCCGTCAAGTGATAAATTTGACACAGACAACCAGTGGATCCTATCTTTTAATGTCTTCGCTGGATATTGCCAGAAAGAATTTAAGTTTGAATGGAAAAGAAATGTTTAAAAAGACTGTTGATTTTGCGGAATATGCCAGACAGGAAATCAACAAATTAGGCGGTTATTATGCCTATGCAGAGGAACTTGTAGATGGAGATGCCGTATATGCCTTTGATAAGACAAAGTTATCTATTCATACAAGAGATGTGGGGCTTGCTGGTATTGAAGTTTATGATTTGCTTCGGGATGATTACGGAATACAGATTGAATTTGGAGATATTGGCAATATATTAGCAATTATTTCTGCGGGGGATAGGAACCTTGAAATTGAGAGATTGATTTCTGCCTTGTCTGAAATTAAACGGTTACACCAGAAGGACAAGGCTGGTATGTTTGATCATGAATATATCAATCCCAAAGTTATTATGCCGCCTCAACAGGCATTTTATAGCAATAAAAAAACACTACCGATTATGGAGAGTGAGAATGAGATTTGTGGTGAATTTGTTATGTGCTATCCTCCAGGGATACCAATCCTTGCTCCTGGTGAATTGATTACAGCGGAGATACTTAACTATATTGTATATGCCAAAGAAAAAGGATGCTTTATGACAGGAACACAAGATATGAAAATAGAAAATATTCAAGTAGTAACAAAATAGAGGGATGTGACAAAATATGGAACTATGGTTTTCGGAACCTCATACTAAGGATGTAAAGTTGAGTATTAAAGTGGAAAAACAAATTTATTGTAAGCATAGCAAATATCAGAGAATTGATATCTTTGATACTATTGAATTTGGAAGAATTCTAGTGCTAGATGGTTATTTGATGCTGACAGAAAAGGATGAATTTATTTATCATGAAATGATTAGCCATGTACCAATGGCAGTAAATCCTAATATTAAGAATGTATTAGTAATTGGTGCTGGAGATGGCGGAACAATCCGAGAATTGACAAAATATTATACTATTGAAAATATTGATATGGTGGAAATTGATGAAATGGTAGTAGAAGCATGTAGGGAGTTTTTGCCACAGACAGCAGGAAAGCTGGAAGATAACCGTCTGCATATTTTTTATGAAGATGGACTTCGGTTTGTGCGAACCAAGCATGAAGAATATGACTTGATTATTGTGGATTCTACAGATCCCTTTGGTCCTGGAGAAGGGTTGTTTACTAGAGAATTTTATGGAAATTGTTATAAAGCATTGAAGGAAGATGGTATTTTGATTAACCAGCATGAAAGCCCATTTTACCAAGAAGATGCAAAATCTATGCAGCGGGCTCATCGAAATATTGCGGCTTCTTTTCAGATTCAAATGGTATATCAGTTCCATTTGCCAACTTATCCTTCAGGTCATTGGTTTTTTGGTTTTGCATCAAAAAAGTTTCATCCCATTAAAGATATACATGCAGAACATTGGAATAATCTTGGATTAGAAACTAGATATTACAACACAGACTTACACAAAGGAGCATTTTATATACCAAACTATGTAAAGGAGTTATTGGAGAATGCATAAGAATGTTATGACATTTATTGGATGTGATAAAGAATTTGAAGAAAGCAATATTGTGATTTTTGGTGCACCTTTTGACAGTACCACCTCATATCGGCCAGGAGCTAGATTTGCCAGTGCTGCTATACGGAATGAAAGCTATGGAATAGAAACTTATAGCCCTTATCAGGACAAGGATTTAGAGGATATTTGTGTTTTTGATGCAGGCGATTTAGAATTGCCTTTTGGCAGTCCAGACAAAGCATTAGAGGATATTCGGAATTTTACTACAGAGATATTAAATGTAGAAAAACTACCTTTTATGATAGGCGGAGAGCATCTTGTTACCCTTGGAGCAGTAGAAGCTGTTTATGAAAAATATCCAGATTTACACATTATCCATTTTGATGCACATACAGACTTGAGAGAGGAATATCTTGGGGTGGAAAAATCTCATGCAACTGTTATCCGTAGATGTCATGATTTAGTTGGAGACCATCGGATTTTCCAGTTTGGTATCCGAAGTGGAGAAAAAGCAGAGTTTGCATGGGCGAAGTCCCATACTTATTTGAATAAGTTTAATTTTGATACTCTTGATACAGTTGTAGAGCAATTAAAAGGGAAACCAGTATACTTTACACTGGATTTGGATGTATTAGATCCTTCTGAGTTTCCAGGGACAGGAACACCAGAAGCTGGAGGAGTGGGATATTTAGAATTATTAAAAGCAATTGAATTGGTATCTAAATTACAGGTTGTGGGGCTGGATATGAATGAACTATCGCCACCTTATGATACAACAGGAGCATCTACAGCTCTTGCTTGTAAATTATTGAGAGAGATTTTATTGTATTTCAGTAAATGGTAACTGTGCATGGTTCTGAACAGTTACAGTGAATGATGAAAAGGAGAATGAAATTATGGGTAAAGCACTAATTATTGGAGCAGGCGGTGTGGCAAGTGTGGCAGTTCACAAATGCTGCCAGAATGCAGAAGTATTTGAGGAGATTTGTATTGCAAGCCGCACAAAATCAAAATGTGATGCACTGAAAGAAAAATTAGAAGGTGGAAGAACAAAGATTACTACAGCACAAGTAGATGCCGATTCTGTGGAGGAATTGGTAGCTTTGATTCAAAAAGAAAAACCAGATGTAGTGTTGAATCTTGCCCTTCCATATCAGGATTTAACAATTATGGATGCCTGCTTAGAGACAAAAACAAATTATGTAGATACTGCTAACTATGAACCATTAGATACGGCAAAATTTGAGTATAAGTGGCAATGGGCTTATCGGGAGAAATTTGAAAAGGCAGGTATTACAGCACTTTTAGGAAGTGGATTTGATCCAGGAGTGACAGGTGTATTTTCTGCCTATGCCTTAAAACATGAATTTGATGAAATTAATTATATTGATATTTTGGATTGTAATGCAGGCGATCATGGATATCCTTTTGCTACTAATTTTAATCCGGAAATCAATATTAGAGAAGTAAGTGCTAAAGGAAGTTATTGGGAAAATGGCAAATGGGTAGAAACTGAGCCAATGGAGATTAAAAGAGTTTATAATTTCCCAGAAGTTGGAGAGAAGGATATGTACCTGCTTCATCATGAGGAATTAGAATCCCTTGGCATTAACATTCCAGGCATTAAAAGAATTCGTTTCTTTATGACTTTTGGAGAAAGTTATCTGACGCATTTAAAATGCTTGGAAAATGTAGGAATGACTTCCATAGAGCCAATTGAATTTGAAGGAAAGCAGATTGTACCGTTACAGTTTTTAAAGGCAGTTTTACCAGATCCTGCAAGCCTCGGACCTCGAACAGTGGGCAAGACAAATATAGGATGTATTTTCCAAGGGAAAAAAGATGGAAAAGAAAAAATATATTATCTTTATAATGTTTGTGACCATCAAGAGTGTTATAAGGAAGTTGGTTCTCAGGCAGTTTCTTATACAACGGGAGTACCTGCTATGATTGGTGCTATGATGTTAATGAATGGAACATGGAATAAACCAGGCGTATATAATATTGAAGAATTTGACCCTGATCCATTTATGGAAGCCTTGAATAAATTTGGACTTCCTTGGAGAGAAAGTTACACACCAGACTTAGTAGATTAGGATGTGACAAAGTTGTACGAAGTGACAAAGAATTTTATTCACAAAGTAAAAACACCAGCTTATGTGGTAGATGAAGGATTGCTGATAAAAAATTTAGAAATATTAAAATCTGTTAGAGAAAAAACAGGAGCAAAGATTTTACTGGCACAGAAAGCCTTTTCCATGTATTCTGTTTATCCTTTGATTAGTCAATATTTGGATGGTACTACAGCGAGTGGATTATATGAAGCCAGACTTGGGTTTGAAGAAATGGGAAACAGGGAAGTACATGTTTATTCTCCAGCTTATCGGGAAAGTGATATGGCAAAGCTGGTGAAAATTTGTGATCATATTGTTTTCAATACGCCTAAGCAATGGAGAAAATATAAAGATAAAGTGCTGCAATCAGAAAGAAAAATCTCCTGTGGAATACGTATTAATCCTGGCTATGCAGAAGTGGAAACGGATTTGTATAATCCTTGTATTCCAGGATCCAGACTTGGAACACCACTAGAAAGCCTTAAATCAGAGGATTTGGATGGAATAGAAGGGCTGCATTTTCATACTATGTGTGAACAGGATGCGGATGTCTTGTGGAGAACCATACAGGTTGTAGACGAAAAGTTTGGACCTTATTTACATAATATGAAATGGATTAACTTTGGTGGTGGGCATCATATTACAAGAGAAGGATATCAAATGGACTATCTGGAAAAAAGTATCCAGTTATTTCAAGAAAAATATGGACTTACTGTTTATCTGGAACCAGGAGAGGCGATTGCTCTAAATGCAGGTTTTCTGCTATCAGAAGTTTTGGAAATTATGGAGAATGGAAAGAAAATCGCCATTTTAGATTCTTCCGCTGCCTGCCACATGCCTGATGTATTGGAAATGCCATATTATCCAGTAATTTTACAGGATAATAAAATATGTCCCCATGTAGAAGAGGGGGAAGAGCTGGTGTATCGTTTAGGTGGACCTACTTGTCTTGCTGGAGATGTAATTGGAGATTATAGGTTTAACCATAAATTGGAAGAGGGGCAGAGATTGGCATTTTGTGATATGGCAATTTATTCCATGGTAAAAAATAATACCTTTAATGGAATGCCATTACCTGCTATTTATCTACACACCAAAGAAGGTGAATTGAAGATGATTCGGGAATTTCATTATAAAGATTTCAAAGAGCGGTTATCTTAGGATAATCGCTTTTTGACATATACTAACAGTTTAACTATGCCATTTATATTTTCAATAAATATACAATTGGCTAAAAATATCATGAATGGTGTTAAGAATGTAAAGGTAAATGTAAAAGTTATATGGCTGAATTGTTAGTATAATCTCCGTTTATTGTTGAAAAAACACTTTTCTTTTGATTGGAAATTGGATATAATAGAATGTGGATTAGAAGGATTATACAAAGGAGGTGGAATATGGAAAAAAGGTATGCAAGAATAGAGAGAAAGACAAAGGAAACCCAGATTGAATTGGAATTTTGCATTGATGGTTCTGGACGAATTGAAGTAGATACTGGAATTGGTTTTTTTGACCACATGTTATGCAGTTTTGCAAGACACGGTTTTTTTGATCTGGTCTTGAAAGTAAAAGGAGATCTGGAAGTCGATTGTCATCATACCATAGAAGATGTAGGAATTGTTCTTGGTGAAGCAATAAAAGAAGCCATACAGGATAAGGCAGGAATCAAGAGATATGGATATTTTATTCTTCCGATGGATGAAACCCTTGCTTTATGTGCAATAGATTTATCTGGCAGACCATATTTGGTGTTTGATGTGAATTTTACCTCCGAGAGAATTGGAGCATTTGACACAGAGATGGTACGGGAATTTTTCTATGCAGTTTCTTATGGTGCCAAAATGAACCTTCATCTGAAACAATTAGAAGGAGTGAATAACCATCATATTGCAGAGGCAGTATTTAAGGCTTTTGCAAAGGCTTTGGATGAGGCGACAATGTACGATGGGAGAATAACTGGAGTATTGTCTACAAAAGGTTCTTTGTAAATTTTAAAGGTTGCAACAGTTCAGTCAGGCGGCTGAACTGTTACAAAAGGCTGAATTAGATGAGGTATATTCCATCTGATACAAGGGAATGATGATAAGGAAAGGGAAAAGGAGGATGAGTATGTCCTGTAAGAAATTAATTGCATATATTAATGCAGAAAGTGAATTTAAGGGGAATATTGTGCGGTTGGCACAAAAATATAACAATGAAGGAGCAGATGAATTATTTATTTATAATTATGCCAAAGATAATGCCACTAGAGCAGAATTTTTAAGTATAGCCAAAGAGATATCCAGAAATGTGGATATTCCTTTTATGCTTGGTATGTATGTGAAATCTTTTGAGGATGTAAAGAAAGCATTATATACTGGTGCTAGTCATGTAGTAGTACGGGAAACACTGATAGATAATGATGCAGCAATCAAAGAAGCTACACAACGTTTTGGTGAAGATAAGCTTTATGTTGAGATGGATGCAGCAGGAGATTTTAAAAATGTGGTAAATACCAAGCATCTCAAAAAACTTGGTATTTATGGAATTATGTTAAAACATGTAGTAGTTTCACCTAAATTATTAGACAATATGAAACGTTCCCAAATGACTATTGTAATTCGGGATAGTCTGGTTAGAAATGATTTGGCTGAGTTGATGTCCATGGAAACGGTACGTGGTGTGGCAACAAATTATTTTGAAAATAAACACATTATGAAAGCAAAATATGCCCTTAGTGAAGAAGGAATTGATGTAGAAACATTTAAGAGCCTTTTAGATTTTTCTGATTTTAAATTAAATGAAGATGGGATGATACCAGTTATTGTACAAGACTATAAAACTAGCGAAGTTTTGATGCTTGCCTATATGAATGAGGAAGCCTTTGAGAATACAGTAAAAACTGGACGTATGACTTATTGGAGCCGCAGCAGGGATGAATTATGGTGTAAGGGAGATACTTCTGGACATTATCAATATGTGAAATCTTTAACAATTGACTGTGATAATGATACACTACTTGCAAAAGTTCATCAAATAGGAGCTGCCTGCCATACAGGAAATAGAAGCTGCTTTTTTACTACTCTTTTGCAAAAAGAATATAATGATGCAAATCCTCTTACTGTTTTTCAAGAGGTGTATCGAATAATTCTTGATCGAAAAGTACATCCTAAGGAGGGTTCTTATACAAATTATCTTTTTGAGAATGGATTAGATAAGATTCTAAAGAAATGTGGAGAAGAAGCAACAGAGATGGTGATTGCTGCCAAGAACCCTGACTCAGAAGAATTAAAATACGAAATTTCTGATTTCTTATACCACATGATGGTACTTATGGCAGAGTGTGGGCTGGATTGGGATGATATTATAAAAGAATTGGTGAATAGAAGATAGGAGGAAAAGATTATGGGAAACTTTTTTGCTTGGACAGGTTTTTATGTTGTTAAATATATTGCATATATTGCTATTGTAGTAGGTGCAGTTTTTCTTGGTAAAGTTTGGGGCGATCACTCTAAAAAAAAGTAGACAATACAAGATAGTGATAGAAATTAAGGGTTAACTTGTATGCATAGTGGCTGGTAGGGAAGTCACCATACATAGATAGGGATAAAATCCACCTGCATTAAACATGGTAGGTGGTAAACAACTTCATAGTAAAAGTTTAGGAGGCAAAAACAGTGAAGAAGTACGGAGTGAATGAACTCAGAAAGATGTATTTGGATTTCTTTGCAAGCAAAGAACATTTGGTGATGAAAAGTTTTTCGTTAGTACCACAAAATGATAACAGTTTATTGCTAATCAATGCAGGTATGGCACCATTAAAACCTTATTTTACAGGACAGGAAATTCCACCAAGAAGACGTGTGGCAACTTGCCAGAAGTGTATTCGTACTGGAGATATTGAGAACGTAGGAAAGACTGCCCGTCATGGAACATTCTTTGAAATGCTTGGAAATTTCTCTTTTGGAGATTATTTCAAGGAGGAAGCAATTGAATGGTCTTGGGAATTTTTGACCAAAGTAGTTGGCTTAGATGCAAATCGTTTATATCCTTCTGTATATGAAACAGATGATGAAGCATTTGAGATTTGGAATAAAAAGATTGGAATCGCTCCAGAGAGAATATTCCGATTTGGAAAGGAAGATAACTTCTGGGAGCATGGTGCTGGTCCATGCGGTCCGTGCTCCGAGATTTATTATGATCGTGGAGAAAAATATGGCTGCATGGAACCAGGTTGTACAGTTGGTTGTGATTGTGACCGCTATATGGAAGTTTGGAACAACGTATTTACCCAGTTTGAAAATGATGGTAAGGGTAATTATGAAGAATTAGAGAATAAGAATATTGACACAGGTATGGGATTAGAGCGGCTCGCTGTAGTGGTTCAGGATGTAGATTCTATTTTTGAAGTGGATACTATTAAGGCACTTTTGGATAAGGTTTGTGAAATGGCAAAGGTTTCTTACAAAGAAGACTATACAAAAGATGTTTCTATTCGTGTTATTACAGATCATATCCGCTCGGCATCCTTTATGATTTCTGATGGTATTATTCCTTCTAATGAGGGAAGGGGATATGTTCTTCGACGTTTAATCCGTAGAGCAGCAAGACATGGAAGATTACTTGGTATCAAGGGAACATTTCTTGCCCAGTTAAGTAATACTGTTATTGCTATGTCAAAGGATGGCTATCCAGAATTAGAAGAGAATAAAGATATGATTCATAGTGTCTTGACAGAGGAAGAGAATCGTTTCAATAAAACAATTGACCAGGGATTAGCTATTTTATCCAATATGGAAGAAGAAATGAAACAAAAAGGTGAAAAGGTGTTATCTGGTCAGAACGCATTTTTGCTTTATGATACTTATGGTTTTCCTCTAGATTTAACAAGAGAAATTTTGGAAGAAAAAGGAATTCTGGTTGATGAAGAAGGCTTTAAGGCCGAGATGGAGATCCAAAGAAAGAAAGCCAGAGAGGCAAGACACACATCCAATTATATGGGTGCAGACGAAACAATATATCAGTCCATTGATTCTTCTATTACAACAGAGTTTGTAGGATATGACTATCTTGTACATGAATCAAAAGTTATGGTACTTACCACAGAAACTGAATTGGTTCAGGAATTAAATACAGGAATGCAGGGTACTATACTAGTAGAAGAAACACCTTTCTATGCAACTATGGGCGGTCAACAGGCAGATGTTGGTGTAATTATTACAGATAATAGTGAATTTGTAGTAGAAGATACGATTAAGCTACAAGGTGGTAAAGTTGGACATGTAGGAAAAGTCACAAAGGGATCTATCAAAGTTGGAGATACAGTGACATTGTCTGTAATGGAAGGAAACCGTATTGACACATGTAAGAATCATAGTGCAACACATTTATTACAAAAAGCACTTAGAACAGTTCTTGGTACACATGTAAAACAGGCTGGTTCGCTGGTAAATGCAGAACATTTACGTTTTGACTTTAATCATTTTGCAGCAATGACAGAAGAACAAATTGCAAAAGTAGAAGAGTTGGTAAATGAACAAATTGCAAAAGCTATACCAGTTATGACTGAGGTTATGGGCATTGACGAAGCTAGAAAATCAGGTGCTATGGCTCTTTTTGATGAAAAATATGGGGAGACAGTTCGCGTAGTTAAAATAGGTGATTTTAGTACCGAACTTTGCGGAGGAACCCATGTTCCTAATACAAGTACTATTTCCAATTTTAAGATTGTTTCTGAGAGTGGTATTGCGGCAGGAGTCCGCCGTATTGAAGCATTAACAGGCAAAGGTGTTCTTGCATATTATAAAAAACTGGAAGAAGAGATTGCAAAAATTGCAAAAGTAGCAAAAGCAGAACCTGCTAATGTTGTTAAGAAAATCGAAAATATGCAGGATGAAATTAAAAGTTTACAGGCAGAAAACCAGAAGCTCAAAGATAAACTGGCAAAGGATGCACTTGGTGATGTTATGAATAAAGTAACAGAAATAAAGGGCATAAAAGTTTTAGCAACTAGTGTTGCTGATGTGGATATGAATGGTCTACGTAATCTTGGAGATGAATTAAAGACAAAAATAGGTGAAGGTGTTGTTGTATTAGCATCTGCATTGAATGGAAAGGTAAGTCTGCTTGCAATGGCAACAGATGAAGCAATAAAGAAAGGGGCTCATGCTGGAAATCTTATTAAAGAAATTGCCTCATTCGTTGGTGGCGGGGGTGGAGGACGCCCCAATATGGCACAAGCTGGTGGAAAGAATCCAGATGGAATCAATGATGCAATGAATAAGGTTAAAGAAGTATTAGAAAAACAAATATAATAAAGAAAATAGCCAGTAGCAACATATTGAACATGCTCTGACTCAACAGAAGAGGTGTAAAAATGGTAGATAATTATTTATTAACATTAGCAATTATTTTACTTTGTACAAAAGCGATGGGGTTGTTAACGAAAAAGTTTCATATGCCACAAGTGGTAGGTGCACTTTTAGCAGGTCTCTTATTAGGACCAGCAGTTTTTGAAATATTGGTTCCTTCTGAATTTATTACACAATTATCTGAAATAGGTGTAATTGTACTTATGTTTTCCGCGGGATTGGAAACTGATATGGAAAATTTTAAGAAATGTGGCTTAGCAGCATTTGTAATTGCTATTCTTGGTGTACTTGTTCCATTAGGTGGCGGTTTTGCATTATCATACTTTTTTAATGGCAGCCTAATTCCTAATAATGTACAAGATGCAAACTTATTTATGCAAAACATCTTTATAGGTGTAATACTTACAGCTACATCTGTAAGTATAACTGTTGAGACATTGAAGGAAATGGGGAAGTTAAATGTACCTGCAGGAAATGCCATTTTAGGTGCAGCAATTATTGATGATATTCTTGGTATCATTGCTTTAACTATTGTAACAAGTACTGCAGATACAAGTGGTTCATCAGAGGGAATTGGAATAGTATTGTTAAAAATATTAGGTTTCTTTATTTTTGCAGGTGTGGTAGGATATATTTTCTATCGTGTATTTAAATCATGGACAGATCGTGCAGAAAAAGATTTGAGACGTTTTGTCATTACTTCTTTTGTATTCTGTTTATTATTATCATATATAGCAGAAGAATATTTTGGAGTAGCAGATATTACAGGAGCATATTTAGCTGGTTTAGTAATTTCAAAAACCCACAGAACCCAATATATTGAATCCAGATTTGACCACTTGTCTTATATTATGTTGTCACCAATCTTCTTTGCAAGTATTGGTATCAATGCAGAGTTGCCAACCATGACACCGATGATTATTACATTTTCTGTAATTTTAGTTTTACTTGCGGTAGCATCAAAATTGGTTGGTTGTGGTCTTGGAGCAAAAATATTTGGATATTCTACAAAAGAATGTATCCAAATAGGTGCAGGTATGGTATCTAGAGGAGAAGTTGCCTTAATTGTTGCAAATAAAGGAGCAGAAGTCGGATTAATGCCAGCAAGCTTTATGGGACCAGTTATTATTATGGTTATCGCAACAACCATTATTTCGCCAGTTTTATTAAAAATTGTATTTAAAGATAAGAAAACGGTGGCTGCTTAACTGTAAGAGCAGATGTCTTAGCATAAATAGAGCTATTGTATTTTAATATAATAGCTCTTTTTTATATCATAGGAAAGTGTTCCAAATTTTTATGATATAAAAATTAATTGCCCACTTTATTTTGAATGAGAAGATATTGTGTTTTTTCTTAACAGTGAGAATATCTAAATTGTTATGGCTTTTTAAAGTTCATTAGTGTTAAGGATTTTAGGATTGAATATACCATATTTATATGATAGAATAAATTGGTATAATTTTTTATATTACAGGAAAGCGTTCCGAATTTCCTATGATATAAAAAATAATTATGTGCAATTCCCATAAACAGGTCAGTTCCTGTTTGAAAAATTACCAATCCTCTCAAGATTGAGGGAAAGGGCAGGGGAGTTGATGCGGGTTTGCCCATTTTATTCTGAGCAGGGATATTATAACATTAGAAAAGAGGGATAGAATTTGCTTTTTTATAACAAAATGGCGTGGTCGCCTGATAGGATACCAAAAGAAGTCCTTTTGGGGTTTGGGCTTGTTTTTTTCGTTATAGTAAGCATTTTAATCTGGGGTATATGGAAATGTGTCAGAGAAAAAAAGAGAATGCAAAGAGAAAAAGATCAGATTGAACAAAGCTATAAGGAATTAGAAGAAGCATATCATCAATTGCAAAACGCAAACGAACAGTTAGATGAAAAGTATGAAGAATTAAAGGTAAGTGAGGAACATAACAAGAAGTTAGCGTATATAGATTATTTAACTAGTCTTCCTAATCGAACAGCATTTACAGAATACTTGGAGTATGAATTGTCTGTACTTAAGAAAGGTCATATTTTATCTATTATGTATCTTGATATAGACAATTTTAAGGATATCAATGATAATCTTGGCAATTCTTATGGAGATGAACTTTTGCTTGACTGTGCGGAACGCTTAAAAATGGCAATAGATAAGAATGATTATCTTGCAAGATTTGGTGGAGATGAATTTATTATTCTTAGTGAGAATATCATAAATATATGGGAATATGAAGAAAAAATAAAATATATTCAGGAAACTTTTGCAAAACCATTTATCCTTTCTTTGAAAGAGTATTTTGTTACAGTGAGTATTGGTGTGGCAATTGCACCAAAAGATGGTGATAATGCACAGTCTTTGCTTAAAAATGTAGATGCGGCATTATATAATGCAAAAAGATTTGGAAAAAATAATATTAGTTTTTATGAGGAATCTTTGAATGAGCAGATTATTACTAAAATGGAAACACAATCTGAGTTACATACAGCAATTGCAAAAAAAGAATTTGAATTATATTATCAGGCACAAGTAGATTTAGACTCGGATTCTATTGTAGGATTTGAGGCTTTAGTGCGTTGGAATCATCCAGTAAAAGGACTTCTAATACCTGATGAGTTTATTGAAATAGCAGAAGAAACAGGTGTGATTGCAGAACTTGGGCATTGGGTTCTTTTGGAAGCCTGTAAGCAGTTGAAACAGTGGCAGGATATGGGGTATTCTGATATTACAATTGCAGTGAATCTTTCAGCCAGACAATTCAAAGATACGAAAGTAGTGGAGACCGTAGAAGCTGTTATTGAAGAAACTGGAATTCGTCCAGAAGATTTAGAATTAGAGATAACAGAAAGTATTGCCTTAGATGATATAGCATACTCTGTTGATACTATTCAGCGTTTGAAGGAGATTGGTATTAAATTTTCTTTAGATGATTTTGGAACAGGATACTCTTCTATGAATTATTTAAAACACCTTCCAGTTAGCAATTTAAAATTAGATAAGAATTTTATGGCATCTATTTTTGAAAATAGCAGTGATAAAGCTATTGTAACGGCAATTATTACTTTGGCAAAAAGTCTTGATTTAGAAGTAATTGCAGAGGGTGTGGAGAACACTAAACAAGTTGCATTTTTAAAAGAATCTCAAATCAATAAAGTACAGGGGTATTTATATAGTGGTCCAGTGTCAAAAAAAGATGCAGATGCTTTGTTAGAGGCAAAGGGAAATTTGATAAGTTCCAATAAATAAAAGATTAAGTATTAGGATAGGATGTTTCATAGTTTTTTAACTTTGGGGTATCCTATTTTTGTGTTTCCATGTATATATGGTAATCAAAGGTGCTTTCAAGACTGCTATTGCTTAGGTACTGCTAAAATTTTCAATGGTTTCAGAGTTCTGCAATCACCTAATACCTAAATATTAAAAAGGAGAGTAATTGTATGGAAAAGAAAAAAGAACATATTTTTTTTAGCACAATTATTGGTTTTTTATATATATCTCTTCTTTATCTGGATTGCTTTTCAAACAAATATTTAGACACATATCAGCTAAAATATGGTATAATCTGGATACTTTTTTTAGAGACTACATTTTCTTTATTGGGAAAAGGATATCCATGTGTCTGGAGAAATTGGCTCTGGAAACTTCGTTTTGCTGTTCTTATTGCTGATTTTTATTTTTTATTTACTCCATATAATGCTGCGGGCATTGGTGGTTATCTTGTAGTTCAGCTTATATATTGGGAAAGACTGACATTTTGCCAACATAGAGAAAAGGATAAAAAAAATAAGCTTTTAGTTATAGAGTTTGTTATTCTTATACTTTTAACAGGAATTGGTATATTCTTTGGGAATTATATTATATATATCTTAGGATTAGTTTATGGATTTGTATTATTTTATAATTTAAAAACTGTTTGGGAAGATTATTTTAAAGGAGAAGAAGAATTAATTTATCTTGCTTTGTCTTTAACACTTCTTGCTTTATGTGATTCTTCGATACTTTTGAATTTTATATGGAATAAAGAATTGATTGGCAACTTAATATGGTGTTTCTATGTTCCATCTCAATTATTGCTTGCAAATTATGAATAATTATGCTAGAATATAAAATAGTTTGTATTGGTATTTCAGATATTATCTAAGTATATATTCAGAACGGTTCGTTTTTTTCTCACATAGTTATAAAAGAATTAAGGAATATCTTTTCATGATATAGAGGGTGTTATGAAAAGGAGATTATATGAATTATCAGTATTTTTATAAACAATTGGTTCAAAGTTTACAGGAAAAATTAGGTGAAGAATATCAAGTAAAGATCACAGATATTGAAAAAAATAATGGTGTATTTTTAGAAGGTATCATTATTATAAAAGAGGAAAGTCAGATTTCTCCTAATATTTATCTGGAATATTTTTATGATCGTTATAGGGAGGGTGAAAGTTTAGAGGAGATTATAGAAGAAATCCTTAACATGTATTATGAGACAATGAACCACAGCCCAGTACAGATAGATCAGCTTACAGAGTTAAAAAAGCATGAGGATAATATTTTCTTTCGCTTGATAAATTATAAAATGAATAAAAGATTTTTGGATAAAGTACCTCATATCCGTTATTTAGAGTTTGCCATTACTTTTCATTGCTTATTGGAAAAGCAAGAATATGGAATCCAGTCATTTTGTATCAATGAAACGATACGTCAGGAATGGGGGGTTTGTCTGGAACAATTATACCAGTTTGCATTGAAAAATACACCAATCTTGTTTCCTCCTAAAATACAATCCATGGAAAAGATGATGTACCAGATTATAGAAAATCCTAAGAAAGGTTTATCTTCTGTAGAAAAATGGTATCCGGCGGAAGAAACAGACTATCAAGGACATTATGAAAAAACATTAGAGAATATGATATTGGATATAGATGATTCAGATGAAACATATATGTATGTTTTAAGTAATGGATTAGGCATATATGGTGCTAGTGCATTGCTCTACCCAAATGTTTTAGAATACTTTGCAAAAAGAAGTGGAAAGAATCTTTATTTGTTACCTTCCAGCATTCATGAATGGATTATTGTACTTCAACAGGAAGAATATAGTGAAGAATTATTAAAAGATATGGTGCATGATGTTAATCATACACAGGTGGCTAGTGATGAGGTTTTGTCTAATCAGGTCTTTTTTTACAATAAAGATACGAAACGAATAGAAGGAGAATAATAAATATGTAAATCTGCACAGAATAATTTAAGTTAATAAGAGTTTCGCAATTGCCTAGTTACAATAAAATAAAAAAGGATAGAATGTAAGAAAACGTTTATACTAAGATGGAATGGAGGTATTGGAGTATGTATAAGATTAGTTTCTATAATACAAAAAGTTATGATAAAATTTCTTTTGATAAACTTAAGAATGAATATCAAATGGATATTGAGTATCACAAATACAAATTAAACGAAAAAACAGTTAAATTTGCAGAAGGCAGTGATGCTGTGGTTGCATTTGTAAATGATACAATAAATGAAAAAGTTATTGACAAATTGTGCGAATATGGAATTGGTGTTATTGCTATGCGGTGTGCAGGTTTTAATAACGTAGACTTAGCTTATGCAAAAGATAAAGTAAAGGTTTTGCGAGTACCTGCATATTCTCCATATTCTGTAGCAGAACATACTATGGGATTATTACTTTCCTTGAATCGTAAACTTTATCGGGCTTATAACCGGACGAGAGAATTTAATTTCAGCTTAAATGGATTAACTGGATTTGATTTGCGTGGAAAGACAATTGGTGTGGTTGGAACAGGAAATATTGGAAGAACATTTATTGATGTTTGTAAAGGATTTCAGCTAAATATATTGGCATATGATCCATATCCTATAAAAGATTCTGATATCCATTATGTAGATTTCCAAGAAATATGTGAAAAGTCAGATATAATCTCTTTGCATTGCCCTTTGGTAAAAGAAAATTATCACTTAATCAATGAAGAATCTATCTCTAAAATGAAAAAAGGAGTATTTATTTTAAATACTTCAAGAGGAGGCTTGATTGATAGTGAAGCATTATTAAAAGGGTTGATTTCACAAAAAATAGGTGCAGCTGGACTGGATGTATACGAAGATGAAACGGATATTTTCTATGAAGATTGCTCAGGAAAAATTGTAGAAGATGATGTGCTGGCAAGACTTATTTCTATGCCGAATGTGTTTGTTACATCTCATCAAGCTTTCCTTACAAACGAGGCATTGGCAAATATTGCAGAAGCAACTTTGGAAAATTTGTCAGACTACTTTGAGGGAAGACCACTAAAAAATTTAGTACAATAATTTTAGCAACTATAAATACATTTTTAATAAATGAATCACTTGATTTATGTTTGCAAAAAATCTAAGTGATTCATTTATCATAGAAGACTATGTGTATGAGTTAGTAAACTAGTGAAAACAGCAGGTCCGCTTATTATTTAGTTAAGACTTTTTGAATTTCGCAAACATACATGTGATGATAATCTTTGTCTGCGTACCATTTTTCAATACAGCTCTTATCTATAAAACAAGCTTCTTGCATTTCCTGCTTGTAAAGTTTCTTTAAACAGAAAACAGTAGATGCCTCTTCAAAATAAGGAGTACTATCTTCAAAGACAGTAGTAAGATTCATTTCTTTTATTTTATCCACATCTTTACCAGAATGGGAACCCATATAAGAGAGCATGGATCGCATAGAATCATCATAAAAACTGAGAGAAAATGTTTCATTGTTATCTACAAAAGTTTTTGTATAACGTTGTGGACGGATAAACACAAAAGCAACAGGTTTGCCCCACATAATACCTACACCGCCCCAAGAGACTGTCATGGTATTTACTTTATCTTTTGTTCCTGCAGTTACAAGTCCCCAATCTTTCCCAATTAAGATAAATGGGTTCTTCTGTAATTCTTCAGGTGTAATGGTTTTCCAATTTGACATAGTTTAAATCCTCCTTTAAATTTATTCATAGGTGTGTGAAATAGAATATCACATTGGATAATTTTTCATCTACTTCAATTATCTTACATGATATAACCAAAATTCACAAGGAAAAAAAGAGATTGTTCTTTATTTTATTCAAAAGTGCAAAAAAATATTTTTGGTATTGATATAAAAAAAAATAAAGACTATAATAGACATGTTATAAAATATTGTTTCTTATGCCAATAAGGGGAGGTACATCTTATGACTTTTCAAAAATTAGATGAACATACCGTTCGTTGTATTTTATCAGAAGAAGATATGAACGAACACGGATTAAGGATAGAAGATTTTTTTACCAATAAGGATAAAGCCAGAAGTTTTTTAGAAGATGTGGTTAAACAAGCGCACGATGAAGTAGGATATGAAACCAATGGCGATACATTAGCAATGCAGGTTATGCCCTTGCCTAAGAATGGTTTGGCAATTACTTTTTCAGAACGGTCTGAACATGCATTGCAGAGCATGTTAGGTCACATTCGTTCTGCTATCGAAGGCATTCAGAATCAGGAATTAGATGAAATGCTAGAACAGGTTATGGATGAAGAAGATATTGATAACTCTGATAAAAAGAAAGTTAGTAAAAAGGTTGACAAGAAAGAGAAAAAGACATTTTTCAGGGTTTATCAATTTGAAACATTAGAAGAAGTAGAAGATTTTTGTCAGACAGTCCCAGAAACTATGAATATAAAAAGCCAATTGTATAAAGATAAAAAGAATGGAATATTCTATTTAACCATTGAAAAGGGACGGATTGCTATTAAAAATTTGGAAAAAATATGTTTTTGTGCAGAAGATTTTGCTAGTTTAGTTTCTGAACAGGAAGCATATTTAGAGTATTGTAAGGAACATTTTAAGTGTATGATAAAAAAAGGTGCAGTAAAAGTGATGAGAAGTTTAGCAGTAATGAATTAGGTAGTCGTCAGGCTGCCTTTTTTATATCGTAAGAAAGTTCTTCGTTTTTCTATCATATAAAAAATAATTATGAGCAAATAACCTCAAGATTGAGGGAGAGCAGGAATAGCCTAATGTGAATATTCTGGTAAAATTTCAATGATATGGCTGAATAGTAAGTTATTGTGACGAAGAGGAACCATTATAAAGAAACAGAAAATATGCCGATATATTAAGAGTATGAAAATTATAGATATTACTTTACTGGTATAGTACAACAAAGGAGTGACAGCTTGTATGAGTGAGAGAGAAGATTGTAAATCGGATTTGCCAGAAGGAGTAAAAGAAGCACTTGAAATCTCCAGTTATATACAAGAAGTGAAAAAAAATGGGGATTTAGATCAATTGACATTCTCCGCAAGAAAGACATTAAAAGAAAATAAAGAAAAGGTGGAGGCACCTTCTGAAATTGCAATAGACAACGAAGAAGTAAAAGAATATATATCAGGACCTTCCATGGAAGAGATTTTTTGTGAATCGGAGGAAAGGACTATTCCAAAGCAGGAATCAGAAAAGTTTCAGGCAATAGAAACACAAGAGAAGAAATCTCATAAAGAAAAAGACGAAATTTCTGTAGATGAAACTGAAAGAAAAGTTGAAACTGAGGTTCTGCAGATAGGACATGAGGAAGCATCTGTATTACATGTGAAAGAGGATACACATTCTAATGATACAGGGATAACAAGTAATAGGACTGCTTTAGATTCTTTTCATAGAGGATTATATTTATCTATTTCAGTAATTTGGAATATAATCCGATGCGGTTTGACCGGATTATACCGTACCTTTAAATTTATGGTTAATATGTTTACTGTACTATTGATTGTAACAATAATTGGGGGATGTATTATTTTTGCCAGATACCACACTTTATATACTAGTATAAGGCAAACAGAATATGACCGGATTGCAAATTTATCTACAGATACTTTTTCAAATTTGAATAGTACCAGAGTATATGATAATAAAGGGAAGTTATTAGCAGAGCTTACCAGTGCAGATTATGAATATGTGGAGATTAACAATGTATCCAGATATATTCAAGAAGGCTATATTGCAGTAGAAGATAAGAATTTTAAAGAGCATATAGGTTTTGATCTTAAGGGAATTGCAAGAGCCGGAGTGGCTTTGGTAAAAAATAGTGGTGCAATTACCCAAGGAGGAAGTACCATTACCCAGCAAGTGGTAAAAAATACGTTATTAACTTCTGAGCAGACTTATGTACGAAAGTGTGCAGAGATATTATTAGCAATGGATATGGAGAAGAAGTTTACGAAGGCACAGATTATGGAATTTTATGTAAATTCTAACTTTTATGGAAATCAATGCTATGGTGTGGAAGCTGCCTGCCAGTATTATTTTGGAAAGTCTGCTTTGGATGTAAATATTTCGGAAGCTGCAATGATTGTTGGGATGTCTAACAGCCCAAGTAAATATAATCCTGTAGCAAATTATGATTTGTCTATTGAAAAGAGAAACAGTGTTCTAAATAAAATGTATGATAATGGTGTAATTACTAATGAAGAAAAAGAAGAAGCCATAGCAGATCCATTATTGGTGGTAGAGAAACGTACAGAAGCCTTAAATGAAAATTATCAGGTGAGTTATGCAATATATAGTGCCGTTGTTACGCTTATGGAGAAAGATGGTTTTGAATTTGAATATTCATTTGAAGACAGGGAAAGCTATGATAAATACCGTGAAAAATATTCGGAGGCATATAGTGCAAAATCAGAACAGGTAAGAAGCGGTGGATACGATATTTATACTTCACTAGACAGCAAGCAACAGAAAAAATTGCAAAAGTCTGTGGACAGTGTTTTAAGCGGATTTTCTGAAAAACAAGATGATGGACGTTATGCTGTACAGGGTGCTGCTGTATGTGTCAATAACCAAACTGGATATGTTACAGCTATTGTTGGTGGAAGAGGAAAAAAAGATCAGTATAACCGGGCATATCTTGCAAAACGGCAGCCAGGAAGTACGATTAAGCCTTTAATTGATTATGCACCATCCTTTGAAACAGGGGAATATTATCCTTCCAAAATTATGGTTGATAAGCCTATAGAAAATGGACCCAAAAATTCAAATGGATCATACCGAGGAAAGGTTAGTATGAGAGAAGCGATTGCACGTTCTATTAACACTATAGCATATCAGACTTTACAAGGTATTGGTGTGAAAACAGGTTTATCTTATCTTGATAATATGCGGTTTAATTCTTTAACCTATGTAGATAATAATAACCTTACTGTCTCGATTGGCGGTTTTACTAATGGTGTCAGAGTGGTGGACATGGCAAAGGGATATAGTACCTTGGCGGCAGGTGGAACTTACATAGAGAGAACTTGTATCAAAAAGATTGAGCAACAAGGAGAAGGTGTGATATATGCAGATACCAAGACTTCTCATGCTGTTTATTTAGAAGATACTGCATGGCTTATGACAAACTGTTTGAGGGGAACTATGGAACTTTCTTATGGAACGGGACATGGATGTGCTTTAGAAGGACAAATTTCAGCAGGAAAGACAGGAACTACAAATGAAAGCAAAGATGGCTGGTTCTGTGGATATACCACCAGATATACCACGGTTGTATGGGTTGGAAGAGATGATAATAAAAGTATAACTGGCATGTATGGAGCAACTTATGCAGGAAGAATTTGGCAAAGTTATATGGATGATATTCATACTGGTTTAGAAAAAGAGGATTTTGTAAAGCCAGATACTGTGAAAAAGAAAAACATTGATTCTAACGGAGTTCCCACAGATAGAGAGACGGGAAAAAAGGATTATTTTTCCAGTTATGCAGAGAATAAACGTTCTTTGTTAGAACAACAAAAAGAAGAAAAAAGAGCAATTAAAAATGCCGAAAAAATAGTTTCTGCTTTTGAAAATTTTTATATTGAAAAAGTAGAAGATTGTTATGAAGTAGAATCAAAATATCAGGAAGCAATAAATTCTGTTATTAATATTGGTGATGCAGATACTAGAATTGCACTTAGTACTAGAATTGCAGATAAATATTCAGAATTAAAAGCTGAGTTAAAAAACTGGGAAAGTGTTATGGCAGCCTATGAAATTGAACAGGCAAGAAAGAAGCAGGAAGAACAAAATGCTGCAACAAAAGCTGCCCAAAAAGCAAAAGAGGAAAGAGAAAAGAATTTGGCAATTACCCGTTTTCGTAATGCATTAAATGTGGTAAAACAAACAACAGATTGGGTGACAGACTATACTTATGAAATGTTGGATTTAGCATCTACATATTTAACACAATGTGCAGCTTATGAAGAGTATGATTCACTACTTGCAGAGTATAATGCAGAAAAACAAAGAATTGCAGCTTTGGCAGCAAAAAATGCAGCAGATATACAAGCAGAGCAGCAAAATCAAGCAGCACAAGCATCTGCAAAAGCGAACCGAATAGAAAGAGACCGGCAGAGAGTGGAAAAAGAAAAAAAGGAAGCAGAAAATCGGATTATTGTCACAAGAAGACCAGCTGTTACTGAAAGACCACCAGTTACGGTTAATCCCAATAATACATATATGCCTTAATTTAAGCATCCTCTGAAAAACATAATAAAACATTGCGGATTAAAGATTAGAATGTAGGAGATTAAAATGACAATTTTTTTACTATTAGCAGGTGGTATGCTATTTCTTGTATTAACAGGAATTATCATTGCTATTGATAACCACAAAAGAAAATATAAAAAGAAAATACTTGCTTTTCATTGGCGGATTATTGGGATTGTCACTACTGTTTTGGCTTTTGTATGTTTAACACAGTTTACAGGTAAAATTTTAAATTTTGAAGGTACAGAATGTGGAGATAGAAAAATACTTCTCCGTACTACAACAAGGCTGGCAGATGTAAAGATACCAAGTAAAAATGCTACATTAGATACTACTTTGGAAGAAGGGTATGAGCAGATATTGGAAGGAATTGAGAAAGGTTCAAGAGAAATAAAGCTGGAATATGTGGATGCCTTGCTAAATAAAAAGCATCTTGTGCTTGAGGAGATCCGGGAAGTAAAATATAGTAAAGATTTGACGGCAAAACAAGTACAATTTGTTGAATACTTAGTAATAGAAAAAGATGGACATTTTACAAAACCAGGAATTCACTATTATATTATATTTGGGCAGGATTTGTTGGAAGAAAAAGAAAAGGAAAAAGAAGAATCGAAGAAGAAAACAGATAACAAAAAATCGTCAGGAAAAAAGAAATAGAAATCAAAATAGCAATAACTGCCTTATTTTTTTCTTATTGTGTATGCTTTGACTAAGGATAAAATTTATAAAACTTGGATTTAATTAAGCAAATCTTTGCGTATGTTCTTAATAGTTATTTAGATGCATACTATAGCAAGAGAGAGAAAAAAGGTAGGATATTATGAATAATAAAGCTTGGATGAGAAAGATTGGTTTGCTTTTTTTATTGTGTGGATGTGCCTATTTTTTATTGGGACGGATGGAGAATAGGATTTTACAATATGAGAAACATTTTCAAAAGGGAATGGGAAAGGGAGAAAGTACAACAACCATCCTATATGAAAAAAAGGGTGTAACAATAGAAAAAAAAGAACCAGACACATTATATGCCCGTTCCGCTGCATTGTATGATGCAAATGGAGAGCGTGTTTTATTTGGTAAAAAACAGAATACAAAAATGGCAATGGCGAGTACTACAAAAATAATGACTTGTATTGTAATTCTGGAATATGGTGGTATAGATGATGTGGTTACTGTATCTAAAAATGCTGCCAGACAACCAGATGTGCAGCTAAACATAAATACAGGAGAACAATATCATCTTAAGGATTTGCTTTATTCTTTGATGTTGGAAAGTCATAATGATGTGGCAGTGGCTCTTGCAGAACATGTAGGCGGAAGTGTTGAGGGATTTGCAAGTCTTATGAATAAAAAGGCAAAAGAGGTTGGATGTAATCAAACAAACTTTGTTACTCCAAATGGTTTGGATGCAACAGAACATTATACAACAGCAGAAGAATTATGTAAAATTGCTGCTTATGCTATAAAAAATAAGGACTTTTTAGAAATTATCAGTACACCCAGCCATTCCTTTCAAGAGATTACGAAAGGAAAAAGTTTTTCTGTATCAAACAAGAACCGTTTTTTACAAATGTATGATGGGGCAATTGGTGTAAAAACAGGATTTACAGGTAATGCGGGATATTGTTTTGTGGGAGCAGTAAAAAAGAATGAGAACGTTTTGGTTTCTGCAGTTCTTGGTTCTGGATGGCCGCCAAATAAGAATTATAAATGGAGTGATACCAAAGCACTTATGGATTATGGTTTTGCCTATTATTCCAAACAGGATTTTTTTCAAGAAGAGATTAGTTTACCACTCTTGCAGGTGCTAGCAGGAAAGGAAACAGAAGTTTCTTTAAAAACTAAAAAAATAACTGCCTCTATGTTATCAGATGGTCAGGACACAGAGAAGGTGGTAATGGAGCTAAAAGAAAATTTGGTAGCACCAATTAAGGCAAATGAGAAAGTAGGAAGTATATATTATTATTTGAATAATAAGATTTGGAAAGAAGAGCCAATTTACACAACAAAATCAGTAGATGGAGTGGATTTCTCTTTTGCATTGGAAAAGATATGGCAATGTTGGAAACTACTATGAAAACTCTGATAAACTGATGTATTTTGCATAATCCTTAGAGAATTAGGCACTCTGCTCTTGTGGCAGTATTCATAATAACGGATATTTTCTTAAATAAGTTTCGGTTGCAAGGAAAAAGAAAAAAGGTTATAATGTTAGTTATGAAAATAGACGTGAGCGAAGAGACCACTTAGTCAAACTGTGAGCGGCAGGTAAAGGAGCATACATAAATGAGTGAAATAATGGACGAAGTAGTTCGTAAAGTGAAGATCTTGCAGACTAGATTAGAATTTGCCCAATTTGGTGAGAGAAAGGAATTAAATCCTTTTGATTTTTGTATCTGTATGACAGCAGTACATTCTGTTTTGTCAAGAACGAAGCCAGTAGGGCTAGTGCCAACAGACCATCCAGATATGGAGAAATTAAAGGCACATCTTGCGCATAAAACCAAAGCAACAGATAAAGAAGGAATTATTCAGTATTTGTCTAGAGTCCGTAGCTATGGGTGTGGTAGAAAGTATTTTGATTTCTGGAGCTTTTGGCATAATAGACCTACATTTAAAGTAGAAGATTTAAAAGAAGAGAACAGGGAACGTTTTGAAGAACTTATGGAATTTTCCAAATCTTTTGAAGAATTGCTAGGTCCAAAAGGATATGTTGCATGGGATGTGGCAGAAAGTATTCAGATTGTTAGGGAAGCATATCTTTGCAGATATATAGACGAAGCACTTGCCTGTGAGATTATTTCAGATTTTGGGGAGATGGCGGTACATTCTTATCAAGATTGGACAGATTTTGCGATTAGTTATATTTGTGGTGGATGTTATTTTATATATGAAAATAATGGAAATCTTGAAGAAGTAGATAAAATGTGCGATACAATTTGTGGAGCGGTGGAGCAGTTATTCTTTTCAGATGACAATGCAATCTGGGCACATTACAAATGGCAGAAGCCAAAACCATATTTTAATGGTTTTCATCCAACAGAGGATTTAGTAGACAGTAAAATTGGCTGTTATGTCACAAACCGTGTCAGTTTAGATGGCTGTCAAATTAACTATATGGAAAAACAGCTGCCAAATCCACAATATCCAGATTCTGGTTGGAAATTTATGGCAGGGGATGAGACCGTGGAATATTTATCAGATGGAACTAATATTGCGGTTTTTTCATTAAACTTGATTGCTAATTATGATAAAGAAATTTTACCACTTATTGATGCTCCAATTGGCAGTGTGTATGTAAGAAATGAAGAAGGAAAGTTCGTTCTTCGTGAAAAAAAAGAAGATGAATAATAAATAATAAATGAATGGCTGTTACAAAAAGAAGTTTCTTGCTGTAACAGTCTTTTGCTTGGTTTGCACGCAAAGGAGAATTAATTATGAAACAAATTGAAAATTATATTGATGATAAGTATTCAGATGAGGAATATATAAATGTAGAAGATGGAATATATAAAATAGTAGACGATGATGAGATATTATATGTAACATCATTATCCTTTATTCAGGAACCAGAGTATAATGAAGGGGAGGATGCCAGCGATATTTCACAGTATCCATTAGAAGATATATTAGATAAATTTTATTGTCATATTTCAGATTTCTATGAAAAATTAAATACAGAAGATTCTTCCATCTGTTATCAGGAATTTGCAAGTCCAGATATAAAAGATGTTAGAAACCTTCGGACTATAATAGGAAAACATGTATATAATAAAGAAGATGGTAAGTATGTAACTCTTGTTATCGAATAATGACAGAACTATTATAATAAACATGGAAAGAAGATTTTAGAGCAATTGTCAAATAAAATGTGTAAGTTTTTGGATTGGCGGTCATTGTGACCGCCAATTTTACATTAAAAAATATTTACCAAAAAGACTATCCTTCTTGATAAAAAGCTTGACACAAGGCTAATAAGGACTGTAAATCCTCTTCACATGCAGTTTCCCTTGCAGAATGCATGGCAAGGATTGGAATCCCTAAATCTACTGTATGCATAGGCAGATGAGAAGATAAAATTGAACCAAGTGTACTGCCGCCAGCCATATCAGAACGATTTACAAATTTTTGGTATGGTATATCAAAAAGATTACATAGCTGCACGACTGCCCCAATGGCTTCTGTATCAGTTGCATACCGTTGACTGCTATTCATTTTTAAAACAACACCTTTACCAAGAGAAACAAGATTTGTAGGATCGCTTTTACCTCCATAATTTGGGTGGTAGCCATGAGCGACATCTGCTGAGAGAAGAAAACTATTTGCAATGCTATTGTTTAGTGAATCTCTTGAAAAAGAAAGTCCTTCATATATTTTTTCCATTAGAATTTGAGTAAGATAAGAATCTGCCCCTTGTTTTGTACTGCTGCCAACTTCTTCATTATCATAAAAAGCTGCTACAGTTATGATAGAAGGATTTAAACTATCTGTTTGGCATAAAGCTTTAAGACTTGTATAAACAGAAGATAAATTATCAATTCTTGGCGCTGATAGAAATTCTTGATTTAATCCTAATTTACAACCTGGCTCTGGATTATATACGGACAAGTCATAATCCAGAATATCTTCATATGCAACCTTTAACTCTTTGGAAAGAAAGGAAATAAAACTATCCTTTGACATATCTGTTTTTTCTTCTAAGGAAAAAATAGGAAGCATATCCTGTTGTTTGTTTAATTCTATACCAGAGTTTACTTTTCGATTCATGTGAATTGCAAGATTTGGTATAATCAAAAGAGGAGACTGATAATCAAAATATTGAACATTAGGATGAAAAATTTCCTCACTTTTTAAGACCACCTTCCCGGCAATAGAAAGAGGACGGTCAAACCAGCTATTTAGAATTGCACCTCCATAAGTTTCTGTATTTAATTTTAAGTAACCTTTTTCATAAATAGAAGGGAATGGTTTAATACGAAATCCTGGATGATCAGTGTGAGAAGCAATTATATGGAATTTTGAACTTTTTTCTGATACTTGGTTTCCCACATGGAAAGCAAATAAGGTAGTGCCATAAATAATTGTGTAATAGGCTTTATCAGGAACTAATTTCCATGATTCAGTAAAATTTAAGGCTTCAAATCCGGATTTTTCTAAATGGGAACAACAGGATAGAATAGTATGATAAGGAGATGTAGCATGGTTCAAAAAGGATAAAAAGTCCAAATTTGTATTTTTTTTCTTTTTTGACATAAAATAACCTCATTTCTCGATATAATAAAAAAGTGTCAGGTTCTATGATAGAATTTATAGTTGTTTTTTGTGCAAGCACATATCAGCTATTATATCTACTGACAACACTTTCATTGTAAAGTAATAAAAGAAAAAGTCAAGCTGAATATAAACATAATATAGAAATAAAAGGAAAAAAATGAAAAACTTGTAAAATTATAACAAAAATGTTATGATATAAAATAGTAATTGTTCTATGGCTATGTATGAATTATTGCTTTTTATAAATGATTTAATAATATATTTTTTTACTAATTTTATAAAAGAAAAGGAGATTAAAAATGGGACTTTCAAAAGTAAGAATACATATAAAAGTGTCAAGAAGAACATACAAAAAGAAGAAGCAGGAGAATTAACGGGAATTGACTTAATTACGTTTATTTAAGGTCTTCAGTATGAACAAAGTCAGAATCTATAAATATATCTTAAATACAATCCTATGTAATATGGAAGTAAGGCAAAACAGATATATTATACCAGATTGCAGACTTATGAAATAGTATGTGACACTTTGATGTATCAGATATGTTTTATATTATAAAATAGTTAAATTAATTATAACTATTTAGAAATTTATAAAATGGCATTAAACTAGAGATTACATGATGCAAAAGAATATTATAAAGGGGTTCGATATCAGATGAGAAAGAATATAAAAAGAAAATTTGCATTTTTGATAATGATAATTATGCTTTTTTCTGTTTCAATTAACCAGGCAAATAAAGAAAAGGGTACTATATATGCTACTGTTCAAGAAGATGAACATTATTATAGCCAAAAGGGCTGGACTTATAATGGGAAGACATTAACTTCCATGTGTTATATCACTTCTTATGCGATGATACTTAGAAATATGGGGAAAGATGTAAATCCTGTAAATGTATATATTGCAAATGGCTGTTCTAATTATGTTGTTCACAGCAAAATAGCATCTGCATACAATGTCAGCACATCAGAAACTAGTAGTATGAATAGCAAATCTGTAAAGGAAAAACAAGCCTTTGTAAAAGGACTTCTGGAGAAATATCCTCAAGGAGTTATTGTGGGAGGAAGTTATGGAAGTGGTACACACTATATTGTTGCTAAAAAAGTAGTAGATGATGAGATTTTATTTGATGATCCAGCAATTGGCTGCTGTGTCTCTATTTCTAAAGTTTATAAGCATACATGGGAAAGTTTAGATATGTATCGTATCATTAAGGATGTTTCCATAAAACCAACAGCAACAGTAAAAACAACTCCATCTGCAGGAACAACAGTAACAATAAAACCAACAGCAACAGTAAAACCAACAACAACGGTAAAACCAACAGTACAACCAACCAAAACGGTAAAACCGACAGCAACGGTAAAACCAACAATACAGCCAACTAAAACAGTAAAACCGACGGTACAACCAACTAAAACGGCAAAACCAACAACAACAGCCAAGCCAACAGCAACAGTAAAACCGACAGTACAGCCAACTAAAACAGTAAAACCAACAACAACCGTAAAGCCAACAGCAACAGTAAAGCCAACAGCAACGGTAAAGCCAATAATAACAGTAAAACCAGCAGATACATCTATACCATCTTCTGCGATTACAACAACTGCAAAAAATCCTCTTAATAAATATAAAGTTCCTACTAGAACCATTTATTATAAGAAAAAAAACATGACTGGAGAAGATGTAAAGTGGGTAGAATTAGCTTTGAAAACTTTAAAATATTCTATTTCTATAGATGGGAAATATACAACCAAAGATAAAAATATTGTTAAGAAATATCAAAAAAAGAAAGGGTTGCTTCCAGATGGATATTTTGGAAAAGATACAAGAAAAAAAGTAATTTCTGATTTAGAAATAGCACTTACTAAGGTTAATCAGGTAAGTGGTTTAAGTATAAAGAAAGGGACATCTTCAAGTTCTGTTGCGGCAAATTCTTCAGACTACCAGATAACAGCAAGTTGGAAGAAGGTAACAGATGTAGATGGATACCAATTGGTTTATTCTTCTAAGGAGGATTTTTCGGAGAAGAAATCAGTTACAAAAACTGGGAAAAGTGCAGTAATTAAGAATCTGAAAGGTGGCACAAAATACTATATTAAGGTTCGTGCCTATAAAATAGTTCATAATACAAAAGTTTATGGTACATATAGTAGTGTAAAGACAGTAAAATTATAGAAAATACTCTTGTTTTATTGTGAAAAATTAGTTATAATAAAAAGGTGATAATTCAAGGTTGAAGGCACATGCTTTCAACCTCGCTTTTTTATATGATAAGATATTATATATGTTATTATATAAAGTGGAAAACTTATGTTAAATATAGAGGAGGATACGCGAAATGGAAAAGATTAAGATGACTACTCCATTAGTTGAGATGGATGGGGATGAAATGACCAGGATTCTGTGGAAGATGATTAAGGATGAATTATTACTTCCTTTTATAGAATTAAATACGGAATATTATGATTTAGGTTTAGAGTATCGAAATGCCACAGATGATCAGGTAACAATTGATTCTGCCAAAGCAACAAAGAAGTATGGTGTAGCTGTAAAATGTGCAACCATTACGCCAAATGCTGCAAGAATGAAAGAGTATACTTTAAAGGAGATGTGGAAGAGTCCAAATGGAACGATTCGTGCTATTTTAGATGGAACAGTATTTCGTGCTCCAATTATTGTAAAGGGAATTGAGCCTTGTGTAAAGAACTGGACAAAACCTATTACCATTGCAAGACATGCATATGGTGATGTATATAAAGGAACAGAAATGAAGATTCCTGGTGCTGGAAAGGCAGAAATTGTATTTACAGGAGAAGATGGAACTCAAATCAAAGAACTCATTCATGAATTTAATGGAGAAGGAATTGTGCAAGGTATGCATAATTTAAATGGATCTATTGAAAGTTTTGCGAGAAGTTGTTTTAACTATGCATTAGATACCAAACAGGATTTATGGTTTGCAACAAAAGATACGATTTCTAAGAAATACGATCATACATTCAAGGACATTTTCCAGGAAATTTTTGATAAAGAATATACAGAAAAATTTGAAGCAGCAGGAATTACATATTTCTATACTTTAATTGACGATGCAGTAGCACGGGTTATGAAGTCAGAAGGTGGATATATCTGGGCTTGTAAGAATTATGATGGAGATGTAATGAGTGATATGGTTTCTTCTGCGTTTGGTTCTCTTGCTATGATGACTTCTGTCCTTGTTTCACCAGATGGAAATTATGAGTATGAAGCAGCACATGGAACAGTACAGAGACACTATTACAAACACTTAAAAGGAGAAGAAACTTCTACAAACTCAGTAGCTACAATTTATGCATGGACAGGAGCTTTAAGAAAGCGTGGAGAACTAGATGGCAATAAGCAGCTTATGGAATTTGCAGATAAATTAGAGAAAGCGACTATTGCAACTATTGAAAATGGTACAATGACAAAAGATTTGGCGCTTATCACAACACTAGATAATGTAAATGTCGTAAATAGCCAGGACTTTATTGTTGCTATACGTAAAACATTAGAAGGAATGTTATAAAATTATTATTAGAAATTGTAACAGTGAATTTAAGCAGGTATTTCATTTTGGGTTGGAATACCTGCTTTTTTCGTGTATAATAAAAAAGGAAGTGTAGGTTTTAGTTAAGGAAAGGAATCAAAATGGAAAAAGAAAATAATAACATAGTACATGAAGAAAAAAAGAAAAAAATAGTCGGAGCAGAGGGAAAGCCTTTAAAGCAAAAACAAACACATCCCTATGAAGAATACTTTTGGAAGGGAGGAATTGTTTTTCTAATTGTTGCTGCCTGCATTATTTTTGCTGTAGTTGTTGTACGAATTGAAGCAGTATTAAATGGAATTCATAGTTTATTGGGTATATTTGAACCAATTTTATGTGGTTTGGTATTTGCTTATCTTTTGAATCCAGTTATGAATCGTTTTGAGAAGATATTTACTTCTCTTTTAGAAAAAAAAGGGAAGGATAAAGATAAATTACATGGTATGGTGAGAGGACTAAGTATATTTATTACACTAGTCTTAGCTATATTAGTTGTTGCAATTTTACTTTACATGATCTTACCAGAGTTGTTTGAGACAGTGAGCAATATGGTGAAAGATTTACCAGAACAATTTAGTAAATTTACAAATTGGGTGACAAGCCTTTCTATTAATGAGCGGTTAGATGGAGTATTAGCAGAGACACTTTCCTCAATTGGAAGTTATGTAGAGAACTGGGCAAAAGATAATCTTATTACAAAAATGGATTCCCTATTTTCTACTGTTACAGTGGGTGTGGTAGGATTTATTAATATTATAGAAGATATTTTTATTGGCATTATTGTATCTGTATATGTTCTGTCAAATAAAGAACGTTTTATTGGTCAGGGAAAGAAACTTATTTATGCATTATTCCAGACGAAAACAGCAAATACGACCTTGGAGCTTCTTCGGGACAGCAACCAGATATTTACTGGATTTCTTACAGGAAAAGTAATAGATTCTTTTATTATTGGTATAATTTGTTTTGTGTGTCTGTCAATTTTACAGATGCCGTATACTTTACTAGTTAGTGTTATTGTAGGAATTACGAATATAGTACCTTTTTTTGGACCATATATTGGAGGAGCAATCAGTGTTGTACTTATTTTATTGTCAGATCCAAAAGCGGGCGTTGTATTTGTTATTTTCATAATTATTTTGCAGCAGATTGATGGAAATTTAATTGGACCAAAGATTCTTGGGGAGTCTACTGGCTTATCTGCATTTTGGGTTATTTTTTCTATCTTAGTAGGATCAGGTTTGTTTGGATTTATTGGAATGATATTTGGGGTTCCTACATTTGCAGTAATTTATCATTTGCTGAAGAAATTTGTAGAGAAACGACTGGAAAAAAAGAAATTACCAGTGGAAACAGAAGCTTATCATGACTTGCATTATATCCAAAAAACTAAGGTTGTATTAAGGGAAAAGAATAGAGAAGATTAAATATAGGAAAAAGATAGAAAAGGGGAAAAGAGGTATGTATCGAATTATTTTAGCATCGAATTCACCAAGGCGACGCGAAATATTAGAACAAGCGGGGATGAGTTTTCAGGTTATTCCTAGTAATTGTGAAGAAATTATAGCAACTACAGATCCTGAGAGCGTAGTAAAAGAACTAGCTCTTTTAAAAGCTACAGATGTTGCAAATTTGTATAATGATAATACGATTGTAATAGGTGCAGATACTGTAGTTGCCAATATGGGTAATATTCTTGGAAAACCAGCTGATGAGCTGGAAGCAGTAAATATGCTTATGAATTTACAAGGACATACTCATAATGTATATACGGGGGTTGCAATTGTAATTAAAGAAACAAATGGTAATACGCAAACATTGTGCTTTTCTGAAAATACAAAAGTCCGGATTGCAGATATGACTAAAGAACAGGTTATGAATTATGTTTTGACAGGAGAACCTATGGACAAGGCAGGTTCTTATGGAATTCAAGGACGGTTTGCAAAATACATATATGGAATTGAAGGAGATTATTATAATATTGTAGGATTTCCAATATGCAGATTTCGATTGGAAATGAAAAAATTAGGATTTGAAATTTAACAAAATTGGTATTAAAAGTGGTTATTTGTCCCATTTTGGTGGTCGTCTGTCTGGTTTTCTACATTTTTTATATTTGTATGTTATAATCTTGTCTGTAAACAAATGGTGCCAAATGAATGTTTGCAGAAGGAGAAAACATGATATATTTACAAATTGTTATTAGTTTATTAGTACAAATTTTTGCTTTGTTATTTTTGTTTTTTTCAAGAGAAAGAGAAAGTTCTGGAAAAAAATGGAAGAAATGGTTTGTTATAGTTTTATCTTTTGTACTAACTATTGTAGTTGTGGTAATAGCAAGAATCTGTTCAAAAAATTTATTAGATTTTACGAAAGTAATCATGTTGTATCAGATTATTTATTGTTCTGCAGTGATAGACTATCGCAAGAAAATAATACCAAATGTTCTTATTGCGTTTGGAACTGGATTTCAAATAATTTGTTTTTTTTTCCAGATTGGCTGGTATCAAGATGATTGGAAAATTATTTTGATTCAGGAGTTTGTGGGATTTCTTATGGGAGCTGGAGTTTTATTTTTGGTATATTTATTCTCCAAAAAAGCCATAGGAATAGGAGATATCAAGCTGTTTGGAGTAATTGGTATTACATGTGGCTTTCAGCATACATACACAATTCTATTCCTATCTGTTTTGCTGGCAGCATGTTATGGAATATATTTAGTGCTTTTTAAAAAGCAGAAGAAGGATTGTGAAATAGCATTTGCACCTTTTATCTTAATGGGATATATTACTTCTATAATAATTTCTATCCTGTGATATCTATTCTTTTGTGTATTTTCTTCTGATTCTATTCAGATACATAAAAAGAGAATTTTTAGTTTCGCTGAAACAGTAGTATGCAGAATAACTGTCATAATAAATATCGTAATTTACTTCTTAAATTGCAAATTATATCAAATAAAATATGAATTCATTTGATATAGTCTTATTCATTCAAAAAAAGCTGCCAATTTTATGGCAGCCTATCTTAATACAAAGCGGGCAAGCCCGCTTTATTTCTATTCTACAGTAACTGATTTTGCTAGATTTCTAGGTTGATCCACGTTTAAACCACGGCTAACAGCAGTATAATATGCAATATATTGCAGAATAACTGCTGCACCAAAAGGTGTAAATGCATCTTCCATCTCTGGCAGCATAATGTGGTAATCACAAAGGGAAGCATCCACATGTGCATCTGCATTTGTTATAAGAATGACTTTTGCACCACGGGAGCGGACTTCTCTAATATTGGATATCATTTTAGCATATACATTTGCCTGAGTTGCTAGTGCAATAACTGGTACATTGTCAGTAATAAGAGAAATTGTACCATGTTTTAGTTCGCCTGCTGCATAGACTTCTGAATGAATATAACTGATTTCCTTTAATTTGATGGATCCTTCACTGGCAAGGGCATAGTCTAAACCACGACCAATAAAGAATAAATCTTTTGTTTTCTTTAATTTTTTACCAATTGGCTTAATTTCTTCATCATAAGAGAGAAGTTCTTCTACAGTTTCAATGGTACTTTCTAATTTTGTCATATATTTTCGTGTATCTTCCTCACTAAGCAGTCCTTTTGCATAAGCAAAGCGGAATGCAAACAAATACATGGCTGCAAGCTGTACTGTATAAGCTTTTGTGCTGGCAACAGCAATCTCTGGGCCTGCGTGGGTATACAGTACATAATCACTTTCTCTGGCAATGGAAGACCCTTTTACATTGACAATAGATAAAGTCTTTGAACCATTTTCTTTTGACAAACGAAGAGCTGCCAGTGTATCAGCTGTTTCTCCAGATTGTGAAATCGTAATAACAAGTGTGTGCTTATCAAGAATCGGATTCTGATAACGAAATTCCGAAGCAATATCAACGGTAACAGGAATTCTTGTTAAAGACTCAATCATATTCTTTCCTACAAGGCCAGCATGCATAGCTGTTCCACAGGCAGTAATAATTACACGGTTAATATCAGTAAATAAGCTGTCTGGAATCTGATCTTCACTAAAGTCAGGTAAACCATTTACCATACGGGGACCAATGGTATTTTTAAGAGCTTCTGGCTGTTCATGTATTTCTTTTAACATAAAATAATCGTAGCCGCCCTTTCTGGCAGAAGCTACATCCCAATTCACATGAAGCATTTTAGGCTCTACCACTTGATGTTCCATATTCGTAATGGTGATATCATCTACGGTAAGACGAGCAATATGATGTTCTGGTAATACAAAATAATTTTTAGAATATTTTAATAATGCAACCATATCTGATGCAATAATAGATCCTTTTTCTGTATGGGTAGCAACTAGTGGACTTCCTGCCCGAATGGCGTATATTACACCAGGAAAATCTTCAAACATAATACAAAAAGCATAAGCTCCTTCTAATTTCGCAACGGCTGCTTTAATTGCTTTTACTGGATTCCCTTCATAACAATCATTAATTACCATAGCTGCAATTTCAGAATCTGTTTGGGAAACAGGCTCCATTCCTTTTTCACGAAGTTCTTCTTCTAAAATTTTGTAATTTTCAATAATACCATTGTGAATCAATGTTACTTTTCCGTAAGAGTGTGGGTGAGAATTAGTAGTGGAAACACCTCCATGAGTAGCCCAACGGGTGTGACCAATTCCGCAAGTTGTCATGTCTTCAACTGCAGTTTCTTTAACCGTTTCGCAAAGGCAGGAAACTTTTCCTTCCTGTTTAATTGTTTTAATGGTACCATCCATAAAATAAGCAATACCTGCACTGTCATATCCTCTATATTCCAGTTCCTGTAAGCCCTCTGTAAGCACTTTCTTGGCATCAAGTATGCCAGTATAACCAATAATTCCGCACATAATCATTCTCCTTTTCTTTTTTATTAGGTTATACAAGATTTGTGTTTCGGTTACCCGATGTTTTGCCTGTATATCACACGTCCTAATTTACGCGGGAAAGCATCCGCCGAATTTTCGATACTCTTTCCTCCTCGTTAACCTTAATGATTCAGGTACATGGCGCTAATAAGCATTTCTGCAGTGTTATATATCATGTAAGATTGTTGATAACACCATGAAAATAGTAACATATCTCAAGGAAAAAAGCAATAAAGAAACTTTTTCATTAACTTGAAGGAATAAGAAAATGATGCTATACTTTACTATGAAAGTCCTGACAAACGATTGCATTTCGTGTAAGTTTACTTGCAAAGAAATGTAACCATTTGGCTGGCTAACTGTATGAGTATGTAGGGCGATAACTCAAAATACGAATACAGTTGGTGATTTGCAGAGTGTGTAGAACGTAGCAATCAACTTTCATTCATGGTGATGCCAAAGGCAGCATGTAGGTTTTATAGAAAGAAATGGTTTTAACGAAAGAGGTACACTATGCAGCGATATCAGGAAATAATTTGTGATAAGCAATATCAAAATATGATAGAGAAAATTAGAGAATATGAAAGGGATAGAGAGTTCTGCTGCCATACATTAGAACATTTTTGTGATGTTGCAAGAATTATGTATATTTTAGCTTTAGAAGAGGGAAGTTATTTGGAACAAGATATCATTTATGCCACAGGACTTCTTCATGACATTGGCAGAGTATGGGAGTATGAGAAAGGTATTTCCCATGAACAGGCAAGTGTAGAGATTGCAAAGGAGTTTCTTATAAAATATGGCTATAAGGCAAATGAGATTCAGATTATTACAAAAGCCATTGATGCACATAGAAAAGAAACAATGGAAGAAAGTGTATTGGCAGATTATTTATATAGGGCTGATAAACTTTCAAGAAATTGTTTTACTTGTAAGGCAAAGGATAGATGCAAGTGGTCAGAAGAAAAGAAAAATGCAACACTGGTTTTATAAGAACCGACGGATTCAAAAGAACCAGCTTTGACATGTTAATCTGCACAAAATAAATTGAGATTAAATTAAGATAATGAAAGTTTTACAATTGCTTATTAAAACATTACAAAGAGAGGATAAAGTAGAATGTTAATAGGACAGAAAGAATTTGATTGGACAAAAGAAGAATCTTATGTTATGGGGATTTTAAATGTAACGCCAGATTCTTTTTCAGATGGGAATAAATTTAACCAGTTAGATAAGGCAATTGATCATGCTGCACAAATGATAGAAGAAGGAGCCGCAATAATTGATGTGGGAGGAGAGTCTACCAGACCAGGGTATACAAAGATCTCGGATGAAGAAGAAATAGAGAGAGTAGTTCCTGTCTTGGAAGCATTAAAAAAACGCTTTGATGTGCCTTTATCTGTAGATACTTACAAAAGCCAGGTAGCAAAGGCAGCTAGTGAGGCAGGGGAAGATTTGATGAATGATATTTGGGGACTAAA
>JAAVZU010000016.1 GCA_022791815.1 Lachnospiraceae bacterium
CTGGTTCAGGCTGGAGCTGATCCGTCCAAGCTCCGTATTGTATTCCCGTAGGAAACTGTAATCCACGTCATAGACATATCCGTATAAAATGAGCTTCCGTAGAAAGGCGGATTTGCTTTTCATGCCGGAGAGTTTGAACTTTTCTTCTAGGATATACTGCTCGTTGTCATTTAGGTAAAACTGCACCGGATTGGTACGTTCTCTATTTGCCATTTTTAACACTCCTTTTCTCGTTTTGGGTATAAAAAAACTGCTGTAAAATGTTCAATGTTTTACAACAGTTGGTTTTAAGATTTATTCAGTTTTGGATAAAGCTATCCAAGTGGGATTGTATCAGATTTGTGGAAAAAGGTCAAGAAGTTACTAAGATAAATGGAAGAAAAATAATAAAAGGGTAAAGAGGCTTAGGGATATGTATATAGGTTGGCATTTGAATATATCAGCATATTATACTATATAGTGAGGATATATAGTATAATATGCTGATATAAATCTACACAAAAATATGAATACAATTATTTTGATAAAGATGGTAAAATGGGAGGATATTAGTTTTGGCTAACTATTGTATTATACCATTGATATTTAGTATAACTACCAATCCTTAGCAGGGTTGATAGTTAGCATAACAACTATACCTGTGAAACATTGATTTATTAATACCAATTACATTATGCATTTAGGAAAAAATTAATAAGATGCTACATTAGAGTGTGTCTGAAACATAAAAATTGCATAATAATGGGTGAAAAATCAGGCAGAAAATGAAAGAAAACAAAGAATTTTTTGCTATGATTAAGTAAAAAATGGATAATTCTCATAAGTTTTTTTGTTTTCATTATGTTGACAATAAGTGGAATTTTTCAAGCACGCTCAAGCACACATATTTTTTACCTGCTCATATATATTATATATTCCAAATTCATACCATCTAGTGTAGGAAGATTGTGTTGATTTGAATGAACCCATTTTTTTAAATTTAATATTCCTCCTCCAACGCCATATTGTTTTAAAATATTTTCGATATCTGAATGAAACAGAGCACCTGTCTTAGTGTCTATATTGTCATTTAGTTTTTCTATTACACTTTCATGATTATGATAATCGATTTCTTCTGTAATTGTATTATAGAGTTCAGTAATAACTGAATAATCATGATTCATAATTGCAAAATAATTGTTAGAAGAATAAATATCTTCAAAATTGTCTATATATATATGGGGGTATGACAATCTAAATTGCTCTTTATTATTGTCTGATGCCGTTGTATATATACCACTACAGCTTTCTGTTGCATAAATACAATGATTTTCAATCGTGTTATCACTTTGACCATCAAAAATACCCAAGACATCTCCATATAAAAATGCCATATTGTTTTCGTTTAAAAATTTAAAATACTTGTTAAAATAATCATAATGTATCATCGTATCACTACAAACACAATTAAATATGTCAAAAACAACTTCACCTGCAAGAGCACCTGCTCTATAAGTTGGATTTATAAGTCGAGAATAGGAAACAGAATTAACTAAATAGTTGCATTTTCCGACAATTCCACCCAAACATCCCTTATTGGATAGTACTTCTGAATTTATGTTAATTTCACTATTGCTTTTATTTGAATTATTCGTGTCTTCAATAAATGCTGAGGAACCACAATTAACAACTACATTTCCCTCACCTGCAATACCGCCAACACAAAATCCGCCATACACCCATCCTCGGACAGAAAAGCATCCATCTAATAATCCGTCCATTTTTCCACATATCCCACCGACAAAATTTCCACTAGTAACATTAATAATTGATTTTTCAATTGTTAAATTTGTTATTTTGCTTTCTGAAGTACAGTATCCAAATAATCCTTGATATGATCTGTTATTATCATTTATATACAATCCATGAATTGATTTATGGTTTCCGTCAAAGTATCCACAAAAAGGATGCTCTTTTGAGCCTATAGGAATCCATGTATTCAAGTTAATATTTGTTATTGTCATATTACTATTGGGAACATCAACAAATCCCCTATCATTTATATTATTAAGATATAAATCTTTGTTTAACTTAAAGTATGTATTTTTATAATCAATGCCATTTTCTACAAGGTATGATAATTCAGCCAATTCACATGGTAAATTTATTAAATAAGGATCATTTGCAGTACCAGTACCACCTCCATAATTACTGGAACTAGATTTTTCTCCCTTCCAATACTTATCGCTCTTGTTTTTTGAAATAAAAGAAAACAAGTTAATAGCGATAATTGATAAGATGAACATTAGAATGCTGCATCTAATTAATTTATTTTTTCTCTTCGATTTCTTCTGACATCTTTCTTTTTTCTTTTTAGTTATTTTTCTGTCATTTTCATTTATATTTTGTATTCCAAAGAAATTAATATATGTATTTTTATGAATGTTTCTTTTGATAATAATTTTTGTGTTAAATAACTTAAAATTCTCATTTGTCCTTAATTCTTTTTTTAACTCTTTCTTTGAAGTTATATTTCTCTGTTCAAGTTCCTTTAGTACATTTTTTAATAGTTTTAAATTTTCTTCTTCAATAGACCAATTTTTTAATTTTTTTTCTAAAATTTTAGATGAGAATTTAGAACCTACTTTAATACAATCCCAAAGAATTCCTGGTAATATAACAGACATAAATAAAAAATTCATTTTCTTCCCCCCTCATATAGTTCTTGTATATATATTATTGCCTTATCAATTAAAAAAAAAACAAAAGTTATTTTTTTTACTAAAACAAAAATTCTTCTATGAAATTATTTTACCATAGTACAATTGAATTTTCTATCTAAAAATGAAATATCTACAATTCATACAAAATAAATCTGAATCACTATTGAATAAATTTGGAAGGTTAAATTTGTTGTTAAATCAGCTTAAGGTTGTTTATTTTTTTGCTTTATTTTTTATTACTTTTCTTTTATCCTAAATCAATAGTTATCTAATTTGATTCTAATTTTTAAATTTTGATTTTGAATATTTGGTGGTCGTTTCCTGTGTACTTGTATAGTAGATGTTTCTGGCATAGCATGGAGAAAATGTTTTTGAAGGGCTGTTGTCTTTCTTTTTTGCTCTCATCAATGTGTCTTCTGTATGTACTATTAGTTGACACATTATCAATTGCCGCCAACAGAGAAAGTAGCAGGAATAGAATTTTTTTGTCACTACATTATAGAATAGATAGGAAATAATGTTTATGCAGAAGTAGTCATTCTTTTGTGACTTATCATATGGACTATATCAGAGCAACTGTCTTTTCTTGCAGAATCTTATTGAAAGAAGAAAACAGAAGGAACTAGGATGGTTTACTTCGCATACGAAAAGTATAAAGTTGTATTTTCACAGATAAAGGGATTCTGTGCTTATCATGGATTATGTTTGTTAACTTTGGAAATGAAAGGAATTACTATTATTTGTCACAACGAAAATGGCAGTTAAGCAATCACAATGAGGAGTTTCATATAGTATTTTGCCAAGGTTGTTGGCTTAAGTTTGTGCCTATGAATAGTTCATAATACAAATGGCAGGGAGGCATGAGAAATTTCGCCTGTGTGTCATGACATAGGCAGTGCTTGCTAAGGTTGTTTCCGACACTCCCAAAGGGTGTGTCGGGATTAGTTAAATTATATTTCAATATATTTAGTGCTGAAATATTTTTAGGATATTTTCAAAAGAAACCATAAAACCAGATTTTTTAAAGGATTAGTCTCGAACCATGTTTATTTAAAATTTAGCAAATATATACAAAAAAGCATTTTATATTTTTAGTTGATAACAATTTTTTTATAGAATAAAATATATACATACTAATTTATATTGGTAATATTTGATAATAACATATTAAAGGTTTTAAGAGAGGAGGATAAAAATAACAATTAAGGAAGGAAAGACTTATTTTATATGAGAGAAATTTTCTTCTGTAGAAATTACTAAAGGTAAAAATACTCATGTCAGTGTGGGTAATCAAAATACATATAATATTAAGCCAGTAAGTGGAATTTGCTGAAAAATATAGGAACTAACGAAGCAGGTGGGGCTTTAAAGAATTGACTGAAGAACCTGTTGCATGTAAAAAACAAAAAGACTTTTATACTGTTATGAAAAGTTTTATATGGTTGGTTTCTTTATGAAAAATGAAATGATAGAAGAATTGGCTTTATTGGATAAAAGTACATAAAAATACAACGATTATTGTCTGGCAGTGCTATCTGATTTTGAAGAATGGAAGAACTGTATAAATAGGCAAAAAGAGAAAAAATAAGGAACTATAGATAAAGCATTTTCTAACCATTGAGTATGAAGAAAATGAAAACGAATCTACGAAACCTTAAAGAGAATAGTCAAAATTATGAAAAGGTAAGAGTGGCTATGATGTGATTGGAGGTATATTTTATGCAAATTTATTCAAAAAATAAACAAGTGAAAAGAATATTAGCAGGTATCTTAACCGTAATTATGGTTTTGGTAAGTATTGATTTGGGGCAATTTATATCTGTTCAGGCAGCAACCGAGCATGATACACTGTATCTGATTGACAATACTGCTGAAAAGTGGGTAAAAAATGATAATGCTAAAATCAAGGCAATTGATAACAGCAATGGACATACGGCATATTGGATGACACAAAAGGATGAAACTACATGGAGTGTAAAGATTCCTAAAAATGCATATAACATTACTTTTAATCGTTATGCAGAGGATAAAACAACACAATGGAATTCGTGGAGTGCAGGCGGCAGAGATAAAAATAATGCATATTATGTGGACGGAAGTGAATATGGTCATTGGGAGACTAAGGAAGAATCTGGTTTTGAGGAAGGAGACATTATATATCTTGATCTGACAGAATTTACAGATTGGGTAGATCAGGTTGAAACGACGTTATATGCTAACTTTACTACTGCAACTAAAGAAAACAATGCTGGAAATAATGTGATAATAGAATCCGCAGATCGTATGTTATATGACCCTTATAGTGAATTGGAAAAGGTCGAAGAATATATTTATAAATATAAAGTAACTCATGAAAATGCAGGAAAGAGAAGTATGAGATTTTGGCGAGGCAATGATAATGTACTGTGGAATTGTTCGTGTTTGATGAAATATGAAGACTATGAAAATGGAAATAATTGTATTAAGGTAACTGGTTGGGATAATAATGGGGAAATAGCAAAATACGATGATATAGATACTGAGATTTCAATAAATACTGATGGGTTAGAATATAATAAAAATGCTAAATGGTATTACATAGAAGATGAAATTTCTGCTTTGACTGGAAAGATTTCTAATACTAATAATATTAAAAAAATATTGTATAATATAAGAGATATTAATGATAATATTGTAAAACAAGGGGTAATAAATATTTCTGATGAATGGATAATAAAGGATTTTGGATTGGTGGTCGGATATAACGATGTAAGTATAGTTGCTGAAAAAGGAAATGGCAAAATAGTGCAAAAGTCTGTTCACTTTATGAATATAAATGTAAAAAATATGGAAAGTATGGATGTAGATTTAAATGATAATGATGGTGACGGATTAAATAACTATTTCGAAAGTCTTTATGGAACTGATATAAATGAAGTTGATACAGATGGAGATGGATTGTCAGATTTTTCGGAAATAATTATTACAGGAACAAATCCATTAATTAAGGATACAGATAATAATGGAATTACAGATGGAAATGAAGATTTTGATGAAGATGGTTTGACAAATATAGAAGAAATAAAGTTAGGAACAAACTGTTATCTTGAAGATACGGATGGGGACAAAATTACAGATGGTGATGAAGTAAATAAGTATTTCACAAATCCATTAATTAAGGATACAGATGAAGATGGATTAAGTGATTATGAAGATATTGTATTACAATTTGACCCTAATAAGGCAGACACAGATAATAATGGAGTTTTGGATGGTAATGAATCTGTAGAACAAAAATATACAGAGAAAATTGATTCCGATGATAAAAAGGGTATCACAGGTGTATCAGTATCACTAGAGTGTAGTGGATACATTGATAATTTAGTCAGCATTACTAATACATACAAACTGGATACTCGCTCATCAGATGTGGTAGGACTGATTGGTGTTCCGGTTGAAATATCATGCGATAGTGAATTTTCTACTGCCGAGATTACATTTGCATATGATGAGAAAGCACTAGGAGAGACAAGTGAAGATGATTTGTGTATGATGTGGTATGATGAGGAGAATGACAACTATGTGTTACTAGAAGATTCAAAAGTTGATAAAAAAAATCACATAATTACATATTCTACAACACACTTTTCAACATACTTAATTGTAGATAAAAAAATATGGCTTGATAATATGCGTATGGATATGAATTATAGAACCTATGGTGAAACGATATACTATGATGTGGCATTTGTTGTTGATGTTTCTAGCAGTATGTCGGGAACAAGAATTACTACAGCTAAAAATGCCTTAAATAGTTTTACGGATGCATTATTAGAAGGAGATCAAGCTGGACTTATTAGGTTTAACTCAAATGCATATATTGTTCAGGAACTTACGCCAGATATAGATTTGATAAAGAATGCAATTGGTACATTAAGTACAAGTGGGGGAACTAGAGCAGACTTGGGAATTTCAAGGGGAATTACCATGTTAGATGGCAGTAGCGGTTTGAATCAAAAAATGATTATTCTTATTTGTGATGGGGATGTTTCTTATAATACAACTTTAGTGCAATCTGCTAAAGAAAAGGAAATTAAAATTCATTGTATAAATGTAGTTAATGGTACGTCAACTGCTATGGAACAGATGGCAAAGGAGACAGGTGGCACATATTATTATGCTGCAACAACAGAAAATTTGTCAGAAATTATTTCTGAATTACAGGGGAATACAGTAGGATATGTAGATCCAACTGATTCAGATGGTGATGGATTATATGATGTTTATGAAGTGAATGGTATGCGATTATCAAATGGGAAAATTGTATATACAGATCCGAATAAAACTGATACGGATGGTGATGGGGTGAGTGATTATGATGCTATGGGTGGTGCACCAGTTATAGAAACATATATGCTAAATGGTAATACATATTCCTGTACATTAAATCACTCTACAATATATGGAACATTACCAGAAGATTTCATTTTTGTAGATGGTACATTAAATACAGACGGACAACAATATTATGGCAAAATGGGATATATCCCATACTCAAATAATTTTATTCATGATAAGTATGAAAAAGAAGAAAATGTATACATGTTTGGGGAACAGAGAGTTGCAGCAGGAGCTGCTGGGGTTTATAATTTATATTCTGATAAACTTGCAGATATGTCATATTTAGACTTGGCAGGTTATGCATCTGTGGGAACTTTAACAGCAGTTGCTATTGGTCTAGGAGTAAGTGTTCAGGCTGGTGATTGTCTGTATACATACGTTCGAGGAGATGGAGGTGAAGCAAAAGGTCTAGCAGAAGGAAGTACAAGAAAGTATTTATATTCCAGCAATTTTATTGATGAGAGTGTTTTTGGTATTAATTCAGCAAACAAATACTTTAAGATAAATATGGCTAAAGCTGTGGCAGCAGTAGAAACAGTTTTAAATGAATACAATACGGAGGTATATCTTTCCTTGTCTCCAAATAAGAATTGGACGGGATGTGATTACCATGACTGCACAGGTTTTTCAGACTGGTATCAAAATATAGATGCATTATTGAATATACCTGCATTTGGAATCTATAATGCAGCAGATGCAGCTGTTACGTTGCATTGTACTTATAATCCGGCATCAAAAACTTATTCTATGGAATATATCTATTACATTATTGATTATTATGATTTTTCATTTTATGATATGTTAAATGAAATGAATGCACTAGGGTTAGCACAAAGCTATGAATTGTATGGTGTTTGTAAAGGTGAAACGGTCTGGGAAAAAGGTAAGACACCATTCATATATTGGCTGTACTAGTAGGTGAATGTTATGAAAAAGAGAAGATTATTGTTGTTTTCTATTACTTTTGTTGGTTTATTGTTTTTTTGGGCGATATGGGAAGCTTTTTTGGTATGTATTGTTCCTCAAACCAGAGTGAGGTTTAAAGATTATCAAACATTTCGGGATAAGGCAAAATACTCCGTTTTTTCAAAGTCATTACCAGAATCTCAAGCTAATATAAAATATTATTATCATGTAGAATGGTTTCAATATTTATCCGGATTTAGTGTTTCACTATCAAATGACGATTATAAGAAGTTTATTGAAAGCTGTGTAGAGGAACATCAATCCAATCATATTTCCATTGAATCTGAAAAATACTTTTATCTGTATAACGAAAACGATGTTCAGTATGCAAAGGAAGATGTTCTTGTAGAGAATAGTATAACATTTTGTAATCGCTTGTTGCTTGAGAATGAAAAAATTGAAGATTTCTATTATGTTGTAGCAGAAAGGACAGAGGGTACACATGAATATTATCGTTGTGTATTAGCTAATGATTCCGATAACAGGATTATGGAACTGTCATTTGCAAATACGAATCCTCAATATGATAAATAGTAGATAGAAATCAGGATTTTTTCAAAATTTTGAAATAGTGAGTGGTGGCACATTTAATGATACTGGAAATGTAATTACTAGTATCTATAATACAGACGAGTAAAAAGTTAGGCAAAAAAGATGATTAAAACCAAGTGGGGTCTTATCTTGAAGTTGTATGGTATGATAAATTAAACTTTTGTCAGATTAAGTTAATATATTTACTTTAAAGGGCATTTTCTTTGAAAGAAAATTTTGGAGAAATGTCCTTTTTGGGTTATGGTTAACCAGAGTATTATACAACACAAAAGAACAAGACATAATAGAGAAAAAAATTAAAATGCATAATATTACTTTTAATCATCATTATTATGTTTGAATTAGATATTGACAATAACAGAATACAAAGAATAGAAAATGGAACAAGGTTTGTTACTGATATTGAGGTGAAAAAAAATAGCAGAAGTTTTAAATGTAAGTTATCAAGATTTACTTGATGAATGAAAATATTAATATAATAAAAAATGATTTTATGAAAGAGAGCCAATTATGCTCTCTTTTTTGTTTGCCCAGCATGGGCAAACTCTAATGGGTGAAAGTCCCTAACACGCCCAGATAGTGGGAAGTGTATAGCTGAAAAACAAGGGTGTCCATCGTGAGGTGGAATCTGAAAGAAGTTGTAGGCAAACCTCTGGTCTGACGAAAAGAAATCACATATAAGGCTAAGTTTCGAGAGATAAGCTTGCAAAAAGAAGCGAAGTCTAATAACTATCACATTTGTAGAAACGGAGTAAATGTGGCAGATATATGGAGGGAAAGAGTTTGCACCTTAACTGGGGAGGTCTCACAGAGGTTTCATCAGCCTAGTAACAACGAACTGTGAGAAGTCAGCCGAGCCCATAGTAGTGGAGAAGTCTCTGTAATGGAGATGGAGCGAAGGGGTGAACAATCAATAAGTTTGAGTATGTCTCGTGTTGCAGAGATGGCAACATCTGCCGTAACC
>JAAVZU010000002.1 GCA_022791815.1 Lachnospiraceae bacterium
AACACCAGATATAAAAGAAACAGAGGAACCAACACCAACATCAGATACAAAGGTGACAGAAGCACCAACACCAACATCAGATACAAAGGTGACAGAAGCACCAACGCCAACACCAGATACAAAGGTGACAGAAGCACCAACACCAACACCAGATACAAAGGTGACAGAAGCACCAACACCAACATCAGATACAAAGGTAACAGAAGCACCAACACCAACATCAGATACAAAGGTAACAGAGGCACCAACGCCAACACAGGTACCGCCAACAAAGATACCACCAACAAATATTCCAGCAGATAAGACACCAGCACCATCAACACCAAATCCAGAAGAAGAATTTGCGGTAACATTGAAGGCAAGTAAGAAATCTGTAGTAGCAGGAAAAACAGTGAAACTTACCACAAAGATAGCTGGTGGAAATGGAAGTTATACTTACAAATTTGTTGCAGAAAAAGGCTCTAGTGAGTCTATTCTTCGTAAATATGCAAAAACATCGAATTTTAATTGGAAACCTGCAAAGGCTGGAACATATACTATTGTAGTATATGCAAAAGATACAGAAACAGGCAATGTGACTACTGATGAAGTTATTGTTAAAGTAACACCAGAACCTTTGACCATTACTCTTTTCAAAGTATTGAATTTGGGAAAATTAAAGGTTCAGTTAAAAGCAAATGCAAAAGGTGGTACTGGTACTTTGAAGTATAAATATACTTATACTTATAAAGGAAAAACCAAAACAATTAAAAATTATTCTGGAACAAAAAGTTTGAAAAAGGTTATGAAGAAGGCTGGAACATATAAGTTCAAAGTATATGTAAAAGATAGTAAGAATGGCAAACTTATAAAGACAAAAACATTCAAATTAAAAGTAAAAGCTAAGAAAAAATAAAATATAGCAGTGCTTGTGCCAGTTTACTATAAAAGTTTTATGAAACGGCTGTATGGATACATGTTTGCATGTGATTTCATGCAGCCATTTCATATCTTATTTAAAAAAGAGTCTAAAAAATTTACCCTAAATATAAATACTGAGCAGTATGATTTTTAACTTATAGGGGACAGCAGGAAGTGGGGTTATGATTATGAACAAAATTATTACAATTAGCAGACAGTATGGTAGTGGGGGACGTGAGGTTGGTAAAAAGCTTGCAGAACATTTTGAAATTCCATTTTATGATAATGAGATTATTTCTAGTGCTGCAAAAGAAAGTGGTTTTTCAGAAATTGCATTTCAAAGGGCAGAAGAAAAAGCTACCAATAGCTTTTTGTATTCTATTGCTATGGGAATGAGTGCTTATGGTAACATGGATATGGGATTTAGCACTATGTCAGTAGATGATCAGTTATTTTTGGCAGAGACAAAAGTCATTCGTAGATTTGCACAACAGGGTGCATGTATAATTGTGGGAAGATGTGCTGATTATATATTGAAAGACACACCAAATGTGATAAATCTGTTTATTCTTGCAAATATTGAAAGTCGTATAAAAAGGGCAATTGAAATATATGGATTAGAGAAACCAAAAGCAGAAGAAAATATTTTAAAGTTTGATAAACGCCGATCCAATTATTATAGTTTCCATACAGGAAAAAAGTGGGGAGATTTAACCAACTATGATTTGTCTATACGCAGTGACTTGGGAGGTATTGAACATACAGTAGAAACAATAATAAAATATATTCAAGCATAGGAAAGACGATTTTATGTTACTGTACACTGTAGGACTTTACATTGGCTGTAAAGTCCGTAATAATAAGTAGTGGTAGAGAAGAATCCAGCCATTCACAGAAGATGAAGTTTAAATTGGCTGGATTCTATTTATTTTTCATACCTGTAGTTAACGGTAACTTTTTTGCAGAAAAATCATAGAATAGTCTTTTTTAGTTGAAAAAAAAGTAAATTTGTGTTACAGTTCACTGTAGGGCTTTGTACGGACTGCAAAGTCTGTAAGAATAAGTAATGACAGAGAAGGAATCTAAGCTATTTGTTGAAGGCAGACTTTAAATAAGTTGGATTCGTTATTGTGAGTATCCTCAGTGTGAATAGTAACAGATAGGTTATATAATTTTTATGAAAACATATTGCAATAAAGCAGAACGGAGGAAAAGATGAGTACAGTAAGAACAAGATTTGCACCAAGTCCCACAGGAAGAATGCATGTAGGAAATCTAAGAACAGCATTGTATGCTTATTTGGTAGCAAAACATGAGAATGGAAAATTCTTATTAAGGATAGAAGATACAGACCAAGAACGTTATGTAGAAGAGGCCTTAGATATTATTTATCGTACTATGGAAAAGACAGGGCTTGTTCATGATGAAGGTCCAGATAAGGATGGCGGAGTAGGACCTTATGTACAAAGTGAGAGACAGGAAAAAGGAATTTATTTAGAGTATGCGAAACAATTGATTGACAAAGGAGAGGCTTATTATTGTTTTTGTACACCTAAGAGATTAGCAGGTCTTTCTAACAAAGTTGGAGAAGAAGGTAATAAAGAAATTGTGCAGTATGACAAACATTGTCTTAATCTGTCAAAAGAAGAAGTAGAAGAAAATCTGGAAAAGGGAATCCCTTATGTAATTCGTCAAAATAATCCAACAGAAGGAACAACAACTTTTCATGATATTATTTATGGAGATATTACCGTAGACAATAGTGAATTAGATGATATGATTTTAATTAAATCTGATGGATATCCAACTTATAATTTTGCTAATGTGGTAGACGATCATTTAATGGGAATTACTCATGTAGTCCGTGGCAATGAATATTTATCCTCATCTCCAAAATATAATCGTTTATATGAAGCTTTTGGATGGAAAGTGCCAGAATATATTCATTGTCCATTAATTACAGATGAGGCACATAAAAAATTAAGTAAACGTTGTGGACATTCTTCTTTTGAAGATTTATTAGAGCAAGGATTTTTAAAAGAGGCAATTGTGAATTTTGTAGCTTTGCTTGGATGGAGTCCAGAAGAAGATAGGGAGATTTATTCTTTAGAGGAATTGGTAAAAGTATTTGATTATCATAGAATCAGTAAATCGCCTGCTGTATTTGATATGGTAAAATTAAAATGGATGAATGGTGAATACATGAAGGCAATGGATGAAGATGTATTCTATGATATGGCGTTGCCATATATAAAAGAAGTGATTAAAAAAGATATGGATTTTAAAACCATTGCAGCTATGGTAAAAACAAGAATTGAAGTTTTTACAGATATAGCAGATCATATTGATTTTTTACAAGAAATGCCAGAGTATGATGTGGAAATGTATAACCATAAGAAAATGAAAACAAACCCAGAAAATTCTCTTGTTTTGTTACAAGAAGTATTACCAATTTTGGAAGCACAGGAGGACTATTCTAATGATGCTTTATTTGCTTGTCTTTCTGCTTTTGGTAAGGAGAAAGAATACAAGACAGGATTTGTTATGTGGCCAATCCGTACAGCAGTTTCTGGTAAACAGATGACTCCAGGAGGGGCTACAGAACTGATGGCACTTCTAGGGAAAGAAGAAACAATTAGTCGTGTGAAAAATGCGATTATCAAACTAGAGAATGTATAATAGCAGGAGTACCAGAGCGAGTTTTATGTAGAAAAATATCCTTAGTGTACCAATACCTCGGTTTTGCAGTAAATGTGTGTTGGTACACTTATTTCGTATACATGTATAGAGGGTGCATAGCGAAGGGATGGAATGGAAATGATAAAGAGAGAAGTAAAAACTATGAAAGCTGCACCACAATTTAATGAGGCACAGACACAGGCAGTAGAACATAACAAAGGACCTATGATGGTACTTGCTGGTCCCGGTTCTGGTAAGACATTGGTGATTACGCATCGAACGAAAACATTAATTGAAAAGTATAAAGTAAATCCAAATAAGATCCTAGTAATTACATTTACAAAAGCGGCAGCACAGGAGATGAAGGAGCGTTTTGGGAAACTAATGGGAAATAAGTATGCTCCAGTTCGATTTGGGACATTTCATGCTATTTTTTTCTCAATATTAAAGCATGCATATAATTATACTGCCAATAATATTATTCGGGATAGTGAGAAAAAGAAAATACTTCAGGATATAGTTAGTCACTTGGATTATGATTTAGAAGATATCAATGAATTTATCAGTGATATGGAAAGTGAAATCAGTTTAGTAAAAGGAGAAATGATTTCCTTAGAACATTATTTTCCGGTTAATTGTGCAAAAGATGTTTTTCAAAAAATTTATCAAAAGTATAATGAGAGTTTGCAGAGAAGAAATTTAATAGATTTTGATGATATGCTGGTGTATTGTTATGAGTTACTTTCTCAAAGACCAGATATATTGGCACTTTGGCAGCAACAGTTTTTGTATATTCTAATAGATGAGTTTCAAGATATAAATAAAGTACAATATGATATAATCAAGATGTTGGCAAAACCAGAAGACAATTTATTTATTGTTGGAGATGATGACCAATCTATCTATCGTTTTCGGGGGGCAAAACCAGATATTATGCTACAATTTGAAAAAGTATATCCAAATGCAAAAAAAGTTTTTTTGGATGTGAATTACCGTTCCACACAGTGTGTTGTAGAAACAGCATCTATGGTTATTCGTAATAATAAAAAACGTTTTCCAAAGAATATAAGAACCAATAATCAACGTGGAAAAGAAGTAGTAATTCGGGAGTTTGAGAATGTAAAAAAAGAAAATGAAAAAGTAGTGGCATTGATACAAGAATATCAAAAAGAGGGCATTTCATTATCACAGATTGCTGTGTTATTTCGGACAAATACCCAGCCTCGTTCACTTGTCAGTAAGTTTATGGAATATAATCTTCCTTTTCAAATGAAAGAACAGATTCCTAATATTTATGAACATTGGATAGCGAAGAATGTAATAACTTATATTCGGCTGGCAATGGGAGCTAGAGACCGTGGCTTATTTTTGCAGATTGCAAACCGTCCTAAAAGATATCTGAGCAGACAAGTCTTCGATACCCAAGAAGTTTCATTTGAACGTTTACATGCCTTTTACTCAGATAAAAAATGGATGCAGGAAAGGTTAGAGAAGTTTGAATATGATTTGGAAACTTTATCAAAAATGTCTCCTTATGCAGCAATTAATTATATACGGAAGGCAATTGATTATGATAGCTATTTGACAGAATATGCAGAGTATAAGCATATTAAAGTAGATGATTTGTATGAAATTCTGGATGAACTTTCGGAACTTGCAAAACCTTTTTCAAACTATAAGGAATGGTTTGTACATATAGAAGATTATGCTAGAGAACTAGAAGAACAGTCTGCTAAAAAGCAGGAGAAAAATATAGATGCAGTGAATTTTGTTACCATGCATGGATCTAAGGGGTTGGAATATGATATTGTGTTTATTGTGGATGCAAACGAAGGAGTGGTGCCACATCAAAAAGCAGTTCTTGAAGAGGATTTAGAAGAGGAGAGAAGGATGTTTTATGTAGCTATGACAAGAGCTAAAAAAGAACTCTTTATCTTTTTTGCCAAAGAACGGCTTAGTAAAGAAGTTACTATGTCGAGATTTGTGGCGGAGATTATGGATACAGAAGAATTATAAAATTTGCATACTAGGTGTATTTTTAGTAATGTAATAATTAAATATTGTATATAAAAAAAGAGCATTATACCCCTATATATAATAGGCAGGGAATGCTCTCTTTTGGTTATAAATATTATTCTTCCTCGTCATCTTCTTCATCCATAAGAGCTTGAAATGCTGCTTCAACAATTTCAGCTTCTTCTGGATCATCGATAGTATCAAGACTAATTTCCTCATCTTCTAATTCTGTATAACGATATAGATTAATCTCTGTTTCTAATTCTTCTTCTTCAGATTCTTCTAAATCTTCAGGAATAGATAATAAAGCAATGTATTCTTGGTCTCCAAGTTCTTCGATCGTGAAAATCTCTAAAATAAGACATTCTTCTTCTGTGCCATCCTCTAAAGTCAAGGTAATAGATTCTACTTCTTTTTCTGTACTCATAATATATTTTTCCTTTCTTTTCTATATTCAAGTATGTTTCTGCATACTTGCAGTTGGATGTTAATCTGCATCTCTTCAATTTTTCAGCTGATTAAAACTGTAGTCCTGTAACAGTACAGACCTGTCTGAACTGTTATGTAGCCTTACATCAAATGTAACAGATTATGGAAAAAAAATCAAGGAAAACTAGAAATAATTTACATAACTTATGTAATAATTCAGCTGGTGGCTGACCTGTTACTAACTTATCATTATTTCATAGATGCAATTTCCCTACTACGGTAATCTACTGTACTAGATGGAGTGTATCCTGTAGTGCCAAATAATTTTTCGTGTAATGTAGTTACATTGGAAGAAAGAGTTTCTGCTGTTACAACAGAAGCTTGTTTTATAGTTGGTGTACTTTTTTCAAAAGGAAATCCGAAATCATCTGCAATATCATAAGACAAAGCACTAGATGCAAGTTTAACCAATGAATTAGTATCAAGGCTGGTGTATATTTGTGGTAGTACTTCATCTAATATTTTGTATAAAGTAATAGGATTAGAGGATTTTGCTTTTTTTACAATTTGGTTCATAACCGTCCTTTGCCTTTGAGAGCGGGTAAAGTCACCACCTGATGTATAGCGGACACGGCAATAACCAGTTGCTTGAATACCAGTTAATGTTTGTAAGCCAGCAGAAGGAATTTTTTCTGTTTTTTTACCATTTATTTTTGCCACATCTTTTGCATAAGCATTTACATAATCTAATTCATCTTCTGTAATCTTAATATCTACACCGCCAAGTAAGTCAATTACCTCAGATAAAACGCTAAAGTTTACAGTGATGAAATCAGTTACATTCAAATCAAAATTTTTATTAATAGTACTGAGTGCTAATTCTGGTCCACCATAAGCATAAGCATGGTTAATTTTGGTATAGCCATGATCAGCAATATAAACAAAGGTATCTCTGTATATAGAAGCTAATTTTACATCCTTTGTTTTATTGTTAATGCTGGCAATGATAATACAATCTGTTCGGGTTTTTTCTTTTAATTCGTTAGCACGGGAATCTACTCCAAATAAAGCAATGTTTGTATAATCTTCTATATTTGCATCCTTATACTCATTTTTCTCAATTATAGATTTGTCCATTTTGTAGGTGGGAATTTGTCCTATTTTTATGTATAGGAATGCAAGAGGAATTAATATAAGCAATAAGATAAATTCAACTAAATAAAAAATACGCCTTCTTTTTCGTCGTTGTTGCCTCTGGCTTTTTTTTGACATATTTTTTTTCTTCTTTGTTGTCATGTTACCATCTCCCTTGTATATTTATCATTCAAATTTATGGAACTTTTTATAAAGTTTTAGTTTAAAAGTTATTTGTTCACAATAATTCAGCTATGCAAGACCGTAAGAAAGACTGCAGCAGGATTGGAACCTAGCAATTTACATGCATAGCTTGCTAGGTTCTGGTAACAGGGCAGCCTTTGGATGAACTGTAATTCTTATTTTTATTCTAATAAGCATTTTTATTTACAAATCCTGTAAAGAAAGTCATAATGAGAATTTTAAAATCCAACCCTAAAGTCCAATTTTCAATATAGTATAAATCGCAGTCAATTCTCTTTTGTATAGAGGTATCTCCGCGATACCCGTTTACCTGGGCCCAACCAGTTAATCCTGGACGAACTTGATGTTTAATCATATAACGGGGAATCTCTTCTTTAAATTGTTCTACAAAATATGGACGTTCTGGGCGTGGACCAACAAGGCTCATCTCGCCTTTTAATACATTAATAAGTTGTGGAAGTTCATCTATACTTGTTTTTCGTATAAAACGTCCAATTGGAGTAACCCGGGGATCATCTTTTACTGTCCATGCTTTTTTCTCAGATGCTTCTGTCTGTTCACACATAGATCGGAACTTGTACATTTTGAAATTTTTATTATGCATACCTACTCTTACCTGAGAGAAGATAAGGGGACCAGGCGAGGTCACCTTTATAATAATAGAGATGACTAACATAGGTATAGAAAAGATAGTTAATGCAACACTTGCACCAATAATATCAACTATACGTTTTAGCATCATATTCAGCCAGTTATTTAGAGGAACCTTACGAATATTTACTACAGCAATTCCATTTACATCTTCAATATATGGTTTGGTCGGAATAATATGGTTGTAGTCTGGTAAGAATTTGGTGTGTACACCAGACTTTTCACAAATACCAACAATACTTTCTAGTTTTTGATAGTCTTTTAAACCAAGTGTAATTGCGATTTCATCCAAATCAGAATGCTCTCCTAAAAGAACTGGAAGATCTTTGATTTCAGCAATAACTGGTACATCACGATAAGTAAAGCCGATTGGTTGGTTATCCGAAATAATACCATGTATCCGGTATCCCCAAGAGGGGTTTGCTTTAATTTGGTCAATATAACATTCACAAATATTACTGTAACCGACAAGCACAATGTGTTTTAAATTCAATCCTTTTTTTCTAAAATATTTTAGACATAATCTAAGTGACATACGAAAGAAAATGGACATAAGTAAATTTACAACAAAAAAGTATATTGTAAACCAACGGGAGTATTTTATAGAAATCTTCATAAAGAACAAGACTCCTATAAAAAATAAAATTCCAAGAATATTTGATTTGAAAATATTCCATATTTCGATTCGTTTTCCAAAAGTCCTTCTTGGTGCATATAAATGGAAGGAACTGTATATAATCAAATAGATTGGTACAATAAATAAAAGTGCTTGGGCATATTCCTTAAATAGGAAATAGCCAAATTTTGGTGCCAAAAATCCAATTCGTACTAATGGGCTATATATACTAAATTTTAAAAAGTATGCAATTGAAAATGCTAATATCACAAATAGTCCATCTAAAATGATAAGTAGATGGTTTAAAAGTTTTTGATTATCCTTTATCATTGGTTTCCTCCTTTTTTTAATTGGGTAACACTCTTATTATAATACAGTATTGCCAGATTTTCTGCAAGATAATAGTAAAAATAAAATAGATATTCACAAACTTTACACAAATAGTTGTTATACTATAGTTGAATAAAGGAAAAAATAGTGTAAAAAGAAAAAGATTATACTTGTTTATGTTTCAACAAATAAAGTGTTTTTTACAATTTGAAAGGAGTAATATAGATGAACGAGGAAAAGATATTTCCAGAAAATAGTGAACAAGAGATAGAAAAGGAAGAGCTTCAAAGTTATCAACCCAATTTTGTTATGTCAGATACAGAATCCTCTAATTTAGAAGAAAATAAAAATAATATGGAGAAAGAATCTGCAGAAGTAACAAAAGAGGATGTGAATCCAGAAGAGCCGAATTTTATATTACAAACGGCATCAGTTAAGGAATCAGAGACACAGCAGCCAATTCAGCCTGTTACTTATAGTAATCAGAGCAATCAAGGATATCAATTCTGGACAGAAAAAGCAGGAGATAATATTTATCAGAATCAGCAGAATACCAATTTTGAAAATCCAATGGGTACACAAACTTTTATGGCACCACCTAAAAAAGAAAGGAAGGAGCATAAACTTTTGAAAGGTCTTGTTAAAGCAGCAGCAGTAGGACTTGTTGCAGGTATTGGATTTTGTGCAGTAGTATTTGCATCAGATAAATTGGGAATTGTTAATCATCAAGGAACTCACATAGGAAGAGGCAGTTCAAGTAGCCTTTTAGCAACTGTTACTTCATCAGATAATACAGTTAAAGCACCAAGTGATTTGACAAAGGTGGTTGAACAATGTATGCCATCTATTGTATCCATCACAAGTACAGTTACTTCTTCTTATAATACGTATTTTGGAACCTATGATAAGGATAGTACAGGAAGTGGTTCTGGCATTGTGTTAAAGATTTCGGATGATGAGGTTTTGATAGTAACTAATAACCATGTAATTTCAGGAGCAAAGAAAATTATGGTAGGTTTCTATGGAGCAGACTCAGAGAAGGATATGGTAGAAGCTACTGTAAAGGGGACAGACAGTGGAAGAGATTTAGCAGTTGTATTGGTTAAGACAAAAGACATACCAAATGACATCAAAAAAAATATTGCAGAGGCAAAACTTGGAAGTTCGGATGATGCAAAAGTAGGAGAAATGTCAATTGCTATTGGTAATTCGTTAGGTTATGGACAATCTTTGACTGTAGGATATATTAGTGCCAAAGATAGAAAGGTAGAAGTGGAAGAGGGAAATATGACACTTTTACAGACAGATGCAGCAATTAATCCTGGAAACAGTGGTGGAGCATTACTAGATATACATGGTAATCTTATAGGGATTAACTCAGCCAAATATGCAGATACTTCTGTAGAAGGAATGGGATTTGCAATTCCAATTTCTGATGCAATTACTGTCATTAACGAATTAATGAATCGTGAGGTCTTAAAGGATGAGGAAAAAGGATATCTAGGAATTTCTGGAAAAAATATTACAGAAGAAGTACAACAACAATATCCAAATTTTCCAATTGGAGTATATGTGTATGAAGTAAGTGAGGATGGAGCTGCAAAAGATGCTGGAATTATGGTTGGAGATGTTATTATTGGAATTAATGATACAGAGGTTTTGACAATTAAAGAGCTTGCAGAGAAAATTAATTCTTATCGTGTAGGAACAAAACTGACATTAAAGGTGTTACGTTATGAAAAAGGAGAATACAAGGAACATAAAATTAAAGTTACTTTAAAAGGTGTGAGTACTTTAGATTCTTTGGAAAATAACCAAAATGCACAAAGTGGCCAGCAAAATCAGACTCCAAATAATGAAAATCAAGATGGAAATGACAACAATAACCCCGATTCAAAGGGATATAGTACAAATCCTTATGGATTTGATGAAGATGAAATGGAACAATTTTATCGTTATTTTTATGGATATTAAGGATAACCTTGAAGGGGTGTTACACTAGTAATGCCCCTTTTTCTATCATTAGAAAGTGTTTCACATTTATAGAGTAATTACAAGTTATCTATAATAAGTAGAAAGATGTAACTGTGAAACTCAATTTACCCTATTGAAAAATCTTTTTTAGAATGTTATTATATGCTATAAAAAGGCAAAAAACTATCAAAGAAATTGACAAAAAAGAAATATAGTTGTTTGATTAAAACTATAAGATAATATAAACACAAGATACGTTTTCATTACTCTCAAGCATAGTGGTACATAAGTGATAAACGACAGCACTTATGTACCAACGTTCTCGAAAGCACCAGCTTTGATATGTAAATTTGTACAAAATAATTTTAGGCAATGAGAGTTTTGCAATTATCTAATTATGTATAAAAATAGGAGGAAAAAATGAGTAAAGAAAATAAAGAATATGAAGATGTTTGTTATATATGCAGGAGAACGGAGAGCCAGGTTGGTAAAATGATACATATTCCTAACAATATATGTATCTGTAGTGATTGTATGCAAAAAACTTTTGATACTATGAATAATTCTAATTTAGGAAGTATGGGATCCTATATGGATATGATGCAGATGAGCAGCTTTCAAAATCCACTAAATGAGGTACCCAAAAAACAAAAATTAAAGAAAAAAAAGGAAAAGGAAAAAGAAGAACCAATTTTGGATATTAACCACATACCAGCTCCTCATATAATAAAGGGGAAATTAGATGATTTTGTTGTTGGACAAGATTTTGCCAAGAAAGTGATTTCTGTTGCGGTATATAATCACTATAAAAGAGTGTCCACAGGGACTTTGGAGGATATTGAGATTGAAAAGTCTAATATGTTGATGATTGGACCAACAGGAAGCGGAAAGACTTTTCTTGTGAAGACATTAGCAAAAATTCTTCAAGTACCCCTTGCCATCACAGATGCTACTTCTTTAACAGAAGCTGGATATATTGGAGATGATGTGGAGAGCGTGATTTCTAAGTTGTTAGCAGCAGCAGATAATGATGTAGAAAAGGCAGAAAAAGGAATTATTTTCATCGATGAAATTGATAAAATTGCGAAGAAGCAAAGCACAACAAACCGTGATGTAAGTGGAGAATCTGTGCAGCAAGGAATGTTAAAACTTTTAGAAGGCAGCGAAGTGGAAGTGCCAGTAGGAGCGACTAATAAAAATGCAATGGTGCCTATGACTACAATTAACACAAGAAATATTTTGTTTATTTGTGGAGGTGCTTTCCCTAAATTGGAGAAGGTGATAAAAGCACGTCTGACAAAACAAATGGCGATTGGTTTTGGTGGGGAACTGCGTGATAAGTATGATAATGATCCTAATATACTTAGTAAAGTGACAGCAGAAGATTTACGTGAGTTTGGTATGATTCCAGAATTTTTAGGAAGATTACCGATTGTATTTTCATTAGAGGAATTGACCAAAGATATGCTGGTGAAAGTGTTGGTGGAGCCTAAAAATGCTATTGTAAAACAATATCAAAAACTGTTAGCATTAGATGAAGTTGATCTGAAGTTTGAGGATGAGGCACTTGAGGCAATTGCGGAAAAGGCATTAAAGAAGAAGACAGGTGCACGTGCACTTCGTGCTATTATCGAAGAATTTATGCTGGACATCATGTATGAGATTCCAAAGGATGATAATATTGGAATGGTAACCATAACCAAAGAATATTTAGAAGGAAGTGGTGCACCACGTATTGAGATGCGTGGCACAGATCGTATGCATATTGAAATGAATCCATAAACTTATATGCTGCCTTCGGCAGCAACACAGTGTATGAAATTGTTGGTTACTACGCACTATATCTATCGATAACACTTTCATAGTAAGTTGCAGGAAACAATAACAGGGTGTAATTTAAATAGAGATTTTGGTAATTATATATTTTATACGCTCAAATTTAACATATAATGATATTTTATATAGGAGGATTATTGCAGTATAAAAAACAATTTTTATTGAAGAGAAAGGAAGGAAATATGTTTTTTAGAAAAGCAGAACCAAAAGATGCAGAAATTTTACAAGTTTTTATGGAAGAATTAGTAAATGCACCAGGAAATAAAGAGTTATTAAAAGAAAAGTTACAAAAAATAGAAAAATTAGATAATTATTATTTATGCCTTGCCTGTGAGGAAGACGAAATTTTAGGTACAGCCATGGGAATACTTGGTGAGGATATCTGTGAGGATTGTAGAAATTTTCTTGTAATAGAGAATGTTTTTGTAAGAAAAGAATGTCGTGGATTAGGAGTGGCTGCTAAAATTTTTCAGGAGTTGGAAAATTGGGGAAAGAACAACAATGCATATTATAGTATTTTAGTATCAGAGGATAAGAGAGAACGTGCTCATGCATTTTATGAAAAAGCAGGATATAAAAAGATGGGTGGATTCAAGAAAATGTTATAGTATTATGGAATAAGGGATACAATTACGCAATGGTAATATTTAATAAGAGGTAAGGTACATGTGGTGCTAAAAGACAGCACTTAAGTACCAACAGTCTTGAAAGCACCAGCTTTAATATGTAAATCTGCACAAAATCATTTAAGCCAATGAGAGTTTTGTAATTGCTAAAATAATAATATTGAGGGGGTATATATGAATTATATAAATATTGAACATAGATGTAATGATAATTTTTGTTATATGGTAAATGAAGATGAATTAGTGATTAACCTTAAGACAGGAAAGGATATTACACAAGTTTTTTTATGTTATGGGGATCCTTTTTCAGCAGGAATTATGGGAAGCCAGCAGGAATGGGAACATACTCGTATTGAGATGCTTGAACGGAGAGAATTAAAAGAACAATTTTGGTGGAGTATTCGTGTAAAGCCAGAATTTAAGCGATGCCGTTATTATTTTGAGCTTTCGTCTGGAAATGAGAAAAAAATTTATATGGAGAATGGCTTATTTGATGTTGGATATGAAAAGAAACCTGAGATGATGCTGGAATTTTTTACATTTCCGTGGATGAATCCAGCCGATCTTATGGTTACTCCTGAGTGGGTGAAACATACGATCTGGTATCAGATTTTTCCAGATCGTTTTTGTAATGGAGATAGTAGCTTGAATAAAGAAGAGGTAGTTTCATGGGCAGGACCTAATGAAAAAGTGAATAACGAACAAAGATATGGTGGTGATTTGCCAGGAATTATTTCTAAATTAGATTATTTATCAGATCTTGGAATTACTGGAATATATTTGACACCAATTAATCTTGCAAAGTCTGTTCACCGCTATGATACTTTAGATTACCAACAGATTGATACAGATCTAGGGGATAAAGCTATTATGAAAAAGTTGGTTAAAGAGGCTCATAACAAAGGAATACGTGTAATGGTGGATGGTGTATTTAACCATACAAGTTGTTTTTGTCCAATATGGCTTGATGTAGTAGATAAGGGAAAAGACTCTCCGTATTTTAATTGGTTTTTTGTGCATAATTGGCCTCTGGAACCATTGGGTTCTAATGCAAAGAAGAAAAATTATTACTCCTTTGCATTTATTGATAATATGCCAAAACTTAATACTAATAATCCAGAAGTTATTCAGTTTATTTTAGATATTTGTGAAGAATGGATTAGAGAATATGATATAGATGGTATCAGACTAGATGTAGCAAATGAAATTTCCCATGTTCTTTGTAAGGCTATGCGTAACCGTTTAAAAACAATAAAAAAGGATTTTTATATTATGGGGGAAATTTGGCATGATTCTACTCCATGGCTTCGTGGAGACGAATTTGATGCAGTTATGAATTATCCTTTTACAGGAGCAGTTTCTAACTTTTGGATGGACAAGAGGTTGACAGCTAAAGATTTTGCTTATAGTATTTGGCGTTGTTATTCTATGTATATGGAACAGGTAAACCAAGTAGCATTTAATATGTTAGATTCTCATGATACTATTCGTGCAGTTACTAAAATTGGTAATCAGGATAAAATTTTACAACAATTGGTTTTATTATTTTCTATGGAAGGAAGTCCCTGCATTTATTATGGCACAGAAGTTTTATTAGAAGGAGGAGGAGATCCGGATTGTAGAAGATGTATGCCTTGGAGGGAAATGGAAGAGGGTAAATATCAGAAAATCTTTGATATGGTAAAGAGAATTATTGCATTAAGAAAGGAAATTTCAGCATTTTCCAGTGGAAGGCTTTCTTTTATAGAGGAAGAAAAAGCAAGGCTGGTTCACTATGTAAAAGAAGATGCCAAAGGAAAAAAAGTGCATATTTATCTTAACTGTGAGGAGGAAGCCATTCAGGTAATTAGGAAGAATAATGTGTTATTTTCTCATTTATACAAAGATGGAATTTTAGAGCCAAACGGAATTTTGGTGTATCAGCAGTGATATATTAGATGGGATATACCCACATAGCTGTTAAGGTGAGGTGATTTGATGCAAAAGGATCAATTTAGTGATTTACAGGAAAATGTTCAGCATGGCAATTTTATGATGCCATTTGCACAATATGTAACTTGGCTTCCATGGTCTTTTGCTAACTTTCCTATACATTGGCATAAAGAAGTTGAAATTATTTATGTGGAAAATGGAAGCTGTGAAATCAATATGGGATTGCAACAGTACGAATTAAAAAAAGGAGATATTGTTATTGTGCAACCTTATGCATTACATTCCTTAAAGCAATTAAAAAAAGAAAGTGGCTGTTGTTTTTCATGGGTTTTTGATCTTAACATGTTAAGCTATGGAATTACAGACGCATGTTATGTAAAATGTTTCAAACCTTTTATAGAGGGACAATTTTCGTATGTTCCTGTTATTTCAGAGGGAATGAAAGGGTATAAGCAGCTAAAGGAAATATTGCTGGAACTTCATCAAGTATGGGATGAGAAGAAAGAGTATATTGAATTAGATATAAAATGGAGACTTGGGAAATTGTTTTCTTGTCTTGTAGAGGACTTTTTTTTGAGAAGAAAAGAAAATTTAGAGCAGAAGAAGGAAAATACAACGAATGTGAAAATTGTGATTGACTATATTCATGAGCATTACCAAAATTCTATTACAATTGCAGAGTTAGCAGATTTATTGCATTTTAGTGAACCATATTTTATGCGTTATTTTAAAAGGCATACAGGGGTTACTAGTGTAGATTACATCAATGATTTTCGGATGAATAAAGCGGTTGAGTTATTAATGAATACAGAGAACTCTATTATGGAGATTGCGATACAGGTAGGTATGCATAATATTTCTTATTTTAATCGTCTCTTTAAGAAGAAATATGAAATGACTCCAAAAGAATACAGAAAAAAATATCAGGAAGAGTTTCAAAAAAGACGGGAATAATCCCGTCTTTTACTATGAAACTTAGGAGGTACAAGCCCTGTTTTTGGGCGTAGCAGCACCTTAGTTGAATAGTATGTCTTTGAGCGTTTTTTGCGAAAAGACGTCACCCCGCAGTAAACACATAAACTCTCATTCATGATGGTGCAGTGAGTTTCATTAGTGTTCATTATGAAAAGTTATTTGGACGACATTCTTCAAAAGAGCATCCAATGATATGACGGCTTCCAGACATATCAATAGCACCGCCACTGTATTCAGAAATGCAACGTTGAAAGAAACAACTTTCAATTTGTCCTCTAGATCCATACATAATAATACCAGCACCACTTCTACCACGGCAATTTATAAAAGAAGAATTAGTAATTTTTCCAGCATTGCAGTAGAGACCGCCCTCTTCACAATTAGAGAAAACACATCCATCAATTACTGGCATAAATGCATCATAGATTGCCCTGCCGCCAGCAGTATTTTTAAAAATACAGTTAGAAACACGAATCCTGGCACGGACAGCATAGAAAATACCATGATTGCCATTCGCATCAAATTCACAATTACTAAAATGACAAGTTTTTGGTGTTTTTAATTGAAAGAGATCCCGTTCCTCTAAATTATACTCCCGAACTTTTACTTTTTTTAAATTGATTATACCATGACAAACCAGGTGGTGATGCAGGTATAAGGTAGCATGTTCCATGCAGAAAATACCAAATTCATCAATTAAAACAGGACAATCAAAAATAGTAGAATAAGTAAAAGTAGTTTCTTTTGTTATATTATAGGAAGAAAGATTTTCGCCAATATATTGGACAATTGTATTTTCTTTTGGATAACAATGATTACAATTGCATTTTTCCACATTTGAATGGATTTCACCATGGTAGAAGATAGCACTGCCAAATTCTGTTGTATAACAATGTTCAAAGGAACAATTAAAAATCATGGTACGGTAATTGGCATAGATTGCACCACCATAATGAGCCATGCAGTCTGTAAATACACAATTCTTGATTTGTGCACTTCCATTTCTTATATATAAAGCACCACCTTTTTGTTTTGTAAAGCAGTTTGAAAAATTACTGTGTTGGATGGAAATCGTATTTCCGTTGCTTACAATAGCAGGAACAATACTCGTATTTTTTATGGTACAATGTTCTAGTGTTGATATTCCATCTATTTGATACAAAAGACCACCATTATAGGAACATTGCAAAGTAGTGTTTTTGAACTGTACATGTCCTGAGTTTTTTACTAAAAGAAATGCTTGAAAGGAATCTTTGGTATGTTCTTTTTTTGAAAAATCAATCCAACTATTCTCAATATGTAAAGTACTATTATCTATTATAAAATTTCCATTTACCTTAACAAGAGCATTGGAGATGTGGATGGTTGTATCAGGGGAAAGATAAAATGTTCCTTCAAACAGACAATCGCCACTGAAATAATTTATAGAACCAGAATGAATACTTTCAGGGGTTATACGATTTTGATAATTGTATTCTATCATATAATAAGAAATATCCATTTTTGTAATAGGGAATTTCATTAGTTCCATTTGGTCAAATATTTGTATACAATTCTGGTACTGTTTATGAAAAGACGCAGAAATAAATTGAGAAATTAATTCTTTTTCAGCAGAACTAATGTTCAAAAGTTCAGCAAACAAATCCAAAGATTTTTGTTCTTCCTGTGTTATTTCTAAAGAGGATATAGACATATTCATCAAGTCACAATAGAAGAGAAGTTTCTTTCTTTGTGTATCCAGTGCATTTATAATTTCATCAACCAACATTTCCACATCTTTAGAAAGTGCCATTATAGAAATCATTTCTTTAGAGGTTAATTGGAATCCTCTAATAATAAGGCGTTCTAGTTCTAAATTATTAAGAGGATTTGCATTATTATTTAGCCGGGTGTGCATAAGAAGAGCGGATACATACAAAACCTTAAAACCGTTATTTTCTATAAATAGAGGATGCTTTTTGGAAATCCATAGATTCTTTTTTCGGTTAAATTTTGTAAGAATTCCTGTACGCATAAAAATACCTCCTCTTTTTCTTAATTTTCATTACATTCATAATTATTAAATAATACACTATCTGTTGGGGTACAATTCTCAAAATTACACTGAATTACACTTTGCCCATATCGCAGTTGGGCAAAATAAACGGCACCTCCAATATATTTGGCATGACAGTTTGTGAATTGACAGTTATATATAGTCGAGGAAACTTTGGAATTAGAGTAAATAGCACCTCCATGTATACTTTGACAATCCATAAATTGACAAGAGGCCAGAAAAAATTCCTGAGTTGACAGATTTTTAATAGCGCCATTTCCACAATTAGAGAAATTGGTGGTATTAATGTTTGCAACAGTTCCTAAAAATGTAATAGCATATTGCCCCGATGTATTTGTTATAATAGACTGTTGTATTTTTAGATGGCCACTTTTCTGGAAAAGGGCAGCACAATGATTTTCGCAGTCAATTTTTGAATTTTCAATACAAAAAGATGGAGAATTTTCGATGAAAATTGCATAATCATCCATTGTATTTATAATATGTATATCGGAATTTTTTATTATAATCTTTCCATAATCAGACTTAATTGGTCCATTCACCCATACACTTGCATGCTCAAACAATAGTGTACTGGCATTAGATACAAGAACAGGGCCATCAATATATGTATTGGATGTGATATGGTGAAGTTTACCATCCTCCAGTATTAAACTCTTAACAGTTGTATCCAGAGAAAAATCTGGATAAATATAGGATAAAATGGAAGAAGATATTTCAAAACCAGTTTCTGTAAAATAGTGGTACATACGAATAGCAGAATCTTCTTTCGTATCTATGTAAGAAGAGTTTTGTTTTTGCTTTTCTTCATATATTTGACAACCAATATCCGTAAAACTTTTAATAAAATTCTTTTCTGTATTAGAAAAATTGAAAACCTGCATATAGCCTTCCACTAATTCAGAAGCATACACATTGGAAATCATCCCAAAGTGAGTTAAACGCAATAAATCTGCAATAAAGCAATATTGTTCATCTTTTGTAGAAATAGAGCGAAAGACTTCCTGGATTTTTAAATCAAAGTGATTATGTACTTGTGCTTCTAATTTTTTTTGGGTATTACTGTCAATTTGTAAACTATCTAATATAGAAGAAAAATATTCTGTTGTTATAGGTAATTGTTCTTTTGCACCATATACCAGAACTGCTAGTCCAAAAGCATAGTTGGATTTAAAGGTATAAGAACTATGAAGCAGTGGGTGAGGTGTTTTGGGAACCATATCAACTTTTTTTTGATTTAGATAATCTAATATCTGCATAGACTCTACCCGCCTGCATACCAAAAATGTATACAGCCCTTTCTCTTTTTATATATTATAACAGAAATGGTAAGATTTATCTATATTATATGTTGCTATTGATTATATCATGTTATTTATATCTTACTAAAATGTATAAAACAACTAAAAATGCACAGGTCAGTTAATAAAGTATTCATGTATACTAATTGTATATGATTGTATAAAATATTTTTTAAAAAAATTATAATAATTTGCATGTATAATTTTATATGAAGTTAGTGAAACAGAAAAACAAGGTTGACAAAATAGAATTTATTCATTACATTACATAGTGATTGCTTAATTATTAAATAAAAAGGAGAGTGCAATATGGAATTTCGGCCATGTATTGATATACATAATGGAAAAGTAAAACAAATTGTAGGAGGAAGTTTGAAAGATGCCAATAACCATGCAGAGGAAAATTATGTGTCTACCCAGGATGGAGCATTTTATGCAAATTTATATAAAGAAGCGGGAATTCGGGGGGGACATATTATCCTATTAAATCCAGTAGATAGTGAATATTATGAAGAGGATTGCAAACAGGCATTTTTAGCATTGTCTGCCTTTCCAGGAGGATTACAGATTGGAGGGGGAATGAATGATAAAAATGCCATACAATTTCTGGAAAAGGGGGCATCCCATATTATTGTGACATCTTTTGTTTTTAAAAATGGGAAGATTCACTACGAGAATCTAAAAAAGATGGTAGAGACTGTTGGCAGAAAGCATCTGGTTTTGGATCTGAGCTGTCGAAAGAAAATAGAAGAAAATGGGGATATATCCTATTATATTGTTACAGACCGCTGGCAAAAATTTACAAATACACGATTAAATCTGGAGGTTTTAGAAGAATTATCAGAGTATTGTGATGAGTTTTTAATACATGCAGTTGATGTGGAAGGGAAAGCGGATGGCATAGAAGAAGAGTTATTAAAAATCTTATCCCGCTTTGATAAGATACCAGTTACGTATGCTGGCGGAGTAGGGAGTTTGAAGGACTTAGAGAGATTAAAGGAACTTGGAAACAATAAAATTCATGTTACAATTGGCAGTGCATTAGATCTTTTTGGAGGGAATATGAAATATGAAGAAGTACTAAAAAAGTGTGAAAATATAAGATGAGATATGTGCAAAGTGCTAAGTTCTTAAGAAAATATTACAAATTTAACAAAATTATTTCATTGTTTTTAAGGCTATGCTTTATTTGTAAAAGTAGTGAAAAAAATGCAATATGAAAAATTACTAAAATAATTTGTTGATTTCCTTTATGTTTGTGAATAAATTACATAAAAAATGATGATTGTAAAAAAATGTAAAAATGTGTCATTGGAAAAAGGGTTGATTTTGAACAAACACATGAGTTATACTCTTAGGCGTAGTAAGCAACTGTTACTGACCAAGGGAATAAAAAGTAATTTGGAAACAAAGATGTGTGTTATGTGAAAGATTACATATTGCACTGAGGCAGGAAAAGGAGATTAACTATGAAATTAAAAAAATTTATTACAGTATGGTTACTGGCTGGACTATGTATGGTAGCTCATTCAGCAACTGCCAAAGCATCTGTTGAGGATACTGTAATAAGCAATCAAGTGACGGAAGAGAATGACATAAGTAATGGAACTGTTGAGTTTAAAAATGTGGAAGATGTAGAATTGCAAGTGGAGGTTGTATCCCTAGGGGCAATTCAGGTTGTGACTGAGGCAGCTGTTACAGTTGTTACAGAGCCAGCAGTATTCGGTGCAGCTTCTATAGAAGAGAAACAGACAGAAACTGTTACAAAAAATGAAACAGCTAACAAAAGCAAAGAAACAACAACAAAAGAAAAAAAAGTTGAAACAAAAAAAAGCACAAAGACAAATGCAAAAAAGAACAAATACACCAAGTCTGAGTTAAGACTTATGTCATGCATTATTTATGCAGAGGCAAATGGTGAGCCATATGCAGGAAAATTGGCGGTTGGTATTGTAGTTATGAACCGCAAAAGTTCAAAATCATTCCCTAACACTGTGAAAGGTGTCATTTATCAAAAGTATCAGTTTGGTCCTGTAAGAAATGGTTCATTAAAACGTGCACTTAAGGAGTATGATGCAGGAAGGTTTACTTCATCAGCCGAAAAAGCATGTATAAAGGCAGCAAAGGCAGCATTAAATGGTACAAAGAAAGTAACATATCGTTCTAAGACACATAATATGAAAGGGTATTATTATTTCAGTACTTATGTCAAAGGAAAAAGATTAACAATAAAAAACCATCAATTTAAATAACAGATAAAAAAAGATGACAGGGTAGATACCAGTCATCTTTTTTGTTATTTAATATGTAAGTCCTGACAAACGACTGTATTCTGTGTAAGTTTGCTAGTAATGAAATGCAGCCGTTGGCTTGTTGGACTGTATGGATATAAAGGGCGGTAGCCCGAATTGTGAGTACATAGCAAGTGGTTGCAGGAATATACAGCGGGGAGTAACCAATACTTTCAGTCATAGAGGTGCTTGTATTAGCAGGCATTAAGTTTATTAAAAAAGTGTTTCGGTAGTTTCTTGAAAAGTTTAGCGGTATATGATATAATTATTTTGGTGTCATATTAGCAAGTTTGGCTAATATGCGTAGAGATTGATATACCTAAGGAGGAGAAATCTGTGGATAATGTTTCAGAAAAAAACGGAGTAGTGTCTAAAAATTTTATAGAATCAATTATTGAGAAAGACTTAGATGAGGGTCTATATAGTGAGGTAGTAACCAGATTTCCCCCAGAACCAAATGGATATTTGCATATTGGACATGCAAAGTCAATATTATTAAATGCAGGGTTAGCAAAAAAGTATGGTGGAAAATGGAACCTTCGTTTTGATGATACCAATCCTACAAAAGAAAGAACAGAGTTTGTAGAATCTATTATTGAAGATGTAGAATGGCTGACAGGTGAGAAAAAAGAAGAGATTTTTTATGCATCCAATTATTTTCAACAGATGTATGAGGCGGCTGTTAAGCTGATACAGAAGGGAAAAGCATTTGTGTGTGATCTTAGTCCGGAAGAGATGAGAGAGTACCGAGGTACTCTAACAGAACCAGGTAAGAATAGTCCCTATAGGGAGAGAACAATAGAAGAGAACCTTAAACTTTTTGAAGAGATGAAAGAAGGAAAATATCCAGATGGTTCAAAAGTTCTTCGGGCAAAGATTGATATGGCATCCCCTAATATGAATATGAGAGATCCAATTATTTACCGTGTAGCCCGTATGCATCATCATAATACTGGTGATAAATGGTGTATTTATCCAATGTATGATTTTGCACATCCTATTGAGGATGCAATAGAGGGAGTTAGCCATTCTATCTGTACATTGGAATTTGAAGATCACAGACCTCTTTATGACTGGGTACTTCGTGAGCTGGAATTTGAGAATCCTCCAAAACAGATAGAATTTTCAAAATTATACTTGACAAATGTAATTACAGGTAAACGTTATATTAAAAAATTAGTAGAAGATAAGATTGTGGATGGATGGGATGATCCTAGATTAGTATCAATTGCTGCATTGCGAAGACGTGGTTTTACACCAGATGCTATACAATTATTTATGGAACTTAGCGGTGTTTCAAAGTCTCAGGCTTCGTCAGATTACGCTATGTTGGAATATTGTATTAGAGAAGATTTGAAATTAAAGCGTAGCAGAATGATGGCAGTTCTTGATCCAATTAAACTTGTGATTACTAACTATCCAGAAGGACAGATAGAATATCTGGATGTTTCTAATAATCAGGAGAATGAGGAGTTAGGGACACGTAAGATACCATTTGGACGGGAATTGTATATTGAGAGAGAAGACTTTATGATTGAACCGCCTAAGAAATATTTCCGTTTGTATCCTGGTAATGAAGTCCGTTTGATGAATGCTTATTTTGTGAAGTGTGAAGAGTATATTACAGATGAGAATGGTAAGGTTACAGAAGTGCATTGTACTTATGACCCAGAGACAAAGTGTGGTAGTGGATTTACTGGAAGAAAGGTAAAAGGAACTATTCATTGGGTAGAAGCAAGCACAGCAAAGACTGCAACTGTTCGTTTGTATGAGAATATTGTAGATGAAGAGAAAGGTGTTTACAATGAGGATGGAAGTGTGAATCTGAATCCAAATTCATTGCAGATATTGAGCAATTGTTATGTAGAGCCAGAGTTGGCAAATGCAAAAGCTTATGATAGTTTTCAGTTTGTCCGGCAAGGATATTTTTGTGTTGATGCCAAAGACAGTGTAACAGATTCATTGGTATTTAACCGGATTGTTTCTTTAAAGAGTTCATATAAACCAGTTTAAAAGTTAAAAGTAACTGTTCATGGTTTTGAACAGTTATAGTGAAAGAAGGGGGACCAAGGCTATGGGTTTATTTTCAGGTTTAGAGTCATTAGGATTAAGTAAGATGAAAGAAAAGGATCTTTTTGAAAAGGAAGAGCCAAAAGCAGCAGAAGGAACAAAGGAACAAGCACAAGTGAAACAAAAAAATGAAGCTGATGTTTTATTTGATAAGACTTATTCTTGTCCAGTATGTGGAAAAGAGTTTACATCAAAAACAATACGTGTAGGTAGAAATAAGATGGTTTCTCAAGATCTTGATCTTAGAGCAAAATATGATACGGCAGATGTTAGTAAATACGATCCAGTTGTATGTGGCTCTTGTGGTTTTGCAGCATTGAGTAAGTTTTTTAAACCAATGTCATCAGCACAGGAAAAGTTGATTAAAGAGAATATATCTAATAATTTTAAAGGGATAAAAGAGCCAGAAGGTGCATATTCCTATGATGATGCTATTATGCGTTATAAGCTGGTTTTGGCAAGTACTGTGGTTAAAGGCGGAAAAAATAGTGAAAAAGCGTATGTATGTTTAAAGATGGCTTGGGTATACCGAGGAAAGGCAGAGTCTTTGCCAAGTGATACTCCAAATAGGGAAGCTGTTTTAAAAGAACTCCATGATGCAGAGATAGAATGTCTTACAAATGCATATGAAGGATTTAATAGTGCTTTTTCACAGGAAACTTTTCCAATGTGTGGTATGGACGAAAGTACAGTCACATATTTAGTAGCAGAACTTGCCAGACGTGTTGGTAAGTTCGACGAAGCAGGAAGATGGGTATCTCAGATCTTGGTATCAAGGACTGCCAGTGATCGTTTGAAAGATAGAGCAAGAGAAGTAAAAGCTTTGATTGGCAAAGAAAAAGATGGAAAATAATATAGAACTATAGGTATAAAATACCCCCACTCTTAAAAAGAGTGG
>JAAVZU010000017.1 GCA_022791815.1 Lachnospiraceae bacterium
AACCATGCTATGGATTTATTACAACATTATTCTTACCGCCAGGTATCAGAAATGACTGGTATTTCGGTAAGTACAATCTATAGAGCTACATTAAAAAATAAAGTAAAATAAAAAACTTACACAGATTACTTGACAAACCCGTGGCAGATGAATATGGTCTAGATATTGGCGATACCGTAACACTATCCAAAGAAAATAAGGCGGATTATCTTATTACAGGATTGTATCAATCTACAAATGATTTGGGCATGTGTATTGCCATGAGTTATGATGCATATAAAAGGATTGGTAACAGAATACCTGATATTCTTTATATTAAACTTGCTGATAGTAGTCTTGCCAAAGAAGTGACAGATTTTCTTAATGAAACTTATCCTGGTAAAGTGGAAGCCGTTCTCTCTGATCCAGATAACACGCAAATGAAGTTAATTGAAACTATACTTATTGGAATTTCTGCACTGATCTATATTATTTCTATAGTATTTGCTTTGATAACCGTGAGTATAGTTTGTACGCGAAGCTTTTTAAGAGAACGAATAGACATTGGAATTTATAAAGCACTTGGATTTACAGTCCGACAACTACGGCTACAATTTTCTTTCCGTTTTCTTACAGTTTCCGCTATAGGATCTATTTTGGGTGTAATATTTTGCATTCTCTTATGTCCCTCTATGATGAAATTACTCCTACGGGGACTTGGAATTACAAATTTCACCACTGATTATACTCTTGGTATTATTATTCTTCCAGTTTGTATGATTTGTTTCTGCTTTTTCTTGTTTGCCTATTTGGTTTCAGGAAGAATTAAGAAGGTTGAAGTCAAAGAATTGATATCAGAATAAAACAAATTAAGAAATTGCAAAACACTTTCTTATGTATAATAAAAAATGAGTTCCAAAACAAGGTTGTTTGCACTTATGCCCCTCTTTGGAACTCATTTTTTTTAACAATAGGCGGATATCTGTCTTCCTCAAAATACAACCATTTCCTCAACTATTGGGATTTCACCTTCAACAGAGTATTCATCATATCTCTCAATCCATATTCTATTTATTCTTTTTTACTTTTTCCACCTGAATATGCTGTACTGGGACTGTTGTATCATTGATAGGTAAAATATTCGCCTTCATTTTTTTCAGTTTCTTTAATATAGTTGGTAATGTTTCTACCGTCATTTCTTTTACAGCACTATCATGCATCAAAACCATTGCATTATTATAAGTCTTTACACCTGAGATTACATTATTAACCATTTGCTTTTTTGTTAATTTTTGTCCTGTGGCATCACCATTAATAACATTCCAATCAAAATAGGTTAATCCCTTTGCATCCACATAACGAATTACTTTCTTCATGCTGATTTTACTAACGCTGTTACTACTTCCTCCTGGAAATCTTAAATATTTTGGTCTTTCTCCTGTCACATCAAATAATAAATCACTTAATTGAGTAAGATCTTTCTTATATGCATTAATTGTCTTATAAATTTTATCATATTGGTGTGTATAAGAATGCATAGCAAGCGTATGACCCTTCTCATAAATTTGTTTATACATCTTTTTTGAAAATTTATCTGTTTTTCCAATTACAAAAAAAGTTGCCTTCACTTTATATTTGTCTAATATACTCAAAATTTTCTCTGTATTCTTACTTGGCCCATCATCAAAGGTCAAATACACTTTCTTTCCCTTGATTTTTGTTTGATCTACTTCTCTTTCCTTTCTGGGGTTTGCTGTTTCCTTCACTGTATTATCAGAAGATGCAGAACCTTTTTGTTTCTTCGGAGCTGCATGTATAAGAAAATCTTCTTCTTCATGTTCACTAACTGTTATAGTTTGTCGATTCACCCCTGTCGTAAATAATGTCATACAATAAATCAAAGGTGTCATCAAAAACACTACTGTCATAATACAAATTATTTTCTTCGATTGCCATATTCCCTTTTTCCTACCTTTATTTGTCTGCCATTTTACAGCATTCCTCTTTTTGTTCATATAATCATCCCTTCCATATTCAAGAATGCCATTCGCATTCTTGTATCTTTTTCTTCATTTGTTTCTCTTTAAATTAATTTTTTTAATACCTTTCCAATTATGATATATTTCCGTTTATTCCCGTTTGCTTATCTAGTTTCCGAAAAATAAGTAACTTAAATATATCTATACTACTATTGTGTATCATATTTGTATCTTTTGCTTTACTTAATTCATTCTTTCTATCAAAATTTTATGCATATTCAAACGAAACTTTATCACTTTTAGGATTTGTGTTATAACTAATACAAGGTATGGTCTTGATCTATCTTTCTCGTTTATACGATTGTAAGATCCATATAACACTTCATACATTATATACTATATCCTTATTTTTAGTAATATGAAAAAAATTTTATGTCATTATGATATTTTTTCTTATTTAGATAATCTACTTCCAATATATAGTAATCATAACTCTCCTTTTCACAGCTTTGTTTGTTATCCGTATTTATTCCAGTACTTCCTTACAATTTTTATACCATTCACAGACATTTTCAAATGTTTGGATTTTTAAGCAGTAATCATGTCACTTTCCTGATTATGAAAACCCTTTCTCTAGTTATTTTTAGTTATTTTACTCTCAATGATTTCCACACTGACAGGTTCATATCCATTCACATCCACTCCTACATTATATGCATTATTGCCTAATACTTTTGTCCGTTCTATAGATTTCCCACTATTGTGGATATGCCCATATAAATGAATACTATCTTTCCCATAACTCTCCCATTCTAATATTGGATAATGAAATAATATAAATTTCCTCTTTTGATATCTTAAAACATGATAATCCTTAATCCAAACAACATCATCTGCATAAGCAGCGAAATGTTTTGTAAATTTATCATGATTACCACGTATTAGATATTTTTTCCCATTTAAAGCAGAAAAATATCTATGTGCAGTATCTGCATCTTCCATTGTAAAATCACCTAAAATATAAACTTCGTCATTACTATTTACCTTCTGATTCCAATTTTGGATTAAAACGCTATCCATGTGATCCACAGATTGAAATGGTCGGTTACAATGAGCAATAATATTTTTATGTCCAAAGTGTAAATCCGATGTAAAATAAATCATATTACTACCTCTTTCTATCTATCTCCTAAATATTTTTCTCTTTAATGATTCTTTTGTAATCCTTGACATTTTCTCCACCGCACTCCTAATACTTTTACCCATGTTCCATCATAAGAATCCGGAATCTTATCAAAAAACGTATCATAAAAATATATCATGAAGTCTTGTATAAAAATACTTGCATCATATAAATTGCCCACATAACTATCTCCTGGCGGAACCAAATGTAATACTTTCACAGCTTCAAATACAATTTCTATACTTCCAGACCATTGACTGTCAAAAAATACTTGAATTTTTTTATCATGTGATTCTGATAAACACATACTGCCATCTTTATCCACATAATCGCCAATTATATAATTTATATGTTTTATAACAGAATCATGTCTTGCTTAAAGCTTTAGATATTCGTTTTTTTCGTTTTTTATTTGTAATTTAGTAACAGTCTAGCCTTCGGCTGAACTGTTACACAATTTATTTTATTTCCCTCTTTATTTCGTTTTAGAATGTTCTTTTCAAATTATCCTCTTAGCAAAACTTTATCATAACTATTATACTTTCCTATTTTTAATTCTTTCAATTTCATTCCAAATATTACTCACCCAGTCTATATCCTCATTTTCTACCTAAATAGTTACCTAAAATTTTACTTTTTACTTCTACAAACTCACATCTATTATTTCAGCTATTGAGCCATCAGCTATTACAATATCTTGTGCATTCTCTGAAAATTCAATCCCTTCACTAATCACATCTACATGAGTCCCTGCATATTTACTATTTTGCTTTGTGGAAGTACTGCTGCTTACAGTATCTGTCAATTCTTTATGTTTTCGAGATTTACGCTTTACAACCAATTCCCTGCGAAGCTCTTCTTCTGCCCTAAGATTCTCTGCTGCTTTGGCAGACTTCCTAAGATTCTCCATACGCTCCTCTTTTCCAAGTGCTTTTACTTTGAAACCTGCCTTTCCTATTGCCTTTTTAATTGCTTTTATTGTGTAAGCATCACTATCATATCTTATAGCATCCTTAAGCTGTGCACGAAGGGAACGTTCTATGGCTGCTACCTGCGACTTTTTATTGGCATTGGCGATTCTTGCCATAGCACCAGCCGCATTAAATTTTATATGCACCCTTATACGTCCAGATTTTAATTTTCCTTTCTTTCTATTATTATCATTATTGTTTTTACAATATTTCCTATCTTGTGAGGTAATACCATATCCCGTATTTACATTATTTGTTATATTCATAGTATATTCCTCCTTAACAATAAGACTAAGTTCTATCATTCTTATATCTTTAATAATGCCTATATGTTCCTATGACAAAATATGCACTAGCTTAACTGGCATAAGTACGTTCCATACACTTCCTATCCTGCTCAAAATTCTATTAGATGGAACTGCACCCTCGCTATAATAGAAGCGAGGGTGTATCCTATCTAATATAATAATCGGCTATTTAACAAAATAATGTAAGTAAATTAAAGATTTTCTGGTATTACTACAAAAGAAAAAACAAACAGAAACAATTTTAATTTTGTAAACGTATTAGTAATCATTATCTTCCTGATATTTCCAATATTCTTTGCAAATCTGCTATTAAAAATTTTGAATAATTATCTGCTTCCTGACATATCTGTTCCGCTTTGGAATACTCTCCTTTATTTAATGCACTTATAACATCAGAGCCATATTTATGAAACTTTTTATGCTTTGCCCCAAGGGCATTCCATACTGGAAGAATTTCTGGAATATTTGGTGTCATTGCGTAATAAAAATGTCCAAAACCACATTTTGTGGAATCAAGCTGTAATGGCATTATAGTTCGTTCCCTTACCATTTTTTTCAAATTATTCAGCCATGTATGGTGTGCTGTAATGGCATTACTAACATATTGAGAAAATTCTGTATTCTCCAAATGATAAAAGGCATCCTCTGTCATAGTTCCCATTTGCTTAACTGTATCATCTAATATTTCTTCTATTCCAACCACTGGTTCCACTGCCTTTTTTAACTCCTGGCTAACTTCACGCATAAAATCTGTACTGCCTTTTAGCTGATGTTCCATTTCATTCATAGAGCGGCTGAGTTCTCCACTTACCGCAGCAATGGAACTTATGGATTCTTTCACTTCTGAAACATGTTGCTGGCTTTCATCATTTATTTCCCACACATTTTTGATTTTTTCTGTCATACTTTCCAATGCATTAATTGTATCTGTGGCACTTTGAATACTTTTTTGTGATGCCCTTTTTATATTTCCTAGAAAATCTCCCATGTTTCCTGTCAGCTTCTGAGTTTCCTCTGCCAATCCCCGGATTTCATCTGCCACAACAGCAAATCCCCTTCCTGCTGTACCTGCTCTTGATGCTTCAATAGAAGCATTTAGAGCCAGCAGATTTGTCTGCATGGAAATAGTGTCAATCCCTGCAATCACTTCACTCATATGATTGATTATCTGAAATAAGGAATCCATATCCTTCTGCAGTTCACGGGATTCTTCTATTGTTTGATTGGAAAGTTCTTTAATTGTTGTTAATTCATTTTGACCAGATTCAATTTTCTTATACACTTCTTCTGTTTTAGAAGAAACTTCAAATATCGTACTTGTCAACTCCTCATGCTGGTTATTCGCTTTGCCAGTCATAATGGAATTGTCCTCAGAAGTTCCAAAAATAGTTCTCGTAGCCCTTTCTACATTACGGGATATATCCATAATCTTTTCTGTCTGGTGCTGCATGGTCAAATCTAAAGAACTAATCTGCATAACCGCTTTTATGTTCTTTTCAAAAATTTCTGCAAATTGCTTTCTTCCCTTAAATAATCTCTGATAAATATTATTCAGTTCTGGTTCCTTTGAATAATCTGCCTCCTTTAATTCTGAAACTGCTTTCACTAATACTGTTTTTTTTCCTTTTATTGCCATTTCATCAACCTCTTTTCCTTAAATTTATTCAACTTCTTATCTTCTACATTAAAATATACTATTATATTTCTTAATGTCTTTTATAATGTTACAATAATTCACACAATCCCTATTGTAATATTTTAGATACGCTCAATTATCCACTTCCTATATTTCAAATCGTAACAGTTTAGTCAAGATCTGCCCTGTTACTTCAAATCACTTATTCTTACCAAATCCTGCAAGACTTTTCTTATTTAATGCCAATTCTAAAAGCTCTGGTAATCTCTCTGGCGGACAGGCAAAACACGGAATATCAACTGCTGCTATTTTTTCTGCCATCTGTTCATCATAAAATGGTTTTCCCTGATCAGATATTGCCAGTAAAACAATTAAGTTTACCCCGGATTCTTTTAAATCAGACAGCCTCCTTAACAATCCAGCACGGTTTCCCCCCTCATACAAATCTGTAATCAAAAACATTGTTGTTTTATTCGGTTCAGCAATAAAATCTGCACAATATTTAACCGATTTCTCTATATCTGTCCCGCCGCCTAACTGGATACCATATAATAAATCAACTGGGTCAGAAGATATATCCGTCATATCATGAACCTGTGTATCAAATGCCACAATATATGTCTTTAATGCATTCATGCTTGCCAGAATACAGCCCATAACAGAAGAATAAATTACGGATTCTCCCATAGAGCCGCTTTGGTCAATATCTAAAATAACAGTTCTGTTAGAAGAACGGGATGCTCTCTCAAAAAAATAAAATTTTTCAGGCAGCAAAACTTTATGTTCTTTATTATAATTTTTTAAATTGCGGCGGATCGTCATTTTATAATCCAATGCAGCAGCAGAAGGAATTGGTGAATGTTCCCTTCGATTCAAGGCAGATGTAACTGCTCTTTTTATATCATCCGAAATACGGCTGTTAATCTCCTCCACAATCCTCTGGATATATTCCCTTACATTATCTTTCGCTCGTTTCGGCACTTGGTCTTTTAACATTAAGAGAAGTGAACCTGTATTGATATCTGGCTCTAACTGCTCTAACATTTCGGGTTCAAAAAATAACTGCTTCATTCCCTTTCTCTCTATGGCATCATTTTGGATAATCTTTATTTCCATTGGTTCAAAAAGGGATCGCAAATCTCCTAACCACCTTGTAATCTGCGGATTCGACATGCCATTTCCTGCCCCTCTGCCTTGTCTGCCTGTTCCTTCCTTTTCGTTTCCATAAATTGCTGCCAGTGCAGAATCCATAAGCAGTTCTTCTTCTGTAAGAGATAGCGGCTCTCTATTCATTTCGTCTAATTTATCAGCAGATTCCCTGCCAAGAATTAATCTCCACCGTTTTAAATTTTCTATTGTTTTCTTTTCCATTCCTATCACCAAATTTTCACTTTCCTTAGAAATCATTTCTGGTAACTGTTTATATATCACCAAAATCAAAATCATCCAATTCATCAATTGCTTCTTGTTCTACTTCTGTTATTGGTGCAGAAAGAAACTCACTTGCACTTTCCTTGGAAATCCCTAATACTTCACCAATATTTTCTGCAATATCTGCTTTTTCGGATGGTGAAAATACAGAAAATGTCCTTCTAAGACAGACTAAAGCTGGTTTAAATTCCTCTTCATCCAGTCCAGAAACATACTCAAATAACTTTTCCCACAAGCTTAACCTACTAATAAGTGAGCGTCTGTTTTTCAGCGATAACCCTTCAAACCATCCTGCTCCGTCCGAAGAAGGTGTTCCTTTGGAAAGTCTTCTGCTAATCAGTTCCGCCAATACCTCATTGGTAAAATTCCCCCGTTCTGTTAAAATAGCAGCAGAAAATCCCGAAATTTTCATATTAATATCATCTCTGTCTGCCAATTCTCCTAACAGAGTAATCCACTGCTTTTCATTTAAAAATTCATGGGACAGACAGGCAGCATTCACTTTTTCCATAGCTGTAATCATACCATCAGCAGCACTATTGTCACAGACTGCCTCATTTCCAATCCCCAGACAGAAACGAAGGAATAATGCTTCCATTAATGGAATAAATGAACTGGTTTCCAATCTTCTTAGATTTCCAAAACGCATAATAGAAGAAAGTATTCCAAGGGTATTTCCAATATCCATAACAGCGGTACAGTCTGCTGCCATATTCTGTACTACCAAAACGGCAGTATCAACTACCTTCGGAATACCACAGAGAAACGCTTCGGATAATATCCTGGCAGCCTGTCCTAAATTTTCTGTATGATTCAGTCTGGTGCTTAATTCTAATTGTGCGGCCTGTAAAATAGTATCTCCTTTTAAAGAGGCTTCAACAATCTCAATCTCCACTTCAGGATTCCACTGCAATGCCCACAATTCTGCCCAAGTAGCATTGTCCTGCTGGCGGACAAGAGTTTTACAAAAATGGATTCCTAGTACACGCATTCTATGTAAGAAAAAAGATCTGTTTAAATCAAGAAATGCTGATTTTTCTGATTTTACCCTTAAATTTTCCCGCAAATCAAGCTCCAGCTCTTCCATTTGTGGCGATAAATATCTTTCTAGCTTCAAATCTTTTAGCTGCCTTTGGAAATCCTCCTGTACAGAAGTACATACGACCCCTTTGGGAAGATATCCTATTTTTGTGCCAATTTCTGTTGCGGCACATCCTAAAGATATCTCACCAAAACTTCCATGCCCCATACAGGTAATGGCTGCATCTCTTAAGTCCTCTAAAGAGGGATTTGTTCCATTTCGCATACCTGCTAATGCGTTAGAAAGCCGTAATGCTTCTATCACTTCTGCTGAGGAGGTTCCATATCCCTTTTCCCGTTGAAATTTTGCTAATAGGGTCAGATATTGGGCGGCAGCATCTTTCTGTTTTCCTGCAATTCTGTTTTTCCATAAAATCTCATAAAAACCTGGAGCCTTGCTGCCTGCTCCATACCCTGAACGGGAAGATAAACGGTAATAAGAGTATGGCATTAAAGTTGCCTTAGAAGATAATTCTGGTAACCTTTCCAGTAGCTTTTCATCTTCTTTTGAATATGTAATATCCTTTAATCCTATAGTGTGAAAAGCTCCAGTTATAACAGAAATCTGTTCCTCTGCTGTTCCTTCTTCTACCGCCCCAGCTATAACCTTTCTCATATAGGCTTCCCTTATCTGATTATATCTGCTCATCTTTGAGAATTCTCGCAGATATCCTCCATATTGAATAGCTGCTTCCATAAAATCTTCATAGGATTCATTATATTCAAAGTTATATTCCCAAAAGCTATCAATATTCACACCTAAATATTTTTCCAGTTGGTCATATACATTATATTCTTCTATCTGTGAATTTTCCAGTTCGCTGTCAGATTTTTTCTGCGTTTCTTCCTCTATTTTTTTTAATTCTTCCTCTTCTCTCTCCTCTTCCTCTTTTTCTAGTGCCAGTGTAACCTTTGCAGGCAAATCACAAAATCGTACTGGAACCTTGTGTCTGTATGCCCACAACATTGCCTGGTATTCAGGAGAAAATTCTGCAAAGGGCCATAGCACTGTTTTTACTGGCGGCTCATCTGTATAAGCAAGAATTGCCACTGGCGACACTGCTTCCTTACTACAAAGGGGGTCTATCAGTTCACTTAAATCAGATGGTCCTTCTATCAGCACCAGTTTGGGAGAAGTCCTATCTAAAAATTCCTGCACATAGTATGCACAGGCAGGCGATAGGTGCCTGATACCAAAAAAATTTGCCACTACTGATTCAACTCCTTACATGCACTGTAGAGAGACGCATATCCTTTCCCCCGTTTCCGCATTACATTTTCCAGATACTCTGTCCAAGTTGTCTTATCTTTTCCTTCATCTTTTACAATTGCCCCCTGCAAGGCAGAAGCAAGATCTTCATCTGTAATTGTGCCTGTTCCAAAACTACCTGCTAAAGCCATACTATTTGTTAAAAGAGAAATCGCTTCTGCAGCAGAAAGCACACCAGAAGGTGCTTTTACTTTTATCTTTCCATCTAATGTTTTTCCATCTCTTAATTCTCTGAATATTGTCACTACTTTTTCCACTGTGCTTTCATCTGGCAGTTGGGCTTTTAATTCAAAACTTTCTGCCATTTGTGCCACCCTGCTTGTGACAATATCCATTTCTGTCTGGATATCGGATGGTGCTGGAAGTACCACGATGTTAAACCGACGTTTTAGTGCGGAGGACATTTCATTGACACCCTTATCTCTTGTATTGGCAGTTGCTATAATAGAAAAACCTTTCTTTGCTGCAACTTCTTCAGAAAGTTCAGGAATGGAAATCCTCTTTTCTGACAAAATAGATATCAATGCATCCTGTACCTCACTGGCACATCGGGAAATCTCTTCAAAACGGGCAATAGCCCCATCCTCCATAGCAGCATAAATAGGACTTTTTACCAAGGATTCTTTGGATGGACCGTTTGCAAGAAGCATAGCATAATTCCATGAATAACGGATCTGTTCTTCTGTTGTTCCTGCTGTTCCCTGTATTACTTTGGAGGAATCTCCATTGATTGCTGCTGTCAGATGTTCCGAAAGCCATGATTTTGCTGTTCCTGGCTCTCCGATTAGTAGCAATGCCCTGTCTGTCACTAATGTGGCAATACATATTTCTACTAATCTTTTGTCTCCCATATATTTAGGAGTAATCACTTTTTTACCACTCTTTCCTCCCATAATATAGGTCAGCACCGAACGGGGTGACATTTTCCAACCTGTTGGAATAGGGTCTTTTTCATTTGCAATTAATGTTTCTATCTCTTCTTTGTATAATTCTTCTGCCGATAGGCGGAGTATATCATTTGCCATAATTTTTTCCCCTTCTTCTATTTTTTTCTATTCGCTATATTTCTTTTTTAAGATTCTCTCTATTTTAGAAAGAAGCTTGTCTCTTGTTTTTTTATCTGCCTTGTCTATTTTCTCAATTGTATTTTTCAGTTCCATGAGTGCATTTTTCTTATCTTCCATTGGCATGGAATACCTATCTATTCTATCTATGCCCCAGCCTATTGCATTTCCTCTTAAAAGATCCTGCACTTCACAATTTACCATTACTTTCACATACTCTTCTGCTGTGATTTCTTCATAATATGGTATGATAATACTTCTTACTTCTGTTCCGATAGAATGCAATTTATTGACTTCAAGGGCAAATTCTATTCCGATTTTCCTGCACTTTTCATATTCTTTTGTTCCAGGCTTTAATCCATTTCTTTCCAAATCAAATATATTAACTGCATATTGAATGGCGGTTTCATCAATGTTACCTTTTTCCTGTGCTGAAAAATAATCCGTTTCTGTCAAAAAGGAAATGACATGTTCGGGAATTGTATCAAATAAATACAATTTCTGCCCTTCTCCACCCATAAGTTGTCTCATGGCATCCATTACACTGGTACAATTCCCTAAACCATACCAGTATAAATAGTAGCCATTCTGTACATAACTATAATTTATACCACCAAGCATTTTTAATATCGATTTCCTATCATTATGTATTTCTTCGTTATATGTTTCAAATGCATTTTCTCCATTCTCCTTTAATGCAAGAAAGAATCTTGCTGGAAAATAAAATTCTTTATATTTTCTATATAGCCTTCTTATTAATTCCGCATATTGAACATCTTCTTCCAACAGATTATTTATCAGCACTTGATTGATATCTTCCCTTCGGTCATTATAGGTGTCCACTTCCTTAATAAATGCATAATTTTCTGCAAACTTAGAAAAACAATCTTCTAATTGAAGCTTTCTATGCATAGTTGCCATAAGCCAATTTAAATTTATTCGTATTTCTGTCTCATCTATTTTTTTCTTCTTTTGATAACATTCCTCACATTGTTTCATTATTTTATCAAAAGTTTCCTTTACAAATCCTGCACAAATATCACTTTTTGATTGTATAATATATTCTTCATAACTATCCTTATACTTATGAACCATCTTTTCCCATATTTCTCCTGCTTCTGGAGGATTCAACTTTGCCAGCACAAGAGTTACTGCTTTTTTGACAACTCCCTTCTGTGTCTTATACAATTCCAGTAACTTAGGTATATTTTTTTCGGAACATCCTAATGCGTAGACTGCTGCCACACGAATGCTTTTCGGATAATTTTCTTCTTCAATCAAACGCAAATACCAATCATTTTCCTGCTCCCCATATAATCTGCATATTAACCCAATATAATATGCTGTCTTATTTTTCGCAGAGCTATCTTTTAAATCTACTTGTTTTTTTAATAAATCATGAATACATTCTTTCAATGGAGGCAGTAAAATACCTGCCATATCTCTCAAATCTTCATACCCTAACTGTAAACTCTGAATAAAGATCAAAAAAATTCTTGGATCCAAAATTCTCTGCATATCTTCTTGGGTATAGTAGGAATAGAAATCGTTTTTTCCTAATTTATTTTCTAACTCCTGTATACTACTATGTAATATTATCTGTGGTTTTAATTTTGGTTTTTCTATTGTCTCCAAACATTCCGATTTATCTAAAAAACTTCCTTGGGTTACTGCAAGTGCATCTGCCAGAGCAATGCAATCTGCCAATTCTCCCGCTGTATTTTCTGTGGCAAATAATTTCTCGCACATTTGATACAAACGTCCAAATATTTTATTTGCTTCTGACATTGGTTTGAATGCCTCTAATGCACGTTTTAATCTAAAATCTTCTGCAATCAATCCACATCCTGTTGCTGCAGTTGCATACAATCGTGTTCTTAATTCATAAAATGTATTTACATCCATTCTATAATAGTCCTCCTCAGTTCTTTCAAATATTATAACAATCCAGCTAAACTATTTATTGAGCCCCATATACAAATTAACTAAAATTATTCATGACCTTAATATTGTACTAAATTTTATGTAAGCAGAAGGCTCACAAATAAAAACTTAGCCATGCTTAATAGGTCAATTGACGGTGATTGCAGACAAGCGACACTGTCAAGCGGATTATAGCTGCTATAGCATCGTTCCGCAATATAGGACGTGAATAATTGAGGATTAAGCAAAATATGTTTAAATTGCATGACTGAATTTATAATTTTAACGGCTTAACATAATGCTGCAATTCCATCTCTTGTTACAATGGAAATCGGACATATATAAATTTTTTTGGTTTCTGCATCATAAAACAATTCACCCAATAAAGCCCCATTTTCTAATACTTCCTTCGGTTCTAAATGAAGGATATTACAAACTTCAGGATAATTTTCATTCGCCTTTAATCCAATACTTTCTCCCTGATACAGTAACACTCCATGTCCATCTTCTGCTGCAAATTTTATACTGTCAAATGGAAGCAACATAGCGCATACCTGTTCGGATAGTGTATTTTTCAACTCATTTTTTGCTTTTTTTACTGCTTCTCCTATAGAGGACTCTGCTTTATTTATAATTTCTTCATAGTTTTTGTCTTCTAAATCTGTCTGTTCCATTCCCTCCCAGCGGATACGCCTGTTCATTCCTCCCGGATAGCGGTAAAGTACTGGTATATGATAAACGCCCAAAGCGGAATCTTCTGATTTAATATGTTTTGCAGATCTGTATGGACGGATATTTTCTGTTCTGGAAATCTCCCCACTATCTAAATCAATCCAGTAACCGGTTTCCACATACGCCTTATGTATGGTATCATCCAACACAGTAAAGGATAGCTGCACGATTCTTGCATTTTCTTTGTAAAGGCCTATTTCTTTTAATTGTGTCAGTTTCCATATTCCTCCCATTGCCTCATATAGAATAGAATCTTCTGGCTGTACGTTGCCGCTTTCTAATTTTGTTTGTATATATTCTTTTGATTTCTTCACAGAGGAAGAAAGTCTAACACACAACATTACCAAACGGTTCAGTTCTCTATCGTCTGGCTGTTCTGATAATTCTTCTGCAACTGTAATAATCTCTAACATAATTGCCTGCAATTCAGGCAGATAATAATCTCCTAACTGCTTTGCAAGGTTCTTGTAAGAAGCAGAAGAACTTCCATTGATAGAGGATACTCCTCTGTTTAGCAAATCTGTTACAAAGGTTTCTACTAACTCTAATCCCTCTAACTGTTTTTGTAATTTTTTCTTTGCTGCAGCAAGGCTTGTTTTAGAAGGCTTTTGGGGACCTGTTTTTTCTTCCTCCTTTGCCTTTTCTTTTCGCTTTGTAATCTTTTCTCTTTTTCTGGCTATGTCTTCTGGTATTTCTGCCACTTCAAAATTCTTTCCACTCACCCATTCGTACATAATAGCAAGACTGTGTTTACAAGGAAACTGCCTGCTAGGACAAGAACAACGAAATACTGGTGTATCTCCTGAAAAATCTGCTGAGGTATGATAACCAGACTTTCCACTTCCCTTACATTCTCCAAAAATCAAATCTTTATTCTCTGTTTGATACAATGTAACAAACCCACCTGTACTGGAAATTTTCTGTGCATTGGATATGGCATTCGGATTGGGTGCCAAAGAACGTATTAGTTCTTCTGTGATAATCTCTGCTGTTTTAGACATAACTACCTCCTATGTTAATTCATCCCTTTCTATTATGGTAACTGTGACCGTCCTTATTACTTAATCCCTTTTCAATTCTACTTATATCCTTTTGACAGTCCTTTGTTTTTCCTCTATGTTTTATTAATTATAGTATAACATAGTTCTTCCTTTTATCAAAGTATAGATTAAGCTACTTGACCTTCCCCAGTATAAATTCTGTACTGTAAAAAACAAAGTGTGCAAGATGCGTGTTGCATGTTTTTCTATAACTAATCCTCAATTATATTTTTCATTGCTTTATGCTACAAAACAAAAAACCAGAATAATTACATTTTATTATAATTAGTCTGGTTTTTATTTTTAAGCTATTGTTTGAAATTATTGAGCTATGTAGTTAATATCGTAATTTGCACCAAAAATATTGTCCCAGTAAGTGTTACCATTTACTTTATCGAAAACACAGAACTTAAATGCATTTTTCTTGTTGGTATTGATCGTTATGGAGCCCGTCCACAACTCATATTTTGTTCCTTTATAATGACCAGAATAGTTTAATTCTACATCCTTATAAGATGCCCAATTATCATCTGTACATCTGATTCCAACATTTTTAACAAAACCAATATTCTTTACAATAACACTAAAGTTAATCACTGTTCCATTAATAGTCTCATAGTGTAGTAATTCTTACAGCCTTAATATTCGCAGTACCAAGAACGTCTTCCTCTGTAAAGTTCTTGCCATTATTGTTAGCCCAGTAAACTTGTCCGTCTCCTATAAATTTAATCGTGTATGAAATACCATAAGGACCTTCTACAGTAATCTTCCAAATTTCAGAACCATCTGGCAATGTCCCTAAATATCCAGCCTGCTTATCTGTCCAATCACTGCCACTTTGATTATAGTGTAACCAAACTTCTTTGTGTCTTGCATTACTATTTATTTTGATATATATAGTATAACTTACCATGCCATATCTGCCACTTTGATTATCAATGTAATATAACTCAACTGGCTTGACATCTGCTTTTGCTACCATAGGACTACTTACAGTTACTGTTAAACCACACAACCTACAAATTGTCAATGCAATATCTGAAACTTTTTTATTAACTTCATACAAACTCCTCTTTTTCGGTTATGTTCCATTGCATTATAAAATGTATTTAATTTTAATATATTTTATATTTTAATAAATCTCTACAAGAAGTATGATACTCCTAAAAGTCAAAGATGATCTTACAGATTTGCTTTAAATAGATGAATATACTTTACTAATCGTTATATTTCTTTACAAATAAACTTGCACGAAATGTAACCGTTTGTTAGGACTTTTAGAATAAATCTACATGCTACCTTCGGCAGCAACACCATGAATGAAAATGTCAATTACTCCGCACTGCATACTCTCATAACCGTCTAATGTGTATTCGCATTCCAGGCTATCGCCTTATATGCTCATACACAGGTTATACAATAGATATACCAATTGGTCTTTGCGCAAGCACAAACCAATTGGTATATCTATCAATAACACTTTCAGAATAAATAATAAAAACCAAAATAATTACATTTTACTATAATCATTCTGGTTTTTATTGTTAAGCTATTGTTTGAAATTATTGAGCTATGTAGTTAATATCGTAGTTAGAACCAAAGTTGTTGTCCCAGTACTCGTTACCATTTACTTTATAGAAACCAGAGAACTTGAATGCAGATTTCTTGTTGGTATCGATTGTTACGGAGCCTGTCCACAACTCATTGTTTGTTCCTTCAACAGGGCCAGAATAGTTTAATTCTACATTCTTATAAGATGCCCAATTATTATCTGTATATCTGATTCCAACATTTTTAGCAAAACCAATATTCTTTACGGTAACACTAAAGTTGATCACTGTTCCATTAAGAGTTTCAGATGTAGAAATTCTTCCAACTTTAATGTTTGCAGTACCAAGTACGTCTTTCTCTGTAAAGTTCTTGCCATTGTTGTTAGCCCAGTAAACTTGTCCATCACCTACAAACTTAATTGTGTATAAGATACCATAAGCACCATCTACAGAAATCTTCCAGATTTCAGAACCATCTTGTAATGTTGTTACATATCCGCCTTGCTTATCTGTCCAATCACTGCCATTTGAACAATAGTGCAACCAAACTTCTTTGTGTCGTGCATTACTGTTTATTTGAACATATACAGTATAATTTGTCATACCATATCTGCCACCCTGATTATCAAGATAATATAACTGAACTGGTGCACTGTCTGCTTTTGCTACTGTAGGACTACTTGCAGTTACTGCTAAACCACACAACATACAAATTGCCAATGCAATAGCTGAAACTTTTTTTAATAACTTCATAAAAAATCCCCCTTTGGGTAGAACTCCATAATATTATGGAATTTACTTAGATTTAACATGTTTCCTAGTTCTGTAAGTACTTACAAGAAGAATTATACTCCCAAACAACGTAATAGTCAATATAAAAAAGTTTATTTTTGTCATTTAACTTAATTTTATACTTTTTACACATTAATTTTAAATAAAAAATAAATTTATTAATTATATTTTACACTAATTAGTTACTGGATTATAAACTTTTCACATTTTTTTTATTATAATTTACAATATTTTTCTATTTACACAAAAAATTTTAGTAGTTTACTTTGTGTTATAATACTCCAGAACAATAAGTCCCTGCTTAACAAGAGGATTTTTTTACTGCTACATAAAAAAAAGCCAAAATAACTATATCTTATAATTATTTTAGCTTTTCTTTTTAAACTATTAGTTAATACCAATAGGTATAGTCAATATTTTATTTTGCACCAAAGTTATTATCCCAATAAGTAACACTATTTACTGTATAATAACCACAGAAATGAAAAGAACTTTTCATAAAAGAATTTAATTCAATTGTTCCAGTCCATATTTCACTATTTGTGCTTTCAATACAAAAAATATCTGTCATCTGATTTTGTGTTACCTCCCCCTAGTGAAATTTAAACCGCCACAATAGCAGTTACTATCCACTCTAAGAACGATTCCTGAATGGACATAGCATTGTAATTCTTAAAGGAATGTTTAAAATATTATTAGAAAGCAGGTGGTTATATGGATATATAAAAAGAGAAACCTTATACTATCAAAGACATTTATGCTTTGCCAGATGCAAAACTTACAGAATTAATTGATGAACAGATTTATTATATAACTTCACCAAGCCAGACTCATCAACGGATTTCTAGTTATCTTACACAAGGAAATTTATAATTTTACAATAAACAATAATAAGGAATATATTACAGTTTATAAATTTGAAAAAGAAACTATCGGAGAGTATACTTTCAAGGAAAATGTACCTGTAGGGATTTATAATGGATTTTCAGTAAAGGTTCATTAAAAACCAGAACCTGCATCCACAATATCAACTATGTACAAATCACCAAGACCTATTGGAAAGTTGAAAATTAGTATAGTACGATATCGTATTATGCAAACTACCATTATCGCACATGCTGCCAGAACTATAAAAATCTTTCTCATTTTTCCCCATTACTAATCCCACCAAAAGAACCATACTTTTGATTTACTTAGACAATCTGCAACTTCTCCAATTGTTCCACTGCTAGTTCCTTGGTCCACACGGTCAGGGCAAAATGCATAATGTTCTTTTGCCAGCTGCCATGCCTGTTCTTCATCTTCTACTGTCTTTTCTACTACAAATTCCAATGTGTCATGAGAAATGACTGCTGGAATCGCACCATATTTTTCATACCAATACCGACAAACTTCCATCATCTCTGATGCTTCTGGACATTCATTCCATCCACCCATAGGCAGCCATGCAATCACTTCCCATGGATTCTTTACTGGGATTTCAAATAAAATTGTTTCTTGTATTCCATCCTCACCATAATTTTCAAAAGAACTTAGTTCCAAAATAGTTTCTCCATCCTTCTTTTCTCCCATTAAATCGCTCATTGTACTATTTTCTTCTTCATCTAAATAATCCGTATATTCTTCAAAACGCTCTTGTAAAATGTTCTTAGCATCTCTTCGGTCTTGTTCCATGATATCTTCTTTTGAATATGACTCATCTTCTAGAATTTCCAGCCATTCTGCCATTGTATCATCCGATACCACCAGTACTGGTATAAACCCATCCTTTTTCCCTTGTTCTAATGCCTTTTTATAAGCACTATTTACTTCACTAGTGGTAGATTGCCCAGTAAATACTTGGTGAGGGCAATTTACTTTATCAATAATTTCTTTTGTTGTCTGATTATATTTTTCTGATGCCAAAATATGCACTCCTTACCTTTTCATTCATAGTTATAGTCCCACATAACTTGCCTAATAATATAAAATAAGGAACTGCCGCATTAAATCCCGAATTATAATCTTGATCACTATTAATGCAGCTCTTCCTTATTCTCAGCTCATTTGTTAAATTGTATATCTCTATTACCTGCTAAGCATCATCATTTGACCTATTAAGCATGACTAAGTCTTTACTTGTTAGCTTTTATCTTATGTAAAACTTAGTTCATGCTTAAGGTCATGATAATTTCGGTTAAATTCTATTTCTTTACCTTTATTTTAGATATCGTCTTAGTTGCCTGCATACCTAAACCATCTTTCACAGTTACTGTGACCTTGAAAGTTCCTGTTTTTGTTGCCTTCCAAGACCAATTGTTCTTTGTCTGGTTTGACGAACTCTTTACTGTCTTTCCTTTAGAATCCTTTACAACAAACTTATAATGGTAACTTGATTTACCACCAGAAACAGTTGCAGTAAATTTGATGCTCTTTCCTTTTTTAATTGTGTTCTTACTTGCTTTCAAAGAAGAAACAGTTACTTTCTTGGAAATAACCAAGATTTTCTGTTCTTTCTCTACTTGATTATTTTTTGCATCTTTTACTACTACTTTTACTGTATAAGTACCCGCTTTAGTTGGTTTATAAGTATATTTTGTTTCTACACCATTTTTAGAAGAAGACACCAATGTTCCCTTGCTATCATATATATAGAAACGATATTTTTTAGCTCCTTTTCCACCAATTGCATTTACAGTTGCTTGAATATTCTTATTTATAATCTGATATTTTGCAGGTGTTACTTTAAAATCAGAAATGGTTAATTCCATATTTGGATCAACTGTTGGTGTTGCAGTTACAACTGCTGATGGTGTTACGGTTGCTGGTGCATTGGTTGGTGCTATAGTTGCTGGCACAGTTGGTGCTGGTGTTGCTGTTTCCAATGGTTCATCTTTTACACGAACCAAAGCAACTATTGCTGCACGAACTGCTCTTGCCTGTTTATTAACAGTAAGCTGGCTGGCTGCCTGATCTGCCACAACCACTTCTGCTGAAGCTATTTCTGCTGCAAGGGTAGCTAATCCCTCTGCTGCATACTCTTCACTTGTCTTTGTTTTTGCAGTTGCAATTACCTTTTCCAAGCTTTTCTTTGTTACTGGAATTACTTTCTTATCACCAGTAATAGCTTCTTCCTTCTGTTCGTCTATACTAAATCCACTTCCTATTGTCAAATAGGTATTTGCATTTAATTCTTTGATATCCGTAGTCTGTCCTTCACTACTGTTGACAATGGCATTATATGGTTCATTAACAGGTAATTCAAATACATAATAACCATCTGCATTCTTTTCCGTTAATGGAGTACCAGGCCATCCACCTGCATAAGTTCCATTATCATTCCATACATAAATATTAGGATTAGCAATATCTGTTTTAACATAAATACATGGCATTGGAAGATTACTAATCAACGAATCACATGCATCCTGTAAATTCTCTCTTGCAGCATCATAAGCCTCATAGCTTCCAACTGTCTCCAAAAGTTTCTCTGCTTCATTCTTTACTACTTTTGCATCCGCAACTAAATCTACATCAAAATCATCTGTAGATGATGCTGCAATTTTTTCTGCTGCGGTAGTTATATAGTTTGCTAATTTTACCCTACTTCTCTTTTCTTTATTTACTACCTGATAAGCTACAGATACTTTTAGATATAACTCATCGGCTTTTATATCAGAGGCATTTATATCCTCAATCAATGCCTTTGCATCTTTCATAGCAGCCTGTAAATTATCCCAACTTGTCTTTGTATAATCGGTCTCTGTAAGTGCTGCTGCTTCTATTGCTGCTATCTTCTCTTTTAATAACAAAGTCGGAGAAGTAACTCTAAGTTTCATTTTCACTGTTTTGGTTTTATTTGTACTATCTTTTACTGTGAATTTGATTATATGGTTACCAGCTACTGCACTCGTCCAGCTAAATACACCAGTCTGTGCATCAAAAGTTGCACCAGCAGGCAAATCACTTGCAGACAAGGTAACTGTATCACCTTCATCAGAATCTTTACCAATAACAGTAAATTCCACTTTAGTTCCTTGCTCCACTTCCATATCTTTTACACCAACGATATTTGGAGCAGTATCTGTTTTTGTACTAATTGGATTCGCATCAAAGGTTTTCTTTGGCACTGCTACAACCAACGATTTTCTCGGAACAGTAATAGTGTTATCTGTAGTTGTAGAAACACCCTTCACATCTGCCTTTATTCCATCTGATACCAATACCCACTGACTAGATTCGTCCGTTGCTGTTAAACTTACTTTCTTATCTTCTAAAGTATTATTCATAAGAACAGCAACCTGATTCCACTCACCAGCTTTATCATTTGATAAATAATATCCTATGCTGTTTACGGTAGATTGAATATGTCCTTCTGCATCTTTCCCACCTGTTACATTTGTAAAGTCTGTAATTTCAGTCAAATTATTTCCATTTACTTTATTAAAAAATCCTGTTTCTGTATTTTCTTCTACTGTTTCACCAGATTCTGTGTAAATATTTCGGAAACCGCTGAATGATTTTCTTATATCAATCATTCCATGATAGTAAGATACCAAATCGCTATAAGTAGAAGTTCTTGTCCAATCTAATTTATTTACGATATCTCCTGCATTATAACTATTTTCATTTCCTGACTTAGATCTGGCAAATTCCTCACCTGCATGTAAGAAAGTTCCACCATGTGATGTCAACAAATATCCTGCAGCAAGTCTGTTCATCTCCACATATTTATCTTCTGTGGTATTGTAATCCTTGGCACCAGTACTATCAATCAACTTGTCCCATATTGTCTGGTTATCATGACAAGAGTCATAAGACAACACTCTTGCAGAAGTATCTGCCCAGTAAGCTCTCCACATCCACCATTCACTGGTATTCTTACCTACAGAACCCATAATTCCACCAAATACACTGGTAGGGAACTTCTCATGATCGGTGTATAGTCCACTGATTCCATAATTCTGCTGTACAAATCCAATCTGTTTTTCCTTATCCTTGCTTGTTTCTCCCTTAATTGCATCACGAATCTGGTCATTGAAGTATCCAATTCCATCATCCAAATTTCGAGCATACGTTTTATATGCACTAGTTTCTTCACAAGAACCATTTCCAGTCCAGCCTTCACCATACATAACGATAGTGTCTTCTCCAAAAGTTTCATCTAAATCCTTACGAATGTTATTCATGGTTGCTGCATCATGGATACCCATAAGGTCAAAACGGAATCCATCAATATTATATTCTCCTGCCCAATATTTTAGAGAATCACGCATATATTTGTCATACATTTTTGCACTTGATCTGGTTGCATTACCACATCCCGACTCATCATTGTATACAATCTTTTTGCCACTCTTAGTTAATTTATAGTAATAATCTGGCATTAGTTTTGTAAAATTAGAATCTTCTGTGCTGAATGTATGGTTATAAACTACATCCATAATTACCTTAATTCCAGCATCATGCAACGCCTGTATCATCTCTTTCATCTCTGTAATTCTTGTATTTCCATCATAAGGATTAGAAGAATAAGAACCTTCTGGAACGTTGTAATTTTCTGGATTATATCCCCAGTTGTAGTTATCTTCAGATAAAGTATTTCCTGCTTTTGTTTCATCCACTCCGCCGTAATCATACATTGGCAAGATTTGTACATGGGTTACTCCAGCTTCTTTTAAATAATCTACACAGCTTGCAATCTTACCTTCCCCATTTACTGTAGTACTTTCTGTGAATGCTTTGTATTTACCTCTATTTTTTTCTGACACACCAGAACTTACATCAATAGAGAAATCGCGGATATGTACTTCCCAGACCACCACATCACTAAGTTTTGTTTTTTCTCTCTTATATGATGTATCCCAGCCTTCTGGATCTGTAGCGTCCAAATCTACAACCATACCTCTTTCTCCATTTACCCCTGTTGCCTTTGCATACGGATCGACTGCTTCTTTTGATTTTACTCCAGCAAACATTGCAGTATAAGTATAATAGGTATTTATCATATCTCCTTCACAGGTATATTCCCAAACACCTCTATCTCCTTTTGTCATCTTATAGCTTCCTAATTTTTTAGCCCCTTCTTCATCATCACTACCCTTACTATACAAATTCAAAGTCATAGTATCTGCTTCTGGAGACCAAACCTTAAAAGTTGTTTTTTCCTTGGTATAAGTACAACCTAAGTCATTTCCCTCATAGGCATTTTCCTTATCATACTCAGCATCATAATAATTCAAGTCCTCTACATAAAGTGCATTAGAGGCTGCTTTTGCTGTATTGGAAAGCTTCCAATCTAATCCAGGAATATTTCCAAGTGAAGTTGCAACCATTGCAGATGTCATGACTACACCTAGCGTTTTCTTTGTTACATTATTTTTCATGTTGTATATTTCCCCTTTCTTAATCCGTAATTATTCACTTTCTATATATCATTGCTTATATATCTAGGAAATCATCCTCTAATAGCATCTGACTGTATCAAGCTCTATTCGCCTGTCAGACATAACTAAATTTTGTAAATCCCTGTATAAGTAAATATTTATTAATATAAGCTAGTAAATAATCCCGGCTAATTATGAAAACTGGACAGCAAATGTTACTGTCCAGTTTTGCTTGTTTAATTCAAAAATAAATCACTTCTGGTTCTCTTTCAATATTTTTCCATTCATGATGAACTATTTCTTTTCACTCTTATTTAATCTTAAAGGTTCTCTTCTTAGTTACAGTCTTATAAGAATCCTTTACATATACATATAAAGTATATGTACCTTTTTTGGTAGGTTTCCAGTTATATTTACTAGAGGTTCTATATTTGCTGTCTTTTACTGTCTTTTTCTTAAGTTTCACAACAAAACGATATTTCACCTTTCCAGATGCATTTGATGGTGTAACCTTAATGGTAATCTTCTTATTCCTCTTTTGTGGTGATTTTTTACTCATCTTAACAGTTGCAGACAATCCCTTAATCACATATTTGCCAAGTAATGCTTCACTATCACGGTTTAATGCATCAATTGCACGTACATAAACATAATAAGTTCCTGCCTTTGTTGGCTTCCATGTATAGCTATTTGATGTACTATACTTACGAATCACTGTTTCATCATGACTGCTCACTTTCTTCTTATAGAAAAACATATATTTGTAAGTTCCTGTTCCATTAGATGCCTTAGCAGTAAACTTAATACTGGTACCAGCCTTTTGAGGTGATTTCTTAGAACTTGAACCTTTCACAGTCAATTCAAAATATGGATCAAATCCAGAATCATCTGGTTTTGCTGTTGGAGCATTTGTATTACCTGGTTTTGCTGTTGGAGCATTTGTATTACCTGGTTTTGC
>JAAVZU010000018.1 GCA_022791815.1 Lachnospiraceae bacterium
TCGACTTGCATGTGTTAAGCACGCCGCCAGCGTTCATCCTGAGCCAGGATCAAACTCTCATATTTAAGTTCTTCCTGCTAGAAACTTGCTAGCTTTTTTATCCTTTACTGTTAAAGGTTTTGTTCGCGAACATCTTTCATGTTCTCTTGAATTTCTTTTTGAATTTTCAAGGTTGTTTCACTGTTTAATTATCAAGGTTCTTGTCCGCTCTCTCTTTCGAGACAGCTTAATCATAATAACATATCATTTTGCATTTGTCAACAACTTTTTTTATTTTTTTTAATTTCTTTCAAAATTAAAACGGAGAAAGAGGGATTTGAACCCTCGCGCCGCGTAAACGACCTATACCCTTAGCAGGGGCACCTCTTCAGCCTCTTGAGTATTTCTCCATTGCTGAACTTGTTGTTCATTATTTATTTGTTGCGTCAAACGCATTTACAAGTTTACCAAATCTATTTTTATTTGTCAACTACTTTTTTTAATTTTTTTAATTTTTTCTTTATTTTTTTTAGTTCAGGCATTCCACTCATATTTTGCTAGAATATATGTCATAACTGAAAATATAATGAACTGGCTAAAAAAATATAAATGTATAACATTAAACACATAAAGTATATGGGTATTCTACACACATTTTTACATGCCTAAACTGTTACAAATTCTTGGATTGCTGTCTCATATAAATTATTTCCTTCTGCATCAATCACTACAATAACAGGAAGATTTTCTACTTCTAATTTTCTTATTGCCTCTGTTCCTAAATCATCATAGGCAATTACTTCAGATTTTTTTATACATTTTGATAATAAGGCTCCAGCACCACCTACCGCTGCAAAATATACTGCTTTATTTTTTTTAATAGATTCTAATACAAGCGAACTTCTTTTTCCTTTCCCTATCATACCTTTTATACCATGATCTAATAATAGTGGTGTATATTTATCCATCCTGCTGCTTGTAGTAGGACCAGCTGAACCAATAATCTGATTTTCTTTTGCAGGAGATGGTCCAAGATAATATACAATATTATTTTTTAAGTCAAATGGTGGATTTCCTCCCGCTAACATTGATTCATATATTCTTTTATGTGCTGCATCTCTTGCAGTATAAATAGTTCCTGTTATATATACATAATCTCCATATTTTAAATCTTTGATTACTTCTTCTGTAATTGGTGCATTAATATATTTCTCCATTCTGTACTCCTTTCATGAAAAACAAATTTTAGGTAATTGTAAAACTCAAATTATTCTCCTCACATGCCTATTTACATGACAGCATATATTAATTGCTACTGGTAGTCCAGCAATATGGGTAGGGTAAGTTTCTATATTTACTCCTAGGGCTGTATTTCTTCCTCCTAGACCACCTGGTCCAAATCCTAACTTATTTATTTTTTCTAGCAATTCTTTTTCTAATTCTTGTATATAAGGTACTGGTGAAGGCACTTCTAAATCTCTCGTAAGTGCTTTTTTAGCTAATAATGCACATTTTTCAAAGCTTCCTCCAATTCCAACCCCTATTACCATAGGAGGGCATGCATTTGGTCCTGCCAATTTTACAGTCTCTATTACAGCCTCTTTTACGCCTTCTATCCCATCTGCTGGTTTTAACATGTATACCCGACTCATATTTTCACTACCAAATCCTTTTGGTGCAACTGTAATTTCTATACTTTCTCCTGAAACAATTTCATAATGAATAATACCTGGTGTGTTATCTTTTGTATTTTCTCTGATAATTGGATCTTTTACTACAGATTTTCTAAGATATCCTTCTGTATAACCTTGCCTTATTCCTTCATTTATGGCATCTTCAATGGCTATTCCATCAATATGGACATCTTGACCTATTTTTAGAAATACAATTGCCATACCAGTATCCTGACAAATTGGTATATCTTCTTTTTGTGCTATATCCATATTTTCCTGTAATTGTCTCAGTATTTTTTTACCAATACTAGATTCTTCTGTCTGTTCAGCTTTTGTGATTGCATTTACTACATCTTTTGCTAAATGCAGATTTGCTTCTACACACATTTCTTTTATATTTTTTATTATTTCATCTGTATGAATATTTCTCATAGTTTCCTCCTATTTTAAATTTTAATTATCTATTATAATATATTTTAATTATTATTTAAGTCAACTCTGTCAAATCTATTTCAGTGTAATTTCACATTTCTCCCATACATTTATTCAAGATATTCTTCTACACTGCTCATTAGAATTTCTTGTAACTCCTCATCCATATTTTCATATTCATCAGGTATATTAAGACATATTATCTTTTTATCTCTAATTTCATCTGCATATTTCTCTTTTAGTCTGCGTACATGCTTTTTTTCCATACAGAAAATAATATCTGCCCAACCAATCATTCCTGCTGTTACCTTAATTCGGGCATTTGATTCTGTTCCTGCAGAAGATGCCTTACAATTTTGATATCCATGAAATATTTTTTCAGCTGTCAAACTTCTTCTTCTATTTTGGCTGCATAAAAATAGTAGTTTTTGCATAAATGTCCTTCTTTCCAAATTCTATCTGGCATTTGTTTGGATTTTCATATATGATTCTTTTTTTCTTTTATGTTTTTTCATACCATCTGTTTTATGCTGATAATTTTTTTGTCTCCAGTCTTTTCTCCCATCTGCACTACCAGCCTCTATATCTGCCATAAAATACACTTCATAAGGAGTCAAAGGTCTTTTGGCACAAAATGGACAATTAGGGTCACCACAAACATCATCCAACCATTCATTGCATGATTTACAACACCACGCATCATATTTGTATATTTGAAAAATCGTCTCTTTTCCACATTTTTGACATGTAAAACCTGTATTATGCCAGCCTATTAGATTCCATTTAAATTGCTTTTTACGAGCTTTTAAATAGTTTTTTCTATTTTTCATAGCTTTTGCCTCCTTTTTGAAGTTATCATAATTAAACCTTTTCTTCCCATACATCTACTTTCTCAAAATATGAAAATAATTCTGCAGGAATTTTAGATGTATCAGGAGTAACTGCTGTTTGTATTACACAACTTTTTAGTGGAAGATTATGAATCCCTTTTTCTTTAGCAGGCTTTGCGTTCATCATCAAGATAGATACACTTCCCTCATGTTCCTCTGGACAAGATTTTAAATATTCTTTAGAATAAAATTGTAAATTTAAATCCTTGCTACATTCATATTCTACACAAATATAGCACATTTCTTTTGGACAGCTTTGCTCCAATGCCCTATAACAATGTTTTTTTACTTCCTCCAATTGTTCTGGTGAAAGTTTTTCTGTATATTGTGTATTACTGAATTGTTTCTCCATATCTTCCCACACATTTATCAAAGAAACATTATTTATATAGCACTGTACTTTATCACCATAATTGTCTGTAAAACTAAAGGAACTGCTTTTTCCAACATTTAATGTAATTGTCTTTTCAAGTATATGCTGAATAGGATTAGGAGTGTGCTTTATGACTATAGGTATTCCTGAGGAATATTTAGGTAATTTTTTCACATCTGCAAACTCTAAAGTTGTTAGCTGTAAATTATCCCATTCTTCATTTTTCAACCATTCTGGAATAACCCAGCCAACTCTTAACATATCTAAAAATAATTGAATTTCCCCATAATCCTGTGTAAGATATTCTAAAGGACTACTTGAACTTCCCTGCACTTGTAACCTTTCATTTCCTAAATAAAAATCACTACAATCTAAATAATCCCCCTCCTTTTCTTGTTCCTTTAATATTTTCCTTTGATTGCAAACCCCTTTATTTCTATTATAGCAATTTTCTGGTTCATTGTATTGCTCAATTATATGTAATTTCATTTCATCTTCTAAAGTCATACCAATAATATGATATTTCTTGTTATTTCGTTCTATTGTTTTTCCAATTACCAAAATATCATGCCACTCTCTATAAACTTCTTCTAAGTATAAAAAATTCATAATTAAGTCCTCCGAAAATTTCTATTAATATATCATATATAGAACTCTTCCAGATATATTTACACTCTTTAAAATACTATACTTGATATCCTCGAATACCAATCTATTCTAATTTCTTTCATATCGAATCCCCCTTAAACTGAAAATTATTTATCAACAGCCACCTTATCATTGGCAATTTCAATTTAAATAAGCAGAAACAATTTTTATAGCTATTTCCCTTGCCTTAGCACTGGACACATTTTTATTATTTGTTTCACCTAAATAAACACAAAAATAAATTCTTTTCTTGGGAGTATCAGCAAGACCTGTAAACCATGAGTCAACGACAATCCCATAACTCTTACCCATTCCTGTTTTTCCATAAATTAAAATATTTGAATCATTTGACTCTGGTAGCAACATGACCTGTTTTAATTGTTTTCGTGTCTCCTCTGAATAATTTGTATTATCACCAAAAATGCTTTCAATAACTTCTGCTTGTTCCTTTGGCGAAATCAACAAGGATGATTCAATCCAAAAACCAGTTAAAACTGGATTATTATTATTTGTATTTAATTGTCCACCCCAGTCAGAAATGTCACAATTACCATATTGAAGCTTGTTTAACTCATCTTGCATCATATCCTTTCCAATTTCGTTAATAACCTCTCGGAAATACCAGACACAAGAGGTATGAAACGCATCAGAAAAATCAATATCCTTATTCCAATCCTCGTTCCAGAATACTTCTCCACTCCATCTACGGACAGAATTATTAGGTTCAATTATTCCATTTTCCAACGCAATTAATGAAGAAATTATTTTAAAGGTAGAGCATGGCGAACGCCGGGTAAGAGCTAATTCTTGATTATATACCTGATAGCAATTTTCAGTCGGGTTGTAGATAACAGCAGCACCATTTATTTTTTCAAAATAATCTGACCAATCCACTTCCATTATCATTGGTTCAACAACTTTTTCCTGAGATTCGTCTGTTTCTTCTTCTATTTGTGCTTTTTTTTCTATGGATGATTCTTCCGTTTGACTATTATCTTCCAACACCTGCATTTCTACTGGCTGATTTTCAGTCAAGCTATCACTTTCTTTTGTACACCCCATCAAAGCGAAAACTAAAAGTATAAAAACACAACAACTTTTAAATGATATATCTACTTTTCTCATAAGCTACCTCTCTACAACTCTCGATTTACAAATATCATTATTATTTCATCCATTTTGTTATATTCCTAATTATCTCATTATTTCTTTCAAAAGTAAAGAGGAAGGCTGTATACTCATACAACCTCCCTCTGGCAATTCATAATAAACACTCGTGCAAACCTATACCGCCTAAGTTTCATAATAAACTTACGTATCTGCTAAAGTAAGCACCACCATACATGAACTATAATATTTTATTAATTTTACTTCTTTTATCCACATCTCTCTTAAATTTTTAGGATCTTATCCACAAAAATGAGTTATTCAGCATCTTTATCCACATTTTCTTCTTCTAGTTCAGCTTCTAAACGTTCTAGTACTTGTTCTTGTGAAACAACATCATTACTCTCTCTTACTTTTGCAATACTTGCAATTTTAACATTACTTCCTTTTTCGATATTCATGAGTTTCACGCCTGAAGTCACTCTTCTCAGCTCTGATATCTGCTGGCACATGGTTCGTATAATAATTCCTTCTGTGGTAATAAGCATAATTTCGTTGTCTTCATTTACAGATTTCACTCCTACCACATTGCCTGTCTTTTCTGTAATGTTATAGCATTTTACGCCTTTTCCACCACGATGTTGTAAATTAAACTCTTGTATGTTAGTTCTTTTACCATAACCATTTTCTGAAGCAATTAACAAATGGGTTCCTTGTGTATCTAACTGCATGCCTACAATTTCATCGTCAAATGTCAAATTCATTCCTATTACACCCATAGATGTTCTTCCTGTTGCACGAACATCATTTTCATTAAACCGGATGCATTGACCAAACTTTGTAACTAGAAATATTTCTTTATTTCCATTAGTTACTTTAACTTCTATCAATTCGTCATCTTCTCTTAAATTAATTGCCTGTAATCCAGACTTTCTAATTGTCTGATAATCTTCTAGTGCAGTTTTCTTTACAATACCTTTCTTCGTTGCCATAAACAGATATTTATTCTCTGGATACTCCTTAATTGGAATTACTGCTGTTATTTTTTCATTTGGCTGCAATTGCAAAAGATTTACTAGAGCAGTTCCTCTTGCAGTTCTGCCTGCTTCTGGGATCTCGTATGCCTTGATACGATAGACTCTTCCCATATTGGTAAAGAAATTCACATAATGATGGGTAGTTGTCATTAGTAAATCCTCAATAAAATCTTCATCTAAAGTCTGCATACCTTTGATTCCTTTTCCACCGCGATGCTGGCTCTTAAAGTTATCAATTGTCATTCTTTTAATATATCCAAGACTTGTTCTTGCAATTACTGTATTTTCCATTGGAATTAAATCTTCGTTGGACAAATCATATTCATCAAAACCAATACTGGTTCTTCTTTCGTCTCCATATTTGTCACGAATCAATACAATTTCTTCTTTTACAACATTTAACAAAAGTTTCCTGTCTGCTAATATTGCTTTGTATTCCTGAATCTTCTTTAACAATTCTGCATGCTCATCTTCCAGTTTTTCTCTTTCTAAACCAGTCAATGCTCTCAAACGCATTTCTACAATTGCGTTCGCCTGCACTTCGTCTAGTGAAAATCTCTCCATCAGACGAGACTTTGCTTCTGCTGTTGTCTTGGAGGATCGTATAATAGATATGACTTCATCAATATTGTCTAAAGCAATCAGTAATCCTTGTAAAATGTGGTCTCTTTCTTCCGCTTTATTTAAGTCATATTGGGTTCTTCTCGTTACCACTTCTTCCTGATGCTTTAAATAATGTTCCAGCATCTCAAGAATACTCATTACCTTTGGCTCATTATTTACTAATGCCAGCATATTTACACCAAAAGTATCTTGTAACTGGGTATGCTTATATAATTGATTCAGCAGAATATTTGCATTTACATCACGACGCAGCTCAATTACAATACGCATACCTTCTCTATCCGATTCGTCTCTTAATTCTGTGATTCCATCTATTTTCTTGTTCTTATGTAATTCGGCAATTTTCTCAATCAATCTTGCTTTATTTACCATAAATGGAAGCTCTGATACAATAATCTGACTCTTTCCATTTGGCAGGGATTCAATTTCGGTTACCGCACGAACACGGATTTTTCCCCGTCCTGTCCGATAGGCATGTTCAATTCCTCTAGTTCCTAAGATAGTAGCTCCAGTTGGAAAATCTGGTCCTTTTACAATAGATAAAATCTCCTCTATTGTAGTTGCCCTGTCTTCCTCTACTACATTGTCAATAATTTTTACTACAGCATCAATAACTTCCCGTAAATTGTGAGGTGGAATGTTGGTTGCCATTCCTACAGCTATACCAGAAGTTCCATTTACCAATAAATTCGGAAAACGGGATGGCAATACCAGAGGTTCTTTTTCTGTTTCATCAAAGTTTGGTACAAAGTCTACGGTATCTTTATTGATGTCAGATAACATCTCCATAGATATCTTACTTAATCTCGCTTCTGTATAACGCATGGCTGCTGCACCATCTCCGTCTACAGAACCAAAATTTCCATGTCCATCTACTAATGGATACCTAGTAGACCACTCTTGTGCTAAATTAACCAATGCACCATAAATGGAACTATCACCATGAGGATGATATTTACCCATAGTATCTCCCACGATACGGGCACATTTACGATGTGGCTTATCAGGACCATTATTTAATTCAATCATGGCATACATGATTCTTCGTTGTACTGGTTTTAATCCATCTCTTACATCTGGCAATGCACGAGCTGCAATAACTGACATGGCATAATCAATATATGATGTTTCCATAGTCTTTTTCAGATCAACCTCGTTAATCTTGTCAAAGATATTTTCGTCCATATAGCTGCCTCCATCTTTCTATTCTTTATATATCCAAATTCTTTACAAATTTCGCATTTTCCTCAATAAATTCACGCCTTGGTTCTACTTTGTCACCCATAAGGGTTGTAAAGGTAAGGTCAATTTCTGCTTCCTGCTCTTCATCCACTACTACTTTTAAAAGAATCCTCTTTTCTGGATCCATAGTTGTTTCCCATAGCTGGTCTGCATCCATTTCACCTAATCCTTTATAACGCTGGATCTTATTACTATTGTCCCTGCCAATTTCATTTAAAATCTTTGCTAATTCTTCATCACTGTATGCATAGTATGCCCTCTTGTTACGCTCAATCTTATAAAGTGGAGGCTGTGCCAAATACACATACCCCTGCTTTATTAATTCAGGCATAAAACGATAAAAGAATGTAAGAAGTAATGTGCTGATATGTGCCCCATCCACGTCCGCATCTGTCATTATAATTATTTTATGATATCTTAACTTTGATATATCAAAATCATCATATATTCCCGTTCCAAATGCTGTGATCATCGCTTTAATTTCTTCATTTACTAAAATTCTGTCTAAACGTGCTTTCTCTACATTTAAAATTTTACCCCTAAGTGGCAAAATCGCCTGTGTAGCTCTGGAACGTGCTGTCTTTGCACTACCTCCCGCAGAGTCTCCCTCCACTATATAAATTTCACAATTTTCTGGGTTCTTATCGGAACAATCTGCAAGTTTTCCTGGCAGGCTCATTCCTTCCAACGCAGTTTTTCTTCTAGTTAAATCTCTTGCTTTTCTGGCAGCATCCCTCGCTCTTTGGGCAAGTACTGCTTTTTCACAGATAGACTTTGCCACATTAGGATTCTGTTCCAAGAAATAGATAAGCTGTTCTCCAAAGATGCTCTCAACCGCACCTCTTGCTTCACTGTTTCCTAATTTCTGTTTTGTCTGTCCTTCAAACTGTGGTTCACCTATTTTTATACTAATAATAGCAGTCAAGCCTTCTCGAATGTCCTCTCCAGAAAGATTTTGTTCATTATCTTTTAGGTATTTTTGCTGCCTGGCATAATCATTAAAAGTCTTAGTCAATGCATTTTTAAATCCTACTAGATGAGTTCCGCCCTCAGGTGTTGTAATATTATTTACAAAACTGTAGCATCCTTCTGTATAAGAATCATTATGTTGGAGAGCTACCTCTACACTAACACCATTTTTCTCTCCTTCACAATATATAATCTCAGGATACAATGGCTCTTTATGCCGATTCAGATATTGTACATATTCTTTAATACCGCCCTCATAATGAAATTCCCGAACCTTTGGTTCTTCCAATCTTTTGTCTGTAAGTATAATTTTTAGTCCCTTTGTTAAAAAAGCCATCTCTCTTAAACGTTGGCGAAGTGTCTCATAGTCAAATACGGTTTCTTCAAACATTTCTTTATCAGGAAGAAATGTAACTTTAGTTCCCTGCTTCTGGGTTTCTCCTATAACTTTTAGAGGATATATAACTTTTCCTCTCTCATATCTTTGCTTATGTATCTTTCCTTCGGTATGGATTTCTACTTCCAGCCACTCAGATAATGCATTTACAACAGATGCACCTACACCGTGAAGACCACCTGATACTTTGTATCCTCCACCACCAAATTTTCCACCAGCATGTAAAATGGTAAATACCACTTCTACCGCAGGCAAACCAGTTTTCTGATTAATTCCAACAGGAATACCACGTCCATTATCTGTTACTGTAATAGAATTATCTTCGTTAATGAACACTTGTATCTCTGTACAAAATCCTGCTAAAGCCTCATCTACAGAATTGTCTACAATTTCATACACCAAATGGTGTAAACCACGAATGGAAGTACTTCCAATGTACATCCCTGGTCTTTTTCTAACTGCTTCTAATCCTTCTAAAATCTGTATCTGGTCAGCACCGTATTCCTGATTCATATACTTCCTCCTTCTATACTACTTTACCAATATCTGTAATCAGACAGTCAAACTTTCTTTTGTAATAGTACCATTTACAACTTTATATACTTGATTAATTTGTAACCTCTCCTGAATAAATTCTTCCAGACCGGTACATGTTATAATTGTCTGAATGTCTTGAATACTGTCTAATAAGTGATTCTGTCTGTTTCTATCTAGTTCTGACAATACATCATCCAGAAGCAAAATAGGATTCTCACCTACTGATTGCCGAATAAGTTCAATCTCTGCCAATTTAAGTGACAATGCAGATGTCCTTTGCTGTCCCTGAGATCCATATTTTCGGATATCAATATCTCCAATGCAAAAACGAATATCATCTCTATGTGGTCCTACTGTTGTAACTTTTTGGTACAAATCTCGCTCCCTATTCTGACACACCTTCATAGAAAAGTCTTCCCCTAAAACATTTGCATCATACTCTAAGTACAAATGTTCTCTTCCTCCAGAGAGTTTTTCATGAATAGGTGTAATAATCTCATTCAATTTTTTAATATGGGATTGCCTTCGCTTAATTACCTGGATACCATATTTAATCAACTGACTATCCCAAATATCTAATGTGTCCATTAAATGCTTGTCCGAATAAATCTGTTTTAATAAATTATTTCTTTGATTTACTATCTGGTTATACTCTCCCAAATCATGAAAATAAACCTTATCTAACTGGCATAATTCCATATCCAGAAATCTCCTTCTTTCTCCTGGACCGTGTTTTATTATGCCAAGATCTTCTGGCGAAAAGAATACAATATTAGCAAGACCGAATAGCTCACTAGATTTACGAATGGGAATACCATCAATAGCTACACCCTTTGCCTTATTTCGTCTCAAATGCATATCAATTCGTCTATCCACACCATTTTTTTCAAGAATCATACGTATATGTGATTCGTTCTCTTTTATTTTTATAATTTCTTTCTCTTTACTCCCCTTATGGGATTTTGTCATGCCACAGTAATAAAGAGCTTCTAAAATATTAGTTTTTCCCTGGGCATTATCACCATAAAGAATATTTTTTTCAGGATGAAATTCCATATACAAGTTCTTATAATTTCTAAAATTCTGTAATTCAATTGATTTTATAAACATAATTATCCTACTATTTTTACAGACTGTCCATCAAATTCTATAATAGCTCCGTTATATAATTTCTTACCTCTTTGGTATTCTATAACACCATTTACTTTTACCAATCCATCCTGAATTACTACCTTAGCTTCTACACCAGAGCTTACCATTCCAGCAGCTTTTAATGCCTGTCCAAGTTTTATATACTCTTCCCTAAGTTCAATTGTCTCCATGATTTTATTCTCCTGCATTAAAGTTAATTGGTAAAATTAAATAAATATAGTTTTCTTCCTTGTCTTTTATAAAGCAAGGTGCTTTTGGATTAAAAAGGTAAATTTCAATATCTTCATCATCAATTACCCGAAGTGCATCTATTAGAAACTTTGGATTAAAGCCAATCATGATATCTTTTCCTTCTTTTTTATATTCTATTTCCTCTTTCATAGATCCTATTGCAGAATTAATCTTAAGTTCCATATTATTGTCTGTAATATTTATAATAATCGGAGTCTTATCAGCATCTTTTATAAGCAAAGAAGCACGCTCAATACAACTTAAAAATTCTTGGTTTTTTACTGTAACTTTTGTTACATAATCACTAGAAAGCATTTGCTCAATTTTATAATATTCTCCTTCAATTAAGCGTGACAATACAGTTGTATTATCAAAGGCAAATAGAATATGTTTATCTGTAAAATACATCTGTACTGTTTTATTCACATCACCAGATAAAATTTTACTAATTTCATTTAAGGTCTTACCTGGAACAATAACTTTCATATCAGGATACTGGTCATGTAATTTGATTTTGCGGATAGATATTCTATGACCATCTAATGATACAACTTTAAATGTATCACCCTGAATCTCAAATAATTCACCTGTCATAATACGATTACTTTCATTATCTGAAATAGAAAAAACAGTTTGGTGAATAATTTCTTTTAATGCAAAATCAGAAATAGTAACAGAATTATTTCTTTCAACTTGAGGCAGTACAGGAAATTCTTCATGAGGTTTACCAGATAAATTAAACTTTGCTTTTTCACATTGAATAAATGCTTTATTTGTTTCATCTGACATAAAGGTAACATCGTTTTCTGGTAGTTTCCGGATAATTTCTGAAAATAACTTTGCATTAATTGCAATGCTACCTTGTGAAACAATAGTACCTTTGATAATTGTTTCTATACCTATTTCCTGATCATTAGAGATTAGTTTAATTGTATCATTCATAGCTTCAATAACAATACATTCTAATATAGGTAAAGTAGTACGTGAGGAAACTGCTCTAAGGGCAATATTAACACCATTCAATAAATCTGTTTTGTGACATATAATGTGCATAACTTTGTGAAACTCCTTTCAGGTTGAATCTAAAGATAAATATAAATAAATTATAGTAGCCGTAATAATAGGGGCTGTGAAAATGTGAATAACTGCTGTAGCCTAGAAAACATAATGGAATGCGCAAATTGTAACTGTGTGGAAACAAAAGAAATAACTAGTTATAAAAATGTGGATAAAATAACTATAAAAAAACAGGACAAGTTATCCACACTCAAATCACATAAAAATAACAGTCTATTGTGGACTAATTTTTTTCTTAAGAATCTCTACTACATTCTGCAAAGCACTATCTGTTTTTAAATCTGCAGTAATTTTATTAATACCATGTATAATGGTAGAATGATCCCGCTTTCCAAGTTTTGCTCCAATTTCTTTTTGTGAATTTCCAGTTAACACCCTGCATAAATACATACATATTTGTCTAGGATATGCGATATTACGGCTTTTCTTTGAAGAAAGTATATCACTTACAGTAATATCAAAATGTTCTGCAACAACCTCTGTTATATATTCGACAGTAATGTTTCTTTTGCTGTCTGGTGAAATTAAATCTTTAAGAACTTCTTCTGCAAGAACCACATTTACTTCTGTATTCTTAAGGCGGGAAACAGCAACTATCTTAGTGAGGGCACCTTCAATTTCACGTATATTAGATTTTACATTACTTGCAATATAGCGTAAAACTTCATCATCAATGGTGTATCCTTCGATTTCACCCTTTTTCCTTAAAATTGCCATCCGGGTCTCATAATCAGGAGCTTGAATATCAACTTGAAGTCCCCATTCAAAACGAGAACGCAGTCGTTCTTCTAAGGTTTCAAATTCCTTTGGAGGCTTATCACTAGAAATAATAATCTGTTTCTTAGAGCCATGAAGTGTATTAAAGGTATGGAAAAATTCCTCCTGGGTACTTTCCTTTCCTATAATAAACTGAATATCATCAATTAATAAAACATCAATATTACGATATTTCTTACGAAACTCTTGAATAGAGCTGGTATCTGAACGATTACGGATCGCTTCAATCAGCTCATTAGTAAATACTTCACTTGTAACATAAAGTACTTGTGAATTAGGATTATGCTGAAGAATGTGATGGGCAATGGAATGCATAAGATGGGTCTTTCCAAGTCCCACACCTCCATATATAAATAAAGGATTATAGACTTCAGCTGGATTTTCTGCAACAGCTAGAGAGGCTGCGTGTGCCAGGCTATTATTACTTCCAACTACAAATGTATCAAAGGTATAACGAGGATTTAGGAAGGAAGCAATATTTTGAGGATTATTCAAATAATTATCAGAAGGCTCCTCAAAAGAGGACTCTGTAATGGCTTCAGGTTTTGTACGGTTTTTTAAATCCTTAGCAAGTTCAAATTCTAATGAAAAACTTTCACCTATAATTTCTTCAATAGAAACCTGAAGAGGAACAGCAAATTTTGAAGTAATATATTTTTTACCATCCCCTACCCGGGAATCATCAATTGATATAGTAAGAACATTGCCTTCCAGAGAATACACTTGAAGAGATTGTATCCAAGTTTTAAATACAATTTCAGAAATCGAATGTTCTACTTTTAGATGCTGCAAAATGTTATCCCAATTTTTAATAATCGTATCTTTCATGTTTATACCCTTTGCATATTATGACGGAGATGCACGCAATCATATCACGACATAATATCTTCTTATAAATAATTTCTTTATAGAAGATAGTGGCTTCCTTTCGTTTTAATTTCATAAAAATGAGTAATAAGTTCAGCTTCAGCTGAACTGTTATAAAAATGGTTTCAATTTGAATCCATTGTATTAATTATTAAATAGGTAGAAAATAAAATGTCTACTTGTACTAGTTTATTTTATAACAAAATGGACTTTTTTTCAATGCTTAGCTGTTTTTTTTCAAAAGTTATCCACAAAAATGGAAAATAATTTCCACAAAGGTAAAAAAACATGTTGAAAAAATGTGTTATTTATGTGAAAATAAAAAAATAATTATATTATAAACAATTATGTGAATGAATGTATAAATACTATAAACAGTGTCGAAAGTTAAGATAAAACCAAGAAAAATAATGTCAAATAAAGGAATTTATACACAGATATTTAATTTTTATCCACAACTTATCAACAAAATGTGGATAAGTTTATAAAATTATACATCGAATGTGGATAAAAGATCTGTATATGTTGAAAATTGTAATATTTTATATATTTTTTGTTTATACAATAAATAAATGAATATTTTTCCATTGAATTCTTTATTTTTTTTAGTCATAATATTTATATTCTGGAAAAATATGAATGGCATGTCTATACTGCTATATTTAATAAAATGAACATATCTATAATTCTCTAAAAATAATACTTGACGAAAAGAAAAATTCATACTATAATATCTCATGATATTAAGCTAAAATAGTCTTAATATGCCTAGAGAGAACAATATTATAAAATAAATAAGGAGGTGTTGTAGATGAAAATGACATTTCAACCAAAAAAGAGATCAAGATCTAAAGTTCATGGTTTCAGAGCTAGAATGAGTACAAAAGGTGGAAGAAAAGTATTAGCTAACAGAAGAGCAAAAGGAAGAAAAAAATTATCCGCTTAGGTCGCAATTTTTGTGACCTTTTGTTTTAACTTAAAGTAGTCGTAAGTTTATCAGGTTTAGACTCTTTTGAAGTATTTTGAAATTAAGAAAGAATTGGAGATTTTGAAATTGTCAGAATCATTAAAAAAGAATCGGGATTTTCAAAACGTGTACAAGAATGGAAAATCTTATGCCAACAAATATCTAGTGATGTATATCGTAAAAAATGATTTAGAGAAGAACCGTATTGGAATTTCAGTAAGTAAGAAAGTTGGCAATAGTGTTGTTAGGCATCGGCTGGCAAGATTGATTCGGGAGAGTTTTCGATTGAATGGTGATAAATTACAGTGTGGATGGGACATTGTTGTGATTGCCCGTAACACAGCAAAAGGAAAGAATTATTGGGATATTAACAGTGCAATATTACATTTAGGCAAGCTTCATAGAATTTTGAATGAGAAGATGATTGAGGAATGAAAAAATTATTGATTTTTTTTATAAAATTTTATCAAAGATATTTATCTCCTTTAAAAGGGCATGGTACATGCATTTATACACCCACATGTTCTCAATATGCAAAGGAAGCATTAGAGAAGTATGGAGTAATAAAGGGAAGTTTATTATCTATTTGGAGGATTTTGCGTTGTAATCCTTTTGCAAAGGGTGGTTATGACCCAGTTCCATAATCTGGATATGAGCCAAGGAGGATTTTAGCGTGTTCGATATTTTTTTGACACAGTATGGTGGAAGTTTTCTAGGACCAATTGCTAAGGTTTTAGGATGGATTTTAAATGCCATATACAATATTTTAGGTATTGAAAATGTAGCAATTAATATAATTATTTTTACTTTTATAGTGAATCTTATAATGCTTCCGCTAACGATAAAACAGCAGAAGTTTTCTAAGATGTCTTCTAAAATGCAGCCAGAATTGGCAAAAATTACACAAAAGTATAAAGGAAAGAAAGATAATGCATCTATTATGGCACAACAGGAGGAAACCAGAGCATTGTATGATAAATATGGTGTAAGTCCTACTGGTGGCTGTTTACCAATGTTTATTACGATGTTTGTGTTTTTAGCATTATATCGGGTAATTTATGCTGTTCCTGCCTATGTGGATCAGATATATGATATTTATGATAAGGTAGCAAAGTTAAGTTTAGATAATAAAGATGCATTACAATATTTAGCAGATAATGCGGCGAATTTAAAAGTTGTGACAAGTGGTTGGGGAGATAATTTTCTAAATGCTCTAAAAGGGAATGAGAATTACATTATTGATGTTTTAACAAAGTTTGGAAGAGAAAATTGGAACGCTTTTGCAGATTTGTTTGCAACTGGACAAGCATCTGAGGTTACTAGTATTGCAGATAAAATTATGCATATCAATTATGTATTTGGAGGTCTTAATATATCTGAGACACCAGCTACAAAGCTATTTCCAGGAATTATTATTCCAATTGTATCCGTTATTTTACAATATGTGCAGACACATTTATTGAGTACAAATTCACAGATGGATCCAGATAATCCTATGGCAGCTTCTATGAAATCTATGAATCTGTTTATGCCAATTATGTCTGGTATATTTTGTTTGTTCTTTCCAATTGGTGCAGGTATTTACTTAATAGCAAGTAATTTATTCCGTATTATACAACAATTTTTTGTTAATAAATATATGGATAATATGGACGTAGATGAGATGATAGAGAAAAATATGGAGAAAGCCAAGGAAAAGAGGGAAAAATTAGGTCTGGAAGTTTCTAATGGAAGTATTAAAAGTGTTGCAACGACCAGAACAAATTCTACAAAGGAAATATCAAATGAAAATAAAAAGAAAGATAATACAAATGAAGATAAATCTTTGAATTATGAAAAAGGCAGTATTGCTTCTATTGCTCATATGATGGAGCAATCGGATAAGGGGGATAAATAGTATGGAGTGGGTTGAGTTTTCAGCAAAAACAGTGGATGAGGCACTGGATTTAGCTTTACAAAAATTAGAAACGACTAGTGATAAAGTTGAATATGAAATTATAGAGAGAGAAAGCAGTGGATTGTTAGGTTTCTTTAGTAAACCTGCAAAAATCCGTGTGAAACGTAAAATGACACTTCCTGGAGTTGCAGAAGATTTTCTAAAAAAAGTATGTAGTCACATGGGAATTGATGCTACTTTTGAAGTTCAGTGTAATGAGGAAGAAAATAGAATGGATATCAATATAGTAGGTAATGATATGGGCTTACTGATTGGCAGGAGAGGTCAGACATTGGAGGCATTACAATATCTGACGAATTTGGCAGTAAATAAACAAAGTGATACCTATTATAGAATTAAGTTAGACAGTGAGAACTATAGAGCACGTAGAAAAGCTACTTTGGAAAATCTTGCAAAAAATGTCTCTTTTAAGGTGAAAAAAACAAAACAACCAGTTACCTTGGATGCTATGACACCTTATGAAAGAAGAATTATTCACTCTGCCCTGCAATATGACAAAGCAGTTGAGACTTATAGTGAAGGAGAAGAACCAAACCGTAAAGTCATTATTGCTCCGAAAAAGGGATATCGTGATTATGGTAACCGTTCTGGTAGTTATAAGAAATATAATAGGAACTATAATAACAATTATAATAATAATCGTGGAGGGTATAGCCGTAATTCGTTTGAGAAAAGAGAAGGAGAGACTATATCTGAAGAATAGTGATAGCTATTTTTGTAATAAAAAAGGGGTTGAAAAACCCCTTTTTACTCTATAAACGAGAGTTTTATAAGTGAAGCTGGCCTAAGATGTAAGGTATGGGAGTTGATGTGGGATTGCTCACTTTGTTCTATTAATAAAAGCGAAATGATACACAGTCATATCTGTGGATGAAAGGAAGAAATAAATGAAGTCAGATACAATTGCTGCGATTGCAACAGGAATGAGTAATGCTGGAATTAGTATTATTCGTATTAGTGGTGATGAAGCATTTTCTGTAATTGATAAGATTTATCGATCAAAAAATGGAAACAAAAAATTATCTGAACAGGAAAGTCATACTGTTCATTACGGATATATTCTTGATGATGGTCAGATGGTCGATGAAGTTCTTGTAATAATTATGAAAGGTCCAAACAGCTATACCAAGGAAAATGTGGTGGAAATTAATTGCCATGGAGGTATAATGGTAACTCAAAGAGTTTTGGAAACAGCAGTAAAATATGGTGCCAGACTGGCAGAACCAGGAGAGTTTACTAAGAGAGCATTTTTAAATGGAAGAATTGATTTATCACAGGCAGAAGCAGTAATAGATGTAATCCAAGCAAAAAATCAGTATGCATTACAAAGTTCTCTTAATCAATTAAAGGGAAATATACAAGAAAAAATATTAGAGATCCGGGAAAATATTTTGAGAGATATGGCATTTATTGAAGCTGCATTAGATGATCCAGAACATATTGATATGGATGGTTTTGATAAGACTTTGCTCTCTAATGTTGAGAGTAATCTTGAAAAGTTGGATAAATTATATCAGTCTTCCGGAAATGGAAGGTTAATGAAAGAGGGAATTAGTACTGTAATCATTGGTAAACCTAATGCAGGAAAATCATCTTTACTAAATGGCATGTTAAAAGAAGATAGAGCAATTGTAACTGATATTGAAGGAACTACAAGAGATACATTAGAGGAAACTATTGTATTTGATGGGATTTTACTTAATATTATGGATACTGCAGGAATTCGTGAGACCAAAGATGTGGTGGAACAGATTGGTGTAGAAAGGGCAAGAAATCAGGCAAAACAGGCGGATTTGATTCTTTATGTAATAGATTCCTCAAAAGAATTGGATGAAAATGATGACAAGGTAATGGAATTTATAAAAGACAGAAAAGCAATTATTCTACGTAATAAAATAGATTTACATGAAATAGTATCAAAAGAAGATATTATAACTGCTATGAGAAAGTATAGTGATAAAGAATTGGCAATTATAGATATTTCTGCCAAGCTGCAAGAGGGAATGCAGGACTTAGAAGATATGATAAAGAATATGTTCTATAAAGGAAAGATTTCTTTTAATGATGAAGTTTATATTACAAATGTAAGGCATAAGACAGCAATTAAGGAAGGTATGGATAGTTTAGTCCAAGTAAAGGAAAGTATTCAAAGTGGTATGCCAGAAGATTTCTATTCTATTGATTTGATGAATGCTTATAGGATACTAGGTGAAATCATTGGGGAAACAGTGGAAGAAGATTTGGTAAATAAAATATTTTCTGAGTTTTGTATGGGAAAATAGTAGTTAAAAAAGATTATTGTATTTCACAAGATAATTGAGGATTAAGGAGGATAAGGATGACTTACGAATATGAGAATTATGATGTTTGTGTGGTTGGTGCAGGTCATGCAGGATGTGAAGCAGCGTTAGCTGCGGCAAGACTTGGTCTAAAGACTATCATGTTTACTGTTAGTATGGACAGCATTGCTTTAATGCCTTGTAATCCTAATATTGGCGGCAGTTCAAAAGGTCATTTAGTTCGGGAGATAGATGCACTAGGTGGGGAAATGGGAAAAAATATAGATAAAACATATATACAGTCAAAGATGTTAAATAAATCCAAAGGACCAGCAGTATATTCTCTTCGTGCACAGGCAGATAAACAGGACTATACTTTTGAAATGAGAAAAGTAATAGAGAATACAGAAAATCTTACTGTAAAACAAGCAGAAGTTACTAAAATTTTAGTAGAGGATGGAAAGGTTACAGGTGTGCAGACTTTCTCTAATGGAATTTATCCCTGCCATAGTGTGGTATTATGTACAGGTGTTTATTTGAAAGCTCGTTGTGTATATGGAGATGTAAGTAATTATACTGGACCAAATGGACTTTCTGCAGCAAATCATTTGTCAGAATCTTTAAAAGAATTGGGGATAGAATTGTATCGTTTTAAGACAGGAACACCAGCTAGAATAGATAAGCGTTCCATTGATTTTAGTAAAATGACAGAACAATTTGGAGATGAAGAAGTTGTACCATTTTCTTTTACCAATACACCAGAAGATATAAAAAAAGAACAGGTGTCATGCTGGCTTACTTATACAAATGAAGAAACACATAAGATCATTCGCAGTAATTTAGACCGTTCTCCTTTATATTCTGGTAATATTGAGGGAACAGGACCAAGATATTGTCCATCTATAGAGGATAAAGTAGTTCGTTTTGCTGATAAAGAACGCCATCAGGTGTTTATTGAACCTGAAGGAAATTATACAAATGAAATGTATATAGGCGGAATGTCCAGTTCTTTACCAGAAGATGTCCAATATAAAATGTATCGTTCTGTACCTGGACTGGAAAATGCTAAAATTGTCCGCAATGCTTATGCGATTGAATATGATTGTATTAATGCCACACAATTAAAGTCTTCTTTGGAATTTAAAAAGATTGAAGGACTGTTTAGTGGAGGGCAATTTAATGGAAGCTCGGGTTATGAGGAAGCTGCAGCTCAAGGTTTAATTGCAGGAATCAATGCAGGATTAAAGATCCTAGGACGAGATCCTCTTATTTTAGACCGTTCTCAAGCCTATATTGGAGTGTTAATTGATGATTTGGTAACTAAAGAAACTCATGAACCATATCGTATGATGACCTCAAGAGCGGAGTACCGTTTATTGCTTCGTCAGGATAATGCAGATATGCGTCTTACAGAAATTGGACATGAAATTGGTTTGATAAGTGATGAACGGTATGAGAAATTTTTGGCTAAAAAACAGATGATTCAAGATGAATTAATAAGAGTAGAGAAAGCTACGGTTGGTGGAAATGCTAAGGTAAATGCTGTATTGGAAGAAAATGGAAGCACTCCATTAAATTCTGGTGCTACGATTGCTGAGTTGATCCGAAGACCAGAAATTACTTATGAGATGTTAGAAGAAATTGATACAAAAAGGAAACCTCTTCCTAAAGATGTAATTGAACAGGTTAATATTAACTTAAAATATGAAGGTTATATTAAGCGTCAGATGAAACAAGTGGAACATTTTAAAAAGTTAGAAAATAAAAAAATTCCAGAGAATATTGATTATAATGAAGTGTATAGCCTTCGTATTGAGGCAAAGCAGAAGCTGCAGGCAATTCGTCCAACATCTGTAGGACAGGCATCCCGTATTTCAGGAGTATCTCCCGCAGATATTTCTGTGTTACTGGTCTATTTAGAAAGTAGATAAATACTTGTTATTTTTGGATAATGTAAGAAGGAGTAATTTTATGTATCAAACAGATAAGTTTGTTTCATATTTGAAGGAATGGAATATAGAGTTAAATGAGACACAAGTAAAGCAATTTATTCAATATTATGAACTTCTAATTGAGAAGAACAAAGTAATGAATCTTACTGGCATTACGGAATGGGAAGAGGTTGTGAAAAAACATTTTGTGGATAGTCTCGCTTTAGTAAAAGCAGTAGATTTGAATGGATATTATAAGATATTAGATTTGGGAACAGGAGCAGGATTTCCAGGTGTACCTTTAAAAATTGCATTTCCCAATTTAGAAATTGTACTATTAGATTCTCTAAATAAAAGAATTAAGTTTCTGCAAGAGGTAATAGATACTTTACAACTTAATGGAATAGAAGCCTATCATGGCAGAGCAGAAGAATTTGCAAAAAAAGAGGAATTTAGGGAAAATTTTGATTATGTTGTGTCCCGTGCAGTAGCAAATCTAGCAACATTATCAGAATATTGTATCCCTTATGTAAAAATTAACGGAAAATTTATACCATATAAGTCTGGAGAAATTATGGAAGAGTTAGTACAATCCAAGAAGGCAATTCACATTCTTGGAGGCAGTCTTTTAGAAGTGAAAGAATTTTTGTTACCAGATTCCGATATCGGAAGAAGTCTTGTTATCATAGATAAAGTACAATCTACCAAGAAAAAATATCCAAGAATGGGAGGAAAACCATCAAAAGAACCTCTTGGAAGAGAGATAAAATAGGGTATGTATCAATCAAATTTTTTTATGTGTGATGTAATCTTGTCATATTGTTCATACATTTTTTGTACACCATTTTCTAAAAGGTAATAATGGCTAATATATGGAATTAGTAATATAAGAATAACAAATGAAAATAGTAAAGCTAAGATAGAAAATTGAAACATAACTAGGAGAAGAGATAACATTTCAAGCAGTGCAAAAGTTATGGTAACAATTAGGTGAATGAGACGTTCGTGCTGAAAAAAGGAGAGTTGTGTTAAGTGTTCCCTTTTTATTTCAATCCATTCTTCATTTGTGTAGTTTGAATTATTTAGAAGTTCATCTGTATTATTTAAGAAGTCTAGTAGACGTTTTTTCATAAAGATCATCCTTTCGTATTCATCAATAAGGTAATCAATGTAAATAGCTATGGTTCTGGACAGTTACTAGAAGGCTGTTCAGAACCATAGTTGTTATTTAGTCCTTTTTAAGAATCTTTAAAAAGGCTGATGGATGTTCCAATTGAGGAAGGTATGCTGCATTTGCTATTGTACAAACATTTGCAGATGGATTTAAACTAATAATATAATCCCACATGTCTTCTGTATAGGACATAGCATCACCGAATATCACTTTAATTGGAATATTAATATTAGAAAAAGCTGTTGTTACATCGCAGCCAAGATAATGACAACGTTGGCTTGCATACAAATATTTACAAGAACTTCCTTTTAGATGTGCTGCTTCATGATATCTAGATATATATTTTAAGGCACTTTTTTCTTTTGAAAAGAAATATTCAGTGTGAAATACTTTTAAAATATGCGATCGTGAAGTATATAGGTTATAAATGAATGTTCCAATAATTGGTAATTCAAGGATATTTTTGAGAATCTTGTCTATATAACTAGGAAAGTATTTTACTTCATCAAAGTGAGTTGGATTGATTAAAGTAATTTTATTGAATAAATTAGGATAAATTCGTGCTGTCATAACTGCTAAAGCAGCAGAATCGCCAGTTACAACACATTCAGGGGAATCGGCAATAATATCCCGTACAAAACTAGAAATTTGTTGTACATATAGATAACTGGTATAGGTAATATTGGGTTTATCTGAACGGCCACATCCTAATAAGTCAACTGTATAAACAGTATGGTTTGTTGACAATTCATCTACAACTTCATTCCATTCGTAACCAGAACTTGTAGGATTTAAGTCGTGTATAAGCAGGATTGGTGAACCACTACCCGTTTTTGTATAAAACATACGGCCAGAGGGGTGTTTGTAATATTCTCCATTTCTTGTAAATAGGTGTTCTTTTAATGTTGCAAGAAAGAACATTAACCGGTTAATTGCATGTAGAAAAGAGAAGAAGAATACAATTCCTCCAATTATTTCTAAGAGAGTTTTTTTGTTTTTTTTCATTAAATTAAGCCTCCTTGTGTAATTGACATTTACTCTAATTATTCATGTTCTGTATATTCCATCTTTTTCAAGGTATACAATAGAGCGTATAAGAATTATTGTAACAGTAGAAGGTATCTAAACTGTTAAAAATTATTGACTTTTTAGACATAAATAATTCAAGTTTAGTAGGATTTATAAAATTTTATCACAAAAGAAAGGTATTGTCTATGAAGGTTTAAAAAATAGTAGTAAAAAAGTTTAAGAAGTAAAATATTCATGTATTACGTTAAAACTTTAAAAGTATATGTATAAATTTACAGAATCTTCAATGTTACATACATGGACAAATTATAATATCTAGGATATAATGAAAGGTAAAGTGTATTAAAATATTGTACTTTGTATTTGATAAAATAAGGGGGGACCAGTCTTGATAGATAAAATGGACATGGAAATGTTCTTAAGAGAAATGCTTATGGATATTGAGAACGAACAAAGCCAGATTATCAAAAGATTAGAGGAGAACCATAGGGAGGTTGAGTCCCTGCAGAGAGAAAAAAAAATTATTCAAGAACGATTAAAAGATAATATTAGTTTCTTTAGCCCTTCCAGTGCAAAGGGGAGAGACCGGCTGGAAGATATTCAACAAAAGATATTGGCTGGTCATACCAAGACAGAGACAATTAAAGGAAATCTGGATGATATTAACAAAAAGATTTTAACAATGGGAAGTATTATAAGATTTATTCAGGAAAGTAGTTATACTTGTCAAAGTAAAGCAGAGGCTATTAATGGGATTTCAATATTGGAAACACAGGAATTAGAAAGAAAAAGAATAGCTAGAGATTTACAAGATTCTACGGTACAAAATTTAACAAATATGATACATAAGACGGAGTTTTGTTCTAAGATGATAGATAGAGATACCACTCAGGTAAAGTTAGAATTAGTGACTATGATAGAGAATATTAGACATACTATTGATGATATGAGAAAGGTAATTTATGATTTATGTCCAATGTCTATTGATGATTTGGGATTGATACCAACAGTACAAAAATTAATAGAAGATAATAAGAAAATTTATCCTGATGTAAATGTTAAAATTAATATGAAATCAGAGGTAGATGAGATGGATTTATCTTCTGTAGTCAGTTTGACTATATTTCGTATTATCCAAGAGGCTTGTAATAATATGTATAAATATGCTAATGCAAGTGAAGTTTCTATAGATTTTCAATTTCAAGAGGACTCTATAAATGTTATAGTAAAAGATAACGGAATAGGATTTATGAGAGAAGATTTTGAAAAGCCGAATAAGGAGAAATACGGTTTTGGACTTTCTATTATGCAGGAGAGGGCAGAACTTCTTGGTGGGAATTTAGAAATTAAAAGTGTACCTAATGAAGGAACTATAATACATTTAGATGTGCCATTAGAAATATAAAAGTTATTATAAGAAGGAGTAAGTGCATAAAAGTTTTTAAAACATTTGTGTGCTTACTCCTTATTTACTATTTTTAAATTTTACTCCAAAGATAGCAGTATGACTGAGTACGGGCTGCAAAAGGTTCTGTTTTTAAAAGATTTCGGATTTCATCTTTGGAAAACCATTTCGCTTCAATTTCTTCTACAGAGGAACTGCTTTTTTGAAATGTGCCAGAAGCCTTTCCAACAATGCATATATTTTTTTCATTAGAAAATCCTACCGCACTATAACTTTCTCCAATTACTTCTTCAATCTCATCTAAAATTAAGCCTGTTTCTTCTTGAAGTTCCCGTTTTGCTGCAATTTCAGGTGTTTCTCCTGCATCAATTAGTCCTGCTGGAAAATTGTAAACCCATTCGCCTACTGCCAAACGAAATTCTCGATTCAACAAAATTTTACTGTTATCTTTATTATGAATAATGAGAACAACAGCATCTGCTTTCCTGTTATGGAGTTGTGGAAATTTGGTGATGTTATTATCTCTGCTAATCATTTCATATCGTTTTTCTTTGTTATCTTCTGTAAGATAGGTAAGGTCATATCTGGTAATGTATTTTCCTTGTTCTTTTTTGACCAGTTTTACAAATTTCATAATTTACCTGCTCCTTGTTCTGAAAGAATTATAATTTCTTATTAATACAATATTCCATTTTTTTAGATTGTTGTAGTCATTGCAAATAATTGTAATATTTCTACCCATTTATTTAATCCTTCTTTATTTTATTATAACGTATTAATGATTGATAAAGCAATCTTGATTTTATTGTAAAACCACAATAAAAAAGTATCCCAATAAGTGATATTAAGAGGTGATTGTCTACTTGTATGTATGCAAAGCATTTTTTTTAGGTGTTAAAAGAGGGGACAAAAAATCAATGGTTTCAAAACCATATTTTCTACGTCATGTAAAAATGAGAAAATTTATTATGGGAATAATCAAA
>JAAVZU010000019.1 GCA_022791815.1 Lachnospiraceae bacterium
ATTTAAGAGAGTCCGTTGCTGATTGGTGGTCTTGCCTTTTCCACAAGGCATTGTTACTTAGGGCTTTCACCCGTAACCAACAGTATGTTTTCTTACCATTACTGGTATCCATTTCGGAGTGCATTCACGCCCGCTGTTTCCAGCCACGTTGTAGCCATACTGTACTGTATATTCACTATAAAAAAGCTTCCCAGCACTGAGGAATAGCAATCCTCAATTACGATTTATTTTATAGAACATTGTGAGGTGACTGGTCTCACACATTCCTACCCTTGAAATTTATGTTTTATAAATAACTTGGGCATGAAGGGCATATTCAAAACAATAAAACAATTTTTGAAATCTGTACACTCATACAGCGTTTACCAATGTTCTTGAAGCTGGCAAATATTCCAGCTCCTACACCAATAGTTCCTAAAGAACCCAAAGCATTTGTTACATTATTTATTACAGACAAAACACCATTAAAGCCATTCAGAAGTGTAATTATAGCATCAGAATTTGCAATATTTTCTACGGTATCTGTCCATGTATTAGAAATACGGTTTAAAGAGCCTTCCCAGCTATAAGCAGTTATATTTGCTGCTTCATCCATAGATCCGAGACCATCTTTATATTCTTGAAACATCTTTTCATATAAATCATAATTTTCAAGAATAGCATTTAGTGCAGTTGCTCTGTCACCTCCGCCAACAGCACTTAAAAGATTCGTACGTTTAGCATCAGAGTCATCAAGTGCAGTGTAGGTATTAGAAAGTTCTCCAATTATCTGCATAGGATCTTTAAGAGAAACCATTCCACCTTTTATTGTTGTAAGAGAAACACCTAATTCTTCACATGCTTTTTTATATTTTTCCAGTGACTTGGTATCAATGGCAGCTCCACCATCATTTACTTCACCTGTAACCTGCTGCATATTCATTAAAATACCTTGAAATGCCTTAGCCATTTCACTTCCTGACTGCTTTGTAACACTAAGCATAGTAGCAATAGCAGCAGTAGTTTCATCTACTTCCAATCCTGAGTTTGCAGCTTGGGAACTGACAATACTCATGGCTTCTGCCAGCTCTGACATATCAATTAAGTGGTTATTTGCAATGTTAGTAGCACCATCTAAACTGGTTGATAAGCCTTTTATGGAACCGTCCATTTCAAATGCCTTATCTGTGGCAGTAATATATTGGTTTGCTAATTCAGAAGTTATATTGCCAGCATTTTGAATGGCAAGTGACAATTCGGCAATTTCTTCTACATTTTTATATCCTGCATGAACCGCATCTTGCACATTAGATAAATAATCTGTTGCAGTTTTTCCATATTTACTTGCAATATCAAAAGAGGCATTCCCTATTTTTTCGAGATCGGACTTTGAAAATTGGCTGTTTGTTTTGCTGATATCCCTTAAAATTGTATCTAAGTCTTTTAATTCAGAAATAGCTTCTCGGGTTTTAGAACTTATATTTTCAATAGCAGAAGCTAAGGAAAATTGGTCTGCTACTTCTACTAGTTTTCCTGTTGCATCAGATAGTTGAGATTTAAAAAACTCATTTAGTTTGCTGAGCAAAGAATTATTATTTTGTTCATTATTGTTACTTCCCAATGTATTAACCTCCTTTTTATTTTTACAATACCAGGCAATTGCAAAACTCTTATTGGATGAAATGGAGTTTCGCAATCACCTGTTGCTATCTCAAGAGTTGTTATTTGTTTCATGAACAATCTCTGCCAGATTTGAAATAAATTCTTTCTGTAATTCCTCAGATGGAACATCTTTTAGTGCAGAATATAACTTTTGTACCAATTCCAGAAAGTTTTTTATTTCGGTTTGATTATTCATAACCTTAACAATCATCTTATAGAATTTTAGTTTCAGTGTGTATTCATATTTTTTCATTTTTAAGTATGTAAACATATCTAAATTCTCCTAATTTTTATTTGATTTATAGTAACAGCTTAACCTGCTGGATGAATTGTTACGATTTATGATAAACAGATATGTTTTACAGCAAAAGCACTATCATAAATAAGAGCGCCTGCATATACATATCAGATTGTATATTAATACGGAAGCAGTTTATTCTACCATCTAAGTTTTATATAAAATATTATTATGGTTAATAGAATGATTATTAGAATCCTTCCTTCAGTTTTTGTTTATAGGAATCGTGAATAATTTCCATAGAGATTTCAACTTCTCCATTTTCAAGACCATTTTCCTCTAAAAGTTTTTCATATTTCTCATAAATTTGTAAACAATGTTTGTAGCTATCTTTATTACAGGGTTTTCCTTCTGAAACTTTAGTGGCAAAATTATTGATTTCCCACCGCATATCATCAATTTCTTTATCAATAAACATATCCGTCAGACACCTTAATTTATCATTGATAATTTTATCTTGTTGGATGGATTGGAGAGTGTCTTTTTGTTGCTTTTCTGATAATTTCCGAATCATTATTGTATTTACGGATATTTGGTCCTGTTCCTCACGTCTTTTTTTCATCCATTTCGTTTCAAATCCCATTTTCGTTGTAACCCATTCAAAGATAGATACTATTGCCTTTATACCTGTGAGTATCAGAAATACAGAAACAAAAAGGGAAGGAAAATCAATTTTTGTTAGTTGAATTATTGTATCCATCTAAATCCCAGCCTTTCCCTAATGTGCCTGTTCAATACCTTTTGCAATTAATTTTGCTAACTTTTTGCGGTTTGCCAGTCCTTTTCCTTTTTTATAATCTTTTTTATTTGTACAAAAGAATGTCTCAATTAAAATAGCTGGTGGCTTTGTTCCGTTTAAGATATACAAATCTGAACGTTGCTTTATTCCCCTATCTTTAAATATAGTGGATAATTGTTTTTGAACCTGCGTTGCAAATTTTTTGCCATTATTCGATTTATATAACACTTCTGTGCCTTCTGCACTAGGGGTTGCAGCATTTAGATGTACTTCTATAACTAAATCATAATTATCGGAATTGATAATATTTAATTTATAGGACCGCTCTTGTGTTGATGATATAAAAGTTTTTTCCGGACATATAATTCTAGTAACAGTATGCCCGTTTTTTCTTAAAGCCTGAGTCAATTCTTTTGAAAGACGTTTGCAATATGTATATTCGTTACATCCACCATATATTTTACCATCAGCACTTGTATAGCAGCCGTTTTTTAATAAGGAATGTCCTACTGTTAATGCAATTTTTATTTGAATCACCTATCCTTTATCGTTCGTTTTACCAATAAGTTTTTTTACATCTTGCTCTAAAAGTTCTCCATTTTTTATAGCATTTGTAATATTTTGTGCAATTTGTGATGCACTTGTAAAGTTACGGTTTTTCCAAGTATTCCATAAGGTAGTTACAATTAGGAATATGGTGGAAATAATATTTGTGACGTCTTCATCTGCAATTGGTAGAACAGAAATATGAAACATTTGTAATGTAGTATTTACTAAGGCTATTAATAAAATAAGCATATTTGTAACAGCCTCAGAAGTGATACCTTTTAAATTGATTTTGCTCATAGATAATCAAATCCTTTTCTCTGAAATGTTATTTGATTGCTTTTAGGATGGTCTGTTTTCTTCTCCATAACAATCAAATACATCTTGTATCGTTTCTAATTTTAAAATGATTTCACCTTCTATCGAATAAAAAATAGGGATAACATTTTACAAATGTTATCCCTGTTATATATTTTTAACACAAACGCAACTGTTCAGAACCATGAACAGTTACGTTTAAGTCCATAATAATTCGCCTTCGGCGAAGGGACTTAAACACTACACAATTTAAATTTATTTACGAAACACGCAGTAAATGCGTGTTTCTACTTGAATAGTTACACACAAACTACACTACAATCATTTTGGGAATAGCTTATTCTTCGATAAGAATCAAGTCAAGAATATTATCATCATTATCTGCCATTAAATCGCATGTGATAGTTATACTTCCTGGATCTCCTGAATTAGAGAATGATAAACTTAAGTTGCTTTGTGGTGCACATTTATAGCATACCAAACGGTATGGTAAAACTTCATCATTTTCTGTTTTCATAACTGTGTCCCCGTAAACAATAAAGTTCTTTGGAAAACTTGTGGATTTAATGTTGATTCGCTCTACACCATTAGTTAATTCCTTCATGTAGTATACAATTACTTTAGCACCACCTGTAAGAGCAGTAGAGAGAGTAACTGTTTTGTCTTCAACAGTACATGCAAGTTCGGCTCCGCAATCATCTCCATCTGCATATACTACAACAGTGCCTGCAACAGGTGCATCAGCAAGAGTAATGGTAGTACCAGCATCATTTACAACAGTTTCTGTTCTGGTAATAAACTTAGCAGACTTACTAACTTCACCGCCAGTAATTAACTGCCATAATTTCACTGTCTGAATCTGTGTTTCGATAGTAATTGTGCCGCCTTTTTCACCTGCAAACTGCACACGTTTTGGATGTCCTTTACCACCATAGGCAAATACGGATTCTCCTGTTAACTCGGTTGTACTTACATTAGCAAAGTCTAAATTTAAAAAAGGTTTTTTGGTAGCATAGTCTACAAAAATTAGATCACATACTTCTCTGTTAGCCATATTTTGATTCATCATAATAAAATCCTCCTTAGTTGTGTTTAAATAATAAAATAAGTTATAGTTTTTAGTTAGCAGTATCTAAACTTTTAAACCATGCAGTTGCATCAAAGAAATTATCTTTATTACCCCAGGCTGCAACGCTCATGGATTGAATTTGATACATACTATTGTTGGAAAGCCTTATAAAACAATCCCATACCTGATAAATGGTTAAGTCCCATATATTTATAATATTTAAGGATTGGCTTTTATTGGCGACAGCAGATATAATATTTCCCAGCTCCATATTTTTATCTGCCTTTGTCTGTTTTGCCTTTTCGGACCTTCCTTTTTGAAGCTTCTTCATTATCTCTAATGCTTTTTTACTTTTTATTTTTGATAAATCCTCTTTTTGATTGGATTTTATGCAATTACGCTGACATATAAAATCGCAAATTGCAGGATATGTTTCTTTGGTAATCACACCAATCGTTTCTTTGTTTTTTTGAACTAAGAAATACCTGTTTTCAAGGGACAATATGACATTTTCCTTTATAAAAAAATTTAAAATTTTTTGTAGTAAGGATGCAGATTGTTCATTGGATAGTAATAATTCAAAAATATTTATTTGAGATTTTTCTTCTTCTGACAATCGTTCATATTGTTCTTCTTGTCCAAGCATTATAAAATAAGTTTTTAAATCCATTAGCAAAACAGTTAAATAATATTGATAGGTGTTAATACCAATGGAAGATAAATCTTTTAACTTTGGAGATATAATGCTGCCAATATTTTGTACATATACTGGGTCTGGTGATAATAGCTCAAAATAACTTAGTTTCAAAAAATCACCTACTTTTTTGATTTTTATTCACTCCTTTCCTTTGCATTTTTATAAGTAGAAAGTACTAGAGAATTATGAAGTAAGTGGGCAAGCCCACATTAACTCCCTTACCTCTCTCAAGATTGAGGGGGATTGCACACTTTGCGTGCCAGATGCATGTTGCATGTTTTTTGCAACAATTTTCTTTATGCATCTGTGCACATCTAAAGCGGAGCGTTTTTACTTTATAGGACGAACTTTCCTATAAAGTGAAGCAAGTGGCAGAGCCACCAGAATGGTAGTACCGCCACCTGTAATGAGAAGAGAAAGAAAAAAATAAATGTTTAACTTTCTTTCATAGTATAGAAAATTTGAAAAATGTCTGAAAGTGTTGATTTTACTGGATTTTGAGTAAAATTCTAAATCGAACATTTGCTCTCTCTTTTTACTTGCATCCGTTTTTTAGCTTTTTCTCTGTCTATAATTTTAGAACATTCTGTTGAACAATACTCTTGTCTGTTAGACCTTTTCTTAAAGATTTTGCCACATTCTTTACAGAAAGAAACTTTTTTATCTTTATTATAATAATCAAAATACAATCCTACAGAATCATACTCTTTTATTTCTAATGAAATGGTATTATCGTTTTCTTTCTTATTGTCTTGAAGTTCATAAAGTTTCTCCATAAAATTCAACTTTATTAGACCATTATGCATAGGAGAAACCAGATCGTTTATCCACAAAGTATGAATAATATCTTCATTGATTCTTACCTTTTCAGGCAGTTTTGCAAGTCTTTTTAATTCTGTATATTTCTTTTGACCTCCTTTAAAATATTTTCCTGTATATGCAAAATCTTTATCTATACTCTTACTTTCTGATAATAATTTATTTGCTTTCATTTTAAATAGGAGAGTAAACAGTAATTTTTTACATGCATAGGAATATACAGATTCTTTCTGTGTGTCTGCATCTTCTTTTATAAATAGATTATTGATATAATCCATTTCATATTGATAGAAGAGAATTTGATCTATATTTATTAACATAGAGCCTTTTTTACATGCTTTGTTAATAGCAGAATTTATCATTTTGTAGTACAGTTCTCTTTTGTAATCAGGTATATGAATTTCGCACCATTGATACATTTCTTCACGAAGTTTTTTTGGTTTGTAGTCCAAGATTCGTCTCATATATGTTGCAACTAAACGTAGTTCCGTAGGTTTGTGTTGTTCTGATTGAAATCCATTTTCATAGATTTTTTTCGCATAATCTAATTCTGTATATTTATAATCCATCATTATAAGGTTACCTCCTTTAATTTGTAATCATAACCAAGATATTGTAAATCATATTTTTCATCACCATTACAAGGTAGTGGAAATAGAGCAGTAGTTTTGCCAGAGTTTTTAACAATATTTTTATAGATATATTTTCCGTAAGTTGCCCATAATAAGTCTTTATTACTTTTTTCATTTTCTTTGTAAAAGTAATCAATTAAACAATTCACTATAATATAGGGATTACAATTTACTTTGCTCAGTGTTTCGTATAAATCATCTGATGCATTATCCCAATCTGTTTCATAAAAATCGGTAGCATGGTTAATAATATCATTTTCACTATTTACAATAATGGTATTACGTTGCCTGCGAATAAAGTTTTTTACTGTAGATGCTACAACGTCATAATATTCTAAGTAGTCGAAATCTTTTTGTTTATAGATATCATAATCAAAGGATGTGGTATCAATTTTTGTTTTTTGTGAAATACCCCAATTAATTGTTTCCATATATTTGCAAAGTAAATTCATGGGACTATCACTTATTAATACTGGGCAGAACTCATAGAAATTTGAAATAAATTCTTTTTGTTCCTCTGTTTTCTGTTCTTGTGCCTCTAGTTTGAGAAAATTCATTTTGTATTTTTGTTTACAAATCACATTGTATTCATCCAAATACTTTTTGTATTCTTTGTTTGTACTTTTGTAAACATATTTAAAAAAGTATGGATATTTATCCAGTAAGGTATTATTATATAGAAGTTTTCTGTTTAATTGCTTGTCTTTTATTTTGCCATGTTTATCTTTCTTTATCTTATTTCTGTTTATCCAGACTTTAGGTATCCCTTTGACTTCCTGCCCTATCTTTGCCTTATCAATTTGGGCGGATTGTGCTTTACAACACTGTTGCAGGCGGGATTTCACAAGTTTGTATTCCTGGCTGTCTTTACCGAATTTGTTTTCAATGAGTGGCAGCTTTGCATAACCAATACTGGACTTATTTGTAATTGATCCAATAATAGATCCAAAGGAAAAGGTATCCGCTTGATATAAATCATCTTCCGTAAAAACTATTTTTTTAGGTTTTGGAGCATCATAAACCACAGGCAATTCCTCTTTATAAACACCTTTTATTATAATTTCGTTAGGAGTAGTCGCTAAAATATCAAAATCAAAATCACTGCCTGCAAAGTTGTATGTTTCATGTCCATGATAATTTAGGATAATGCCTAATTTACAGTAACGGTACCATTTTTCTGTATCTTTATCCTTTTGCAAGTTTAGTATGACATGTTCAGAACGATAGGTAAGAGGAGAACGCATAGCATCCACTTGTGTGACACCTCGTTCATTCCAATAATTTGAGTAGGAATTTCCTTCCTTTAGCAGTCCTGTGACTGGCAATCCACATACATGTTGCATAAATCCAAATGGATCGGATACGATTACTTGGAAATTACCATCTACATATATGTCACCTTTACATGCATTTTCTATTTTTTTCTTAATGAGTCCCCTTATTTTGGTACGAATATATTTGTCATTTTTAACATGATTATTTGCTATTAATGCTTTTATCCAATATACATCGCTGCTGGATAAGAAATTTTGAATTTTCTGGGTATCATTATTTACACCGAGTAAGAATAGCAACATATAATAGGCATTATCATAGGAAATTTTTGTAATCCAATCAACAAATTGTTTGGCAAGTTTTTCAATATCTTCCTGATTTAAGTCCAAAGTTTGTATAAATTGATAATTTAGTTTTAACATCCGCTTTGCTTCTTTGGGAGTAACTAATGTAATTCGCCAGTCAAGTTTATTTTTGTGGCAATTATTTATGTAAGTGTCAATGGAATCAAAACTATCCCAAAGCTTAAACTGGGATTCGCTAATAATGACATCATAATCTCTTAAATCGGCTTTTATGTAGTTTCCATTTTTATCTTGGTAGATAGTATCTACTAAATAATTTCCGCCATTTATTTCCTCGCAAAATTCATGGATAGGGAATACACATAGCATGCCTTTTATAAAACTTTGTCTTATACAAAATTGTGATGGTACATAATCTAAATCAAGTTCTTTTGCCCATTTTTTGGCTTGCCGATAGGAGATAAGTCCCATGCCATCCGTCCGATTCATGGGGATATCTTTCATCATCTTTGGAACAATTGTGTCATCCACGCCCCATCCGTTTTCTATAACATAATTAGCCATAAATGAAGTGGTGTTTTCATAATCTTTTACAACAATAAATTTTGGCTCGCTGACTTCTTTGGTTGCTGAACCATATAATCCAAAATATGCATTAAATTTACTAGGTGAAAGTTTTTTGTTTAAATCTCGTCCATTATTTAATTTTTCTTTTACCTTTGGGATAATTTTTTCATTTCCAAAAACGACAGTAGATACTCTGGCTTGTCCTGCTCCACAACTTAGTCGTTTATATTTTTCATTGTTGATATAAAATCCATTATGATATAAATGATCATATTGTTTTAAATTATCCATAACAACAGTTACATAATCAGGATGAAAGAGCATACGGTTAATCTTATCTTGAATTCTTTTTGCTTCCTTTTGATTTACAGATATGTTTACATATTTTTCATATAATCGGTCTGTAAGTGAATTTTTTATTTTTAATTTTTTTAGTTTGTGTGCAATAGCAGTAGTAGAAACCATTCCTTTTTTAGATTGTTGAAAGGTAAGTTTTGTTTTATACATATCTCTAGTTTTAATTAGAACTTCAAGCTTTTGCTTGTCAATGGTTCTATTTTGTACATCACGCATAGTCTTTAATATCTGGTTATCAGATAACTCAATGATTTCGTTTAAACTTTTGGATTCATCAAAAGTATTTTGAATATTATAGCCAAATTCTTTGAGACGGCTGGAATGATATTTTCTTGTGTAAAGGGGTCTATTAATCATTTGTCATACATCCTTTCTTTTCATTTCTTATTTCTGAATTTCTTTTGCATTGTCTGTCAAAGCTCATGTCTGACACAATTCTTTGTACTATATTTCCAGAAGGATGTGAGGTATTAAAGTCTGAAAGATAAAGAATACCTCCAAAAGTGGAATAGTCTGTTTGAGAACTTCTTATTTTTTGAAAAATTTCTGTCATTTTAGCTTCCTCCTATTTTTCTTTTTGGTATTTAGAAAATTACGAAATTTTGCACAAAAACGGGGGAGCAAATGGAGTTTCGTAATCAACTTTCTACTGTATACTTCTTTTTTTGAGTACAGGTAATTTGAAAATTTCACTTTACAAATTTGAGATAGGAGAGAATGGATTTACAAAGTTTTAAAATATTATTGTGTGAATATTAGGAGAGTGTATTAAAAATGAAAAGGTATGACAGATTATAGTTTTAAAAAGAAATAAAAGAAGTATCGAATTTTTTAAAAGATGTTGAGTGGTAAATTTAATAGAGTTACTTACGAAACAGGTATATAAGATTGTTAGAAAGTATATGAACAATTAGTAACAATTTAGGTAGGTCTTGCACACTCCGATATGCAAGGCTGTAAAAAACAAACTACAAACGAATGTTCGGAAAAGTATTGACAAATTCAAACATGAGTTCTATAATTAACATTAGAGAAATATAAAAGACCCATCTAATCATGCAAACGGTGTTGGCGCACCTCTGATTAGATAGGTCTTACTACATACAAACAAATTCAATGCCAAAATGGCTAGAATTTGAAACGCATAACTGCGCTTAATTTTATTTTACATACTTATTTATTAGAAGTCAAGTAAATTCAAGCAGTTCTGCGAAATTTCCTATTAACAAATATTATTGTTTATATTTTATTTGATTACTTTATTAAAAATTCTGGAATATCTAAAAGACTTTATAGAAGATGAAGATATAAAAAAGAAACAGATATTATGAAATTAGTGAGGTAAATTCAATTTTATAGAAATATTACATGGAGAAATGTAGAAAAATAATTAGAGAGGTGTTTATTATGGAAACAATATTAAACTCATATTATGAGAATAATGCAAAGAAACTTCATACAGTTGTAAATCAAATCTTTTATAAGAAATATGGTGGAATTCAAGACAAAGATATGGATGAATTTTATTCTGTTGCAAATGATGTGTTTTTTGACATTATAAAAAATAATAGATATGACCCATCAAAGGGAGAATTTGATGGTTTTTTATATCGTGCTTTATCCTTAGCATTTGTAGATGAATTTAAAAGGCAAAATAGGAATAAAAGGGCAACAAAAATAAAATTAGTAGATGAAGATGGTAGAGTTATACAGAAGATTTTACCAGATATTTATTTGGATGCACCAATGGATAATAATGAGAATTTCACATTAGGAGATGTAATTTCAGGTAAGTTTGATATGGAAAAAGAAATCTTTGAGGGAAAAGAAGAAATGTATAGTGAAAAAGTACAGTTATACCTTAGTAGACTTTCATATATTCAAAGAGAGGTGTTAAGGCTTATAATAGCTGGTTATCTGCCTAATGAGATTAGAGAAGAATTACATATTACAAAAAAGCAGTATGCAGATTGTTATGCTGCAATTCATGCGTATCGAAATGTATCAATACTATTTTAGTTAGGAAAGTGGGAGGTATGTAAAATGGCAAAACCAAGAAAACAGATATATACAATGGATATGTATTTAAAAAAAATTAAAGATAAGGATATTCGTGACAATGCAGATGTTCAGAGAATGGCAGGTGCATGGAAGAATGGACAGATAAATGAGCTGGTTTATACGGTTCTTTCTGAAGATTATATTCCCCCTATTATTTTGGGAGAAGAAAAGAGTTCTCAGCTTTGGATTATTGATGGATTACAAAGGAGTTCTTCTTTGATGAGATACAGATATGGAAATTATAAAATATCATCTGTCATGGAAAATTCTATTATATTTTATCGGTCAAAGAAAAATGATTCAAATGGAAATATTATGGAAGATGAAGAAGGGAATATTATTTGGGAGAATGTTGCATTTGATATAAAAAATAAAACATATGAAGAACTTCCAGATGAATTGAAGAAAAGATTTAATGAATATCAAATTGATACAGTGATTCATGAACAATGTAATATGAAGCGTATTTCGACATTGATAAAGAGATACAATAATCATACATCAATGAATACAGCTCAAAAAGCATTTACACACATTGATAATTTTGCAAAAGAAACCAGAAAAATTTCAAATACAGATTTCTTTTCTCTATCTGGTATTTTCTCAGAAACAGAAAAAATAAATGGAACAGTAGAAAGGGTTGTTCTGGAATCTGTAATGTGTATGTTTCATTTGGACAAATGGAAGACAAGTGCGATGAATATTGCAAAATATTTAAATGCTAATTCCAATAAAGAAGAGTTTCATAAATTAGACAGCAATGTACACAGATTAGAAAAGATAATATTTAATAAAGATATTGCCAGTATTTTCACAGCAAAGGATACTTTTATTTGGCTTACTTTTTATAATAAGTTTGTTGACATGGGGGTTGAAGATGTTAAGTTTACAGAGTTTTTACAGGCATTTAAAAATGGTCTTAGAAATAAAAAGGTAGATGGAAAATTATTTGATGTGATTGATAAAGAAGGGAGTACAAAGGATAAAGCAGTAATTATTGCAAAATTGCATATTCTTGAAACTCTAATGTACGAGTTTTTACATATTAAGGAGAAGGATTTAGAAGAAGTAGATATGGTTGAATTTATAAAAGAAAATGTTGACTCTGATATAAGTGAAGAAGATTTAGATTATCATGGTGATAATCTTAAAGCATGGACAGTTGGTATAGGTGAAAAATCAAAAATAAACGAAGAGAAAAATAAAATTTCAATGCTTGCAATATCTATATATGCATTTAAAAATGATGAGGATTGTGATGATGAAACAATGATTGAATGGTTTGCAGATTATGAAAGTAGAAATAAAACATATAAACTTAATCAAAAAGAAAATTATCTGCAAATGAAATTAGATTTGAAAAAATATATTGCAAATAGAAAGAAATTAGATAATTATGAAATTCAATTTATACATTGATTTTTGTACAGGACTTACATATTAATTTAAGTTGATTTATCATTGAATGAATTAATGACGTACAGTTAGGAGGAGTGTTAAATGAGTTTAATTGGATATGCACTAGTGATGGCAAGGAAATTTTATGATGCAAAAACATATAATCATGCTCTGAGGGTAGCAACTTATGTGGCTGAAAATCCAATGATACATGAAGAAAATATGGAAAATTGTATAGCATTAGCTATTATGCATGATTTATGGAAAGAAACCGATTTCCCTAAAAGTGCAATGAAAAATGAGTTAAGATTTCGAGAATGTCTTGAATTATTAACAAAACCTGAAGATATGGATTATATTGTTTACATAAAAAATATAAAAGAATATTCAGATATAAATCCAGAAGCATATTGGGTAAAGATGGCTGATATAAAAGACCACTTGTTTCCAACAGATGTACTAACAGAAAAATTGAAAGAAAAGTATTTAGCAGCATTGTCGTATTTATTGTAGGATAGGAAAAGTATAAACTTTGTCTTTGATGGGTGACAAATAACAGAAATCTTTATATGTAGGATGCCTGTTTTGGGAAGTTTGTTAAATACACTTAAAATCAGGACAAGTTTATATAAAACCAATCCCAGTTACTTATTCATAAGAGATGTTTTGAATATATTATACTTAATAGTCTGGACTGTATTTTAAAGAAAATTCCCCAGACAACACAGTAGTTGTCTGAGGAATTTTAATGATTTTATTTGTGTATTACCTGTGTATTTATTTACACAATTTCACAAGTATTTAGATATTGAATTTTGCTGTAAATACAGTATTTTCTAGAACTTACCAGCCTTAGCTGCTTCCTCAATGGAAACGGCTACAGCAACAGTAGCACCAACCATTGGGTTGTTACCCATACCAATCAATCCCATCATTTCTACGTGAGCAGGAACGGAAGATGAACCAGCGAACTGGGCATCAGAGTGCATACGTCCTAAGGTATCTGTCATACCATAAGAAGCAGGACCTGCAGCCATATTGTCTGGATGAAGTGTTCTACCTGTACCACCACCAGATGCTACTGAGAAATATTTCTTTCCTTGTTCTAAACATTCTTTCTTGTATGTACCAGCTACTGGATGTTGGAAACGGGTAGGGTTTGTAGAGTTACCAGTAATAGAAACATCTACTTTTTCCTTGTGCATAATAGCAACACCTTCAGAAACATCATTTGCACCATAACAGTTTACTTTTGAACGAAGTCCGTCAGAATATGCTTTTTTGGAAATTTCTTTTACTTCTCCAGTGCTATAATCCATCTCAGTTTCCACAAATGTAAATCCGTTAATTCTTGAGATAATCTGGGCAGCATCTTTTCCAAGACCATTTAAGATAACACGAAGAGGTTTTTTACGAACCTTGTTTGCTTTCTCCGCAATACCGATAGCACCTTCTGCAGCAGCAAAAGATTCATGACCTGCTAAGAATGCGAAACAATCTGTTTCTTCCTCTAATAACATCTTACCTAAGTTACCATGTCCTAAACCAACTTTTCTCTGGTCAGCAACAGAACCTGGAATACAAAATGCCTGAAGACCTTCTCCAAGAGCTGCTGCTGCATCTGCTGCTCTCTTGCAGCCTTTTTTGATTGCGATTGCTGCACCTACAGTATAAGCCCAACATGCATTTTCAAAACAAATTGGCTGGATTCCCTTTACCTGGTTGTATACATCTAATCCAGCATCTTTTGTAATCTTTTCTGCTTCTTCAATAGAAGAAATTCCGTAGCTATTTAAAACAGAATTGATTTTGTCAATTCTTCTTTCATATGATTCAAATAAAGCCATTATGAGTATCCTCCTTATTTTTCCTTTTTCATAACTATGTAATTATTCTTTTCTTGGATCGATTACTTTCACTGCATCTGCTACACGGCCATATTGTCCCTGAGCTTTTTCAAAAGCAGTATTTGCATCATCACCAGCTTTGATAAAGTCCATCATCTTTCCGAAGTTTACAAACTTGTATCCGATGATTTCGTCATCTTCATTTAATGCAATTCCAGTAACATATCCATCTGTCATCTCAAGGTAACGAGGACCTTTCTTTAATGTTCCATACATAGTACCAACTTGGGATCTTAATCCTTTTCCTAAATCTTCAAGTCCTGCACCAATGGTAAGACCATCCTCAGAGAATGCAGACTGTGTTCTACCATAAACAATCTGTAAGAATAATTCTCTCATTGCTGTATTGATAGCATCACAAACTAAGTCTGTGTTCAAAGCCTCTAACAAAGTTCTTCCTGGAAGGATTTCAGATGCCATAGCAGCAGAATGAGTCATTCCAGAACAGCCAATGGTTTCTACCAATGCTTCCTGAATAATACCTTCTTTTACATTCAAGGTCAGCTTACAAGTACCCTGTTGTGGTGCACACCATCCAATACCATGTGTGAAACCTGAGATATCTTTGATTTCTTTTGCTTTTACCCATTTTCCTTCTTCTGGGATTGGGGCAGCTCCATGCTGTCCGCCAGTTGCTGCAACTGGACACATCTTTTCTACTTCGTTCGTATAAATCATGTTGAGTCTCCTTTCAATCTTTCATTTGTTTCTACGATGCTATTTCCAGATATTTCCATAGAAAGCCACCGCACTTAAGACTATTTTCTCACAAAATGACAAAATAGTCTATAGTTTTTGAGAATTTTTTTCAAGAAATAAAAAAGACTATTTAATATAAGTTGGTCTTTTAAGTTCTTTTATTGTAAAATCATATTCTGGAGTATTTAGGGCATCAGACAAATCCTTTGTATAATACCATGGATCATCTGTATGCTGTGGGTTTTGCAAAATATGAAATTGCTGGGCTGGCATATATCCTTGAGCCAGAAGAAATGCTTTCTCTTTTTGTTTATTTTCACATACATCTACTACCATAACTACATGTCCAGGACTGCCTCCATGAATAAAAATATCTCCAATCTGAATATCTTTTAACTGGATAGATTTAGATTCTTTTTCTAAAGAAAGGGTACTGGCATAACAAAAAACAGTACGAAGATAGCTTTCAAATGTTTTAGAGGAAGTATCCTTGGCTGCTCCCTGATACCATGTAGTAGAGTTGCCGCTAATTTTTACACGCATCCCCTGGCTCCATTTGGAGAAATCGCAAGAAAAACCATTCACAAAGTGAAACTGCATAAGATCGTATTGTTTCTGTTTATAAAAGTATTCAGCATACATGCGGATTACAGAATCGGCACACTGCTGTAAATCATCCTTTACCAATTCCATATCAAAGATGGCAATATGTGCGTTTTGGTTACCTTTTTTAGAATCATTGTATAAAAGAACTTCTGAGCCATCTTCACATAGTGGATAGTTTCTTACAAATTTTCCAAAAGAGTCTTTAGAATAGGATAAACGGGTATAACCTTCTGGAAGTTGAAATCTGGTTTCTAAGGTAGAACCAGAAGTATTTATATAAGAAAATTCCGTTGGTGTTGGTGACTCTTTTATGGTTCTTTCTGGTTTTGTGGTGGTACCAGGAGGAGTAGTGGGAAAATTTGTGGAAGTATTTATATTATTTTGATTAAAATTATTACTTTTGGTACAGGCAGTTGCTAACAGTAGAAGAGCAGCAAGAGTTGGAAGAATTAAGTGGTATTTTAATTTATTGCTCATAAAAATCTCCTTATTAAAATTAACGATTTTCTCAATAACTTGTTCCAGTTTAAATTCCACGATTTAGCTCATTTTGGATGTTGTTTTCTATCTGTAAAGTGAGCCATAATAAGAAATTTAGTATAATAATATCATAATAAAGAATGAAATGTCAAAAAGTACCTCTAAAGTAGGAGTCCAATTTTTTATATATGTCCTTTATTATATACATATTATGATTATAATGTCAAAGTTGTATATTGAATGATGAGTATATTTATGGGATAATCCAGTTATATTTCGTTAAAATGTATTAATTGGCATTATTAAATAATATTACAGAAAAGAAGGTAATGTATGAAAAAGAATACAGAAGAGTTAATAAATATTTTGAAAAATATACTAGATATAAACACATATTTTCAAGGAAAAATGTAAACACCATTTCTTTGCTAGATTATTTAACTTACAAAAAGAATCTTTCACCTGCACAATGTATTAAATTGTCTGGATTGGACCGTAATTATGCTTATTAGATTTTTTCTGGTGCAAAATGCCCTGCTAGAGATAAGGTTCTTGCTCTATGTTTTGGTTTTTCTTTATCTTTAGATGAAATTCAAAATTTACTAAAGACTACGGGTTATCCTATCCTTTACGCAAAAAATAAGCAGGACAGTATAATTATTTTTGTCATACAAAGAGGATGTTCCATAACAAATGTCAATGAATTGTTATATGAAATGGGAATGGAATTAATAGAATAAACATAGACTGAATTGTTATCAATATATATTGGAATGTGGTGGTGAGGTTGTAAAAAATGTCAATAAATGATATAATAATATAAAAAATATTGTGATAAATGTATTAAAAGATACTTAATGAAAAATGCACAGTATTAGGGTAAAGGGAATAACAGAAAGGAGGAATACCAATGAACAAAAAATGGATTGGTATGTTACTTGCAGGATTGTTAGTGGGACTTCATTGTTCTGGATGCGGAACAACAGATGTAAGCACAGAGAATTTAAAGCTGGAGACTGTAAAAGAAGAGAAAGAAGATGCAAATGGAGTGGTAAAACTGACCTTATGGGGGGCAAAAGAGGATCAGCAATTACTAGGAACCATTGTAGATAATTTTAAAAAACAATATGAAAAAGAAACCAGTTTTGAAATTACTGTAGAAGCTGTAGGCGAGGCAGAATGTAAGAAAACCATATTAAGTAATGTAAGTGAATGTGCAGATGTTTTTACTTTTGCAGATGACCAGCTTATGGCATTAGCAGCTGCAGGTGTATTAAAACCAGTAGAGAATGCTGACAGTATTTGCAAGAGAAATTTAGAGGGGGCTGTGGAGGCAGCATCAATAGAAGATAATTTGTATGCTTATCCATTAACTGCAGATAATGGATATTTTATGTATTACAATAAATCATATTTTGAGGATTCGGATTTACAAACTTTAGATGATATGCTAAAAATAGCAGCTAATAATGATAAAAAGATTGTTATGGACTGGAATTCTGGCTGGTATTTGTATTCTTTTTTTGGAAACACAGGAATGAAGGTTGGTTTAAGTGATGATGGTGTGACTAATGTATGCAACTGGAATAGCAAGGAAGGAGATATCAAAGGAACAGATGTAGCAAAAGCTATGTTGGATATTGGAAAGAATACTGGATTTCAAAATGGAACGGATGACGATTTAACAGAAGGTGCCAAAAATGGTAATGTAATTGCTGGTGTAAGCGGTGTGTGGTTGTCAGGCAGTTTAAAGGAAGCATGGGGAGATAATTTTGGTGCGGTGAAGCTGCCAACTTATACTTGTGCAGATAAACAAGTACAGCTTGGTTCTTATGTAGGATATAAGATGGTTGGTGTGAATGCTTATTCTGATAATACAGAATGGTCAATGAAACTTGCGGAATGGATTTCTAATGAGGAAAATCAGACATTACGTTTTCAAGAGAGAGGTCAGGGACCTGCCAATAAAAATGCTTCAGAAAGTGATGAAGTAAAGAATGATTTAGCAATAAAAGCATTGTTGGAACAGTCTGCTTTTGGAAGTTTACAGAGAATAGGAGGAAAGTATTGGGATCCCGTTGCAGCTTTTGGCATGAGTATGGCAGATGGAAGTGCAGAAGGCAGGGATATGCAAGAGGTTATGGACAAATTAGTTTCTGATATTACAGCCATTGGATAGGGGGTATGAATATGAAAAATAAAGCAAGAGAATCAAAAAATATAGAAAAGTTTAATTCAAGAGGTATAGGAATTAGAAGCCTGATTTTAATTCCAGTATTGATTCTTGGGGTGGTATCTATATTTTCCAGTTTTAGTTCTTTACATAGTCTCCAAAGTGTAAACCGTAGTGCCAGAACAATTTCAGAAGAATGTATGGAAAGTTTAATTGCATTGAGTGACATTGAAAATGATATTCAAACAATTCACCGTCTGGCATTATCACATATTATAGCCACTAAGTTTAGCACAATGGTGGACATAGTGAATGAAATAGAAGAAAAAGAAAGAAAATTAGATCAGAATCTGGAAGATTATAAGAAATATGCAAATACAAAAAATGCAGAGTATTATAATAATATTGTAGTCAGCTATAAAGAATATAAAAAGACATTAATTTCATTGATTGCTTATAGTGCTGACAGTCAGACAGAGGAAGCATACGCTTGTGCAAACAATGAATTTGAAGAATGTAGTAATATCATCTGCAAAAATATTTCATTATTGGTAGATAATGCGAATGCACAGGCAGAAGAAGCGAAGAATGGGTTAAAAGAGTCATATAATATGGCTATGATAATTTGTCTTATTACAATTGTACTAAGTATTTTATCTGTAATTATAGTGATAACAGTGGTAATGACTCAGGTAATCAAACCAATTCGTATGATTCAAAAGCAATTGTCTGAAATTATATATGATATTGAACAAAGAGAAGGTGATTTGACAAAACGTGTGAAGATCGTTTCTGTTACAGAACTTGCGGCACTTGGAGAGGGAATTAACGAATTTATTATTAAGTTACAAAACATTTTTCATACCATTTCAGATAATTCTGATCAGATAGAGATTGTTGTAAAAGAGGTACAGCAAAGTGTAATTACTTCTGAAGATAGTGTGACAGATTTATCTGCCCTTACAGAAGAGTTAAGTGCAACTATGCATGATGTGGCAGCCAATGTAGAGAAAATTAACCAGAATACAGAGAATGTAAATGAAGATGTTGGTGTGATTGCAGTACGCTCTGGAGAAGTAAAAGAGTTTTCTGTAGAAATGAAACAACAAGCAGATATGATTGAACAATCTGCAAGGACAAATTTAGAAACAACAGAACAGAAAGTAAACGAGATTTTAAGTATTTTGAATCAGGCAATTGAAGAGAGCAAGAGTGTAGAACAAGTAAATACATTGACAGATGATATTTTAAATATTGCCAGCCAGACAAATCTTCTTGCACTAAATGCCTCCATTGAAGCTGCAAGGGCAGGAGAGGCAGGAAAAGGATTTGCAGTAGTTGCAGATGAAATCCGTCAGCTTGCAGACCTAAGTACCCAGAATGCCAATAATATCCAAAAGATAAATACAAATGTAATTCACGCAGTCCGCAACCTTGCAGATAACGCAGAAAATCTAGTTACTTATATGAATGAGTCAATATTACCTGAATTTAGTGATTTCGTAGAGACTGGTGTAAAATATGAAGAGAATGCAACCTATATTGAATCTGTTATGAACGATTTTGCACAACAGACAGAAAGACTTCGAGTTTCCATTTCGGATATTGCCAGCTCTATTAACTCCATTTCTGTAGCTATTGCAGATGGTGCAAAAGGTGTCAATGGCGTAACAGAAAGTACACAAGTACTGGTAACAGATATGGATAATATTGTAAAAAGAATGGAAGAGAACCAGAAAATTTCTGAAACTCTAAATCAGGAAACTTCTGTATTTGTAAAATTGTAGTAATTGTTCATCTTTATGAACAGTAAAAAAAATACAAGGCTGATGCATTAAGAAAAACATATTGAAGATATAGTAGAATTTGACTTGAAATAAATTCTGTATCTTCTCTGTTTATACTTAGTGTGGCAGCCTTGTTTTTTAATCTTCTTAAAAATAGACCTTTGCATAAATTCCATAAACTAAATGATTTTGTAAAGATAGGAGACACTACTAAGTGATTCCTATATGGGATAGCAGCAGTTTTTAATATAAGTTATGAATAATTTGATGTTTAATCTGTATATTTTTCAATGGAAGAAACACTTTCTACTAATGCATCCATAAGTACTTGTGTGTTTTTGGCTTTTTGGCTGGTAGCATCTCCAAGTTCTGCAATCTGCAAGGTAGTTGCTGTAACTTCCTGACTGTTAGAGGAAATCTGGTGAATGCTTTCCACTATACTTGTGTTTGATTGGTAAATATCCTCTATTTGGTTGGAAGTATCTTGGATATTTTTATTTAAAACTTTAATTTTTTCGCCAATAGAAGAAAACTGATCTTCAGCATTTTTTATAAGTTCGTGTTCACTTTCGGTAACATTTGTTACTGTATCTACCATGAATTTTGCTGTTTCCGCATTTTTCTGCAGGTCATTTACAATATTTTGAATAGCTTCTGTAAGGCTTCTGGTTTCATCTGCTAAGTTTCGGATTTCATCTGCAACTACAGCAAAACCTCTGCCGGCTTCTCCAGCTCTTGCACTTTCAATAGAGGCATTTAGTGCAAGAAGATTTGTCTGTGAAGATATAGAAAAAATTTGTTCTGTAATTTCTTTTACATCATTTGTATTTGTTAATAACTGGGTAACGGATGTGACTAAACTTTCATTAGCTTTATCAGATTCTTGTGTTTTGGTATGTAAGCTGTCCATAGATAATTTTCCATCCTTAACAGCAGTTTCTGATTCATTAGCGAGCTGAATCATATCATTTGCCATATCTTTTGTAACAAGAATCATATCTTGAATGTTAGCAGTCATTATAGTTTGTTTTTCAATATTAGCAGCATTGTCTTGATTACCATCAGAAATATTATTTAAAGCAAGAGAAGTATGTGCAATGTCATCTCCTAATCCTTCAATCTCTTCATTTACTTTTGTAGAATGCTCCTTAACAGTCGCTACAATCTTTAGAATATCTTTTAGGAGATTGGATGTTTTTTCTTTTTCATCCTGAATATTGGCTAGTTTAGTTTCATTATTCTGATTGGATATCTTAGTAGTTCCACATAGAACAATTAGATATACAATCACAGGAGCAAGCTGGAGTAAAATAGAGGCTGTTATGATTTCGTGTCCTGCATGTGTTTTTTTTAAAAATGAGGTTACATAAATTATATCTAGTACGTTAATAATACTAAATCCAATAGAAAGATTTAGTATTAGTTTAAAATCAAAGTAAAGTAAGTAAATGATAGTAATAGGAAAAACAATTGCAAATACCAAATCATTCTTCGCACCAAATACGACAATACAGTATACCAAAGCAAATCCCAGAATAGAAATATATTTAAACAAAGTGCCATCTTTTTGTTTAAAGTATACAATATAATCTAATATTAGTGTAATAATAGCAGAAACTACCACTGTTAAAGCAAAGGAAAGATTAATATTGTGGTCTGCAAAATCTTTTAGGTATCCTACTGTAATAATAGATACAATAATTGTTATAATGGTGAGGGCAAATTTATTCACCATCATTAAATAATTGTTCTCTTGTTTGTCTCTCATAATATATCCCTCCTAAAATTCTGATACCTTAATTATAACATTTTATTACAAAAAATAAAAGAAAAATAGAAAAAATTGTATAATAGTAACAAGTAAAATGAATGGGTTTATAATTTAAGTTGTCAAAATATGTTGAGTATGGTATAATTGATAAGATTCTATTATTTAACTTTGATTATTTATATATTGTAGATTGCTGCTAATATAGCTAGGATTTGTTTTAGTATTATTTGTGTGCAATATAGTTAAATCTATTAACATGACTAAGTCTTTCATTACAAGTTTATAATTTACATAAAAACATAGTCATATGTTTAAGATTATGAATAATCTCTGTTTAATCTATTATGGGAGGGAAATAAAATGGCATTTTGTATGTATTGTGGTAAACAAATAGAAGAAGGAGAAACATGTAATTGTCCAGAATCATTGGCTAGGAAAGCTACAGATACTCCAACAGGAATGAATGACATGAATACCACAACATCGGTGGAAGGTTTGCAAAATTTAAATCAGATGAATGGTCAGAACCAACCAGAAATGAATCCAATGTATAGTAATAATCATGCACAGTTTGAACAGATAAAGCAGAAGTCAGGTGCATTGGTAAAAGATGTTTTTGCATCATGGATTTCAATATTGAAGGCACCAATAACAGCTGGAAAACAAATGGTGCAAGCAAAAAAATTTCAAACAGGAATCGGTTTACTCGTTTTACAGGCATTATTAACAGGAATCTTTGGTATTTTATTATGTTCTGGAGTAAATGATATATTGTCTTTCGGCAGTTATTTTCACTCTTCTGATATTAGCATTAACTTGTTCTTAGCATTTTTATTAACTGTAATTGGATCTTTGTTAATGTCTGCTGCGAGAGTGGGATTATTATTTGGTGGAATTAAGATATTTAAAGGAACAGCGGATTGGCAGAATCTTGTATGTATTTGTGGTGTCAGGGCAGTAGGGGTTTCTTTGGTACAGATAGTAAGCATTGTGTTATATTTTTTAAATCCTTTTTATGGAGTTATGTTCTTTGTTTTTGCCAGTGCAACAGGTGTTATCTTTTCATTACCATGCATATTGGAATGCACTGGAGTGTCTAATGATAAAAGTATATATATGATGATTGCAATTGCAATACTTTTGCTTGTTGTATTATATATTCTGTATCAAATTGGTCTTCCAATGTATGTACCAAAAGGAATGAAAGACGGTTTTAATAATATTTCAGACATTTTTAGATATTTTCGATAAAGTAAAGATAAGTTTTTAAATCTAAATATATTTACTTAGACCAAGGGAAAAGACTGGTTTATTTTCTTATTTAAATTAAAAAGGCTTAATAGTAAATGATCATGCCATCTTC
>JAAVZU010000020.1 GCA_022791815.1 Lachnospiraceae bacterium
AAGTCTGAGCCTTGCAAGCTCTTTATCGCCGAGCTTTGACGTTTCTTTGCCATGAAAGAACACCTTGCCCGCAGTAACTCTGTCCATTCCCGAAACGCAGTAAAGCAACGTGCTTTTGCCTGATCCGGAAGGTCCCATGACCGCTACCATTTCGCCCTCGCCGATCGTCAGGTCTATGTTTTTCAACACATTGTTCTGATGCTTGTTCACGATATATGTCTTGCAAAGTCCCTTTGTCTGTAAAACAGTATTATTCATTCCGTTGTCCTCCTTATTCTATGCTTGCCGTATCGGAAGCCTTGATTGTTTTTGTGTAAAGTGCAGTCAGGTCTGAACCTATGACGGTCACGCCGATGAGAATTGCCGGGCCGATCACAAATATTTCCAGTGGGTCAAAATCGCATTTCAAGCCTGATACATCGCCGACCATGTTACCTACCCAATTCATCATCACATTGCTGAGCGGCATAAGTACCGCCGTGGACAGGATACAAGCGAGTATTGATGCAATCACGAACCGCAATGTATGCTGTGCGGCAATACTGCCATCGGTAACTCCTACCGCTTTCATAAGAGCTATTTCACTCTTTTCCTTTGCAATGAAGCTGCGCTCCATAAGAATGACGATCATTGCCGTAACAATAACGGTAAGTATCATCATAATCTTCTTGATAGCGTTCAGTGTGTCGGACATTCCCGTAAAATTATTGATGAAGTCAGAGGTCGAATACACCTTGTCGGTTTCGAGCAGATCTCTCAGCTTTTCAATGTTTTGGTTTATCCGATCTTTATCGGGACTGCCATCAAAGTGTATCTGCACACCCATCACATTGCTTGCCGCCAGATGTCCGAGGTCAAAATCTTTATATAGTAAAGCGGCATTAGCGGAGTTGACGAACGTAGAAAATGTTCCCGTGATAATAAACTCATACTCTTTATCATTAATTACTGCCGTTACCCTGTCGCCGATCTCTGCACCCAGATTATCGAGAGTACCTACCGTTACGGCGATCTCGTCCGTCTTCTGCGGAGTGCTGCCTTTGTCTACATGGAGAGTATCATTTGTTTCGCCTTTTATGACGCGGAAATTAATCGTTGCTGTTTTGTCTCCGTGTGATGTTTCATGCTGTGCACCTATTGTCATTGTGCATTTACCCGGCATTCCGTTATCGGCAAGGAGTTTTTCGGTATCTGCTATGAGCTGCTTATGCGTACTCTGATCTACCATGACCTCGCCCATTATTTCGGTGTCCATGATATGTGCTTCACTTGAGGGTACATCGAAGAAACGCAGTAACTTTTCACTTTTGAGCGTCAATGCAAAATTCGACATAATCGTCATAAGCAGTATACAGAGCGTGAACACAACTGTTATGATAGAAAACTGTTTCGGTGAGCTGAGCACATCATTGACTGAGAGAAATGCGGTTGACGGAAGCTCCACGCGTCCTAAGCACAAAAGGCTCCTTTTTCGGAAACGCTCGCCCGTCTGCCCGTTTCTTACAGCATCGATGGGCGAGAGTTTGTTTACTCTGCGTGTACAGCCGTAGCAGAACAGCAGGATAATGATAACTACCAACCCAGAGCTTAAAATCCCCATAAGAGTGCCGCTCTTGCTGCCGAGAACCATATTTTCCGATACGTTTTTCATCATCATATCTCCGAGAGGAACAGAACAGAAATATCCTATCAGTGTACCGACCACGGCAATAACAAGATACTTGACGATATACAGGCTTCTTATACTGCCGTTGTCGATACCGACTGCCTTCATCACACCGATCTCACGAAATTCCTCGCTTATTGTAAAACCTATCGTGAAACGCAGCACCACAAAGGCTGTGAACATCAGCACGACACTGATTATCATTAAGATATAAGCCGCAAGCATATCATAGAGATAAATACTCTTGTTTTCTTCCCGTGTGCTGACAAATACCCGGTCATAGTCCTTTGCAAGTTCCTTTATTTCATCAACATCTGACGTATCTATATAAAGCTGCTTGTAATTCATGATATGAGTGGCTTCGTCCTTGTCAAGATAGTCATAGTCAGCAGAGTTTATGATAAGATACGGGCTATAAACTCCTCCCGAATTATTGAACAGTGCACCCTTGAACCTCCCCATAAACTTAAGCGTAAGATGACAGTCACCCACATCAAGCTCCACCTTATCGCCCTCTTTTATATCAATGTCCTGTAAAAAATTAGCGGTGGCATAAAAGCAGCCCTTGTCCACGCTTTCAATGATGTTATTGTTCTCATCGAAATAGTTAAGCGCCATTTCACTATCGGAAATCAATTGAGCGATGTTCGCGAAATTATCGAGTTTCTTTCCGTTATGCTTGAAACTCTTTGAGCTGGCTACACTCAACCAATGCTCGGTCTTCATCTCCTTGACGCAGACAAGCTCTCCAATCCTTTCTCTGGCGTCGTTTTCCCCCAAGGTCATCACGGTGACATCGGGAACGTTCGCCGCATCAAAATAATGCTCAATACCTCCCGTCACGGCTATGATATTGTTCACTGCCGCCGTTGCAAACATTGAGCCTAAAATGACAAACAACAGCAGAATGATGTTCATGGTCTTTTTGCGTTTCAGATCTTTTTTCAATATCCTCCAGAACATAGTGTATACCTCTTTTCTGTGTTTTATTTTCTCTATGTTCTGATCATAGCATAGAAATTCTTAACAAGTCTTTAACTTTTGACGGAACATGAAAAAAGTTCAGATTCCACCTCACGACAGACACCTTGCTGTTTGGCTATACACTTCCTCTCTAAATCTCTTTCTAATACATTGTCAGCGGGTTCTTGTCAAAATACACATTTACCTTCTGAAAATAATTAGAGTATTCTACAAATCCCTCCAAATAATTCTTTACTTCAATTAAAACCTCCAAGTCACATTCTTTTAAATAGATTACCCTTCGATACCTGTCTTTTAAACGATAGTGATATGCCTTTGCGGGTCCAATAATCTTTTCTCCCATTTTTTCTTTTGCTGCTTCTGCAAGTAGAACACTTGCCTTTTCCACCTGTTTTTCATCGGGAGAAACTAATAATATAGCCAACAAATGCCCCAAAGGTGGATATTGTAACATTCTTCGGTAAGTAATTTCTTGTTGGTAAAATTCTTCATAATTTTGTTCCTTTGCAGAAACAATACTGTAATGTTCTGGCTGGTAAGTTTGTATTACTGCTTCTCCATGCTGTTCTCTCCGTCCTGCTCTTCCCGCCACTTGACATAATAACTGGAAGGTTCTCTCTGATGCCCGGTAATCATTTGCAAATAAAGATAAATCTGCCGCTAAAGCCCCCACTAATGTGACGTTTTTAAAATCATGCCCCTTACCTATCATCTGGGTTCCAATTAAGATATCTGCCTCCTGCCTTTCAAATGCCTTAAGTATTTCTTCATAAGCCCCTTTTCGGCTTGTGGTATCCCGATCCATCCGAAGGATTCTGGCAGAGGGAAATTCTTTTTTAGCATACTCTTCCACTTTCTGGGTTCCAGTCCCAAAACTGGCAATATATTTTGATCCACAAGAAGGACATACAGACGGTTTCCTTGTTTCATATCCACAATAATGGCACATCATTTTACCATTGTTATGTTCCGTAAGTGATACCTGACAGTGAGGACATTCCAACACAAAACCACACTGCCTGCAAGAAATAAAGCCTGCATATCCTCTACGGTTTAAAAATAACAAAATCTGTTCTTTCCGCTCTAATCTCTCCTGTATCTTCTCTTTGAGACTTCTGCTAAAAATCGAAAAATTCCTTGCCTTTAACTCTTTCCGCAAATCAACAATAGAAATATCTGGGATCCTGCTTTCCCCACCTCTCTCATCAAGCGTAAAAAGTTTATATTCTCCACTTTCTGCTTTATAATAGCTTTCCACAGAAGGCGTAGCAGATCCTAAAATTACAGATGCATTACACATTTTAGCCCGCTGCAGTGCTACTTCTCTTGCATGATATTTGGGCATGGCTTCGCTTTTATAACTTGGCTCGTGTTCTTCATCTAAAAGGATTAACCCAAGTTTTGGAAAAGGGGTAAACAGTGCCATCCTAGGTCCTATCATGATATCCAATTCTCCTGCTTTTGCCCTTTCATACTGGTCAAAACGTTCCCCTTCTGATAACTTGGAGTGAAGTACAGATACCCTTTGTCCAAATCTTTGATAAAACCGATCTATCATGGCTACAGTAAGTGCAATCTCAGGAATCAGAAAAATCACCTGTTTTCCTTCTTTTACCACATGTTCTATTATTTCAAAATAAACCTCTGTTTTTCCGCTTCCTGTCACTCCACGTATCAGATAAGTACCTCTTATTCCAGCTTGGTATTCTCCCCATATTTCCTCCGCAATTTGCTGCTGTTTTGGAGTAAGGATAATTTTCTTCTCTATTTGTACCTGCTCGTTAATAGGATTACGATACTGTCGTTTACTGGAAACAGCAATAATCCCCAAATCTACAAACTTTCGTATCACATCCCTGTTGATATTCAGTTCTTCCAATGCATCCTTATAAGAAATAACTTCCTCTTCCTCTAAGGCTGCTGCCAAGCGATATCTTGCCTTATAATGCTTTCTTTCACACTCTTCCATATATACAAAAAGCCGTTCCCTGTCTATGATTCGGTGAAGATATTGTTCTTTTTGCTCTTTAACTGTTTTTTTTACAGGAAGAACAGTTCTCAGTGCATCGTTCATCGTAGATCCATAATGTGTACGCATCCATGCTGCCAATTTTATAAATTGTCCTTCTATTACCGTTCCATCTAAAATTACTTTTGTGATTGCCTTAATGCGTTCTGGCGGAAATTCTGGATACATGGTAATTCCTAATATAAAACCTTTGATTTGACGATTTCCAGTGCCAAAAGGAATGAGGACTTGTGCCCCAATTACGGCATAAGTCTCCCATTCCTCTGGTATTGCATATTCATAAGTTTTATCCAGATTTTCATGTGAAATATTCACAATTACTCTTGCATATTTCATTTACGCTGCTCCATTTCCGTTACTGTTCACGCATGCGTAAACAGTAACGTTTGGGTCAATGCTTCGCATGTAAAATTGCCCCAAACAATCCTGTGTTACTCTTTCTTACGCTCTTTGCAACGTAGTGCAAAGAGCTGCCTGTGAACTGTAACCTATTTCCTCAACTGGTATGCTTACCTATCACTTTTTAACGCTTCTACAACTTCCTCCATATGCATTCCTCTGGAACCTTTTACCAAAACACCATCACCTTCCTTTACATAGTCCTTTAAAAAGGCAATTGCTTGTGGTTTATCCACAAAATGTCTGGTTAAAACAGTATTGGTGTTATCATTGATTCCCTCACAAATTGCCTTTGCTTCCATACCAACACAAATCACTGCATCCAACGGTTTCTTTGCAAGAAAAGTTCCTACTTCATAATGGCAGTCCCTAGAAACTTCTCCCAATTCCATAACATCTGCAAGAACCAGAATTTTCCTTTTTAGCCCCTCCATAGCAAGGAGCATATCTGCTCCACTCTTCATGGAATCTGGGCTGGCATTGTAGGTATCATCTATAATTTTTATGCCTTTTACCTCAAATACCTGTCCCCGTTTATCAATTGGCTGGTATTTTTCCAATCCAGTCTTTGCCACTTCTGGCTTAATTCCAAGCTTTTGTGCAATTGCCAAAGCTACAACTGCATTATTTACATTATGGTTTCCAAGTACCGAAAGTACAACTTCTTCTTTTTCACTTTCTGAAACATAAGTAAAATAAGTGTTTTCTCCAACTGTTTTGATATCTTCTCCACGATAAGTACAGTTTTCACCAGTTCCAAACTCAAACACTTGAATCTGTCCTAGTTTTTTATAAGTATCTTCATCAAATAATCCTTCTGGAACTTCTTTGTCATTCTTTCTCTTATCCACAAATCCTTTGATTTCACCTAAGAGAGGATCATCTCCATTTACATAAACAGGATTATTTCCAGAAAATTCATCTATAATATTCAGCTTTTCTTTTCGTATATTTTCCTTAGAACCTAACTGTCCAATATGAGACACGCCAATATTTGTCATAACTGCCATATCTGGTTTTGCTATAGTAGAAAGACGGTGCATTTCACCAACTTCACTCATCCCCATTTCAATAACAGCAACTTCTATATCTTCTTCTAACTCAAACATCATTAAAGGCAAGCCTACCTGACTATTCATATTCCCTTTTGTCTTTAAAACCTTCTTCTTTGTACCAAGTGCAGCTGCAATCATTTCCTTTGTTGTGGTTTTTCCCACACTTCCCGTAATTCCAATTAAAGGCATTGAAAACAGGCTTCTATAAAATGCTGCTGCAAGCTGCAGGGCAAGAAGGGTATCTGCAACCTGAATATAAACTTTTCCCTCTTTATATTCTTTTATTGGCTTTTGAGTAAAGGTGGCAACTGCACCAGCCTCTAGTGCCATATCAATAAAACTATGGGCATCTACTCTTTCTCCAATAATTGGCACAAAAAGAGTTCCCTGTTGGATTTCTTTTGAATTGGTACTAACAGAAGTGATAAGGAGGTCTTCATCGCCAGATAAAATCTTTCCTCCTACTGCTTCTGCCAATGTTACTGCTTTTACTGCTTTCATATTAATCGAACCTTTCTCATTACTGGACACAGGGAACCTGTGAATAGTAACCCTTTCTCTTCTACCATTGACATAAAACCAAACTAATTACATATTTTCTTCTTTTTGGATTTGTGCAATTAATTCTCTTTCATCCATATGGTATTTTTTCCCTTTGATTTCCTGATAATCCTCATGTCCCTTTCCTGCCAGAACAATTACGTCACCTTCTTTTGCATTTACCATACAATACCGGATGGCTTCTTTTCTGTCTGGTATGGTTACATAATCACCATCTGCTTTTGCCACTCCAATCATGATATCATCAATAATTGCTTCTGGTTCTTCATCTCTTGGATTATCCGATGTTACTACTGTCAAATCCGCAAATTTGGAAGAAACTTCTCCCATTTCATAACGGCGTAATCTGGAACGGTTTCCACCACAGCCAAACATGCATACCAAACGCTTTGGATTATATTCACGCAAGGTAACCAGTAAACTTTCCAGACTCATAGCATTGTGTGCATAATCAATCATTATTGTATAAGAATCGGAAACTGGAATAATTTCTACTCTTCCTTTCACTCGGATTCCCAATAATGCTTCCTTTATAGCTTCTTCCTTCACACCAAAATGACGGCAAATAGCAATAGCTGCCAGAGAATTATACACACTGAATCTGCCTGGAACATCCATTTCTACTTCCAGATTCATTTTACCAGTTATACCATAAGCAACACCAAAGAATCCTGGTTTATTGATTAGTTCAGGTTCACTGGCACACAAATCTGCTTCTTTTGAAAATCCAAAAGTCTCCAATTCACAAGTATGCCCTTCTAAAACTTGTTTATAATGTAAATCGTCTATATTAACAATTCCTATTTTGCACTGTTTAAAGAGTAAACCTTTACAATGCATATATTCTTCAAAATCTTTGTGTTCGTTTGGTCCAATATGATCTGGTTCCAAATTGGTAAAAATTCCATAATCAAAAGTAAATCCACTTACCCTGTCAAGCATAAGACCTTGTGAAGATACCTCCATAACTACACATTGGATTCCTGCATCAACCATTTCCCGAAAAGTCTCTTGCACAACATAAGATTCTGGTGTGGTATTTTTTGCAGGTATTGTTTTATCTCCAATTACTGTTTCAATAGTTCCAATCAAACCAGTACGGAATCCTGTTTTTTCCAGAATAGATTTTACCATATAAGTGGTTGTAGTTTTCCCCTTTGTTCCAGTAATTCCTATGGTTTTTAATTTTTCTGCAGGATACCCAAAATAAGCAGCAGACATATATGCTAATGCCTTTCTGGTATTGTCCACTTGAATCACAGTAATATTCCCTGGTGCTTCCACTTCTTTTTCTACAATAACAGCAGTTACACCCATTTTTGCCACTTGCGAAACAAAAGTATGCCCATCCGCAACTGCTCCACGAATACATACAAACACTCCGTTTTCACAGGCTTCTCTGGAATCATATATCAATTTGCTAACTGGTAGGTCAATCTGTCCTGTTATAATTTTATAATCTAGTTTTTCTAACAAATATTCCAAAGTCATGGTATAAAACCCTCCTTATTCAAAGAACTCTCCTTCAAACACAGTTGTTGCCGGTCCAGTCATATAAACACAATTTTTTTCTTTGTCATATTGGATTTTTAAATCCCCACCAAGTAAATGTACTAACACTTCATCCTCTGTCTTATTATTTAAGATACATGCTACTGCTGCTGCACAAGCACCTGTTCCACAAGCCCATGTCTCACCAGAACCTCTTTCCCATACACGCATGTTTACTTCGTGCCTGTCAATAATTTGTATAAATTCTGTATTTACCCGTTCTGGAAACATATCATGATTTTCAAATATTGGTCCAATCTTTTCCAGATCCAGACTGCTGGTATCCTCTACCCAGACAATGGCATGAGGATTTCCCATAGAAACGCAGGTCATCTCATATTCTTTACCTGCTATCTCTACTTTTTCACCAATCATTTTCTCTTTCTCAAAAATAACAGGAACCTCTTTTGCAGTTATAATTGGTGCACCCATATCTACTTTTACTGTTGCTACTTTTCCTTTTTCCACAAAAAGTTCCAAGTATTTGATACCACTTTTTGTTTCTACCGAAATACTGGTCTTATCTGTCAAACCATAATCAAACACATATTTTCCAACACAACGTATTCCATTTCCACACATATTTCCTTCTGAACCGTCTGCATTATACATTGCCATACGGAAATCCGCCACATCAGAAGGCAATATTAAAATCAACCCATCTGATCCAATTCCAAAATGGCGGTCACTTACTTTCTTCGACAATTCTTCTGGATTATCCATTTTCTCTATGAAACAATTCACATAAACATAATCATTACCACAACCATGCATTTTGGTAAATTTCATACTCTCTCTACCTTCCTTTACTATTGATGAATTTCTGTCTACATCCTATCTGGTGCTTCCATTCCAAGTAAATCAACACAAGTTTCCAAAATTCCCTTTGTCACAGTTACAAGCCCAATCCATGACTGCTGTCTCTTTTCATCCTTTTCTGCAATAATTTTGTTCTCATGATAAAATCTTGCAAATGCATTCGATAATTCATAAATATATTGGCAGACTTTATGTGGTGCATGTTCTACAAAAGCATTCTCAACCATATCATTAAACTTAGAAACACCAAGCATCAAAGTAGTCTCACTGTCATTAGCTGGTGGAAGAATCTGAAAAGTCTCTGGATCCTTTCCATTTTTTTCCTTATATTTTGCAAGAATAGACTTTATACGCACAATAGTATACAAAATGTATGGTCCTGTATTTCCTTCAAAAGAAGTAAATCTTTCTAAATCAAATATATAATCTTTGGATGCCTGATTAGACAAATCTCCATATTTTAAAGCTGCTACTCCAACTTTTCTAGCTATTTCTCTTGTCTCTTCTTTTGGCATATCCCTATCTGTCATCTTTTCATAAACAGCATCTGTAATAGACTGGATTAAAGTTTCTAAACGCATTACTCCACCAGCTCTTGTCTTGAATGGCTTTCCATCTTTTCCATTCATTGTACCAAAACCCAAAAAGGTAAGTTTTACATCTTCGCCAACAATCTTTGTCTTTTTCGCACAACGGAATACCTGTTCAAAATATAACTCCTGCCTTTTATCTACCACATAAGTAATGGCATCTGGTTGAAAAAGCTTTACACGTTCTACGATTGTAGCAAGATCTGTGGTATTATAAAGTGTCGCACCATCTGATTTTAATATCATACATGGAGGAATCTCTTTTTTGTCCGTCTCCTCTTTCACATCTACCACTAAAGCCCCTTCACTGACATAAGCATAACCTTCCTCTTTCATATATTTTACCATATCCGGAATATATGGCTGTGCATCACTTTCTTTCTTCCAAAGGTCAAATTCTACATTTAACTTTGTATAATTCTTCTTTAAATCATTTACAGATACTTCTAATATATGATTCCAAAGTGCCTTATATCCTCTCTTTCCACTTTGTAGGAGAAATGTAGCATTCTGGGCTTCTTCTTTATATTCTGGATGCTCTTTGGCATAAGCGTTGGCACAAGGATAGATTTCCTCTAATTCTGACATGGTGAATGGAGCTTCCTTAGGGTATTCCCCTTCATAAGTATCATCAAAATATACCCATTCTGGATTACGTTTTTTACATTCTGTAATAATAAGTCCCATCTGTAATCCCCAGTCTCCAAGATGTGCATCTCCAATTATTTTATGTCCCATAAACTTTCCAAGTCTTTTTATACTCTCTCCAATAATTGCAGAACGCAAATGTCCTACATGCAGTGGCTTTGCGATATTAGGTCCGCCATAATCAATTACCATTGTCATTGGATTTTTGGTTGTCTCACATCCATATTTTTCATCCTTCGCCATAGAATTTACATAATCAGAAAGGAATTCTTCACTAAGGGTTAAATTGATAAACCCTGGTGCTACAGCTTGAATATCCCCAAACATTTTATTATCCTTCAGATGTTCCACTACTTCATTTGCAATCATAATAGGTGCCTTTTTATATTGTTTTGCCGCTGCCATGGCACCATTACATTGATACTGGCATAAATCTGGTCTATTTGATACAGTAACTATTCCATATTTTTCTTCATATTCTGCCTTCAAAAAAGCATCTGTTACCTCTTTTTTTATTAAGTCTATTATCTTCTCCATGATTCCATTCCTTTCCTTATTTAGGTAATTGTGACACTTTCATTCAACTATATACCACTACAGTTGAAAGTAGTACGAATGTGCCTTATGTTGATATGTGACCTTACACAAAAACGGGAAGAGTAAATTGTATTTCACAATTACCTATCGTTCCTTATTAGACAATCATTTCCGTTACTATTCACATCTATATTACAAACAGTAACTCTTTCCTACTATACCATATTTTTCCCATAAAATCTACATTTACTCTCTTCCCAGATAAAACCAGAACCCTTTCATATCCTGCTTTTCCACACGAAGGACATTTTTTAGTGTATGGGAAAATTTTCTTAATAACCGGTCTTTGGAATCATATTCTGCAAATTCGTTTCGGCTTCCATAGTTGTCAATACGATGTTCCTTATAATATTGCATACTTCCATTTTTCTTAGTATACTCCACTTCTTGTTCTTCCTCTAAATTAAAGGTTTTTGCACTTTCATCTATCAAATATTTCTTAATGTAAGAATATTCTGCATCTTTTTTAGAAGTTCCAATGTTAGAAAATACATTCCAATTAAACTTTTTATTGGTATCCCATTCTCCATAGTTACTATTCCACACATAAAGATAATATTGTCCCTCTGGCAACACTGTGGATGCTTCATATTTGATAAAAGACTGTCCTATATGAGAAAAAAACACATCTTCAGCCTCTCCCAAATCTATAACACTATTCTCCTGTTCTGCTGCTTGTTCTTCATCTGCTTCTTCCTGTCCACTCTTTTTCAATAATTTCTTTTTATAATCCGTTCCCTTCCAAATTTCCTCTTCTCCAATCATATAAGAAATTCTTGGTTCCCGGCTATTAATCTTGTCTACTTTTATAATTGTAGACAATTCTCTAGAACTTAGCAAAACGCCATCGCTTCCTACCTGCTCTATACAATTTAAGGAAATCCAGTCAAATTTTTTGGCCTTTTTTGTTTTCTTTGCTTTCTTCTCCATTTTTTTCAACAAATCTTCCATAGAAAATAATTCTGTTACCTGTTTAGAATCCATGTCTAAAGAAATTAGTGTATCCTTAATGGATTTACTTTTCTTCCCAGGTTTCGTAGCAAGAATCCACATTTGTCCATAGCCATTATATAAATAATCCACATACTGCTCATATTTTCCTATACTATACCGATCTATCACCTGTCCCAGCTTATCTACCAGTACAAATTGATTCTCAGAAATTCCATAAAACAAATTATCTTCATAGAATATCATTTTCTGCGAAGTAGTTCCAATTAAAGGAATTTCACTTCTTAAATATCCGCTATTATCGTACAACCATATATATTTATCTGAATAAATGGTATACAATCCATTGGAAATCTGCTCCTCGCTTTTCCCAATCTTGACATCCAGTTTACTTTTTGCCTTTGAAGCCAGTGCAGGTACATCAATAGAAAATACTACTTCATTTAATAATTTTCCAGAAGGATTATACATATATAAAATAATATAATTTTTCTTTTCTGGAATAAACCCTGTTAACTGATAACTATGTTCTCTTGTTACGTTATCCTTTTCTCCATTATATAAGTTTCTTGTAAAATTTGGTATTTCCTCGTCTTCTACTTGAATAGAATAGCGAATAGATACATTTTCTCCTGTTTTAAAATACAGGTACATAGACAAATTATTTGTTCCATATAAATTCCACTGCCACAATGGATTTTCAAAATCATATCTATTTCTCTTTTTCATTTTTTCCATTTCCTTGGTTTTTCCCTCGGAATATGTCTCATTATATAATACTTCTGGAGAATATTTTGAGGTAATATTATCAATAGGTGTTACTCTTGACTCTTCAAACGATACTTTGGGTGCATCTTCTGAAATAATATCCAACTCTTTAGCTGCCAGCTTCTTTTCTTCCTCTAAAGCATTTTGCCCTTTTTTATATAAGTAAAAACTTAATCCCCCCAATCCTACAATCATAATCATACTGGTAATCAATATTTGTAATAATCGTTTCTTCATAATACTTCCTCCTTATAACTTCTCCTATTTTTTTCATTTCAATTATTCTGTTCCTTGGCTATAGGAACAAGGTCAACAATTCTATAATAATTTTATTTCCAGAATTTTCATACAATTTCTGCCTTACATAATCAGGCTTATCTGTTATAATATTATCCACTCCCAATTGGCTAAGCCGTACTGCCTCCTTTTCGGAATTTACAGTCCATGCATGTACCTCTTTGCCATATTTGTGTGCGAGACGAATCACTCTTTCATTGACAAAAGAAGCACGTATACTCAGGAAATCAATTTCCTCATCTAGATAATATCGCCCATAGGCAGATAATAAAATATAACCTGTCACAATATCTTGGTTTAATTCTTTTACTTTATTTAAGGATTCTTTATACGTGGAGGTTACCACACACTGCCGTACAAAGTCATATTTTTCAATTAATGCAACTACTTTTTCTTCCAGATCTGGCATATCTTTTTCTGCTTTAATTTCTATATTCAATTTCTTTTTTCCTTTACATAATTGCAATACTTCCTCTAAGGTAGGTATCTTAGTTCCAATATAATCTTTTGAAAACCATCCTCCTGCATCTAAACTCCTTAATTCTTCAAGAGTCATTTCAGAAACTTTTCCATATACCCCTGTTGTTCGGAAAAGACTACTGTCATGCATAAGAACTACTTTGCCTTCTTTCGTTTCCTGCACATCTATTTCTATATAATCTGTTGTAGATTTCAGTGCCTGTTTTATAGCAGGTATTGTATTCTCTGGTGCTGCTGCTGAATCTCCACGGTGGGAAGTAATACAAATCTTACCAAAATTTTCTAAAGATATTGAGCTACCATTCCGAATCATATCATAAGTGACAATGCTATCTATTCCAAGTGTTAATAACAGTAATCCCCCCAATACTCTCTTTTTTACCCCAAAAGCATCTTGTGGAATTTCCTCCTCATACGTCTTTTGTTCTGGATTACAATGGTAAAATAAAACTACATTTCCAGTTATATGCAAATTCACTCCCAAAATCAGTACAACCACCAGAATCATATTATATATATGTTCCTGTATAGTACAAAAAACCGCTATTTTTAGTGTATTTGGCACAAATATCACCAAAAAAACAATGGTAACCAAAACACATATCAAATAAAAAAGGGCTGACATTCCTATTACAAAAAAATTATTTCCTATCCACATTGCCACAATTTTAAAAGCATTTTTTATACACAATATCATGCTGAGTTTTCTGGATTCTTTTTCTTTTTTTCCCTCAAATAACACATAAGACAGCCGAAAAAATCTCAAAAAACCATGTATACATAATACAGTCATGAAAAGAAAAAAGATTATACTTACATACTTATACTTTGCCAATGTCTTTAAAATGACCTTTGGCACAGGCAGAAGCTCCCCTGCCAAATAAATTACTGGCATGTTATAGAATAATCCAATTCCTATCCATGACAAAAAAAATCTGCCAAAACTTTCTTTTAAAAGTATAATATATTTTTGACCTGTTGTAAAAAGTAATGTTATTACACTTATTTTCTCATTTGTATAAGAACGTTTTATAAATTCATAACTATATAACATCATATATTGCATACATATACATATTATGAGAAACATTAAAATAATTGCTGCTATCACTAATGGCTTACGAAAGAAAATCAGCATTATCTCTTGTGTTAGATAACGATATCCTTCCATTTGTAATAATCTTGTTATTATATTTGCAAAAAGTGGAGACAATAAAAGAATAAATACTCCCATATATATAAATTGAACAATGTACAATTTCCCCATCTCTTTTACAAGAAGCGAAAACATCTCTGATATTATATTTCTTTTTTTATTTTTTTCACTCTTAACTTTCATATTTATGCCTTTTCTGTATGTTTCTATTTTCCATTATAATGGGATATACTCGTAACAGCTTAGCCTATGGGATTCACTTCCAAATTCTTCTCCTTTGCCAGCCACATACAAACTTTCATATTCCTATAAAATACATACCAGTCCAAATACTGCACATTTCCAAAATAGAGCTTTTTTGAAACTTTCTGCTGTTTGTTGAAAATGTTCTTCTAATGACTGCACTTTTTATTCTTACTTTCTTATCTTGTTATATCCTATCTGTCATACTATTCTTTTACATATTTTTCTATCAAGCAAGTATGTTTTTTGGTATCTTTATTATAATTAATTCCAACCAACAGCAAATTTCCATGATATTCCTTTAGGCTTTCCACGTATCTTTTTTCTTTTATTTGAACAATTGCACCTTCTGCAGAATGATTATATTTTAATTCCACTATCATAGCTGGTTTATCAGAATGTTTTCTTGGTATATAGACAATGTCAGCAAATCCTTTTCCTGTTGGAAATTCTCTGATTTTTGTATATTCATTGGCTGCATTATAATATGCTAGTGAAATCACACAACTTAATGCATTCTCATCATTATAACTTAAAATAGATGTATTTTCACTATGCACCTGGTCTATCATTTGGGCAACTTTTTGTTCTTCTTCATTCCAAGTTAATTTTAAAAGTTCCTCGGATATCTGAATTAACTTTATTACTTCCTTCCAATTAGAACCTTCTACTGCATTTTTAAATTCTTCCTGTATCTCTGCATTTGGAATATAAACGCTTCCTGTTTCATCACTATATGCCAGATATCCAAGATGAATTAACAATGTCAATATGTCATCTTTGCTCTTAAAAGTTGTCATATCATTTTGAAATGTCCTTGTATTTACCTTATATCTATAACCAGAAACCATCTGTACAACTGCCGTTTTCAATCCATCAAAATCAGTATCTATATATTCTCTAAGTGCTTCATAGGTTTCTGTTTGTGTCCAATAATTTGCAATTTTATTTCTTCTAATGCTGTCTACTACTGATTTAGGATTATATATATGCAGGTTGTTACCAAATGCATACCCATCATACCATTCCTTTTCCCTCTCAAAATCTACTTGGTATTGGCTGCATAATTTCTCTACTTCTTCTTCTGTAAAACCAATAAACTTGGCATACTCTCCTGGGTCTGTCATGGAATATTCATCAAACATATTCAATGCAGAATGCGTTCCATATTTTTTGATTGGAAGAATCCCTGTCATATAAGCAAGAGAAACATATACTCTGTCTTTCAGCAGATTTCTTATAAAATCCAGATATTTTCTATGGTCTTCTGGTGTGTATTTCTTTTCCCTTAAAATACAATCCCATTCGTCAATAATAAAAATGAAACTTTCCCCTGTTTTACTATATAATTTATCCAATGCCATGCTTAGAAATTTTTCCTGTTCTGGAATTTTATCTTTATAGTTTTCTTTTAACTCTGCCAAAATTTCCGATTGTATATATGCAATTAATTCCTCTGCAGAAGATACAACACTTAAAAAATTTTGTATATTCAAGGCAATTACATTATATTGATTTAGATTTTCTCTAAAATTCTCATCTTCTGCTATTTTATATTTCTCAAATAGTTCCCTTGAATTACATCCTTTTCCATAGTAGGCTGCCAGCATGTTTGCTGCCATAGATTTTCCAAATCTTCTTGGACGGCTGATGCATAGAAATCTCTGCATCGTATCTATTGACTCATTTGTATATTTAATCAATTCTGTTTTATCTACATAAATTTTAGAATGAATTGCACGCTTAAAGCTTTCATTTCCTGGATTCAAATAAATCCCCATTGTTCTCCCCCCTTCCATTACACATTTTTTGCTTTCCTTTCATAAAGCTTTTTCTCAATTGTCCACGACTTATTCTATTTTTATTATATCATAATGTAAAAGTTATGCAAATACCAAAGAGAATAACAAAACTGTCAACCAATTCTTGAAGTCTATCCAGAATTTGATTGACAGTTTTTTATTAAAACTTGCGGAATCTATTGTAACGCTCTGCCACAATTTCTTCCTCTGTTTTATCTTTATACTTTTTTAAAAACGCTATAATTCCTTCTTTCATCTGTCTCACGACATCTGATATATCCTCTACATCTGCAGGTTGTTCTTCTGTAATTACCTTTTCTACAATACCTAGAGATTGTAATTCATTGGCAGTAATCTTCATAACATCAGCAGCCTCTTCGGCTCTTTTACTATCTTTCCAAAGAATGGACGCAAATCCTTCTGGTGAAAGCACAGAATATGTAGCATTCTCCATCATCCATACCTCATTGGCAACACCAAGTGCCAAAGCACCACCACTTCCACCTTCGCCAATGAAAATTGCCAGAATTGGAACACGAAGCCCTGCCATCTCAAAAAGATTTCTTGCAATCGCTTCTCCTTGTCCTCTTTCCTCTGCTTCCATACCACAAAAAGCTCCTGGCGTATCCACGAAACAAATAATTGGACGATGGAATTTTTCAGCCTGTTTCATTAAGCGTAACGCTTTCCGATATCCCTCTGGATATGGCATACCAAAATTACGACGTCCATTCTCTTTTAAACTGCGTCCTTTTTGTTGGCCAATAACCGTAACATACTGCTTTTCAATAGTCGCAATCCCGCCTATAATCGCCCCATCATCCCGATATAAACGGTCACCATGAAGTTTTATAAATTGATTAAATACACGGTTTACATAATCCTGCGTATATGGTCTTTCACTACTTCTGGAAATCTGCACTTTCTCCCATGCGGTTCTTTCTGTCTTTAACATCTCTTCCATCATGCACCAAACCTTTCTGCAATTCTATCAAACATATCTTTTCATCCAAGAGATAGGTTACTGTTTAGCTGTTTGCCGCTGAACTATAAGCACTCTTTAACAAAAAACGTAACACTCTCTTCATTTTACCTCTAGGTACAATCTTATCTATCATTCCATGTTCTAACAGAAATTCTGCACTTTGGAATCCTTCTGGTAATTTTTGATGGATTGTCTGCTCTATTACTCTTGGTCCTGCAAAACCAATTAATGCTTTCGGCTCTGCCAAAATCACATCACCCAACATAGCAAAACTGGCTGTAACACCACCTGTTGTAGGATCTGTCAAAACTGAAATATACAACAATCCTGCCTCATCATGCCTTTTTAGTGCTTGTGCCGTTTTTGCCATCTGCATCAAAGACAGCATTCCCTCCTGCATCCTGGCACCACCAGAACAACAAAAAATAATCACAGGTAATCTTTCCTTTGTCGCACGTTCCACCATTCTGGTCAACTTTTCTCCAACAATCATTCCCATACTTCCCATAAGAAAACTGGCTGACATTACTCCAATTGCAGTCTCTACACCATCAATTTTACCTTTTCCAGTTACAACAGCCTCCGACAGCCCTGTATTTTGCTGATTCTTCTTAATTTTATCCTCATAGTTTGGAAAATTCAAAGGATTCTTTGTCTCCAATTCTTTATCCCATTCTTCAAAACTTCCAGCATCTAATACCATCCCTAATCGTTCCATTGGAGATATCCGAAAGTAATAACCACATTTAGGGCAAATATGATTTTGTTCAATTACATCTTCTGTATAGACAATATGATTACACTTCTCACATTTTTGAAAGAGTCCTTCTTCAATTTGCTGACGATGATAACTCTCTAATACTTTTCTAGACTTTTTCTCCTGCTTTTTGAACAACATAGCAATTCCTCTTTTCAAACTGAATATTATCTATTAACTAAAGTAGTTACGGTTAATCCAATTGACATCTCCTTTATGGAATGCCTCTTCGCCAATAAGATTATACTGAAATTCCACATTGGTATCCACACCTTCTATCACAAATTCGCTTAATGCACTGCGAAGTTTGTTTATAGCTTCCTCTCGATTTTCACCATGTACAATCAGTTTAGCAATCATTGAATCATAGCAAGAAGGTATTTTATATCCCTGATACATGGCAGAATCAATACGGATTCCATTTCCCCCTGGCAAATGTAAACTTTCAATTGTACCCGGACATGGTATAAAACCTTTTTCTGGATTTTCTGCATTGATACGGCATTCTATAGCATGTCCATTTATCACAATATCCTCTTGTTTGTATCTGAGAGGTTCACCCATAGCAATACGAATCATCTCTTTTACTAAATCTATTCCAGTTACCAATTCTGTGACTGGATGTTCCACCTGAATACGTGTATTCATCTCCATAAAATAGAAATTGTTGTCTTGATCCAATAAAAACTCAACAGTACCTGCCGAATAATAATCTGCTGCCTTTGTAGCTTTAATAGCCGCTTCACCTATTCTTGCACGAAGTGCTTCATCTACAGCCGTAGATGGTGTTTCCTCAATTACTTTTTGATGCTTTCTCTGTATGGAGCAATCTCTTTCCCCAAGATGAATAACATTACCATACTTATCTGCCAGAATCTGAACTTCAATATGTCTGCAATCTGCCAAATATTTTTCCAGATACATGGCACGGTCTCCAAATGCATTTTCCGATTCTTTTTGTGCTGTGGCAAATAAATCTAGAAATTCTCCTGCTTCTTTTACAATCCGCATACCTTTTCCGCCACCACCTGAGACAGCCTTAATAATAACAGGATATCCCATTTCATCTGCCATTTTTTTTGCTTCTATGGCATCAAAAACAGGAATATCTCCACCTGGTATGACTGGTACACCTGCTTCCTTCATCACTCTTCTGGCTTCTGATTTGTTACCCATCTTTTCAATACTTTCCATGCTGGGACCAATAAAATTAATATGACACTCTCTGCACATCTTTACAAATTTACTGTTCTCAGATAAAAAACCAAATCCTGGATGGATAGCATCTGCCCCAGAAGCAAATGCTGCACTAAGGATTCTCTCCATATTAAGATAGCTGTCCTTTAATTTGTATGGTCCAATACAGATTGTTTCATCTGCTAATTGTGCATGGAGTGCTTCTTTATCCACATCAGAACAAATTGCTACACTATGTATCCCCATTTCTCTACAGGCACGAATAATTCTTACTGCAATCTCTCCACGATTGGCAATTAATATCCGTTTGATTGGACTTGTTTCCACAAAATCAACCTCTCTTCCAATTCCTAAAGCAAGGCAAATGTAAGCTCTGCTTCCACTGCCTTTTTATCACCTTTATAGGCAACTGCTGCACCAATTCCTATTGGACCTTTTACCTTTATCATCTCTACCTCTAGGCGGAGACAATCTCCTGGAACAACTTTATCACGAAACTTTGCATTCTTGATTCCTCCAAATACTGGAGTTTTTCCTTTATGCTCTTCGGCAGACAAAATCGCAACTGCTCCAACCTGAGCCAACGCCTCTATAATTAAAACACCTGGCATGATTGGTTCTTGTGGATAATGTCCACGAAAGAAATCTTCATGGAAAGTAACACATTTTGTTCCTACTGCACGTTTTCCTGGCTTTAACTCATCAATACGATCCACCAGCAAAAAAGGATGCCTATGAGGAATAATCTCTTCTATTTCCTTAATTCCAAGCATTACAATTTCTCTCCTTCTATACTAAGCGAATTAGTGGTTGTCCATATTCCACTAATTGCTCATTTTCTACATAAATTTCAGCCACAATACCATCTGTCTCTGCCTCTACTTCATTCATAAGCTTCATAGCTTCAATAATACCAATGGTCTGTCCTTTTGTAACTTTATCACCAACCGAAATAAATGGTTTTTCTCCTTCTGCTTTTGCAGCATAAAATGTACCCACAAGCGGAGATGTCATAATCGTTCCATCTGTCACTCCTGTTTTTTCTACTGTTACTTCTGCGGTTGGTAACACCTGCATAGCATTAGAAACAACTTCTGTCTTATCTGCAACTATAACTTGTTTTTCACTCTCTAAACTAAGTAAAAAATCTTCATCCTCCATCCGTAAAGATGTCATACTACTATTATCAAAGCGATCCATGATTTTTAAAATTTTATCAATATCCATCTGTCTACTTCCTTCCGCCAATAGTAATTTCATAGATATACTATACTAACTCCACTTTTTTACCAAAATACTTCCATTATGTCCACCAAAACCTAAAGAATTACTTAATGCGTAATTCACTGTCTTTCCGGTTTCTGCATCTTTTGTATAATTCAAATCTAATTCTTCATCTGGTATCTGATATCCAGCGGTTGCATGTATATAATTTTCCATAACAGATTTTACACAAACAATAAATTCAACTGCACCTGCTGCTCCAAGCATGTGTCCTACCATAGATTTGGTAGAATTCACATTCAAGTTATATGCATGTTCTCCAAAAACTTTCTTTATTGCCATAGTTTCAAACAGATCATTGTGATGAGTACTTGTACCATGAGCATTAATATATTCCACATCTTCTGGACGAATCTCTGCTTCTTGTAATGCTAATTCCATCGCACGGGCTGCTCCCTCTCCATCTTCCGCAGGAGAAGTAATATGATAAGCATCACAAGTTGCTCCATAACCAACTACCTCTGCCAAAATAGTTGCTCCACGCTCTACGGCATGTTCATAGGATTCTAAAACAACAACTCCAGAACCCTCACCCATAACAAATCCATTTCTTTCTTTATCAAATGGAATAGAAGCACGCATAGGATCTTCTGATGTAGACAATGCTGTCAATGCTGCAAAACCGCCAATTCCAATAGGGGTAACTGCAGATTCTGTTCCTCCAGCTACCATAACATCTGCATCTCCCCATTGAATATAACGGGCTGCTTCACCAATAGAATGGGTTCCTGTTGCACATGCTGTTACAATATTTGTACATTTTCCTTTTAATCCAAACTGAATTGCTACATTACCTGCCGCCATATTGGTTATCATCATTGGTACAAGCATTGGCGGAACTCTTTTAGGTCCCTTATCTAACAATTTTTTGTGTGCACTCTCCATTGCCTCTAAACTACCAACACCAGATCCTACACATACACCAATACGGGTAAGATCTTCTTTTTCCAAATCAAGCCCTGATTGTTCTATCGCTTGTTTGGACGCTGCTACTGCATATTGGGAAAATAACTCCATTCTCCTTGCAGATTTTGGATCCATATAATCTGCAGCTTTAAAATCTTTTACCTCAGCTGCAACTTTTGCTTTATATTCTGTAATATCAAAACGGTCAATTACATTGATTCCAACTTTTTTCGCTTTTACATTATCCCAGAAACTATCTATATCATTTCCAATCGGTGAAATAATACCCATTCCTGTCACTACTACACGTCTTTTTTCCATGTTGAACCTCCAATATATTTCTTCCTTTTACTATGAAACTTAGGTGTGCAAGCCCTGTTTGGGGGCGTAGCAACTCCTTAGTTGAATAGTATGTCTTTGAGCGTTTTTGCGAAAAGACGCCACCTGATAGTAAGCACTTATGCAGCGAGCTGCATAAGTGTTTACTATATATGCATACCGCCATCTACAGAAATAGTCTGACCAGTAATATATGCTGCCTTATCTGATGCTAAAAATGCTACTGTTTCTGCAATATCACTGGTACATCCAAATCTCTTCAAAGGAATCATATCCATCATCTGTTCCTTTACATCATCCTTTAGCACTTTGGTCATATCAGTATCAATAAAACCAGGTGCTACAGCATTAACTGTAATTCCTTTGCCACCAAGTTCTTTAGCCAAAGACTTTGTCATTCCAATAATACCTGCTTTAGAAGCACTGTAGTTAATTTGTCCTGCATTTCCACTTAAACCTACCACAGAAGAAATGCTAATGATATGTCCACTTTTTTGACGAAGCATCTGTCTTGCTGCATGACGCATACAATTAAATGTTCCCTTCAAATTCGTTGCAATTACCATATCAAATTCTTCTTCTTTCATTACCATAGTAAGATTATCTTTTGTAATTCCTGCATTATTTACTAAAATATCCAGACTGCCATGTTCCTTGGCAACTTCCTTCATCATCTTTTCTACTTCTGCAAAATTACTAATATCACAACCATAAGAAACAGCTTCTTTTCCCATTTCATGAATTTTTTTTACAATTTCCTCTGCTGCTTCTTTGGAATGTGCATAATTTACAATGACTTTTGCACCATATTCTGCTAAAGTAACCGCAATCTCACTTCCAATTCCTTTACCTGCACCAGTAACCAGTGCGACTTTCCCTGTCAACATAATAATGTTTCCTTTCTTTAATTAATAACTGCCCAGAGCCACGAACAATTATCTTTATTGAAACTATAGTTGTCTAAGCTTTTCCAAATCCTCAAACTTTTCAATATTTATCAAAGTGACACTACGGTCAATCTTTTTTATCAAACTGGTCAATGTGTGTCCTGGACCAATTTCCACAAAAGTATCTACACCTTCTGTAATCATTTTTTCTACGCTTTCCTGCCAGCGAACAGAAGAAGATACTTGTTCTGCTAACAGTACTTTTACTTGCTCTGCCTTATGAACATATTCTGCTGTCACATTTGTTACATAAGGAATCTTTGGTTCACTTATCTTAACAGGCTCTAATTCTGCTGCAAGCTTTTCTCCAGCACCAATAAGCATTTTAGAATGGAAAGGTCCGCTCACTTTAAGAGGCATAACACGCTTTGCCCCAGCAGCTGTTAGTTTTTCTTTCGCTGCCTCTAACCCTTCCAACTTACCAGAAATAATAATTTGTCCTGGACAGTTATAATTTGCCACAGAAACGCCTTCTACAGACTGACATACTTCCTCTATCGTTTCTTTTGCAGAACCAAGTACCGCATACATGCCGCCAAGACCAACTGGGACTTCATTTTGCATGTAAATACCACGTTTTCTAGTTACCTTAACGGCATCCCTAAACTCCATTACTCCACTTACTACTAATGCAGTATATTCTCCCAGACTAAGACCAGCTGTTACATCTGGCTGTATTATCTCTAATACTGGTTTTGCTATTGCCATACAAGCAGTAAGCAAAGCTGGCTGTGTATATTCTGTTAAATGTATTTTTTCTTCATCTTCAAAACAAATCTTTTCTATATCAATATCCAGACAGTCATTGGCACTAACAAAAATTTCTTTGCTGCTCTCACAATTATCATAAAAATCCTTTGCCATTCCAATTGTTTGTGCACCCTGTCCCGGAAATACAAATGCTATCTTTCCCATGTTTTAACCTTCCCTAAAATAATTCAGTATTTTTCTTCTTTATAATTTGTTCTGCTTCTTCTGTTAATTCTTCAATGATTTCCCTACAAGTCTGCTCTTTAGAAATTAAACCTGCAACTTGTCCCGCCATAAAGGAACCACTTTTTTTATCTCCATCAAGTACTGCTTTTCTAAGGGAGCCTAATGTCAATTGCTCTAACTCTTCAAAAGACACACCCTCTTTTTCTTTCTTCAAATATTCTCTTGTCATATTATTTCTAAGAACACGCACAGGATGTCCTGTTGTTCTTCCTGTAACTGCCGAGTCTATATCCTTTGCTTTTAAAACCAGCTCTTTATAATTCTCATGTACTATACATTCCTTAGCAACAAGGAATCTTGTACCAACTTGTACTGCAGAAGCTCCCAACATCATCGCGGCTGCAAATCCTCTTCCATCTCCAATACCTCCTGCTGCGATTACTGGTATCCCCACAGCATCTACTACTTGTGGTACTAATGTCATAGTAGTAAGTTCTCCAATATGTCCGCCAGATTCACATCCTTCAGCAATCACTGCTGCTGCCCCACAACGTTCCATACGTTTTGCAAGTGCAACAGAAGCTACAACAGGAATTACTTTTACTCCAGCTTCTAACCAATCCTTCATATAAGGTTCTGGTGTTCCAGCTCCCGTAGTAACCACAGGTACCTTTTCTTCTACTATTACTTTTGCAATTTCCGCGGCTGCTGGGTTCAATAACATAATATTGACACCAAATGGTTTATCTGTCAGTTCTTTGGTTTTCCTAATTTCCTCACGAACCTGTTCTGCATTACTTCCACCTGCTGCAATGAGACCTAATCCTCCTGCATTGGAAACTGCTGCAACCAAATTATGCTCTGCAATATTTGCCATTCCACCTTGCAAAATCGGATATTGTATATGTAAAAGTTTCATTACTTCTGTTTGCATCTTGCAAAACTCCTTCCTAAACTGTTTTCTTATTTTGTTGCTTTCTCTAAATAATTAACGACTTCCTGTAATGTGTGCATGTTGGATGCATCTTCTGTAGGTACTTCAATGTCAAATTCTTCTTCAATTGCCATAACAAACTCAAACAAATCTAAAGAATCAATTCCCAAATCTTCTTGAAGATTTGTTTCTGGTGTAATCTCCTGTGCATCAATATTCCACTGTTCTGCCATCATTTCTCTTACTTTTTCTAACATAATCTTTACCATACCTTTCTTTTTCTAACTAATCTATTCATTTAATCTGATATTATCAGATTGAAATGCCTCTTGGGACCAACTATTCCTGTAACTGTCCAGAATCATGAACCGTTACACTCATCTCCATTCCATATATAAGCGTTGAGCTTACATAAGATTTAGTTCATGCTTAAAGCTGTGAATAATCCCTATTAATTATCTTCTTTCATATAAAAATAAAATCCTAAAATACTAGTTACCAGCAATCCTATACCAGCCAACGTTGTAGCTGTTTTCACATAACGATTGGAGAAAAAACGACGTAACATTCTTTGATGTCTTCTCAAATCCTTTTCCAAATGCAGTTCCTCTAAAAAAGAGGCATCCAACTGATTAAACATATTGATTAATCTGTAACTATCCATATCATTCTTTTCCAATGCTATTCACCTGCCAATATATCATATTCTTTTTTCATCTGTTTCCTGAGACGGCTCAATTTACTGTCCACCGCATTCACAGACATTCCCATATGAAATGCAATCTCTTTGGAACTTTGTAAATAATAATAACGTCTAAGAACCAATTCCCGTTCCTTTTTCTTAAGTCCACCAATTATACGATTCAAGACCTCCATATTTTCCTTTTGTTCCATAGATAATTCTACATTCTGCTTCTGGTCTACATATTCCGCAGCTAAGTCACTTAATTCTTCTTTTTGTGCCATTCCTTCTATTTTGCTTATCTTGCGCAAACGATTAATGGAAGTATTACGAACAATCACAGATAAATACGTTTTAAAGGATGCTTTTTCAAAATCGAAACTTTCAATATGTTTCCAAACCTTTAAATAGGTATCATTGACACATTCTTCTATATCTTCCCTATTGTTTCCCAGAATGCCTGTTGCGATATATACCAATAATTTTTCATATTTTTCTGATAAAACCTTCAAACCTTCTTCTTCCTGGTTTTTAATTAGCTTAACAATTTTATTGTCCCGCAACTTCTCACCTCCTGCTAGCATTGAGGATTCTCTTTATCGCATTCCTCTTATGTATACCCCTATTTTACCATAACCTTGCAAATTTTTTTTGACAAAAACCAAAAAATGTCCATTCTGTTACAAAAAAATAGCTTTTGTAACGGATTTATGCGGAACGTTTTTACTTTATAGGATGAACTTTCTTAAAGCAAAAATAGCATCCCAGCTTTTACAGCAAGGATGCTATTTTTATCCTCAATTATTTTAGATATTGATTATAGTCATTATTATCATCTTTTTTATTTCTTTTATCTTTTTTATCATTTTTGTCATTTCCATTACCTGTTAGAAGAACTCTTGCAAGCAACCCAGCACCTGCTACAATCATTAAAATCATAATACTATACTCATATAAGCTTCTTCGTTGAAAATAAAAATGTACGCTTGCAATAATAGATGCCACAATAATCACCACACCAAGGACTGTCATAACCTTTGCAAAGAAAGAATCTGGTTTCATTACCCACCAAAATACCCCAATAATCAGTGGCACAATTACAAGTCCGGAAGACACATCCATAGATCCTATACGAAATGCCCCAAAATGAAAACCAGATTCTACTGTTACAGAGTTAAAAAGCCAATATAATCCAGCTCCTAATAAAGCTACTCCTACAAAAAAAGTCAATAAAGGATTCTTTTCATTCATTTCAATCTACCCTTTCTTATGTACTATATTAGTCATTCGTTATTATACTTGATTATATCAAAAACCAATTTAGGTGTAAATATTATCCTGCAAACTTTAATGAAACTCTAATAAAACATAGATGGGCTTTTTTACTATAAAATTCCTAACAAATGGCTTTGTTTTGTGCCAGCTTGCTTACAAAGTGTGCAGGCATTCCACCTTACAACACTTGTAAAAATCAGATGAATCCTTACAGTAATCTTTTAAACATGTATATTTACTTTACTCTTAGTTTAATATTACTTTATGATATACCTTCTTACCTTTACGAATCTTAATACTATCTCTTAATTGTGCCTCTGTAATTCTTGTTTCCACAGCAACTTTTTCTTCATTTACGGAAACGCCGCCTTGCTGAATCAGGCGTCTTGCCTCTCCTTTTGAACCAACCAGCCCACATGCTAACATTAAATCCAAAATACCAATTTCTCCATTTGTCAATTGTTCTATGGCAAGTTCTGTGGTAGGCATATTGGAATCGTCTCCACCTTTGCCAGAGAATAATGCATGAGAAGCCTCTTTGGCTTTTGTGGCTTCTTCCTCTCCATGTACTAAAGCAGTTAATTCATAAGCCAGAATCTCTTTTGCCTCATTTAACTGACTTCCTTCCCAGCTATCCATCTTTTCCACTTCCTCTAATGGAAGGAAGGTAAGCATACGGATACATTTCAATACATCTGCATCTCCTACATTTCTCCAATACTGGAAGAATTCAAAAGGAGTGGTCTTATTTGGATCAAGCCATACTGCTCCATTGGCAGTTTTTCCCATTTTCTTTCCTTCTGAATTTAATAAAAGAGTAATTGTCATGGCATAAGCATCTTTTCCTAATTTGCGCCGGATAAGTTCTGTTCCCCCAAGCATATTAGACCACTGGTCATCCCCACCAAACTGCATATTACATCCATAGTGCTGGAACAAATGATAAAAGTCATAAGACTGCATAATCATATAATTAAATTCTAAGAAACTAAGCCCTTTCTCCATTCTCTGCTTGTAACATTCTGCACGAAGCATGTTATTTACAGAAAAATGAGGTCCCACTTCCCTCAATACATCTACATAATTTAGCTTTAACAGCCAATCTGCATTATTTACCATGATTGCCTTGTCTTCTCCAAACTCAATAAAACGCTCCATCTGTTTTTTAAAACAGTCACAGTTATGTTGAATAATCTCTGGCGTCATCATAGTACGCATGTCCGTTCTTCCAGAAGGGTCTCCCACATATCCTGTTCCACCACCAATTAAAACAACAGGCTTATTTCCAGCCATTTGTAACCGCTTCATTAAGCATAATGCCATAAAATGTCCCACATGAAGGGAATCCGCTGTTGGATCAAATCCAATATAAAATGTTGCCTTTCCATTATTTACCAATTCTTTAATTTCTTCTTCATCTGTAACCTGGGCAATTAAACCTCTGGCTACTAATTCATCATAAATCGTCATTGTTTTCTCCTTTTTATATATTTCCTCAATATTTAATATTTGTAACTAACATTTTTATATTTGCAATCCTTTTGTAACTTCACAACCCAGTACCAGATTCATACATTCGATGGCTGCACCAGAAGCACCTTTTCCCAAATTATCAAATTGGGAAGATAGTACAATACGTTCTTCATTTCCTGTTACATAAATCTTAAGACCATCCCAGCCAGATTTCTCATTTCCTGCTAAAAATCCACTGGCTGCTATCGGATCATCAGAAACACTGACTTCTATAAATACAGAGTCTTTGTAATACTCTCTGTAATAATTAAGAAGGGAAAGTACAGTTTCTTTTTGGGATAGCATATCTGTAAAAATCGGTACAGATACCACCATTCCACTGTAATAATCATCTATAATCGGTGAAAAGAGCGGTGTTCTTTCTAATCCTGTAATTTTTTGCATTTCCTTTAAGTGCTTATGCTGTTGGGACAAAGCATATTCTCTTCCTGCTGAAAATGCCCTAGGTCTGTCCTCATTTTCATAAGCAGCAATGGTTTTCTTCCCTGCACCACTGTACCCAGACAATGCAAAACTGGTAACTGGATAATTCTTAGGAAGGATTCCTCCTGCTACCAAAGGATACACAAGAGAAATAAAACCAGATGCATAACATCCCGGAACTGCAATACGCTTGCCATTCACAATCTTTTCCTTATGTGCTTTGGATAATTCCGGAAATCCATACGCCCAGCCTTCTTCTGTTCTATGAGCTGTAGAAGTATCAATAATTACTACATTTTCGTTTTCCACCAAAGATACTGACTCCTTTGCTGCCACATCTGGCAGACATAAAAATGTAATATCGGATTGATTTATCATCTTTTTTCTTTCTTCTGGGGATTTTCTAAGTTCAGGATTGATTTTTAGTAATTCAATATCATCCCTTTCTGCAAAACGTTCAAAAATACGAAGTCCTGTAGTTCCCTCACTTCCATCTATAAATACTTTTGTTTTCATACTGTTTCCTCTTTTCTCAACTTAAATCTGTAACCATCCAAACACAAACTGCTCTATTTCTTAGTTCTCATAATCCAGACACATTCTTACTTCCATAAATGGTCTGACTTTATTGTCTGCAACAGCTACATGTGCAGGATGTATTGCATAATTTTTCAAGGCTTCCTCGTCCTCAAAGGTAGAATCTAACATTAAATCTGCATTAGAGGATGCCAAAGATTCTGTCTGTACTTTTATCTCTACTAATCCTGGTATCTGCCCAAATAACCCTTCTAATCCTGCTTTAACCCCTTCTTTAATTACTTTCTTTTCTTCTGCTGTTTTCTCTTCTTTTATCTTCCATAAAATAATATGACGTACCATGTTACCTCTCCTTCTTGGCTTTCCTAATCATTCTTTTTTATTATACCTATTTTCTTCTAGTATGAAAAGCCTTTTATTTAATTTTTCCATCTTCTTACACCTTTTGTTACTCTTCTAATGTGTAACACATTTTCTTCGTTTTGCATATCATATATGCATTTGGAACTTCATAAGAAATACCAAAAAAACCTTCCACATATATAATCCAATCTTTGGAATTTCCCTCATTAATATACCAATCTTCTGGTTCTCCTTCATAATAATCTTCTAAAAACGGAATACATAAATCTCCAAATAGCAATTCACCACGCTTACAAATGACTATATTCTTAATATCAAGTTTTTCTTGTATTTCTACTTCATTTGGATAAGAATATACTTCTATATATATTTTAAAAAAAGTTTCAATAATTTTTTCCTGCATATTATATATCTCATTTAAACTTTCCAAATAAAAAGAATTATAATTCTCGTCATAATCAATAATTCTAACAATCGGATTATGCTCTCCAAATGGAACCTTAAAATTTTCACAAGTCAACTCATTTTTTCTGCTATCCTTTTCAAATATAAATTCCCCGAATCTTTTGTCACTTATAACTATTTCGGAAATATATTTTTTCGCATATTTTTCTTTTGCCATTTCATCTTTCTTTATACTAATAATTATTGCTATGAAAAAAATGAAAAGAGGACTTGAAAATAACATAAAATTTTTTATACCCATTTTGTGTAAAATTAAAGTTAGAAAAGGAAGCATAATTGCCCAAACTAAAAAATAAAAAACTCCAATTACACTAAATGCTGTTTTTAAATGATCAATTAACTTAATTTCTCCTTTACGATTCCTCATTGTCATTCCCCCATACATGTCTCTTACAAAATAATTTTTAAAAAGAACTTTTCCATCAATCGTACCAAAATAATTGATATCAGATGTTTCACTATCCTTCTTCATAGAGTACTTATTAAAAATTGTCCCCATCTTTATATTCTTTGGCAGAAAGATATTATTATTTGTTAAATAAGACTTTCTTTTTATGATACCTGATTCATACTCATAAATATTAATTTTCTTCATTGGTGTATTGTAATTGCTAATTGTTGTTATATCATCAAACAATACTTGTTTCCTAAAGAAGAGCTTCCGTATTTGTAAGGGTGATATACCACAACAAAACCACTTTCCACAAAAAGATAATGCTACCCACAGGATACATTCGCCTATAGCTATGGCAATTACTGTATCTTCTGCTGTTATTATCTCCTCTCCCACTAACATGATAAAGTTTACTGCAAGTATAAGAAAAATTCCAAGACTTAGGAGAATAGTAGCAAAAATGCTTCTTGCCCCCATTCCCTTAAAGCTTATACATTTTCTCACCAATGCTGCAATCTCACCTTTGCTCATTTTACGGGCAGTCTGGTCAATCTTCTCTACATTGGGATGTGGCAGACAGATACAAGAATTCCAATCCACATGTTCAAAGTAGGATGGGTTTTCCATTGAGATCATTCCTTTTGTTTGTTCATTTACACATATAGGAAAAAACTCTCCTGTATCAAAATACAAAAGTATTATCCTATCTTCTGGTTTGATATTCTTCATGTGATACACTGGATATTTTATTATATATGGATTCCCAGTAGAATCAACAAAATCATCCTCTACAAATAACAAGAACACACCATCGGGAATATTCTCTGTGTAATTCAGAACTGTTCCACCATTTATCCAAAAAGTTCTATTGGCATCCATGTTTTTTTCCCCACCAAATAATGCCTGTTTCGGTAAAATATCTGCTATAGCAGTTCTAATAACTTGATTTTCCTTCTCTGTACACTGTCTTCTCATTTTTTCTCCTTTATTATTTTAATTATAATAGCTATAATACTAAGCAAACAACCTATATCAACAACTAAAGGTACCCACCACAACCATATATAAGGATTATTAGGCATTAAAATAATAGCAAAACACAAAAAAACACCACCAAAAATCATTATATGCGAAATTTTTTTTGATAATATGCACTTCCCTTTTTATAATATAGAATTGAAAAAATATATCTCAGTATATACAATACTGTAATCACCTCTTTTTATTTTGCCACTCTTAAAATATCCACTGTATGGGCACTTGCACCTAACATATCCTGTCTTTCACAGGTAGATAAATGATATTTTAGAAATAATTCAAATGTCTCTTCATCCATAGCATTTAAGACTTGCCGCATATAATTTGCTGGTCCGTCTGGTGTAATAATCTTAATCCTCTCCAAATTTGCTTTCTCATTCAATGCATTGATATCTTCCATTCTCACATAATCGTATAAATCTTTTTCCTCTGATATTACATGAAAATCCTCCGTCAGACGATTTTCCTTTATACTTTCTTTTATGTGGTTTTCCTTGAATCCAAAAGTTAGCACACTATAATCGTTCATGCAATAAGCAACCAAAATCACTCCATTGTTCCTTGTTACTCTTTTTGCTTCCAAAAGTGCCTGCAATTTATCCTCCTGTGTATACAAATGATACATTGGACCAAATATTAGGGTTAAATCAAAAGAATCCTCTTTAAAACGTGACAACTTTTTTGCATTCCCTTGATATGCCCGCACATTGCTTCCTTTCTTTTTTAGTATCCCCAAATTATACTTGACCAACTCTACTGCGGTTACATCATATCCTTCTTTGGCAAGAGCCACTGAATATCTTCCTGTACCAGCCCCTACATCTAAGATTTTGGGATTGTCCATCTCTTCCAGATAGGTATGTATATACCGCATAGAAGTAATAAATTCAACCTGTCCATGTCGGCTGTTTAATCGTTTTTCTTCATTAAATTTGTTATAGTATTTTTCTAAATCTGTCATTTTATTGTCCTTCCAACTCTATGTATTCTAATATTCTTATTTTATCATATTTTATTTTTTATTGCTATCTACTGAAAGTACAATTCTATTTTACAATCTCATTTAACTTATTTTAACATTTTAAACATACAGAGGTATATGAGTAAATAGCTGAACTGTCAAAAATTATCTAAATGCCTATTTGCTACATTATCGTATATTTCTTGTCTTTTATAAAAAAAAATGCTACTATAATAATCATACACCGCTATAACTAAAAGGAAAGAAAAGAGGAAATTTTATGAAAATCAAGATATGTGGCTTAACCAGTCCAAAAGAAGCAATCTATCTGAACGAAAATCATGTAGATTTTGCAGGATTTGTTTTATTTTTTCCAAAAAGTAAAAGAAACATTACAATAGAAAAGGCAAAAGAAATTTCTGCAAACCTTTCTTCTTCCATAAAAAAAGTAGCAGTTGTAGTTTCTCCTACCCTAAAACAGGCAAAAGAAATTGAAACTGCTGGTTTTGACTATATTCAGATTCATGGTGTAATGCCTAAAGAATTACTTACAAATTTACATATTCCAATTCTAAAAGCGTTTAATATAGATGATATGGAACACTATTCTAACTATGTAAAGCAGCCTTCCATTGCAGGATTTGTTTTTGATGCCCATGAACCAGGAAGTGGCAAAACTTTTGACTGGAATCTTCTTCGCAATTTCCCCAAAAGTGATAAACTAATATTTCTTGCAGGGGGGTTGCACCCAGACAATGTATCTGCTGCCATAAAAGCTGTTTCCCCGGATGTGGTAGATGTTTCTTCTGGGGTAGAATTTGATGAGGGTGCAGGAAAAGATCCAAATAAAATTAAGGCATTTGTGGAGGCTGTAAGGCAGTCTTAACTGTTACACACTTATCACAAAAACCATGCTTTCATAGTATCTAACACCTGTATTAGCTGCTCTTCTTCAATGATATAGGGAACCATAGCATACATATAATTTAAGAATGGGCGGCTGAATACTCCTCTTTGACAGGCAAATTCCTGATATCCTTCCAAGGTTTTACTATCTTTTACTTCTATACATACACATCCTCCCATAATTCGTACTTCTTTAATACGAGAGTCTGCAAAACCTTCCATTTCCCTTTTTGTAATAGCTTCTATTTTATGAATTTTTTCTATATAATTTTCTTTTTCAAATAATTCTATAGATTTTAGAGCAACTCTACAGGCAAGGGCATTTCCCATAAAAGTAGGTCCATGCATCAAGGCACAATCTGGGTCATCCGAATAGAATCCCTCGTATACTTTCTTATTTGCCACTGTAGCTGCATGTCCAATATAACCTCCTGTTAGTGCTTTTCCAAGTACCAAAATATCTGGTAATACCAAATCTGCCACAAAACGGTTGCCTGTTCTTCCAAATCCAGTTGCAACTTCATCAAATATCAACAATACATCGTATGCATTACATAATTCTCTTGCTCTTTCTAAAAAGGATATATCATACATCCTCATTCCACCAGCACCTTGTAACAATGGCTCTACGATAAAACAATAAAAATCTTTTCCATGATTTTTAAATGCTTCTTCCAAAGCTTCTATTGTTGTTGGAATATGTATCACACCTTTTTTTTCAGTTATTATGGCATGGTAATCTTCATCATCTCCTACTTCCATAGTCTTAAAAGTATCTCCATGATAAGCATGTTCCAAAGATAATACCATATTTCTTCGTTTCCCTTGGTTAATATAAAACTGCAAAGCCATTTTTAGTGCTACTTCTACTGCTACACTTCCCGAATCGGAAAAAAAGCAATAGTCTAAATCCCCTGGCAGCCATTCCTGAAGTTTTTTAGAAAGCTGCCAAACGGGTTCGTGGGTTAAACCACCTAACATAACATGAGAAAAATTGTCTACCTGTTCCTTAATTGCCCGATTTAATACAGGATTTTTATAACCATGTATCACACTCCACCAAGAAGAAACTGAATCAATCATTTTATGGTCTTTGGTATATAAATATACTCCTTGGGCGTCTACTATTTTGTATGGCTCCTTCATGGTTTTCATTTGCTGGTATGGATACCAAATCATTTCTATCACTCCTCGTACTTTCTCATTCATATATACTTTTTAATTTATCAATATTCATGTCTAGGTCTGTAGCATTTTCTTCTACACAGGCTAAGACTTTTAACCCAGTCCTATATTCACACATTGCAATATTATCTTCTTCTATTACATTTCCTTTATGGTAATGGTTAAAGATAATCCCTTTTATCGGAATATCTCTGCTTTTCATATACTCTACGGTAAGAACCACACTATTAATAGTTCCAAGACCTGCATCTGCAATAATAAGACAGGAAAGTCCAAGTTCTTTTATGATATCCTCCAGCCAAATCTTTTTCTCATCAAAGCAAATTGGACAAAGAATCCCTCCACTTCCCTCCATGGTTACATAATCATACTTGGAACAGACATCCCAATAGCCTTTTTTTACGATTTCCAGCTTTACCAGATTGCCCTCCACTCTGGAAGCAAGATGAGGAGAGTAAGCATTTTCATATATGTATGGACACATTTCTTCCAAAGGCTGTGCAATTCCTGAAATGTCTTTTACAATTAAAGCGTCTCCCGGAATCAGACTCCCATCTTTTCTTTTTTCATTTCCACTCATGGCAGCTTTGTAATAACCAACATTTTCTCTGTTCTCTGCTAATTTTTTCACAATAAGACCTGTTACAAATGTCTTTCCCACATCTGTACCAGTTCCTGTAATAAATAAACCTTTACTCATTTTAATTCCTTATAACAGTTCAAAAATCGTTACTGTTACGTATCCTTCCTACTATAATATACTTTTTGATAATGCTTCTACTAACCCATCCATTTCTTCTTTGGTATGGGAGGACATTAGTGCAATACGAAGCCTTGCTTTTCCTTTTGCAACGGTAGGATAACGGATGGCAGATATGTAATATCCTTGTTCCTGTAAATTATCCATTACCCTCATAGCTTTTTCTTCCTCTCCCACAATAATGGGTATAATTGCAGTTTCTGACTCTCCTTTTATTCCATTTTTCTTTAACTGACTACAGCAATAATGAATATTTTCCTGTAATTGCTTTACTCTCTCAGGCTCTTCTTCTATCAATTCCAAAGCACGTTTAGATGCTGCCATTGTCACAGGTGAAAGTGAAGTGGAAAAAATAAAACTTCTGGATGTATTGATAAGATATTCTATAAGGAGTCTGGAACCACATACAAATCCACCTTCGCTTCCTATTGCTTTACTTAGGGTTCCCATAAGTATATCCACAGAACCTTCCATATTATAATATTCCTCTGTACCTTTTCCTGTATCTCCAATTACTCCAGTGGCATGTGCTTCATCAATCATAGAAAGAAGATGATACTTGTCTGCCAATTCTACCAATCTTGGCAAATTTACAATATCCCCATCCATGCTAAATACACCATCACTTACTATAATTCCAGACATACCTTCCCTTGCCTTTATTTTTTCTTCTAAATCATCCATATCATTATGTTTGTATATAACTGCCTCGGCTTTTGATAACCTGCACCCATCAATAATACTGGCATGATTTAACTTATCACTGTAAATCACATCTCCTTTTTTTGCTAATGCAGATAAAATTCCTACATTTGCCATATAACCAGTATTATATACTAATGCGGCTTCTCTCTTTTTAAATCTTGCAATGGCTTCTTCCAATTCTGTATGAATCTGGCATGTTCCGGTAGTTAGTCTGGAACCACCAGAACCAATACCATATTCCTGTAAAATACGGCTGGCATATTCTTTTACTCTGAAATCATTACACATATCTAAATAACTATTAGAGGAAAATAAATGCTTTTCTTCTCCTTGCATATACACTATTTTTTGCTGCCCAGAATCAAAGGCAGTCATTTTGCGGTATAAATGACTGGATTTTAAGTTAGAAAGCTCTGTTTCCATTCTGCTCCACTTGCTCATTCCTGCTCCCTTTCTGTTTTCTTTATATTTACCAGTACTTTTTGTTGTTCTAAATATTGTATACATTCTTTTGCTTCTTCCCTATTTCCCCGAAACAAAAAAATCCTGCCTCCATCCTTACATCCCATTTCTTTTAGGTTTGTAATTCTCACATAACCAAGTTTTTTCGATGCAAAATATCCAGTCACATAATCTGGGTCATCCGATATACAAAGTTCTCCAATAATATTTTTCTGATGTGCCACTTTCGTTGCCAGTACAAGTGCCTCCTTAAAATGATTTTTTTCCTTTCGGTCATCCTTATCATCTGCTACATCCATATAAGTTGCACGAATTCCTCGTTCCATATTCGGCTCCATCCGCTCCATGGTATCTACGTTTAATAACATTGCCCCACGCATCCCATATGTATCTTTTAATCTGTCCAATATAGACTCTGCATTATTGACACCTTCCTGCTTTAAACATTCTTTTAACTTCTGATGTCCTTCTTTTGCATCTTTCACAGAGATGGTAGTTACTGGCAGGGCATTTAAAACTAACATTTCCTCTGGATCTACTTTTTCAATTTTTAAATTGATAAAATCTGCTTCTCCTTTTGCATGATGCAAGGCTCTCTCTAAAAGCTGCCCACATATATTTTCCAGATTCTCCTCTGCTATAATCTTTTCTGCTCCTGAAATATGCTGCTCTTTGCAGTTTGCCCGCATTTTCACACTATATAGCTTTTGATTCATTTTCTCCTCCCCTTATCAAGCTGTTTGGATTGTTATTCTTTTCACTGCCTGATTTAACAACACTGCAACCACAGCAGTAAAAATCATTCCAGGAAAAGCGGCTACAAGAAGAGGCTGTAAAGGTATGCTGAATATGTATGCCATAACAACTCTTGCACAAGCAGTTCCAATAGGTCCAGCAACTATAAGTGCCACTTTGCGAAAAGGACACCATTGGATTATTGCCCCTGCTACTATACGAAATATCATAGCAACTGCCACATTATAAATCGTATGGGTTCCAAGTATCAATTGAATGAAACTTGCACAAATGCCAATACCAAAATATCGTTTGAAACCTACCATAGATGCCAGACACACCGCATAAGGTGCAGATAATTGAAACTCTGCTCCTGGGAAAACAGATGGTATCTTAATCATACCAAGGATAATTAAAATAGCTGCAAATATACCATCTTGTGACATTCTTTTTGCAGAGGAAATATTTCTCATTTCACTTTTCATGTAGTTACAATTCCTTTCCTTTTTTGCGTACATACATCAACAAACTTATTAGTTTGCTTTATGCCAGTTCCACCTTATATCCTAGTTTTTCCAGCAACTCCATATCCGTTTCCACTGTTATTCCTGCTGTTGTAAGCATATCACCAGAAATGGCTGCATTGGCACCACTCTTAAAACACTGTTCCCCTTTATCTCCTATAATTCCTCTTCCTCCAGCCAGACGTATATCCCCGTCTGGGATCAAAAATCGGAAAATTGCTATTATCCTGCAAAGTTCCTCATTGGATAAAATTTGATTTTTCTCATAAGGAGTTCCTGGTATTGGATTTAACAAATTTACTGGAATAGATTTTATCCCCAGCTCTCTTGCTGTTAATACCATATCCACTCTATCTTCCATGGTTTCTCCAAGTCCCATAATTCCACCAGAACAGATAGACAATCCTGCCCGTTTTGCGGCTTTTAAAGTTTCTATTTTTTCTTCATAAGTATGGGTTGTACAAACTTGTGGAAAATATCTTCTGGAAGTTTCTAAATTGCAATGTACCCTTGATGCACCTGCTTCTTTTATTTTCCGAAACTGCTCCTCATTCAGCAATCCAAAAGACACGCAGACTTCTATCCCTGTCTTTTCTCTAATTTCCCTTATACTTTCACAGACCTTTGTTACCTCCTCATCTGATAATTTTCTGCCTGAGGTTACGATAGAATAACGAAGTACCCCTCTTTCTTTGTTATGTATGGCACTCTGTAACATCTCTTCTGTAGAAAGTAGTGGATAACTCTCCTCTAAATTTGTATGATAGTGAGCACTTTGAGCACAGTATTTACAATCCTCTGAACATTTTCCACACTTTCCATTCACAATCGTACACATATCAAAACGATTTCCGCAAAAATGTTTCCTCAATTCATCTGCGGCTTCCTGTAGTTCCCAAAGAGGTTCTTTCACTAACTCCATTGCTTCTTTTTGATTGATTTGATATCCAGATAGTACTTTCTCTTTCCATTCTGATACAATACTCATAATAAATCTCCCTTGTATATTAAATTGCCTTGTTACTATGAAACTTAGATGGTGCAAACCCTAGTTTTAGGCGTAGCAACTCCTTAGTTTCATAGTATGTCTTTGAGCGTTTTTTTGCGAAAAAACATTACCCAATAGTAAACACAAAAAAGGTTCATTTATGGTGGTTCAGTGAACTGCATAAGTATTTACTATGAAAGTCCTGACAAATGACTGGCTAACTGTATGAATATGAAAGGCAATGCCCAGAAATACAAATACAGATTGTAATTGCGGAGTGTAAAACACATAACAATCAACTTCCATTCATGGCAACACCATAAAAAGCAATCTGTAAGTTTACTATACAATAGTATAACATTCTGGAGTTTTAATTGTCAATCTTCTTATTTTTTAACTTTACAATATATGCAGACAATTCCAATATGCTACTATTCTGCTTTATTACTATTTCACATTCATCAAGATATTGAAAACAAAATCCTCTAATATTATTTTTTCGATAATTCTGAACAAACATTCCTATTATTTTCTAAATGCCTGGCTATAAATAAATTTGTATCCTCAATTACCCTCCACAGCACACATCTTCCTAGGCAAATCTTCCAATTAGCGAATTGTAGTTTCTAACTCTCAGGTAGTATTGTTGACTTATCTAGTCATATTGTTCCCTGTTAATAACTGTTTTTTACCAGTTCTTCTGCGTTTGTTATATTTCCAAACGCATCATAGGTATAAGCATTGTTTATCTTTCCATTACTTCCTGTGATGTATTCTGTATCTCTATGTTCATTCTGGTGGTAGAAGTGGTAACAGTTGAATGCTGTTGGTTCTGTGGTTATACATTCTTTAACGTCATGTCCACACTCTTCACTCGCTACAGTTCCATCCCCTCTTACTAGTCTCTTAGTTGGTTTCCACTTTGCATCCAGTTCGGTGAATACACTCCATCCATTGGTTACAAAGTTTGTTCTTACATTATCCTCTTCGATTCCATAATGCAAATTTTCTGTATCATAGAAATTTTCTTGAACATGAGTTTCTTTGCTATTTTCCTGATTTTCTTCCATAACTACTTTACTTGCTCAATTAAATGCATTATACTCATAAGTCTTATACTTCTCCAACTTGGTCTTTGTAAGGTTATTAGATATAGTGGTGATATTTCAGTACATATATGCCAAAACTTGCATAGTTAATGATGATTTACGGCATTACATTTTTATTCTATTATTTCCACCATATCCTTTTCTGTTCCCAAAGTGCCAAAATTTAGCTAGAGGATTTTTCTGAATAACACTTTCGTTATCGCCATTACTTCGTAAAGACGATTCGAAAGATATCATTCAGACTGGTAGACGGAAATGTGTTGGTGAATCATTATGTGGTTATATAATAAATATTAATCCATCCAAGTGACAATGTCCTTATCATCCACATGATTAATTACATATTTTTTTATTTTTCCATCAAAAAAAATCGTTATATCTGTAAAAAAATTATTATCTACTGTTCTTATTAAAAAGTCCTTAACATCATTTTCATTTTTCATTTTTTTAATGTAAAAATAATCGTCATGAATAATAAAATAAAAAATTGTATACCCCCTTACATCTATTTCTATATTCCCAGCATCAGGTATAATATCTGCAACATCCCATTCTGCTTCAACTAAAAATTTTTCATTATTTATGCTAGTTATACTATCTAATAACATTTCTGTATTGTATTGTTCTAGCTGAAGATACAAATTGCACTGTTTTTCAAATACTTCTGTTAAAATATTTCTAATTGTCATTTAGATTCTCCTTTCATCCCATTATTCAGTAAATCTATTGATTTGTCTGACAAGAATGTTGTTTGTTGTCCATTTCCCTTTGGGGTTACCCCATATTGGGTCGCAGGTTTTATATTTCTCAACATTGGACCAGAAACGGTATCGTATGGTAGCTGTCCCCCATTTCGTCCATCAACTACTGTTTTCCCCCATTCAGCATCAGGTGAATCAAATATTTTATTATTTAACTTATTAAAATCACTTTCAGGTATTTCAAAAACAACCACATCTCCAGATGTATTATTTTTATCACCTAATCTTTTAGCCCAGGTATTCGCTTGATTTTCATCTGTTGTAACATAAAAACCTCTTCCAAAATCCATATCTCGAGTAGCATGATCCAAATCTACACCATTTTTTCTTATAGAGGCTGCGGCTTCAGCCGTAGTTCCATGATAAAATACTATATTTCCATTTTCATCAACTGGTAATCCAGAAGAACCACTACTCTCACTACCTATTTCACACTTTTTCTCATATCCACTCGGATCCATATATATCATCGGATTATTCCCACAGTATGCATACAGATTCAGTCCGTCTCCGCGGTACACATCTTCCTGAGTAAACCTTCCTATCAGTGGATTATAATTTCTGGCTCTCAGGTAATACTGCTGGGTTATCTGGTCATACTGTTCCCCATTATAGGTATAACGGTTCTTTATCAGTTCGCTGCTGTTGGTTATGGTTCCAAATGCATTATAGGTATAAGCATTTTTTACCTTTCCGTCTCTTCCTGTAAGAGAGTGTATACTAATCTGTGTAAATTCAAAAAAAGACTTTATTTTTCTGCTAATTATGATTATGATTTATGAAAGGAAACACTGTATGGAAGGACAAGAAATTATGGCAAAACACAAACACGATCCACGAGGGGAAGCAA
>JAAVZU010000021.1 GCA_022791815.1 Lachnospiraceae bacterium
GTTTTCCTTTACCATTACTAACTGTATATCCAAACAATGCATCTATTGTATCCATTTTCCCTCTGCTCCATGCAACCTCAATAGCATGACGAATAGCTCGTTCTACTCTACTGGGAGTAGTTTTATGCTGTTTAGCAATTGTAGGATACAAAATTTTTGTGATAGAATTAAGCATCTCTGTATCATTTACTGACATCATAATAGCATCTCTTAGATATTGATATCCCTTTATATGTGCTGGTACACCGATTTCATGTATAATATTAGTTACATCACTTTCTAGCGAGTAACAACTATTTGAACGATGTATATCATTTTCAAAAATGTTTCCCCTTGCTGTATCTTTATTTTTTGTATTCATTGACATATACATCTGATGAACTCTGGCAACAACTGCCTCAGCATCGAAAGGCTTAACAATATAATAATCTGCACCAACAGAAAATGCTTTCTCCATTATACTTTCTTTACCAATTGCTGAGAGTACGATAAAAGATGTATGTTTGTTAATTTCTGGCTTTTGTTTCGCTCTTTCAATTACACTAAGTCCATCTAACTCCGAAAGCATCCAATCCATAAGTACAACATCTGGTTTACTTTCTTCAATCAAATTCATTGCTTCCACACCTTGACTTGCTGTTCCAATAAGATGCATATCTGTATGTTTATCAATGACACTCTTAAGTGTTTCCCTCACTTCCTCATTATCGTCTACAATCACTACATTAATACTTACCATGACAAAATCCTCCATATTTTGATTCTCTTAATAATATCGTTCTATCTGATTTTCCTTATCCCCTCTGTATATTTCATCTCTTTTGTCATTTTTTTATTTCGCTCTTGTAGATTATTGCTTCCTTCTTTTTGTATATAAACCTTAATATTCATGTCCAATTTTCACTTACAGACTGCCTCAAATACAACTAAAAGCCAGCTCGAAGCAAACCTGTTGTCATTCGTATCCATTACATTTCAGCCATGAATTATCCCAAATAAATTCTTTTTTTGTGAATGCCCAAGAATTCTTTCCACCTTATGCATTATAACGGCTTATTTGACTTTTTTCAATCATTTTCTATCGCATTATTCGACATTTCTTAAATAAAAATACTTTTTATGCAAAATTTGATATGAACGAAAGCCTGATTTGATTATATAGAAAAAGCAGACTTATGAATTATATTTTCATATTCACTTTTCATATTTCAAATTACTCCCAAAAATTTACATAATTAATCTTCCAACATATATTCAATAAATGTTCCATAACCTCTATGAGGATCCTGCACAAAAACATGGGTAACAGCACCAATTATTTTATTATTCTGTAATATAGGACTGCCGCTCATGCCTTGGACAATTCCATTTGTTTGTTCCAATAACCTTTTATCTGTTATTTTAATTACCATCCCTTTACTCTTTGATATGCTATTTGCATATATCTTTTCAATTTCTACTTCATATTCTTTTACTTCCGATCCAATCTGGCATAAAATACTGCCTTTACCTCTTTTTACTTCTTGTTTTAAAGCTATTTGTTTCCTTTCCCAAGAATCCGCTAATGGTCTTTGAAATTTTCCTTTAATTCCATGTGCAGTATTTTGTGTAATTGTTCCAAGTTTTGATTGTGTATCCTTCTTAATAAAACCAGATAACTCCCCTGGTGTTCCTTTTTCTCCTTTCACTACTTTATAGATTCCAGCTTCATAAATACTACCAGAACATACATCCATTAAAACTCCTGTATCTACATCATTAATTCCATGCCCTAATGCTCCAAATTCTCCATCATCTGTTATATAAGTCATTGTTCCAATACCTTGTGTATCATCCCTAACCCATATCCCAAGTTTGTAAGAACCATCTTTTGTCTTTACTCCTTCTACTACAACATCTATCATTTCACCTTTACGTTCCAACGTAAGATAAGTTATTCCTTCCTGTAGCTTTTTTAAACTACTCACCAATTCTTCCTTAGTCTCAACATTTTTTCCATTTACTGATTTTATATAATCTCCAGTACATACAATATTCCTTGCTGGCTCCACTTTTCTGCCATCTCTGCCTATTACTTCTCCTGTTCCTAATACAAGAACACCATTCGTATTTACTTCAATCCCTACTGTCCGTCCGCTAGGAATCAATTCCTTTTCTTCTATCACATCCACATTTATTCTGCGAATAGGAATTACTCCAAATAATTTTAAGCTTATATCATAAGAACCTTTTTTCTGGGAGTACAGAGAAAAAGGTTCCTGAAAACTAAATACAATATTCTCTTTTACTTTCTCTGAATGATTACTAATTACTTCTGCTTTCTCACCTTGTATATTCGCTTCAATCGGGAGTGAAAAATCAAATTCTGTCTCTTTATTCTGAAAAATAAATATCTTCTCTGGTACCCTGCCTCGGATCCAAAAAAAAGAAAAAATAACAAATAACAAAATATCCACAAACAAAAATAAATACAAAAACCTTTTATATCGGCTCTTCAATGTTTCCAAGTATAATCACTCCCTATCTAATACTAACTTCTATCCTTAGTATCACACTTTATAAGAAAATTATACACATATATCAGTTTTTAGATATTCCATTTTTATTACATTACATTTGTCAATCAAGTAAAAATACTGATAATCAAAAGACAGAAACTATTTATATTTTATTTACAATTATTTACTTAATATATATTATAACAGAATAAAATCTAAAAATATGTACAAGTTGATGTTAAAAAAATTCTGCTCATACAACTTGCACATATATTTCTTTAATAACTATATAGTAACCAGATTATGTATTCTTTATAGAGTCTGCCATCTCTTTTATCTCCGTTGCACTCTGAATTACCGTATCTGTAATCTCTACCCCTCCAAGAATACGAGCTAACTCACGTATACTTCCTTCTTTATCTAAATTACGTATAATGGTAACTGTTGATGTTCCCTCTACCTTCTTTTCAATAATATAATGTTCATCTGCCATAGCTGCAATCTGAGGCAAATGTGTAATACAAATCACTTGATGCCTTTTTGAAATTACTGCCATCTTTTCTGATACCTTTTGTGCTGTTCTTCCACTAATTCCCACATCAATCTCATCAAATATTAATGTCTCTATTGCATCTTGTCCTGCCAACACTGATTTTATCGCCAACATAATACGGGATAATTCTCCTCCAGAAGCCACTTTCCCCAAAGGTCTGATTTCTTCTCCTGGATTTGTAGATATCAAAAATTCAACATCATCAATACCGTTTTCTGTATATCTATCTAATTCTTTGATTTTCACTTCAAATTGTACATCTAGGAAATTCAAATCAATTAATGCTGCTTTAATTTGTTCAGATAAAACTTTTCCATTCTTTCTTCTAACCCGGGATATCTTTTTCGCACAAGTCATGTATGCTTTTTCTTTTTTTTCACAACGTTCCTTTAACTTCTCTAAATACAAATCATAATCTTGATATTCTTCTATCTTTTTAACTAGATTTTCATAATAATTTTGTATCTCTTCTATGGTATCCCCATACTTTGCTTTTAATCCATGGTACATATTCAGCCGTTCTTCTACTTCTTGAAAAGATTCGCCATCAAATTCCAACTGAGAACTATATTCTTTAATCTCAAAATTGAAATCTCCTAACATCTCTTCAATATTCTGTAATTGCTCCAAATATCCAGCTAATTGCTCATCATAATCCGAAATCCTGACTAAATATCTGGCAGCCCGTCCAATTTCATCACTAACAGAAGATGTACCATCAGCAGTAATCTGATAGACATTTTGTATTCCTTCTGCAATCAATTGAGTATTTGACAGCCGCTTATATCTTGATGCTAATTCTTCATCTTCTCCATTCTGGATATGTGCTTGTTCGATTTCTTTTTTCTCATATTCCATAAAGGATAATTCCCGAATCCGGTCTTCTTGTGTAAGATTCTTATTTTCATACTCTTGTTTCGCTGTTTGATACTCTTTATACAACTTGATAAGTTTATCCAGCTCCTCACCTGTTTCGCCCTTGCCAAATTGATCTAAAATTTCTAAATGTTTTTGCTTATGTAGTAATGATTGATGTTCATGCTGCCCATGTATGTCAATTAGCACACTTGCCAATTCACGAACAATCCCCATAGTAACTGTTTCTCCATTTACTTTGCAAATACTGCGGTTCTTCATAATTTTTCTTGATATAATTATCTGCCCATCTTCCATTGGAAGTTCTAACTGCTTCATCTTATGGATCACATTCTCATCTTCCATCTGAAAAACCAGTTCAACCAGACCATAATCTTTGCCTGATCGTATCATATCTGTTGTTGCCTTACCACCTAGTGCCATATTGATAGAACCTATAATAATAGACTTTCCAGCTCCAGTCTCTCCAGTTAAGATGTTCAATCCTTCACGAAAATCCACTTCTATCTCATCTATAATTGCCAAATTCTTCACATGCAGGCTTATTAACATAAACATTTCCTCCATTCAAAAACACCCTCAAACACTCGTTCGTTTTTATCTTAACACAACACATTTGAAATTGCAAGCCCTTTTCCGAATATTTGTTCTGTTTTTTTATTAACCAGAAAGTTAAAATCCAAACATGCCATAAAAACAACTAAGAGACCATTTCAAATGGTCTCTTAAAAAAATTATTTGTAATTAATCATATATTGTTTCACCAAAAATTATTTAGAAATTTTTACAACTTTTACTGTACATCTTAGTTTTACACCACGAACTGTAGCTGTTATTGTTGCTGTTCCTACTTTTCTGGCAACTACCGTTCCATTTTTTACTCTTGCGATTGCTGGGTTGGACGAAGACCATTTTACATTCTCTGACACTTCTTCTACCCATAATTCATCTGAATCATATTGTTGTAATCGCAGAGAGGTCTTATTTAAACCTACTACCATAACATTGATGCATACCTGCTGCCCGCTGCTGCTTGTTACAGTTATCGTTGCAACTCCTGGTCTCTTTGCAGTAATTTTCCCTTTTGAATTTACCGTTGCCACTGCTTTATTATCACTTGAGTAAGTAATCTTATCTGTTGTATTGGAAGGACTAATGGATACAGATGCACTTTGGGAAGTTCCCCTTACCATCGTAATATCTTGAGAGGAAACAGTCAACGAAGTTACTGGTACTGCCTTAATAACTTGAACAGTACAAGTTGCAACTAGTTTACTTCCATCTGTAGTAGATGCTGTAATCTTTGCCATTCCTGCTGAAATTGCAGTTACCTTACCACTAGAATTTACAATTGCTATATTTGTATCACTAGATTTCCATTTGATACCTTTAATAGTGGCCTTAGAAGGAGAAATAGATGTTTTAATTTTTGCACTTTTCCCTTCAAGTAGTCTTAAATAAGAATGATTGATTTTTAAACTCTTTACTCTTCTAATCACCCTGATAGAACAGCTTGCACTCTCTCCGCTTCCATCAGTAGCTGTAACTGTAATTCTACAGCTGCCCAGCTTCTTAGCTGTCACTTTTCCACTCTGATTTACTGTTGCAATCTTATTATTGCTTGTTGTCCATTTCACTTTTTTATTACTTGCATTATTAGAAGAAACGGTTGCTACAAGTTTTGTAGTAGCTCCAACTGTCATCTTTTGACTTGTTTTGTTTAATTTCACATTAGTAACTAACTCTTTTACTGTAACAATACAATTTGCAGTAAAACCGCTTTCATCTGATTTACAGGTTATCATGGCTGTTCCACCTTTTACACCTGTTACTTTACCATTCCCATTCACCGTTGCAACAGAAGTATCAGAGGAACTCCATTTCACTTTCTTGTTTGTTGCATTTTCTGGTTTAAATATTACATTAAGTAGAAAACTTTTACCTGCTTGTAAAGTTTTCTTATTTTGATCTAGTGTAATACCTTTTAATGTATCTGTAACAATTACTGTAATATATGCCACTTCACCAGATTTTATTTTCGCTGCTATCACTGTATTACCTACTGCTACTCCAGTAATTTTTCCATCTGATGTTACTTTTGCAACAGAAGTATCCTGAGAAGTCCAAGTTACTGTCTTATCTGTTGCATCTTTTGGTGTAATCGTTGTACCAACATTATAACTGTTTCCTACACCAAGACTTAATTTTACTACAGAGAGCTTAATTTTCTCTGCTTGCTGGGTTACTACAACCTTACAGTTTGCAGAATAGCCATCAGCACTTGTTACTACTATATAAGTAGTTCCTGCTTTCTTTGCTGTAATCAATCCACTTGAATTTACAATAGCTATTCCAGTATCCATAGATTTCCAAGCTACTGTCGTAGTAGCATTGGTAGGCTTCAAAATACTATTCAAAAGTATTGTTTGCCCTTTTTCCAAAGTCACACTACCTTTATCCAGACTAATTCCAATAGAAGATTGTTGTACCGTTAAAATACATTGTGCCATAATTGGTGGAGAGGTATTATATAACGGTTTTACAGTAATAATAGTACTACCAGCTTTTTTTAAGGTTATCAATCCACTGTCATCCACAGTAGCAACACTCTTGTCAGAAGAATCCCATACAAGAGGATTATTGGATGCATTAGCTGGACTGCAGCTTGCTGCCATACGGACTACTTCCCTATTCAACTTAACTGTCATCTGGTCTACTGGCAGGGAAATCTTTGTAATTTGGGATAATACAGTAATTTTACAAACAGCCGTCACATAATTATCCTCATTCAGTGCTGTTAAAACAGCCGTTCCTGCCTTTTTGGCTGTTACTACAACACTCTTTTTGTCTGTAGAAATATTTATACTAAACACTTCTGTATCGCTGCTCATCCATTGAATTGGAACTTCTGTACGATCTGGATGAAAGGTTGCTGTTATTGTTTTTACATTTCCCTCTAACAATTCGATGTTTGTATCACTTAGTGAAATATTCTTGATGGTTTCTTCTACCTTAACCCTACATGTTGCTTTCTTTATCGTTCCATCACTCAATCTTAAGGCAACTGTGATAATTACATCTTCTGTAGTCTTAGCAATTCCTTTAATAGTTCCAGACTTGGAAACAGTAACACATTTAGGATTGCTACTCGTCCACTCATATTCTCCACCATCATAAGTTTCCACTTGTCTGCTCGGAAAGAGTGTTACTTCTTCACCTACTACAATACTAACACTTTGCATATTTAACAGCAAGTCATCTACAACACGAAATGTAAATGTTACAGATGGCGTGTTCATTGGTGTAGGAAGCAATGCATTGACTTTTTCTTTATATTCATTCACAGCTGTATAAGTTACTGTATAATCTGCTATAACCTGATCCGTTGGCTTGTTAGCCCGTATTACACCTTCACTGTTTGCCTGAGTCAGATATCCTCCACTTCCAAATCCTTTACCATAACTTGGAGTAAACCATTGGTTAAAATCTTCTGTGGTAATATTAATCGCATTAGGAACACTAAATTCATCTCCAACCATTAAATTTATTTCCCTGCTATCCATATTTGCACATACGTTTATATCAATAGTTGTCGGCGTGATGATTGGCTTCTCTTTTTCATTTTTATACATTCCAATAGGATAAAGTTCTATTAAATATTGCCCCGCTTTTGCATTTATCTTCAAATTTGCAGGTCTATCTACACTTTCTCTTGTAATTTCTATCAAATCAGATGAAATATTTCCTAAAGAATCTTCAATTACTACTGGTTGGTTTTTATCATTATATTTGGATATTACCCAAACCATCTTATCCTGTAATACTTTACTTCCATCTACTTGAAAACATGCATTAGAATAAAGTACATCTCCATTTTTTATGGTCACCTTGTCTTTCCGAAGATACTGCCCGCCTTCTACTCTGGCAATCTTTGGCATTACGTAAACATGAACCGAATCCGTATTTCCTTCCTTATCCCTTACATAAATTGTTGTTTCACCACATCCCTTCGCAATTGCAGTAAACGTCCCCTCATTTTCATTGGTTTGAATCTCAACTACATCTTTATCTAAAGAATAACATTGTACCTGTGCATTCTTTGTATCTTCAATGTTCAACTTAACTGGTATACTGGTTAAATCATCAAACACCAAAGATTCCTCTGCATCTGTTGTATAAACTTTCTGGTAACTCTCTCCAAAGGCAAATGTATCAATTCCAAGTACTACCTTTATTTTGATAGATATCTGTTGTAATGCACCTTCTATAGCACCACCAGATGCCGTTCCAACTGATGTATTTGTTTTATCTAACACACTAACTAACAATTCTGCTGTTCCTGATTTTTTCGCCTTGATACCACATCCAAATGCTTCAGTTCCTGTATTCTGCATCACCTTATCATTAGGATGATCATAAAATCCAATTATTTCATTTCCATCCAGCAAAATCTCCCATCGAATTATATAATTCTCAGACACGTATTGCTGACCAGATGATTTAAGCTGTAGGTATATGGTTGAGCCATCTAGAGTAATCTCATTTCCTAGTTTTACATTATTACTTTCCAGCCAGATACTATTATCTTCTGCAGCTTGTGTACTCATTCCCAGTTTTACTCCAACTAAACCTACTGTCAAGACCATTATTAGTAAGAAAAATACTGGAATTTTCCGCATTTTTTTCCTATATCTTTTACTTGAAAAAAATCGCATATAATCTCCTCCTCACATAAGTATAAGAACCTTTATTTGTTATCAGGACATAGTAATCCCTTTCTATTTTTATCGGCATAAAACAATTTATTGATTATACTTTCTTCTAAATTAAGTTATTGTGTCAGCTTAATATGATATTTACATTTATACTTTCACTTTACAGATTTAAACAGTATAAGGAGAAGAGACCATCACACCAAGCATCAAGTATACAAAATATAACATTGATTGATATTTCATCTACTATATTTTGTAATACTATTACTTAATGCGGCAGTCCCTTCCTCTGGCATATATATCAATATTTTACTTTTCCCAAATAACCTTCTACTCTTCTGGCATATCCCAATTATGATATACTTCCTGTACATCATCATCTTCATCTAATAAATCAAGAGTCTTTTGAATAGCTTTTAAGTCTTTTTCATCTGATAACTCTACATAATTTTGAGGAATCATAGTAACCTCAGCTTGAGCCATTGGAATACTCTCCTTTTCTAATGCTTCTCTAACAGCACTAAAATCATCAGGATCCGTTAATACTTCAAAACTGTCCTCTTCTTCTGCAAAGTCTTCTGCTCCTGCATCTAAAGCAAGCATCATCAAATCATCCGCTGCCATATCACATTCTTCCTTAGCAATGATAATTTGTCCTTTTTTATCAAACATATAGGACACACATCCTTGTGTGCCTACATTCCCATTTCCTTTGGTAAATGCATTACGAACATTTGATGCTGTTCTATTCTTATTGTCTGTAAGTGCCACTACAATAATCGCTGTTCCATTTGGCCCATAACCTTCGTATGTAACCTGCTCATAATTTACAGAATTGGCATCTCCAGCCGCTTTTTTGATACCTCTGTCAATGGTATCATTTGGCATATTATTTGCCTTTGCCTTTGCAATCACATCACGTAATTTACTGTTATTAGCAGGATCTGGTCCACCTTCTTTTACAGCTACTGCAATTTCTCTTCCAATAATTGTAAAAATCTTTCCTTTTGCTGCATCATTCTTTTCCTTCTTATGTTTTATGTTTGCAAATTTTGAATGTCCTGACATAATTCCTCCATTCCCCACTATTGTGGATATCCTTTCTTGTTTTCAGTCCCACCCGCAAGACTTAGGTCTGTCTTTACAGATACTTTCATATCCAAACCCTTACACATCTTCGCGGAGCGTTTATGTTTTGACACAAGATTGTACTCTGTTTAATTATCTTATAAAGCTGCAACACCAATTACAACCCTATTATTCTATCATTTATTTCCTCTTATGGCAAGACCTAACTACTCCTGCCTTTCCATAATAAGTTTTCTAATTTTTTCCATTACTCTTGGCACCTCATCGCAATTTCTGATTGCACACATAACCGTATCGTCGCCAGCAATTGACCCAACAATTCCTCGAATATGCAGTTCATCCAATGCTGCAGCCACTGCCATAGCCATGCCAGATACTGTCTTTATCACTAAAATATTTTGTGCCTGATCCATTGACAAAAATCCAGTTTTTAAAACTTGTACATATTTCGCATATAAATCACTCTCTTTATTTTCTAATACCACATAACGTTGTTTCCCATTGTTTCCAGCAACCTTTGTAAGTTTTAACTCCCGGATATCTCTGGATACAGTTGCTTGTGTCACACGGAAACCCGCCTCAAATAATTTCTCTGCTAATTCTTCTTGTGTATCCACATCGTATTTATTAATAATTTCTATAATCTTTGTATGCCTTTTTACTTTCATACATTACCCCCTCTCTACAATGTTTTATCATAACAGTTTACGTCGTATCTTTGCCCATACCTAATTTATTGTGAAATATTTCAAGAAAATTGGCGCCATTTAATTTGATAAATCTTGTATTTTTTTCTGCTTTTTGAATAGAAATACTCTCTCCTGTATACATGGTACGCTGAATCATTCCATCTATGATAAGAATTCCTTCATCTTTTTTCTCTTCTTTGACATTTCCAATTTCTACAACAACCTCGTCTTTTGCAGACACCACCAAACTTCGATTATTTAAAGAATGGGGACATATAGGCGTAATAATAATTCCCTCCATTGTTGGCAGCATAACTGGTCCCCCTGCTGAAAGATTATAACCAGTCGATCCAGTAGGCGAAGAAATAACCACTCCATCTGCAATATAAAAGTCCAAAAGTTTTCCATTAATATAAACTTTCACACAAACTAAATGATAATAATGTCCTTTATTTATTACAATATCATTTAATGCCAATTGTTTTATTTCCTTCCCACTTTCGTCTTGGTAACTTCCCTCCAGCAACATTCTCTCTTCCATAACAAACTGATTTGCAATTAACTTATCCATTGCTGGGATAAGGCGGTTTTCTTCTATATCAGCCAGAAAGCCTAAATTTCCTAAATTTACTCCCAAAATTGGCAGTCTTGTAGCTGCCAAATCATTAGCAGCCTGCAATATGGTTCCATCCCCGCCTAACACAATGACACACTGGGTGTCCTTTGGAATCTCCCCAATATCGGTAGAATACCCCTTGGTATCGTCCTGTCCATAATCTGTGGCAATAGAACAAAAACATCCCTTTTGTTCCAAATATTCTTTTATTTTTTTAGCTGACTTAAATCCCTTATCTTTACTCCCATTTGTGATAACAAAAAAATGCTCCATTGCTACTCCTTCAACATACTATGTGCCTGTTCTACACAAGCTTTTATACAGTCTTTTGTAATCTCGTCTTCTATCTCAGTTGGATTTGTTCCTATTTTCTTTATATGAAGCAAATATTCAATATTTCCCTCTGGTCCTTTAATTGGAGAAAAATCCAGTTTTAAGGGCAAAAATCCAATCTGTCTTGCAAAATCTGTAACCTGTTCAATCACTTCAATATGTACACCCTTATCACGCACCACGCCTTTTTTTCCAACCTTTTCTCTTCCAGCTTCAAACTGCGGCTTAATCAAACATACTATTTCACCATCTTCCACTAACAAATCACGCACTGGTATCAGTACTTTTGTCAAGGAAATAAATGCGACATCAATAGATGCAAATTCAATAGTATCTTCTATTTGGTCTGGTGTTACATAACGAATATTTGTTTTTTCCATGGATACTACTCTTTCGTCATTCCGAAGCTTCCATGCAAGCTGGTTTGTTCCTACATCTACTGCATATACTTTCACTGCACCATTCTGCAACATACAATCTGTAAAACCACCTGTAGAAGATCCTACATCCATACAAATTTTCCCATTTAGTGTAACACCATACTGTTCAATGGCTTTTTCTAATTTATAGCCGCCCCTGCTTACATATTTCATAGTGTTACCTTTAACGGTAATTTGTACTTTCTCAGGAAAAGTAGTTCCTGCTTTATCCTCTCTTTGTTCATTTACAAAAACATTCCCTGACATAATAATGGCTTTCGCTTTTTCCCTAGATTCTGCTAAACCTCTTTTTACTAATAACACATCTAATCTTTCTTTTGCTTCTTTCATTTCTATCCCCGTTCTGATTTTATCTCACTCATAATCTGGTTATAAATACTTTGTGGGTCTAATCCTAATCTCTGGTATAATTCATATACCTGTCCATGTTCCACAAACATATCCTTAATCGAAATATTAATATGTGATACAGGCAAATGCATCTTAGAAATAAATCCTGAAACACTTTGTCCATATCCTCCCCACTCCACATTCTCTTCCATTGTTACCAATATATCATGATTCTTTGATAATTCTATAATAATCGTTTCATCCAGCGGCTTTACAAACCGTACATTTACTATTGTAGCATCAATATTTTCTAAAAGAAGTAATTCTCTTACTTTTACTGCATGTTTTACCATACTTCCTACTGCAAGAAGTGCTACTTTTCTTCCTTTTACTAGTATTTCACTTTTTCCATATTCTAAGGGTTCTCTACATTCCTGTAGTTCCTGGTATGCTGTACCTCTTGGGAAACGTAATGCAACTGGACGCTGCAAATCTATTGCAAAATCTAACATTTCTTCTAACTCCCAATCATTTTTAGGGGCAAGAATTGTCATATTAGGTATACTTCCAAGAAAAGATAAATCAAAAATCCCCTGATGTGTTTCTCCATCATTCCCTACTATACCAGCCCTGTCAAGAATAAATACTACTGGAAAATTTCCAAGACAGACATCATGAAGTATCTGGTCATAAGCCCTCTGCATAAAAGTGGAATAAATGGCTACTACTGGTATCATCCCCGCTCTTGCCATTCCTGCGGCAAATGTCACTGCATGTTCCTCTGCAATTCCTACATCCACAAATCTTCTTGGATATTCCTGTTTAAATGCAGCAAGACCAGTTCCACTTGGCATTGCAGCAGTAATTGCAGTAATTTTTTTATTATTACTTGCAAGTTCAATTAACTTTTTGCTAAATATTTCTGTATAACTAATGCCACCTTTGGGAGACAGATTTTTTCCATTCTCTACCCGGAAAGGATTTACGCCATGAAAGGCAGAAGGATAACGTTCCGCAATCCGGTAACCTTTACCTTTTTTAGTTATTACATGAACAATAACTGGTCCTCTTACTAGTTGCGCCCTTTGAAACATTTCCAGCATTTCTGAAACATTATGCCCATCGATAGGACCTAGGTAAGTAATTCCCATATCTTCAAACAACATGCCAGGAACCACAAAACGCTTAATAGATTCTTTAGAACGACGAACCTTACTAACAAGTGTTTCTCCAATTTGAGGAATTTTTAACATAGCCTGCTCTACACTCATCTTAAGGTTACTGTATCGAATATCAGTTCTTATCTTCCCTAAGTAAGTTGCCATACCACCTACATTCTCTGAAATGGACATGTTATTATCATTAAGAATTACAATCATATTGGTATGCAATCTTGCCGCATTATTCAATGCCTCATAAGCCATTCCGCCAGAAAGTGCACCATCCCCTATTACAGCAGCCACTTTATTCTTTTTCCCTTGTAAATCTCTTGCCTTTGCCATTCCAAGTGCAGCAGAAATTGAAGTAGAACTATGACCTGTATTAAAGGCATCTGTATCACTTTCTACACATTTTGGAAATCCACTCATCCCATCCAACTGGCGAAGGGTATCAAAGCCTGCTTTACGTCCTGTTAGAATTTTATGAACATAAGATTGATGCCCCACATCCCATACCAATTTATCTTCTGGAAAATCTAAAAATAAATGTAATGCCATAGTAAGCTCTACTACTCCAAGGTTAGAAGAAAGATGTCCTCCTGTTTTACTTACCTTTTCTAACAAAAATTCCCGAATTTCCGCTGCCAAACCAGACCAATCTTCTTTTGCAACTTTTTTAATGTCATTTGCCTGTTCTATTTTATCTAAAATCTTTGGCATAACTACTGCCTCCATCCTTAACTGTTCTCTTTGTTGTAACTATTCATAGTTCAAAACAGTAACTCTTTATTTATTTATCCCTAAATATCAAATACTGAACCATTTCTTCCATGAATTTATTTTTCCTTGGAAAATTCTCCAGCATATTCAGAGCATCTAGGGAAAGAACCTTTACCATTTCTTTTGCTTCCTCTAATCCAAATAAAGTAACATAAGTGGTTTTATGATTTTTCTCATCACTATTTATCGGTTTTCCAATAACTTGTTCTTTTCCAATTACATCCAAAATATCATCCTGTATTTGAAATGCCAGTCCTATTTTTTTTCCAACCTCTCCTATTTCATCCACTTTGGATTCTTCTGCACCTGCAAGAATTGCTCCTATCATCATAGAACATTCAATTAATGCCCCTGTTTTTAACTGATAAATAAAATCCAGCTTGTCTTTATCTATAGGCTGGTCACAATTTTCTACATCAACTGCCTGTCCACCAATCATGCCTCGAATTCCAGGCTTCTGGGTTAAAACTGTAAATGCCCTGGCTACACGAAATATATCAATTGTACCTGTAAATGCTCTGGCTGCCACCTCAAAACTATAGTTTAATAAAGCATCTCCAGCTAAAATTCCCATAGCCTCTCCATATACTTTATGAGTTGTTAATCTTCCCCTTCGGTAATCATCATTATCCATAGCAGGTAAATCATCATGTACCAGCGAATACGTGTGTATCATCTCCATAGCAGCAAGAAAAGGAGCAATTTCATTTTCTTCTTCCCCACCAAATAAACGATATGTCTCAAGCATCAACATTGGACGAATCCGTTTACCACCAGCTAACATACTATAATTCATAGCAGAAAGTAAAGTCTTCTCAAATCCTTCTTCTTTGGGTAAATATCTCTCTATCACTTCATCAATATAAGTTACCCTTTCTTTCATTTCCGTATTAAAGTCCATATATATCTCCTATTCTTCGGTTAAAACCACTAGTTCTTTCTCCACCTTGTCAATCGCTGTGTTGCACTTCTTTAATAGTTTCATACCTTCTTGATACAAACGGAAAGATTCCTCCAGACTAATTTCTTCATCCTCCAATTTTCCAAGGATTTCTTCTAAAGATTCAAAAGATTCCTCTAAAGATATCGTTTTTGCCACTTACAAAACCTCCCTTTAAATATTTATCTCAATTATCTTTCTTGTTTTTCTATTTTGTCAATGGTTGCCTCTAAATTACCATCTGTCACTGATATAAACAGCTTTTGTCCTTTTTCTACTTGTTTGATAGAATTTATAGTTTTACCTTCTTCATTTGCAACAAATGCATATCCCTGGCTTAATTTCCGAAGTGGGGACAGTCCCCGCATCCGTTCTGCATATACAGCAAGCCGATAACGGTTTTGTTGTACATTTTGTCTCATAAGCAGTTCCAGTCTGTCTTCTATATCCAATAACCGCTGTCTTTTTTGTTGTATTTTACTCTTTGGATTGCCATATTCCAAGCGAAGTTTTATTTGTTCTAAATAATTTCTTTTCAACTTTATTTTTTGATTCATTAACTGTAAAAGAAGCTGCTTATATTCATCCATTTGAGCAAATATCTCTCTTATATCACATACAGCAAGCTCTGCTGCAGCAGAAGGTGTTGGTGCCCGTAAATCTGCCACAAAATCTGCAATGGTTACATCGGTCTCATGTCCTACTGCAGATATAATAGGGGTATTACAATTAAAAATAGCCCTTGCCACTTCTTCTTCATTAAAAGCCCATAAGTCCTCTATTGATCCACCACCACGCCCAACAATAATTACATCCATATTCATGCTATCTAATACCTCAATACCTCTTACAATTGTGGCTGCTGCCCCTTCTCCTTGAACTTTCGCAGGATAAAGATATAATTTGATATAAGGATTACGCCTTGTAGATATATTTTGGATATCATGTATTGCTGCCCCAGTAACCGCTGTCACAATTCCTACTTTTTTTGCATATTTAGGAATAGGCTGTTTGTATTCGCCTGCAAACAACCCTTCTTCTTCTAATTCTGTCTTTAATTGTAAAAATTTCTCATATAACAACCCAGCACCATCCAGACGGATTTCTCTAGCATATAATTGATACTTACCATCACGTTCATATATAGATATATTTCCTTGAGCCATCACAGACTGGCCATCCTGAAGTTTAAAATTCAGTCCAGCTCTATGAGCAGCAAACATAACACAAGATATCTGCCCAGACTTGTCTTTCAAAGTAAAATAGATATGACCAGAGGTGTGATACTTACAATTTGATATCTCTCCCTTTATCCATATCCGTCCTAATGCAAAATCTGAATCAAATATATGTTTTATATACCGGTTAATTTCAGAAACCCAGTATGCCTTCTCATTCATTCTACTCTCCCGTTCTCTTTTAAATACAACAGTTTGACTATGCTTTCTTGCCTGCTATATTATCTATTAAACATAGACCAAAAAGGTTGAATATACTTCAACCTTTTTCTATCACATCTGCTACTTTTGCTAAAATTCCATTTACAAAAGAAGGTGAACTATCCTGTCCATATTTTTTTGCAATTTCCACTGCCTCATTGATTGCTACACTTACAGGAATTTCTTCATCATATTTCATCTCGTAGACTGCCAGCCGCATAATTGCCAAATCTACCTTAAACATACGCTTCAGCTTCCATCCTTCTGAAACACTCTCAATCAGAGAATCAATTTCTTCTAATAATTCTAGTACATTTTGGAATTTATCTTGTATATATGCCACATCATCCTTTTTCGGTGCAATAATATCATTCATGTAATACGATATCTGCTCTGGTAATTCCTCTTTTGTATGGAATTCTGTCTGAAATAGCATGACCATTAGGTGTTCTCTACATTCTCTTCGTGTCATCTTATGCCTAACTCCTATCTTTCATCTGTTTCATTTGATTCAATGTTATTCAAAGCAGATATTTATTTCCGCTTCGTTGCGTAATTTATAATACAAAACAGATTTTTTAATCTGCTTTACAACTTAACTTACTCCTTTGATTCTGTTAGATTGTAACAGTTCAGCCATGCCATTCATATTTTGCCAGAATATATATTATGATTAAAGAGATTATGAATAAAAATACTGATTATTACTCACTATGCGCAAGTACAAACTAAGTATATGTTTATCAATAACACTTTCATGGCAAAATACTCATGTATGATGTTAAGCATAGAAAAGTATATGTGCAAGTTCCCTTCTGCGAACAAGCTTCCTTGTATAACTTGCACATATACTTTTGCATGGCCAAACTATTACATCAAATTGCTACTCCTGCAATTCTTACATTGACTTCTGCAACCTTTAAACCTGTCATATTTTCAATCGCACTCTTTACTTTGTCCTGTACTTGTTCAGATGTTTTTGGAATATTATATCCATATTCCATATTAAGTGCCATATCCACTATAACTGCCTCTGGGGATACTTGAACCTTTACTCCTTTAGCAAGATTCTTCATTCCAAGTTTGCCTACTAATTCATTGGTAATATTTCCTGCCATAGAAGATACACCTTCTACTTCAGTTGCTGCAAGTCCGGCAATAATTGCTACTACTTCATCTGCAATTCTTACCTCTCCAATATTTCCTTCATCTAATAAATTATAGGCTCCTGCCTTTTCCATCTCTTTTGCCACTTTCCTACCTCCTATTTCTTATCTATCTATTTGTAACAACTCAGACAATCTTACTGTTACATTGTTCTATTCTATTATAACAAACTTATAAATTTTTGCAATTATTTCTCTTATTCTTTTAATTCAAATTGTAACAGTTCTTCACTTATTTCTCTTTTGCTGTAGAAATTACAATATTTTCTAGAGATACCTCAGTCTTTCTGGTAACAATATCCTCAATTTGTATAATGTCTTGTTCTGTTAGATCTTTTTGATTGATTACCACATCTACATGATTTTTTTCCATGCTTACCACAGATTCTGGAAATCCTTTCGCAGAAAGAAGAGTTTCTGCAGCGTTTTCTTTTTCTGCAAAATCTGCTATTTCCATTATGGAATCAATTGCTTCATTTTTCTGTTTTTCTGTAGCATTTACATTATTAATAATTTCTGTAAGCATTTCTTTATTTTCAGCTCTTGTCTGTTCTCTTTGCAACTTTATCGAATAAAATGCCTGGTTACTCTTTGCACTGGTCAGCACAGCTTCTCCCACTTCTGAATCTGTATCCTTTCCTTCATCAATTAATTTATCTGTTGTGTCTGCCACTTCCTTATTTTGTTCTTCCTCTTCATTCTTATCTTCCCCATTATTTACTGTTTCTACACTCTCATCTTTTTGTCCCTGGGCAAGTTTTGCCCAATCCAGTCCCTCTGACAGATTGTTGCCGGTAAAATTCAAATACCCTGCTACTGCCACCATTAGTACCAACGCTGTAATAATAATTTGATTTTTTTTCCAAATTCCTTTCAACGCAACCTCCATCCCGTATTATAAACAATACGATTATTTCATTTTCATTACTTTTATTTTATGTGCTGGTACACTAAATAATGCCACTACCGCCTCATTTATTTCTGTTTCTATCTGAGGATTTTTTGCACCAGTAGCTATTACTATCACTCCCTCGATCTCAGGCTGAAGTTCCTTCGTTACATAAGGAGTTTCCTCCCCATCCTTTAATTTATCCATAACGGAAGTTTCCTCGCTTGAAATTTCTGTCTTTTGTCTGGTTCCTCCTCCGCTATCCTGCTCATTTGTCTCTGTTCGCTGGTATGGTGTATCTTTTAATGTTATTTTTTCTTTTGATGCCTTTGCTGTTATCATTACTTCTACTTCTCCAATTCCATCCACTTTTGTAAGAATATCTGCAAGTTTTTTTTCTTGTTTTCTAATATATTCTTCCAAGTCCTCTACATCTTGATTTTCAACAATCTCTGTCTGCTCCGCTATTTTTTTTTCTTTTCCTTCCGTTTTTGATGCCAATACTAAAAAGACGCCAGCAAGTACAAGTAAAAATAATTTTCCTACCCCAATGTGCGTTGTAAAAAATTTTTGTTTTTCTTTTAACTTTTGCAGCCATTTATCACTTTCCACATTTCCCCCTCCTTTTATTACCTTATTTTTTAGGTATTTGCGAAACTCTAAAGAACTTAAATTTATTTGTGCAAATTTACATATTATAAGCAAGGTACTTTCGACACCGTCAGTGCTAAGGCACCGTATTCTGGTGCCTTAGCACTGCTACGAGTGTAGAGTAGCAAAAGCGTGCCTTGCGTTGATATGTGAATTCTGCACAAACTTTCATAGAGTAAATTGAGTTTCGCGATCACCTATCTTATTTTTTCAATTGCCTCAATCTCAATAGTATTTTCCTCCTCCTCTTCGTCTGTGGAATTCTCCTTTAATGCATTTTCATTTTGATAACTTTCTATTTTTTCTTGTACCTTTTTTTCCTGCATTTGGAAATCTTCTTGTAAATCCTCTTCATTTTGATACCAACTTACTATATTTTCATTCCATATATCTATATCAACTCCTTTACTTACTGTATTTACTAAGACCATACACAAAAGTAATCCACTAAAAAAACGAATATATTTTTCCATTTTTGTATCCCATACTAATTGTTCTAATATGCTGGAAAATAATAAAAAATATACAATTCCTTTTACAACCTGAAATATCCAGTTCATTTTATCCAGTCCCCTTTGCGAGAATAATAATAGTAATGCAAAATAAAAGTACACACATTAACTCTAAATATAATAGTAAGCTTGATGTAGATGCTACTCCACTCAGACAATTCCAAATTCTTTTTTCAGAAATTGGCTGCAAAATTGCTGTACCTGCTTTATATACTATTGTATAAACAAATATTTTTATAACAGGTGCTGCACAAAGCAGTAAAATGCCAATAATTCCTGTTACACCTACGGCATTTTTTAATAGAGAAGCAATTCCATAAACGGTCTCTGTTACACTCTCGAAAGTGTCTCCAAATACTGGTATTGCACTTCCTGTTTTTATAATGGCGTTCTGCTTTACTTTTCCAATTGCTGGCAATAACATAACTTCTATACTGTGTAATCCAAGAACTACTCCCATACTTCCTTTTAATCCCCATCGGATAATACTTTCCAAAAATTCTGTTAACTTTGATAACTTGTCCTCTTTTGAAAATTGGTTAATAAGGGATAAAACGAAAAAGATTTCTATTGCTGGCAATATCACCTTTCCAATTACCACCTCCAATACTCCTATAATCCACAAAGAAGATTGATACATTGGCGTTGCCACACTGGCACCATTTGTCCCTGCCATCATAAGAAAATAAACCGGCAGTAAGGCTTTCATAAATATTAAAAGCAGAGAAACAGACCGTTCTACCATAGTAAAGATAGAATAAAAAGCCCCGAGAAGTATTGTAAATAAAAACAAATAAGAAATATAAAAACCCGTTTCGCCTACTTGTCCATTTTTAAATACCATAGAAAAATTAGTAAATATACCTGCTGCTACTACAATCAAAAAACATTGCAACCATAACTTGCGGTTATTTTCCAGTTCTTGTTCTATGTTTTTTTGTATCTCTTTTATAATATTTTCCCCAGAAAGTTCAATCTCTCCCTTCCATATTTTTCTAATAAAGTTATCAATTTGAAAGTCCACTCCTACCAAATTTTCGTCTAGTATTTGCTGCATTTCCTCAAGATCAGATTCATCCATGAAATAGTCTAAGGAAATAACAGTTTCATCTTCTGCAGCATATACTTTTATCACTGGTTTTATAATGAAAATAAGTAAAAAAATACAGATAAAAAACAGAGTCTTTTTATATCTTTTCATCTGACTACCCCTGCCATAATCCAGCAATTAATTCCAATAATGTAGTAATAATCGGCATACTAATTCCCAATACGGTCAACTTCCCTGCCATTGAAATCTGTCCTGCCACTGTGCTATATCCTGCATCTTTACATATATCTGAACAAAATTCTGAAATATAGGTTATTCCAATAATTTTAATCAGTAACATAAAATAGCCAGATTCTATTGGCAGATAGGAAATAATTCCTTCCATAGTACTAATTACTTGTTCCATTTTCTTTAAAATAAAATAAAAAATAAGAATACATCCTGCCATACTGATACAAAGACTATATTCTCCTTTTAAGTTTTTGAAAGGCATTGCCAGTAAAACTACTGCAATGCCCAGAATCCCTATTTTTACCATTTTCCACACTCTTTCTATAAAGAAAATAAATCTTGTATGGTACGGAATAATTCCGAAATGTATGGAACTATCCAAAACAATACCAACAAAAGTCCTGCCAGGCTGGTTAAAAAAGCTTGTTCTTCCCTTCCTGCATGTTTTAACACCTGTCCCAATACAGAAACTAATATCCCCACTGCTGCAATTTTAAATAATAAACTGATACTCATCTTCTCACCCTTTAGTTATTCTATATCAGCAACACTGTTAAAAATATTCCACTCATTACGCCAAGAATACGGCTAAGTTTAGATTGACTCTTCACCTCTTCCCGCTCTTCTTCCATGCTCTCACTTAGATGCACTTGAAAAATCTCCAACATATGTAACTGCATTTCCATATCCAGATATCCCAAATTTTCTCCCAATGTCAGCCATTCCTTCTTTTCTCTTTCCTTCAAATACGAGCCTGAAAGCTGCTGTGTCATTTCTTTTTTCCAAATTTCTGCTAAAGTGCCTTCTTGCATTTTTTCAAGACTCCTGCCTGTATTATGAAAAAACTTTTTCCAGATTCCCTTTGCTTTTTTTTCTAATTCTAAAAGAGTTTCTGGTAATGTACGATTCCGGCAGCAAATTTCTCCTTTCATAAACAATACATACCGTTTTAATTCCTGCATTTCCTGTAACCGTCTTCTCATACATTCCGCTCTCCAAAAACCAATAGCAGTACATCCTGTTATCATCAATATACAACCTATTATCCTTACCATACTTCCCTCCCTGCTATACTTGTTTATAGTTACACTTGTACTACTTTTTTTCCTGCATGATCTAATATCTCTCTAATTGTACCAGTTTGTAAACGGTTTCCCAAAATTACATACCGTTCAAATCCCTGATTATCCATAAATTCTCTCATTTGTGGTTTCTTTTTTATTTCTTCTAAAGAATTCCCATGTATTGTAGCAAGGATTTTACACCCACAGTTTCTTCCCTGTTGCAGAGCAGCCAAATCCTCCTCTCCTCCTATTTCATCTAATGCAATAACATCTGGTGCCATAGAACGAAGCAGCATAAGCAGCCCTTCTGCCTTTGGGCATCCATCCATTACATCACATCTTGAACCCAGTTGGTTTTGTGGAATACCCATATAACTCGCAGCAATTTCGGAACGTTCATCTACCACCCCTACCGTAAGTCTGCTCCGATCTCCTGCAATTTCACGAATAATATCCCGAAGTAATGTAGTTTTCCCACCACCTGGCGGAGAAATAATCAAGGTATGACAAAAATTATCTTTTTCCCATAGGTATTCTATGATATTTTTGCTGCACCCTATCACTTCATGGGCAATTCTTATATTTAACATTCCTATATTCGTTATTCTCTTTACCCTGCCTTGTTCCACAAAAACCTTACCTGCAATTCCGATTCTATGTCCACCTTGTATAGTCAAGAATCCCTGTCTCATTTCATTTTCAAAAGCATACATGGAAAAGTTGCTAATATACTCCATTGTCTCTTTCATTTCCTCTTTTGAAAAAAAATAAGTGGAGATTCCCTTTCCTTCTTTTTTCTCTTTCAAAGGAAATTCTTGATTTTTATATTGTAATAAAACAGGCTGTCCTACTCTGAAACGAATTTCTTGTAAATATTCATATTGTATTTCATTTTCATCAAATAACTTTCTTATGCTTATAGGTAAAATTCGGACTATTTCTTCTTTATTCTGCATCCCCATCCTTCCTTTCTCTTTAGTTAATTATATGTTTTGTCCTAATTATTATGACAACTATATCCTCAAATCTTTATGACTTATGTAACAATTCAGCCTTTGGACTGAACTGTTACAATAATCTTAGTATACTACTTGCAATTTATAGAAAAATGTACTACCATAAAAATATTATGGATACTTTTTGAAAAGAGGAATTTTTATGAGAGAAAATATCACTGGACACACTACTCTTACTGCATTACTGGGAAGCCCTGTGGCACACAGTATATCTCCTATGATGCATAATGAGGCATTTTTGCAGCTTGGGCTTGATTATGCTTATCTTGCCTTTGATGTTGATTTAGAACATTTAAAAGATGCTGTAGATGGTTTGAAAGTTTTAAATTGCCGTGGCTTTAATTGCACTATGCCACATAAAACTTTAATTTGTGAATATGTAGACCATTTATCCCAAGCAGCTTCCTTAATTGGTGCAGTAAACACTGTGGTAAATGATAATGGAATTTTAACAGGACACAATACAGATGGAATTGGTTATATGCAATCTGTTTCTTCTGCAGGATTTGATATTATTGGTGAAGAAATGACTTTACTTGGTACCGGTGGTGCTGCTACTGCTATCGCTGTCCAGGCTGCACTAGATGGTGTGAAAAAATTAAATATTTTTAATCGTCGTGGAGCATCTTTTGACCGTGCAAGAACACTTGTAGATTCTCTTAACAAACAGACAAATTGTCAAGTTGCCCTTTATGATATTGCAGATATAACAAGCCTTACTACTTCTTTAAAAAATAGCCGCATTTTAACTAATGCTACTTCTGTTGGTATGGCACCAAATACAGAACAAAGTATTATTACAGACAAATCTCTGTTCCATCCAGATTTAATTGTGTCTGATATTATTTATAATCCTGAAGAAACTCTTCTTCTTCGTTTAGCAAAAGAAGCTGGCTGTGATACTTTTAATGGTTTATATATGTTACTTTATCAAGGTGCAGAAGCCTTTCGGATCTGGACAGGAAAAGATATGCCTGTTTCACTAATTAAGGAAAAATATTTTGACAGATAACTAAATTTATTTCTGATTTTTTTATTAATATTAACTTCATAACTATATGAATAAATAATAACCAAAATAAAAACACCAACAAAAATTTTTTTTGTTGGTGTTTCTTTTTTTATAATTTTATAACAAATTATTCGGCGGATTATTCTTCTTATCAAAATCATCTAATGTATTCCTATAAGTTTTTTCTTCCCCTGAATTACCATTATAAGAATTATTACTATACATATCATTTCGTGAATTATATTCATTAGAATAAGAATTATGTGTATTGTTATTTTTTTCATTATTATTATAGTTCTGTTGTTGGGCAGTATAATTACCGTATGCCTGATTATGATATCCATCTGCATACATATAGCGCAAATTTTCTGCTCCAACTATTCTTCCACTATTAAAACGTATTTTTTCCCGAAGAACAGCGTACAATTCTGCATTGGTAGCTAAGATATATGGATATAACCAAAAAATATATATAAGTCCAAATGTAAATCCTCCTAATAACATCCAAGGTAAGAAAGAGAGACCTAATACAAACATTTTCCACTTTTCTCCATTGGTCATTTCCTTAGATACAGCAAATGCTTCTTGTTTACTTATTCCTGGATTCTCAGATAGTAAATATGGTATCATGGAATACTCAAAGGTTTTTATTATTCCTGGTATAACAAACAGCAGACTCCATAATGCAATTTTTATACTTCGGACAAACATAATCTTCACAACATTTAAATAATTCCCTTGCCGGAATCCGACTAATAGTTGATTCAAATCTCCATTACTTTCACGGTTACACATAAAAAATCTGCAACCTCCAACTTGAAGAGGCATAAATACAAATACAGAAACTGCCAAAGAAATAAAAAAGGAAATTAAAAAGATAAGCAAAAATATTCTTAAAACCTTTTTCATCATATATATAAATTCTTTTGCTGATCCTCCATACTGATAATTATGATAATAATCATCCATATCATAACCATTGTCATCATAATAATCGTCTATATCATAATCGTCATAATAATCATCTATATCATAATCACAGTCATCATAATAGTCATCTTCATAATAATGATCCTCATCGTAATAATGGTCATCTTCATAATGATGCAAAAGCACTATTTCACTTAAATCTTTCTCCCTAGGTTTATTTTGTTCTGTTTGATATGCATATTGGCTGCCAGGTATAGAAAAATGCCTTTTGTCATAGTCTAAAATATTACTATAAACAGAGATAATACTTAGACTTCCTATACCAATTGCGAAAATCATAAGAAAAGATACACCAACACATAACCAATAATTTTTACTTAGATTTTCTTTTGCACGCCTTTTTAACTCTGCTCTTGTCCATTTTTCCATACACATTTCTCCTTTATTTTCCATGATACTCAAAACATTAACACTTAGTTTTACATGTCTAAACTGTCACATTAAACTTTTATGTAAACAAAAGGTTTATATACAAAAACCGTAATCTTTTACCTAAAAATATAAGACTACGGTCTGTACTTATTCATTATACTCTCTTTAAATATTCTCCTGTACGGGTATCTATGCTAATCTTGTCCCCAGTTTCAACAAATAAAGGAACATAAACGGTTGCTCCTGTCTCTACAGTAGCTGGTTTCGTTGCTCCAGTAGCTGTATCACCTTTAAATCCCGGCTCTGTCTCAGTAATCTCTAATTCTACGAACATAGGTGGTTCAATTGCAAATACCTCTCCATTGTGAGAAAGCATCTTAACCATATCATTTTCTTTTACAAACTTCAAAGAGTCACCAATTGCCTCTGTGGATAATGAGAACTGGTCAAATGTTTCTACATCCATGAAGTTAAATAAATCGCCATCGTTATACAAATACTGCATGTCCTTCTTTTCAATGTGTGCCTGTGGACATTTCTCTGTTGGACGGAAAGTTTTTTCTACCACACCGCCATTTTTAATATTTCTTAGCTTAGTACGAACAAAAGCTGCACCCTTTCCTGGTTTTACATGCTGGAATTCGATAATCTGGTAAATACCATTATCCAGCTCTATCGTCATACCATTTCTAAAATCTCCTGCTGATATCATAATTAATCCTCCTTAATTTATCGATCAAGTTCTTATATAGTTTATAATAGAATAGAACTTTTTTCAACCACTTTTTTACAAATCTGTGCTACATGTTCTTACAGTAAATGCACAGACCTATCTGAACTATTACTACGAAATCTCAAACAATTCCTTGGATGAATGTGTCAGATTTTTACAGCCATCTTTGGTAATAACAACCATGTCTTCAATTCGTACCCCGCCAAAATTTTCTACATAAATCCCTGGTTCTACAGTTACTACCATATTTTCTTCCAATATAGTTTCTTCCTTTTTTGATAATCTTGGTTCCTCATGAATAAAAAGACCTACACTATGCCCTAATCCATGTCCGAAATTATCTCCATACCCAGCTTTCGCAATAATATCTCTAGCAACCTTGTCAACTTCCCAGCCTTTTTTTCCTGCCTGAATAAAATCTAATGCAGCAAGTTGTGCATCTAAAACAATCTGATATATTTCTTTTTGTTTGTAATTTGCCTTTCCTACTACAACCGTTCTCGTCATATCCGAACAATATCCCTCATACATACAGCCAAAATCCATAGTAAGAAAATCTCCTTTTTCAATGACTTTTCTTCCTGGTACTGCATGAGGTTTTGCACTATTTAACCCAGATGCCGCAATGGTATCAAAACTCAGACCTTCTGCACCATACTGCTTCATCCAAAATTCTAAATATGCAGAAACCTCCAATTCTGTCATACCTGGCTTAATAATCTCCAAAATTTTAGAAAAAGCTTTATCACCTATACTTTCTGCTTCTGCTAATTTTTCAAGTTCTTCTGGTGTTTTTATAGAGCGAAGAAGGTCAATTTTATTACCTATATCTCTTAACTCCCCCACTGGAAATTTTTCTTTCCATTCCAAATAATCGGAAACTTGAACATCCCTGCCCTCAAATCCAAGAGTCTCTATCTGTTCTTTTTCTATCCATTCTGCAATAAGGCTAACATAAGTATCCCGCAGTTCTACCACTATAAAAGTATCACTCTCCTCTTTTGCCTGAATGGTATATCTGGAATCGGTAAAAATGACTTTTTCCCTGCCTGTAATCAATAAATAGCCTGTTCCACCAGAAAATCCACTTAAATAACGCATGTTAGACGCATTAGAAATCAATACTCCATCTATTTTCTCTCTTTCCAAAATATCACTGATTCTTTTACATCTTGCCAGCTCTAACTCCTTCATTCTTCAACTCCTCCCTCATTTTTTTCATCTTGCTTTATCATAATCTGGTAATTACGGCAGATTTCCTCTGTAATTTCTTCTACAGTTTTATTATCCACCTCAACTTTTATATGTGCCGTATACTCATAAATCGGATTACGAAAATTCAACATTTCTTCTACGTTTTGTTCCACATGATTACCCTGTAAAAGCGGTCTTTGAGTATCTCCTTCCAGTCTTTTTAATACAGTTTCTTTTTTCACACTTAAAAAAACCACAAAACCCATTTTCTTTAAAATTGCTCCGTTACACTCCCGAAGAGGTAATCCTCCTCCTGTAGATACAATGTTATGATTTATATTTATTTCCATATTTTCTATGGTTTTTGTCTCAATATTACGAAAATATTCTTCCCCATATTCCTCAAAAATATGGGATATCGTTGTATTTTGTTCTTCCTCAATATATGCATCTGTATCCAAAAACTGATAAGACAATTTATCTGCCAGGGCTTGTCCAACTGTAGTTTTTCCAGAACCCATATATCCAATTAAAATAATATTTTCCTTCAAAATAACACCTCATTCTTATTCTTTTGACGATTGTAAAAAAATAATACAATTTTTTCCAGATAACGCTTTAGCACAATCTGTATTTCTTCTTTGGGATGAATCGGTTTAACTAAAATTGTGGCAATTCCAGCACGATTTGCACCATAAATATCAGTAAATAACTGATCCCCTACAAATATAGTTGTATTCTTATTTGTCCCCATAATCTTCATGGCACGGCAATAATTTTTTGTGGAAGGCTTATGGGCATCATAAATATAATGGGTTCCAATCTCTTTATTAAAACGTTCCACTCTTTCTATTTGATTATTCGATAATAAACAGCTTTGAAGCCCAATTTTATCCAACCGCATAAACAAATCTTTTGCCTGTTGGCTTGCATCTGCATTATGGCAAACCAATGTATTATCAATATCAAAAATCACTCCCCGGTATCCTTTTTTATATAAGGCTTCAAAATTAATATCATAAGTGGAATCCCTACATTCCCGTGGATAAAACTTCTTAAACATCCAATTCCTCCAAACATGACCATTTTTCTTTATAACTATCTCCAAAAATTTCCAGCGTCCTTGGTAAAATTCCATTCAGATAAGAAATCAACAATCCATAATTTACAATAGGAATATTGCTTGCCCCTGCACTGGCTATCCTTCTCTCCATTTCTTTTTGCTGTAGTGTACAGCCTCCACAGTGTACGACAACCTTAAAGTTGGATAGATCCTTTGGAAAACCTGCTCCACTGCTGGTTTCAAACACAAGATTCTTCCCAGTATGTTCCTGTATCCATTTTGGAAGTTTTTGTGTACCAATATCGCCACATTGCCGATGATGGGTACATCCCTCTGCCATAAGTAACTTATCACCATCCTGCAAGTTATTGATTGCTTTTAACCCTTCAATCATAATATCCAGTTCCCCTTTATACCGGGCAAAAAGAATAGAAAAAGAGGTCAATAAAACATCTTTTGGAACAATTTTATTTACTTTCGCAAATGCCTGAGAATCTGTTATAACAAGTTTGGGTTTCTGCCCCAATCCTTCCATAGTCTCCTGCAATTCTGTATCCCTTACTACAACAGAAATTGCCCCAGCCTCTAAAATATCCCGTATCGTCTGCTGCTGTGGCAAAATAAGCCTCCCCTTTGGTGCTGCTTTATCAATTGGTATCACCAACACAACAACATCACCTCTACAGATAAAATCCTGTATAATCGTTTTATCATTATCCTTTGGTACTAATGTTTTTAAATACTCTTTTAAATTATGTATTCCTTCTCCACTTTTTGCACTAACCCAAAAATGTCCTTCTTTCGTATTTGTATACAAATCTGCCTTATTGTATATCCACATATAAGGAATCTTCTTTTTCTTTAATTCTTCTTCTAATGCATATTCTAAAGTCAAATCACCACTGTCGCTTCCGTCTACAACAATCAAAACCACATCTGCCTTTTCCAGCACCTCTCTTGCTTTCTCAAGCCTAAGTTTTCCAAGCTCTCCCTCATCATCTAAACCTGGTGTATCTACTAACATTACTGGCCCAATTGGTAGTATTTCCATTGCCTTATAAACAGGATCTGTGGTAGTTCCTTTTACCTCTGATACAATAGATAATTCCTGATTTGTAATCGCATTGACCAGACTGGACTTTCCTGCATTCCGCTTGCCAAACAAAGCAATATGCAGCCTTTCTCCTTTTGGTGTATCATTCATACTCATATCTATTACTCCATTTCTTCAAAACCTGTCACATAATCTAATTGACTAACAACCTCTGTCAACTCTTCACCAATATGTTCCCCTCCATGAATGCCAAGTACAACCCCTACAACTCCCTCCTTACTATTAATAGATTGACATATATTCATGCTATAAATATTACATTCCTGATTTCTTATGATTTTCAAAAGTTCTTTGATATTTGTTACATCTTCTACTTCCACATACAAATGTATCGTATACTCTCTTACCACTTCAAATACCTTTAATTGTCTTACAACCAAAAATAACAATTCCACACAAAGAGTACCAATTACTGCAATTTCAAAAAAGCCTATTCCTGCAGCAAGTCCTATGCAGGCAGACACCCAAAGTCCTGCTGCGGTTGTCAGCCCCTTTACCTGTGTATTATTCTTAATAATAATTGTTCCCACACCTAAAAAACCAATTCCACTTATTACCTGTGCACCAATACGGGTAGGATCAATTCCCGCACTGGCAAAATATACCCAGACATACTGTCCAGTCATCATACATACGGCTGAACCAAGACATACTAAAATATGGGTTTTTAATCCCGCTGTTCTATGTTTCCATTCCCGTTCTATTCCAATCATTCCACCACATATAATGCAAATCAAAAAACGAAGTAAAATAGAGAGCATATTCAATTCCCGAAAATATTCTGGCACAAGGAAATCCTTCATAGTTTTTCACCCCCCAACCATTTGTTATACATTTATAACTAAAAATATTACTTGGTCTACGTAAGAGCATAGGCCAAATGTACATTTATCAATAACATTTTCATTATATTATTTTTTTTATGAACCCGCAACCTTCTATAAATATTTAGTAACAGTTCAGATCCTTTTGCCATTACAAACAACTTCTTTTTTTCATATAGTTTGTACAGTAAATGCACCAACCATTTTAAACTGTAACGAAGAATAACATAAATTTACTAGATTTATCATACGATAAGGTAACATACGAAAAAAGAGGTTCCTATGTTTACCAAAAAATATCTTTCACTTTTTCTCCTCTGCTTGCTGCTATGTTTTTTTCTTTTCCCTGATATAAGTTTTCTCGGTGCCAGAAATGGTGTACTACTTTGGATAAAAGTTGTAATTCCCTCACTTTTTCCCTTTTTACTAGTATCCACCTGCCTATTACATCTTAACCTTGTATCCTGTCTGACACCTGTAATTAGCCCTTTTTTTTGCAAAATATTTGGCTGTTCTAAAAGTGGCTGTTATCCTATTCTAATTGGTCTTCTTTCTGGCTATCCTATGGGAGCAAAGGCTTGTGCAGATTTGGTAAAAAAAGGAGATATTACCAGAGAAGAAGGACAATATTTACTTGGGTTTGTAAACAATGCAAGTCCTATGTTTATTACCAGCTATCTGACATGCCAATGTCTTCAAATTCCAGAATACCGTTATATGTTTTACTTTATGATATTATGTTCTTCTTATATGGTGTGTTTATTATATCGATTTTTTCTCTCTAAAAGTAAAAAATCTACAATACAAAAAAACCTTGTTTTTTGTGATGAAAAAATCTCTTCTTTTTCAGTATCAAGAGCCCTAGATTGCAGTATCACAGATAGCTTTCAAACAATTACGAAAATTGGTGGATATGTAATTCTTTTTTCCCTTTTAGGACAATTTGCACTTTCTCTTCCTAAACACCTTGGTATCTTTCGTTATTTTATTATCTGCTGCCTCGAAATCACCTCTGCGGTAAACCAGATTGCCATATCTGACTTTCCTCTAAAACTAAAAATAATCCTTGCACTGTCTACAACAACTTTGGGTGGTATATCTGGTGTATTTCAGACCCATAGCGTCATTGCCAGTTCAGGATTATCCTTAAAAAAATATTGCATTACAAAATTATTACAAACCTTGTTTCTCTTTATTCTTTTATGCGTATTTTTAATAATCTTCTGTTAATTTATAATCATCTATTACCTCTTCATGTTTTACAGGATTTTGCTGTTCTTGTTCTTCTGCTACTGGCTCCGCAGCAGGAGCTGGTACATCCCCCACAAGTTCACAATGGTTTGTCCGGACGATATCCATATTTTCCTTAATACTGCCAATTAAATCTTCATATCTTGTTCTGCTATCCTGATAAGCCTTATCTAAAATATTTTCAAGTCCAACAAGCATATCAGAAGTGTATCCTATTGCTCCCTGCCGAATCTGCTCTGCATCATGTTTGGCGGATCCTACAATCTGTTCTGCCTGCTGTATTGCCTGCTGTACTACTGCATCTGCCTGTTCATACGCCTGCTGCATAATCTCATGTTCATTAACCAACGCATCTGTTTGTTGTTGTGCCTCTCTCAACATCTCTTGTGCTTTCGCTTCTGCATCTGCCATAATTGCATCTTTATTTGACAACATTTTACGAAAATGTTTGATTTCGTCTGGTGTACGCATTCTTAGTTCATCTAATAAATCATATAACTCATCTTTTGGTACTATTACTTTTGTTGAAGATAATGGCTGCATCTTACAATCTTCAATAAATTCATAAATATCTTCTATCAACTCTTCTATCCTGCTTGTGCTCATATCCTACACTCCTATTCTCATTCACACCATCTTTATGTTTTTGATAAAATCTCCTGATATTTCCTCTCTACAATTGGTATTAACTCCCTTGATACCAATGAAGAAATATCTCCTTTATACTGTGCAATCTCCCTAACCGAACTTGAACTTAAATATGCATGTTCTACACTTGCAGCCAAAAAAACTGTATCTAATTCGGGTCTAAGAGTCCGGTTTAATTGTGCAATTTGTAATTCATACTCAAAATCAGATACAGCTCTTAGACCTCGGAATATTACGTCTGCCTGTTTTTCTTTTACAAAATCTACTAACAGCCCAGTAAAATAATCCACTTCTACATTAGGAATGTCTGCTACTACCATCTCTATCATTTCTTTTCTCTCCTCAGAAGTAAAAACTGGTACTTTCTTACTATTATTCAATACACCAATAATAAGTTTGTCAACCAACTTGGCAGAACGCTTTATAATATCTAAATGTCCCAATGTAACAGGGTCAAAACTTCCTGGATATATTCCTATCCTCATTTGAATCCTCCTTATGTATCTGTAGCATTATAACTGTTCTGACATTCCATTCATATTTTGCCTGAATATACAAAATAGCTAAAAATCTTGTAAATTGGCTAAAAAAAATCCATGTCTCAACTGTTACCATCATCACATAAATGTACAAAAACATGCATATTTGTCTTGTACTTCTTTATCTTTTCTATCTTGTATCCAAGCTCTTCCATATAAGACACATCTGTATCAAGTGATGCTTCAAATATAATTCTCGTATTCGTATCTATTATCACAGAATTTTTAAGAATAGTAAGAACTTCTCTTTCAAGTTCCTGTCTATATGGTGGATCCATAAAAACAATATCAAAAATTCTGCCTTCTGTTTCTAACTGCGCCAGTCCCAAAAACACATCTAATTTATTCACCTGTGCATTTCTCTTTAATCCAGTATTTTGCAAATTCTCTTTGATACAAGCTACTGCTTTTTCATTTTGTTCAAAAAAAACTGCCTCTTTTGCACCACGGCTCAATGCTTCAATTCCTATGGCACCACTGCCACTAAATAAATCTAAAAAAACGCAATCACATATATCTGATTGTAACATATTAAATAAAGTCTCTTTGATACGGTCTGTAGTTGGTCTAGTTTCCATACCAACAGGAGTCTTTAACTGAATTCTCCTTGCACTTCCTGCGATTACACGCATATCACCGTCTCCTTTACACATTTTGTGAATGCAAACTTAACAAATTCACTTTCCATGTATGTATATATTATAACAGATATACTATATCTCAAAATACATAAAAATTCAAGTGTCTGCATAGATAAAAGTTTCCCAAAATTTACCTGTATTCTTTTAAAAAATATGTTAATACTATTTTTGTAACAAACAACCTGTATTTGATTATCTAACAATTTTTTGATAGAAAATCAAAGAAATGGAGGCGTTATTATGTCTGGAAGAAATCGAGTTGAGGTTCCTGAAGCAAAAGAAGCAATGGATCGTTTTAAGTTTGAGGTAGCCGATGAATTAGGTGTTCCTTTATCCTCTGGCTATAATGGTAATCTAACTTCATATCAAAACGGAAGCGTTGGTGGTATGATGGTAAAGAAAATGATTGCAGAACAAGAAAAACGTATGGCTGGTAAATAACCACCACTCTTCAAAGTTCCTAACGGACTACGCATGTTTGTGACGTCATAAATACGCTATCCCTATATGGGAAAACGTAGCAAAACGAAAACGGTCATGCCTGCATCGCAGGTATGACCGTTTTCTTATAGCACATCTATCACATCTTCTTTATGTATCACTTTTAATTCTTCTTCTGTTGGCATATCCATAAGTACAATACGATTTGCTTGTTTTACCATAATATTTTCAAAGGTATTTCTCACACCACGCCCATTTCCAAACAATTGTTTTTTCTCAGGGGTCATCTCTTCTAAAACATGAACAATCCATTTCTTTGCTTCCTCTTCCATCTCAACACCAGATTTATCAGCAAGCATCTGTAAGATATCCATAAGCTGCTCATTTGTATAATCTTTAAAATCTACAAACTTATTAAATCGTGAAATCAAACCAGTATTGGCTTTTAAAAACGCATCCATCTCATCTTTATATCCAGCGACAATTACTACCAGATTATCTCTATGATCCTCCATCATTTTAACTAAAGTGTCAATTGCCTCACCACCAAAATCATTTGTATCATTTTTGTTAGTAAGGGAATATGCCTCATCAATAAATAAGACACCCCCTATAGCTTTTTCAATGACTTCCTTTACTTTCATGGCAGTCTGCCCAACATATCCTGCCACCAGTCCAGAACGGTCTACCTCTACCAAATGTCCTTTTGATAAGATACCAAGTTCCTTATAAATTTGTGCCACAAGACGTGCAACTGTTGTTTTTCCAGTTCCTGGATTACCCGTAAAGACCATGTGATAAGTAATATCCATAGTTGGCATAGAATAACTTTCCCGCATTTTTCTTACTTTAATTAAATTTATCAGTGAATTAATTTCTACTTTTACATCTTCTAACCCAACTAAAGAATTTAATTCTTCTAATAAAGACTGTAAACCTTTTGCTTGATTGATTTTGTCAATTTCTTTGCGGATATTATCCACTTTTTGGTCTTCAATCTTTTTTATACATCTTTCCTTTTTGGCAAACTCCAGAAATCTTGGTGCCTGGATTTTTAATTTCCCCATTTTTTGAAGTTCTAAAAGTTCTTCATCTGTATATTCAAAAATAGATTTTTCTTTTTTCTTATTCTGTTCTTTCTCTTCACCCTTATCATCTTTTAATTCTACTTTTTCTTTATTTTCTTTCTGGCAGGCTTCCTCATCTGTTACTTTTAAACTCTCTTTTGTTTCATTCTCTATTTTTACTCGCTTTTCCTGTTCTTTTAACTCTTTTGCCTTTTTTTCTTCTTCCTCCATACGCATAATCTCTACCATTTGTTCTCTGGCAAGACGCAATGCTTCTTCTTTCTCAGCTTTCTCTTTTTCTCTCTTTACTTTTTCTTCCTCTTCTTTCTTCTTTGCCTCAAGCTGAGCCTTTTTTTGTTCTATTTCTTCTTTCTTTTTTGCTTCTTGGATACTTTTTTCTTTCACATGTTGTACAGATACTTTTAGCTTTTGGAATTTTTCACTGCTTAATTTGAGAAAAATATAACGATTATTTATGACATAATTTTTCTGATCTTCATTAAGAAAATATGCTATTTTTTCATAATACTCCGAAATAAACTTATTAGCATAAGGACTTTGCTTTTGGCTTAACATAGAAATTGCAATCAAAATATTAAGCAGAGAATCCATAAAATAACTGGTAAGAAAGGAATCCTTCTCTGCATCCCTCACACCACAAAGCTGTAAAAGAATTGGTGGATTCTTTAATAAACGATTTGCTAAAAGCAGGGTTTCCTCTGGCAAATCTCCTGTTTTTACACAATGCAGTGCATTTTCAGATGGAAGATTTATAATAAACTGTTTCTCTTCTGCTCTGCATCTTCCACAATAAATAGTCAAATTTAGTAAAAGAGCCTGCAAATACATATCTAGCATACTGTATATATTTTGATGCAAATATGCCTCTGGTTCTTTCCAATACCCCTCTGTATCTAAAGTGTCACAAAACTTACACATATTTTGATAACTCTCTTTTGCAATTTCAAACAATTTTTCATCTGTATAGAGTAATTGTACCATGTGCATCTCTCCTTATCTGTGGTTATTTTATTACCCACTATTTCATATACTGCACCATTTATCAACTAAGCAAATAGTACATTTGTGTACTGTATCATTCAAAATTAATAAACTCACTTATCTACATCTTATACCAAATAAATATTATGAACAAACAGCACACAAGGAATGCCGCATCAAAAAATCATTCTAATACGGCATCCTCAGCCTGTTTATGTGCAAAGATATAATTAATTCATACTCTGTGTTAATTATATCTTTTTTAATCGAAAATAGCAATCATTCTAGTTACATATCTTCTACTTCTTTTGGCACTTTTAATACACTTCCCTTACGAAGTGCTATTGCATTCATTCCGTTATACTTTAATAAATCTTCCAAATCAATATCAAATTTATTTAAAAGTGTTTCCAAAGTGTCTCCTTCCCCTACCACATATTCAATAATCACCATATCATCTTTAGGTGGTTTTGGTGGTTTTGGTCTTCCTCCCTCTGGACGTTTCGGCTTTGGAATACATATCCAGTCACCAATTTGCAAATTGTATATATTAATGTACGGATTTGCCTGTAAAATCCATTCCAAAGGTACTTCTTCCCTTCTGCTAATACTATATAATGTATCCCCTTCTTTTATCTGATATTTTTTACCTTTGCAAATAAATTCGTCGTAATACATACCTTCTGCTCCTTCATTTTTTTTACTTCACTATATGTTTTATCTGAAAAAAAGTTACTCTAATTAAAAATTCTTATATTTTTCAATAACTTTTCTACTTATTTTTATGTTTTTTTTACTATTTTTTCATATTGCTTTCAAATATTTACTGTCGTATAATGTAAACTGATTGTATTTATTTGTTATCTTTTATAACCAGCCTTTCACACTGCTGACTGTCTGGGATCTAATACGTATACACTTGATTTACTTAGCTGTATAAAAGTAGACAATAAGAAAATAGGGACTTTTACCCAAAGGAGGAACGGCTTTTGCCAAATGACATGAATAACATAAAACATACACTGGGAATTGATATTGGTTCTACTACTGTTAAAGTTGCCATTCTTGATTCTGATAAAAATATTATTTTCTCTGACTATCAGAGACACTTTGCAAATATACAGGAAACTCTTACCCGTATTATAAATTCCGCTTATGAGCAGCTTGGGGAATTGGAATTTGCCCCTATGATTACTGGATCTGGCGGACTGACTATTTCTAAACATCTGGATATTCCATTTGTTCAGGAAGTAGTAGCAGTTTCCACCGCACTAAAGGATTATGCACCTCAAACAGATGTTGCTATTGAGCTTGGTGGAGAAGATGCAAAAATCATCTACTTTACTGGCGGTATTGATCAACGCATGAATGGTATTTGTGCTGGTGGTACTGGATCTTTTATTGACCAGATGGCTACTCTTCTGAAAACAGATGCCGATGGTTTAAATGAATATGCCAAAGACTATAAAGCAATTTATCCAATTGCTGCACGATGTGGTGTATTTGCAAAAACAGACATCCAGCCTTTGATAAATGAAGGTGCTACCAAACAGGATTTATCTGCTTCTATTTTACAGGCAGTAGTCAACCAGACCATAAGCGGTCTTGCCTGTGGTAAGCCAATCCGTGGTAATGTAGCTTTTCTTGGCGGTCCACTTCACTTTTTAACGGAGTTAAAACAAGCTTTTATCCGTACCCTAAAACTAACACCAAATCAAATTATCGCTCCTGACCATTCCCACTTATTCGCAGCAGTGGGATCTGCTCTTAATACCAAATATAAAAAGATTACTTCATTTAAAGAATTAGCCAACAAATTAAAAAGTGGCATTACTATGGAATTTGAAGTAACCCGTATGGCCCCTCTTTTTGAAAATCAAGCAGCTTATGATACATTTTTAGAACGACACTCCCGTCACAAGGTTGTAGCTGGAGATATTCGTAATTATGAAGGTGATTGTTTCCTTGGTATTGATGCTGGATCCACAACAACCAAAGTAGCATTGGTTGCTGAAAATGGTGATTTGCTATACTCCTTTTACAGTAATAACAATGGAAGTCTGCTAAAAACCACCATTAAAGCATTAAAAGAAATCTATGAACTTCTGCCAGACAGTGCCCGTATTGTACGTTCCTGCTCCACTGGATATGGTGAAGCTTTAGTAAAATCTGCTTTTCTTTTGGATGAAGGTGAAGTCGAAACTATCGCCCACTATTATGCTGCATCTTTCTTTGAACCAGAGGTAGATTGTATTTTAGACATTGGCGGCCAGGATATGAAATGTATAAAAATAAAGAACGAAACCATTGACAGTGTACAGCTTAATGAAGCCTGCTCTTCTGGTTGTGGTTCTTTTATTGAAACTTTTGCAAAATCACTCAATTATGAGGTATCTGACTTTGCTAAGGTTGCTCTCTTTGCTAAGAATCCTATAGATCTTGGTTCTAGATGTACTGTATTTATGAACTCTAAAGTAAAACAAGCACAAAAAGAAGGTGCTGGTGTAGATGATATTTCTGCTGGTCTTGCCTATTCTGTTATTAAAAATGCATTATTAAAAGTTATCAAAATTACAGACCCAAAAGACCTTGGAAAAAAAATTGTGGTACAAGGCGGAACTTTCTACAATGATGCTGTTCTCCGCAGTTTTGAAATTATCTCAGGCTGTGAAGCAGTAAGACCTAATATTTCTGGTATTATGGGTGCCTTTGGTGCTGCTTTAATTGCTAGGGAGCATTATGATGGAACACAAGAAACTACAACTCTTCCATTTGAGAAAATTACCTCCTTAAAATTTGATAGTTCTATGACTAGATGTAAGGGCTGTACCAACAATTGCCTTTTAACCATTAATAAATTTTCTGGCGGCCGCCAGTTTATTTCAGGTAATCGTTGTGAACGTGGTCTTGGCAAAGCAAAAAAAACAGACAGTGTTCCAAATTTATTTGCTTACAAAACCAAACGCCTATTCCAGCATTATGAATCATTGGACGAAGAACATGCTTACCGTGGAATTGTAGGTATTCCGAGAGTACTTAACATGTATGAGAATTTTCCGTTTTGGCATACCTTTTTTACAAACCTCGGCTACAAAGTAGTGTTATCACCAGAATCCAACCGTAAAATATATGAACTTGGTATTGAATCTATTCCTAGTGAATCAGAATGTTATCCTGCCAAGCTGGCACATGGTCATGTAATGTGGCTGGTAAAACAGAATATTGACTACATTTTCTATCCATGTATATTTTATGAAAGAAAAGAACAGGAGGATGCTGGAAACCATTACAACTGTCCTATCGTTACTTCTTATGGGGAAAATATAAAAAATAATATGGAAGAATTACAAGATAAAAATATTACTTTTCAGAATCCTTTTTTATCTTTTGAAAATGAAGAAATTTTATACCAACGCCTTTCTACAATCTTCCGTGAAGAGAATGATATTCCTGAATACGAAATAAAACAAGCCGTTCATGCAGCATGGACTGAACTGATGAATGCCCAAAAGGATATCCAAAAAAAAGGGGAAGAAGTTTTAAAATATCTGGATGAGACAGGAAAACAAGGAATTGTCTTGGCAGGAAGACCATATCATTGTGATTCCGAAATTAACCACGGTATTCCAGAGTTAATAACCTCTTTTGATGTAGCAGTATTAACAGAAGACAGCATTGCTCATTTAGGAAAAGTTGACCGCCCTACTATTGTGATGGATCAGTGGGTATACCATTCCCGTTTATATGCAGCAGCCTCTTATGTACGTACAAAGCCAAATTTGAATCTGATTCAGCTAAACTCTTTTGGCTGTGGTCTGGATGCGGTTACTACGGATCAGGTAAATGACATTTTGACAAAATCTGGTAAAATTTACACCGTACTTAAAATTGATGAAGTAAACAACTTGGGTGCTGCACGTATTCGTATACGTTCTCTTCTTTCTGCTATTAAGGACAGAGAACACAAGCATATTGCATGTAAGGTGGAGAATGCCTCTCACCATAGAGTAGTATTTACTGAGGAAATGCGTAAAAACTATACCATCCTGGCTCCTCAAATGTCACCAATTCACTTTAATGTATTAGTTGCTGCTATTGAATCCTGTGGTTACAAGATAGAACTATTGCCAAGTAATAAATCTTGCGTGGATTATGGATTAAAATATGTAAATAACGATGCCTGCTATCCTTCTCTTTTAGTTGTTGGTCAATTTATGGAAGCTTTAGACTCTGGCAAATATGACTTAGACAAAGTAGCTCTTGCCATTACCCAGACTGGCGGGGGATGCCGTGCAACAAATTATATTGGCTTTATCCGTCGTGCTTTGGAAAAAGCGGGCTATGGACATATTCCAGTCATATCTCTTAGTGCTGGTGTAGAAACAAATCCAGGATTTACTTACACATTTCCAATGATTCATCGTGTCCTGCAGGCATTGGTTTATGGAGATTTATTTATGCGTCTTTTATACAAAACACGCCCATACGAGGCAGAGTCTGGCTCTGCTAATGCCTTATTTAGAAAATGGGAAGCAAAATGTATAGAAGATGTCCGAAAGGGCAAGAACTTTAAAAAGAATATTCATGACATAGTAAATGATTTCGACAACCTTCCTCTTCTTGATGTCAGAAAACCAAAGGTAGGTATTGTAGGTGAAATTTTAGTTAAATTCCTCCCTACTGCAAACAATCAATTAGTTGAACTTTTAGAAGAAGAAGGTGCAGAAGCTGTATGTCCTGATTTAATAGATTTCTTTCTGTATTGTTGTTACAACCACAACTATGAAGTTGCATTATTTAGAAAAAGCAAAAAAACTGCTTTTTATAACAATATTGCAATTAAAGTAATTGAGTTTTATCGAAGACATGCAAAACATGCCTTAAAATGTAGCAGACGTTTTCAGCCACCAGAAAACATTAAAACTTTAGCAGGCTATGCAGAACCTTTTGTTTCCCTTGGTAATCAGACTGGTGAAGGCTGGTTTTTAACAGGAGAAATGGTAGAACTGATTCACTCTGGTGTACCAAATATTGTTTGTACGCAGCCTTTTGGATGTCTACCTAACCATGTAGTTGGAAAAGGTGTAATTAAAAGCCTTCGCCAGGCATTTCCAGATGCTAATATTGTGGCAGTAGATTACGATCCTGGTGCCAGCGAGGTAAATCAATTAAATCGTATTAAATTAATGCTTTCTACGGCAAACCAAAATCTAACAACTGAAAATGATTCTAATAAATAAAAAACTCCACCAGAGTAATGATTTCTAACTCTGGTGGAGTTTTATTATCTTCAACAACAAATATTTATTTTAAATTATATTTTCTAACGGATTTATGTTCTCATCCTATTCACATAATAATTCTAAATTCACTCTGCTTTTATCTGAAATATTCTTTCTGTATTATTCTTTGCATTTTCTATTAGTACTTCCTCCTGCACTTTCATATAATGTGCCAACTCTTTTACAACATATTTAATGTTCTGGGGAATATTTGTCCTGTCTAGCCCCTGCACGTTTCTTGGAGTCAGATAAGGTGCATCTGTTTCTATTAAAATCCTGTCAAGAGGAATTATATGTACTGCCTCCCGCAATTCTTTCGCCCTTCTGTCATCACAAATCCATCCTGTAATACCAATAGAAAAGCCCATGGATAAATATTTATCCAATGTATGTTTATTTCCTGTAAAACAATGTACTACAGACTTTTCACAGATATCAGGATGCTTTTTTAATCTACGGATAAAATCATTCTCTGCACTGCGTTCATGAAGAAACAAAGGTTTATTGAATTTTTCGGCAATAAGAATCTGCTTTTCCAGACATCTTATTTGATTTTCTTTGGTAGAAAACATCCTATCATAATCTAATCCACACTCTCCCACAGCCACTATTTTCTTATTTTCAGATATAATCTGCTCTATAAGACGAAAATCCTCCTGCTTTGCATTATCTGCATTATGAGGATGAATCCCTGCAGTGCCAAAAGTGTTATGTGTTTTAACAAAAGAATTGATTTTCCTATTCTCTTTAGTATCTGTTCCCGTAAGAATACAGCATATACCTTCCATTTCTGCAGATTGAATCACACTTTGCGGTTCAGGAAATTGTTTACAAAACAGATTCAATCCAATATCATAATATTTTATCTGCATATTAAACCTTCTTTAATTCTTTGATAGTAACTTTCTTCCAATAATACTTCCACCACCAACTACATAATCATCTTTGTAAAAAACTACTGCCTGTCCCGGAGTAATGGCTCGTTGTGGTTCTTCAAATATACATTCTAATATATCATCATCCATTTTGCGAATCGTTGCTTTCGCTCCCTTATGGCTATAGCGGATCTTAGCATCCACTACCATATCTCCTGCCAAGTCAGAAATTCCCATAAAGTTAAGCTTATCTGCGTATAAACGTGTTGAAAACACATCCTGGTTTTCCCCAATTACCACTTCGTTTGTTTCAGGACGGATCTCTACTACAAAAACAGGTTTTCCCATTGCAAGATTAAGACCCTTTCTCTGCCCCACTGTATAGTTTGTAATACCTTTATGAGTTCCAAGAATATTTCCTTCCAAATCCACAAAATTACCTTCTGGGATAACTGCATTAGTATTGTCATGAATAAACTTTGTATAATCATTATCAGGAATAAAGCAGATATCCTGGCTGTCTGGTTTATTCGCTACTAATAAACCAATATCCTCTGCAATCTGACGGATCTCTTCCTTACTGTATTCCCCTACTGGCATAAGGGTATGGGAAAGCTGGGCTTGTGTAAGATTATAAAGTGCATAGGTCTGATCTTTTGCTTCTGTTACAGATTTTTTTATAGTATACCGCCCATTTGGTAGCTTTACCACTCTGGCATAATGACCAGTGGCAATATAATCTGCTCCAATTTCCATAGAACGATGTAAAAGAGCTTCCCATTTCACATAGCGGTTGCAGGCAATACAGGGATTCGGTGTCCTGCCCTTTAAGTACTCCTCTAAAAAATAGTCCATAACCTGTTCTTTAAATTCCTTACGGAAATTCATTACATAATAAGGTATTCCAATAGAAGCTGCCACTCTTCTAGCATCCTCTACTGCACTTAAACCACAACACCCTCCGTTTTCTTCCAATATAATTTCTGGCTCTTCCTGCCAGATTTGCATGGTTACCCCTATCACATCATATCCTGCCTGTTTTAAGAGATAAGCCGTTACAGAAGAATCTACCCCCCCAGACATTCCAACAACAACTTTTTTCTTATGGTTTCTCATATCTAGTATTCTTCTCCATCCTCTTCATCTTCATGAATATCATTCTTTGGTTTTTTCAAACCTTCAATTACAATTTCATTCTTTTCTGCATAATCCCATAATGCAGCATGGATGGCTTCCTCTGCAAGGAGCGAACAATGCACCTTTACAGGTGGAAGTCCATCCAAGGCTTCCATAACTGCTTTATTAGTAACCTGCAAGGCTTCCTGCACGGTTTTGCCCATAACCAATTCTGTTGCCATACTACTGGTCGCTACTGCAGCTCCACATCCAAAAGTTTTAAATTTACAATCACGGATAATGCCATCCTCATCAATATCTAAATAAATACGCATAATATCTCCACACTTGGCATTTCCTACAGTTCCTACACCGCTGGCATCTTCTATCTCCCCAACATTTCTAGGGTTGGTAAAATGATCCATTACTTTTTCACTATACATGGTATTTTTCCTCCTAATATTTTAAATGTATAATAACTGTTCAAAACCATGAACAATTACGTTTAAACTTATAGTAATTCTCCTTCGACGAAAAAAGGCTTAAAAATTACAAAATTTACTTTTTCTTACAAAACACGCATTTACTGCGTGTTTCTAACTGAATAGTTACAATGTATATTTCATCTTTTCCTTAGCCATTCCTTGTGTTTTGTTTGACAAAATCTTCATACAATGGAGACATCGAACGCAGTTTCTCCACTATTTCCTTAGTCGTATCCACTACATAATCAATCTCCTCTTCTGTGGTCTCATCACTCAATGTCAAACGTAGTGACCCATGAGCAATCTCATGAGGAAGACCAATAGCTAGAAGCACATGAGAAGGATCAAGGGATCCAGAAGTACATGCCGATCCACTAGAACCGCAAATTCCTTTCATATCTAACATAATAAGCAAAGATTCACCTTCAATAAATTGAAAACTAAAATTTGCATTATTTGGCAATCTCTTTTTTCTATCCCCATTTAATCTTGTATATGGAATCTCTGCAAGCACTCTTTCTATCAATCTATCTCTAAGGGCAGTTTCTTTCTTCACTCTTTCTTCCATTGTATTCATGGCAATTTCTACTGCCTTTGCCAGACCAACAATTCCTGGAACATTTTCTGTTCCTGCTCTTCTTTTTCTTTCTTGTGCACCGCCATGTACAAAAGAACGAAGCTTTAAACCTTTACGGATATATAAAAATCCAATTCCTTTTGGTCCATTTAACTTGTGACCGCTGGCACTTAACATATCTATATGATACTCATCCACTTTAATATCAATATGTCCAAAAGCCTGTACGGCATCTGTATGGAATAAAATATTATGTTCTTTGGCAATTTCTCCAATTTCTTTAATTGGCTGAATCGTTCCTATCTCATTATTAGCAAACATAATAGAAATTAAAATAGTAGTTGACCGAATTGCCTTTTTCAATTCTTCTAATTTTACAATTCCCTGCTCATCTACATCCAGGTAAGTCACTTCAAACCCATTCTCCTCTAAATATTCACAAGTATGCATTATTGCATGATGTTCAATTTTAGAGGTTATGATATGATTTCCTTTGTCCTTATAAGCCTCCGCAGTTGCCTTAATTGCCCAGTTATCCGATTCGGAACCGCCAGCAGTAAAGTAAATATCTTGTGTATTTGTTCCAAGAGTTTTAGCAATTGTCTCCCTTGCCTTTGTCACTACATTCTTATTCTCTGCTGCAAAACTATATACCGCAGAAGGATTTCCAAATTTTTTTGTAAAATACGGCATCATTGCATCTAAAACTTCTGGTTTTACAGGAGTAGTAGCTGCATTATCCAAATAAATTGTTTTCGCCATTTTCTTTCATCTCCTCAACTTTTTGTTTGTTACAAACTTGACTTTTTCTTACAAAACACGCAGTAAATGCGTGTTTCTACCTAGATAGTTACAAATTTTGTTTATTTATATTATCTCCAATACGCCTGCTTTCCTCTACAAGTTCTGAAAGCATCATTGTATTTACTGTATTGTTTATACTATCACTAATACGTTTCCAAACAAATTTTGTGACACAGGAATCTGCACCATTACAACCCTTTTCCCCAGATAATTCACTACATTTTATAGGATTCAAATTTCCCTCCAATGCCCGCAGTATCTCTCCAACTGAAATATCTGATGGGGGTTTTGATAAAACATATCCTCCCTGAGCCCCACGAATACTGTTTACAATCCCAGCTTTCTTAAGCTTTGCAATAAGCTGTTCTAAATAGCTGATGGAAATATCCTGTCTCTCGGCTATAGCACTTAATGAGATTACTGATTCCTCACTATGCAAAGCCAAATCCAAAACCGCCCGCAAACCATATTTTCCTTTCGTTGAAAGCATCATATCAAATTCTCCCTCTATCTTCGGTTTTAATTCCGACTGATTTAGTAGGTTATCTATCGCATTTATCTTAACACTTCTTATTGTCACTGTCAAGGTATTTTCTAAGAAACAATTACTATGAAACCATTTTATTTATCATAGAACCTGATTATTTTCATTTACTTTGCATGGATTTTTATTATTTGAATACACTTTATTAGTTATATTTCTAATTCCATTTATCATTATTGAATTGGCAAGCCTATCACTGCGTATTCATTGGAAATTTTGCAGTTCTTTAATTCGTTACTAATAATCATCAAAATTATACAAGGAGGACTCCCATGATAAAATCCACTCTAATCAAAGGAACTTTCATCCTTACCCTTGCTGGCTTTCTAACAAGAATATTAGGTTTTTTTTATAAAATATATCTTTCTAATATCCTTGGTTCTGAAAATCTCGGAATTTACCAGCTTATCTTTCCTATTTATAGTCTGTTTTTCACTTTTTATGCTGGTGGAATTCAGACTGCTATATCAAAACTTGTAGCAGAACACCCTGGTAAAAAAATATTGACAAAAGGAGTATCTTTATCCCTTTTACTGGCCTTCTTATGTTCTGCACTATTGTATACTAATTCTGAATTCTTTGCTAATGTTATTATCAAAGAACCAAGATGTGAACATTCTCTTAAACTTTTAGCTCTTGTGTTTCCATTTTGTTCCGTTACTTCCTGTATCAATGGTTTTTATTATGGACTAAAGAAAACTAGTGTTCCAGCTATTACTCAATTATTAGAGCAGATTGGAAGAATTGTGTTTAGTTATCTTATCATATTACTTTACCTTCCAAATGCCAAAAACCTTTCTTGTGAATTTGCTGTTCTTGCTATGGTTGTTGGAGAAGCTGTTTCTGCTTTATATAACTTATGTTCTCTTGTTTTACATAAAACAGAAAAAGTAAAAAGTTCTATTCAAAATGAACACTTATATAAAAAAATATTGCTATTTGCACTACCTCTTACTGCCACTCATCTTATTGTAAGTATTTTACATAGTGTAGAATCTATATTAATTCCAAACATGTTAAAAATATCGGGACTGACTGCCAAAGAAGCTCTTTGTATTTATGGTGTGTTAACAGGCATGTCTATGTCTTTGCTTATGTTTCCTTCTACCATAACTAATTCTTTATCTGTACTTTTGCTTCCCTCCATTTCGGAAGCAAAAGCTTCCAAACAGCACAAATATATTAAAAGCATAACCGAAAATACCATAAAATATAGCTTATTAATTGGTTTATTTTGTACATTTGTATTTTTATTATTTGGAGACGAGTTAGGCTATTTATTTTTCCATAATGAATTATCAGGAAGATTTCTTAGAAACCTTTCCTGGCTTTGTCCTCTACTATATGTTGGAACTACACTATCCAGTATATTAAATGGTATAGGAAATATCTCCACTACTTTCATTACCACTGTTGCTGGTCTCTCCTTACGGGTAATTTTACTAGTAATACTTATACCAAATAGAGGAATTATGGGATATTTTATTGCACTCTTAATTAGCCAGTTTGTGCTAACACTACTAAACTTTTATTATGTGAAAAAAAGTTTATACTTTACCTTTGACAGCTACAATTGGCTGGTAAAACCAATATTTTTCTTAACATTTTGGGGATTTTTTATTTTAAAGATTTGGCAGTTTTTCCATACTCATATTTCTCTTTCTTCCCTTATTCTACTTGGAATATGTTGTATTCTATATTTAGGTCTTTATGGAATATCTCTGAAATTACAAAAAATATTGTAATCTTCATTTTTCCTTTTTGGACAAAAACGAAAAGTGAGTATTCTCTAACAAGATGTTTTAGAATACTCACTTTAGTAAATTCAAATTGCATTTGTTTATCACTTGAACATTTTTACTATTCTTCTTTTTCTTCATGATAAAAACAAAATCCATTCTTACCATTTTTCTTTACTTCATACAATGCTTTATCTGACTTATCAAGCAATTCTTCATAATCTCCGCCATCCATTGGATAAATTGAAATGCCAATACTAGCAGATACTGTAACATCTATTCCATCTTGACTATGTGTTTTAAAAAAGGCCTTTCCTATGCTTTTTGCTTTATTCACAATATCTTCCCTAGATGTTACATTACTCATAAATACTACAAATTCATCTCCACCAATCCGCCCAATGATATCATCTCCACGAAACATTTTCTTAAGATGTGCTACTCCTTCTTTTAGCACCTCATCTCCTTTAAGATGCCCAAAAGAATCATTAATCTTTTTAAAATTATCCATATCAACAATTAGTAATGCATGTTTATCCTGTTTTCTGCTGTTTTGTATACATGCATCGATTCGCTCTCTAGTTGCCACTTTATTATATATTCGCGTCATAGCATCCATTTCCGCTTTAAATTGTAACTTCTCTACTTCTCTCTTTTGCATATCAATATTAGAAAGCTTACCAACAATCTTTAGTGGCTCATTTGCAGCGTTATAGATAGTCTGTCCACATACATAACACCATACATAGTCTCCAGATAAACGTTTCATACGAAATTCAACTTCTAATTTTTGTTTCTCTCCTCCTAATAGTTTACAGAAATTTTCAAAAGCAACCACATCATCCTTATGTATGAATTGTGCTTCTTCTTTTAATTCTGCAAAACGTTCCATAATCCCCTTTCTTCCAAAGTTTTCTAAATACTTATCAGAAAAATTCATGGTATCAGAAAAAATATCATATTCAAATAAAATATCATTAGAAATCTCTGCCAAAATACGATATTTTTCCTCTTGAATCCTAGCATTTTGTAAAACCTTTTCCTGTCGTTTCATCTTTCTTCGCAGACCAATGAATATGGAAATCAATAAAATAATTAATGTAATTCCACCAACAGTAATGGTCACATCCTGATATCGTTCTAATAAATCCAGGAAATCTAAACTTTGGTTTTTCTGAAAACGAAGCATTACTATCCCTCCTCCTAGCAAATACATCATTATAACTTCCTGCTAAATACCTCTCGCCCCCTATATAATTCCCTTCATATCCTTTAAGCAGTAGTAAAAACTTTTTTCTACAGATTTATACTTCCTAATTGTGTCGTAATCATCTTATTATACATTTATATATAACTGACCCCTCATCACAAATCTACTCTTAATTCCTTCCCTTTCAACGCTTTAACCATTTGGTTCTACCTTTATAACACTAAAGGAAAGCCTCCGCATCATTAGTATACCATACAAGTTTTAAAGATTCAATTATAGTTCTTTATGTTTTAATATATAATTATTAAATATAATTTCAATAAATATTTTATCAATCTTTTCTTCCTTGCTAAATAAAATATAAGCTTATATAACCTAATTTCCCTACTCCAGAAAAGTATCTATCAATTTGTTAGAATAAAAATAAACTTATTGTTACATTATAATTATTCTTTTAATATATTCTCTATCTCTTCACGGTAAAAGTCAATTTTATCATCCAGTTTCCTCATGTGCTCTTGCAACTGCTTTATCTGCTTATTAAGAACTTCCCTGTGTGCAGTCAGCATTTCCATTCTCTCATTTAGGGTAGTCTCTCCCATCATCCGCAGTTTAGCATAATGTTGTATTTCCCTAATCGGCATACCAGTATCTTTCAACCGTTTTATAAATTCGATCCATGCAAGATCTTTGTCGGAATAACGGCGCCGGTTACTGGAATTGCGTCCTGGTGTAATTAAACATTCATGTTCATAGTATCGCAAGGTATGTATTCCTAAATTTGTGAGTCTTGAAAACTCGCCGATAGAATATTCCAAAAAAATCACTTCCTATCTCTTGACATAGAGTTTACTCTACATTGTATGCTTGCATTATA
>JAAVZU010000022.1 GCA_022791815.1 Lachnospiraceae bacterium
CTTGTCACTTATAGGATTTATGTTGGTAGCATTTACTTTAGAGCAGCAACGATATGTCAAACAGAAAGAATTGAAGAGGAATACAGAATCTATAAATAATCAAATACCAGATTATGATCCATTAGCTAAAATTCAAAAGTATAATTTTTATCAGAAGTTGGAAGACAGTAAGAAGTATTTTTATTTGAGGATTATTACAAAATTAAAATAAATAAGCAAATTTTATATAATTTATTACAGAACAATATTAATTTATTTGTGTTCTGTTTCTTTTAGCATCTGTCTGTTACTAGAATCAAATTCTAAAAAATAAGAAAGGAAAAACATGCAAACACATATTTTTGGTGTTTGTGTTAATCAGATACAGGTAATCCTGTATTGGTTATTTTGGTAAGTATAATGAAAAAAAAATTAGTGTTAATTGATGGTCACAGTATTTTAAATAGAGCATTTTATGGATTGCCAGATTTAACAAATGCAAGAGGAGAACATACAAATGCGGTGTATGGTTTTCTTAATATTATGTTTAAGATTCTTGAAGAGGAGCAGCCAGATTATTTAACTGTTGCTTTTGATTTGAAGCATCCTACTTTTCGACATGAAATGTTCAAAGAATATAAAGGAACAAGAAAACCAATGCCAGCAGAATTATTTGAACAGGTTCCGATAATTAAAGAAGTTTTACAAGCTATGAACATTACAATTGTGGAAAAGGCTGGTTATGAAGCAGATGATATTCTTGGAACAATAGCAGTAGAAGCAGAGAAAAAAGGGATAGAAGTTTCTTTAGTTTCTGGAGACAGGGATCTGCTGCAGTTAGCTACAGATATTATTAAAATTCGTATTCCTAAAACAAAACGAACGGGAACAGAGATAGAAGATTATTATGCAGAAGATGTTATTGAAAAATATCAAGTGACACCAAAACAGATTATTGATTTAAAAGGATTGATGGGAGATACAGCAGACAATATACCAGGAGTTCCAGGGATAGGTGAGAAGACAGCAACAAAAATAATTAAAGAATTTTCTTCGGTAGAAGAAGCAATTCTTCATGTCGATGAAATATCACCAAAAAAGGCTAGGGAAAATTTAAAAGAATTTGAAGAACAAGCAAAGTTGAGTAAGGTTTTAGCAACAATAAAAACGAATTGTCCTTTGGATTATTCCTTAGAAGAAGCTACATTGGATAATATGTTCAATGAGAATGCCTTTGGCATAATGAAAAGACTGGAATTTAAGTCTATATTATCAAAATTTGATCAGAGTGGTACAGACAATGATAAAATAACAAAACAAATTTATAAAATAGAAACCAAGAAAGATGCAGAAAAGCTTTTTGAGGAAATTTTAAAACGAAAAGACAAAAACAATGAAAGATTTGCTTTTATGATTTATGCAGACGAGAGAGTAGGCATTCCTGGTCCGCCACAAAGTAAAGATAATTTTATGGAAGCAGATGGACAATTTTCGCTGTTTCAAACAATAGAACCAAAGCAGGATGAGATTCTTGTGGCTTTTTCTTTGTCTTGTGATAACACAGTGTATTATTTGGAACAGAATTCTGAGATAATAGAAGAATGGATTATAAGAGAGATAAGTTCACTTATAGAAAATGGTGTAAAGTTTAGTACAATTAACTTAAAGAAACAATTATATATTATAGATGCTTTGTTTAAAAAATATGGTATGACGGTGGAACTTGATGAGTATGAAAAGTTATTTTTTGATTGTACCATCGCTGCATATCTTTTGAATCCGATTGGAGAATCCTATGATTTTGATGATTTAGGGCGGGATTATTTAGATACTGCATTTATTTCTTGGAAGGATTTTTTAGGAAAAGATACTATTTTACAGAAGAAAGAAAAAGAACATGAAAACTTTATAGAATTTATATGCACAAATGCCTATGTAGCAGATCAAGTTTGGAAAATATTGTCTGATAAACTTGAGGAAAGTAATATGAGTTCCCTTTTCTGGGATGTAGAAATGCCTTTGGTTTATATTTTATATGAAATGGAACAAAGAGGGATTCGTGTAAATAAACAAGAATTAAAAGATTATAGTGAAAAATTAGGTGTTCGGATTGAAACTTTAGAAAAGGAAATTTATAAGTTAGCAGGCGAGGAATTTAATATCAATTCTCCAAAGCAATTAGGAGTTATATTATTTGAAAAGCTGGAATTGCCTTTTGCCAAAAAAACTAAAACAGGGTATTCTACATCGGCTGATATATTAGATAAGTTAAAGGGAGAATATGAAATCGTAGATAAAATTTTGGAATACAGGCAACTTGCTAAATTAAAGTCCACATACGCAGATGGTCTTTCTAATTATATCAATGAAGCAGATGGTAGAATTCATGGAAGGTTTAATCAAACAATTACCGCAACAGGGCGTCTTAGTAGTACTGAACCTAATCTGCAAAATATTCCAATTAGAATGGAAATTGGCAGGGAAGTGAGAAAGGTATTTATTCCAAAAGAAGGCTATGTATTTTTGGATGCAGACTATTCCCAAATTGAACTTCGTGTACTGGCACATGTATCTAATGATAAAAGTTTGATAGAGGCATATAACCAAGGAAGGGATATTCACCGGATAACAGCATCAGAAGTTTTCCATATACCTTTTGACGAGGTAACTGCAAAGCAAAGAAGTGATGCAAAAGCTGTAAATTTTGGTATAGTTTATGGAATTAGTTCCTTTGGTCTTGGACAAGATTTGCATATTTCAAAGAAAGAGGCAGAAGCATATATTGAAAAATATTTTGCGACCTATCCTGGTATTAAAAATTTCTTAGATGATGCTGTAAAACAAGGAAAGAAAAAGGGAATTGTAACTTCACTTATGGGGCGTATACGACCAGTTCCAGAACTAGCTTCCAGTAATTTTATGCAGCGTTCTTTTGGTGAGCGGATTGCAATGAATTCCCCAATTCAGGGAACAGCAGCAGATATTATTAAAATAGCAATGGTTCGTGTTAGTAAGGCAATGAAGAAATTGAATTTGCAATCACAGCTGCTATTGCAAATTCATGATGAATTGTTAGTTGAAACACATCCAACAGAAATAGACACTGTAAAGGAATTATTGGAGAAAGAAATGTCAGAGGCGATGAAGCTTTCCGTAAATTTAGAGGTAGAAGTAAAGCAGGGAAAGAACTGGAATGAAGCACATTAATGTTTTTTGCTCTTAAAGAAGAGATTTGGAACTGACTATAAAATTTAAATATGTAAGAGGAATGATAAAGATTGAAGATTATTGGGTTGACAGGAACAGTAGGGTGTGGTAAGTCAACAGTGGGAAAGCTGATGCAGGATAATTTTTCTGTCAAGCTGGTAATGACAGATAGCCTTGGACATCTTGCTATAAAAAAAGGAAGCTCTGGTTATGAAGATGTAATTCATCTTTTCGGGGATGAAATATTAATGGAATCAGGAGAGATTGACAGAAAGATTTTAGCTAAGATTGTATTTGAAAGCAATGAAAAATTAAATAAACTAAATGAGATTATTCATCCTTGGGTAAAACAATATTTGTCAGAAGATATTTTAAAAGAAAAGCATTTAGGCAAATACCAATTTTATGTGATAGAGAGTGCAATTCTTTTTGAAACAGGTTTAAATAAAATGTGTCAGGAAAATTGGTATATTGATACTCGTGATGATATTAGAAGAGAACGGCTAAAAGTGAATCGTGGATATTCCGATGAAAAGATTGCGTTGATTCTTTCAAACCAACAGGAAAAGAATTTTTTTGTAGAACATTGTGACCATGTTGTTGAAAATAATAGAAGTTTAGAAGATGTGTTATGTCAAATTGAAAAACTACTAGTGTAAAAAAATGGTTTATGGTATAATAGCGTTAGTATAATGAATGAAGTATGCTATTATAGCAATAAACCATTTTTGGAGATTAGATAAGTAAAAACTTTATTATTTGGATTAAATGTCCATGCTGCCTTTGTCGGTATCACTTTTATGAAAGTTGGTTGCTATGGGCTTAAATGTGGCTGTTCATAGTTCTGAACAGTTACCAATAGATATAAATTTGCACAGGAGGAATTTATGTGGCTGAATTAGGAAAGTGTCCAGAGCATTATATTTTTGGATTGGATATTGGAACTAGAAGTATTGTTGGAACAGTTGGATATCGGGAAAGCGAAAAGAAGTTTGTTATAGTGGCACAGGTCGTGGAAATGCATGAAACCAGAGCTATGCTGGATGGACAGATTCATGATATTGGAAAAGTTGCAGAAAGTATACAAACAGTAAGGCAGAAACTAGAAGAAATAATAGGTTTCCGTTTAGAGGAAGTATGTATTGCGGCTGCAGGCCGTGTGCTAAAGACGGTAAATGTCCATGTAGATTATGATTTGGAAGATGAAGTGGTGATTGATGTGGAACATTTACGTACGTTAGAATTGCTGGGAATTGAAAAAGCTTATGACAGTCTTAAACACAGAAAGAAAAAAGAAGAACTCCGTCTGTATTGTGTAGGTTCTACAATTGTACATTATTATTTGAATGATTATTTAATGCTGAACTTGGAAGGTCATAAAGGGAGTAAGATTTCTGCGGAATTAATAGCAACTTTTCTGCCAGATGAAGTAATAGAATCTTTGTATGCAGCAGTAGAGCGAGCCAATTTAAGTGTTGCAAATCTGACGTTGGAGCCAATTGCCGCAAGTGAAGTGGCAATTCCAGTAAATTATAGGTTATTAAATATAGCTTTGGTGGATGTTGGTGCAGGAACCTCGGATATCTCTATCACTAAGGATGGAAGTATTATTGGATATGGTATGATTCCTTATGCTGGAGATGAATTTACTGAAGAGATTGCCAAACGGTATTTGGTTGATTTTGCTACAGCAGAAGAAATTAAGATGGCTTGTTTTTCGGAGAAGAAGGTTACTTATAAGGATATTATGGGTCTTGAAAATACTATTCCTGCGAAAGATGTTTTAGATGGACTTTCTGGAACTGTAGAACGGATTACCAAGAATGTAGCAGATAAAATCAAAGAATTAAATGGTGGTTCTTCTGTGAGTGCAGTATTTATTGTTGGCGGTGGCGGAAAGCTTCCTAACTTTGCCCAGAACCTTGCAAAATTTTTGGAACTTCCTAAAGAACGTGTGGCAGTTCGGGGAGAAGAAGTATTAGGCAGTGTGGAGTTTTTGCAAAAGGACATAGAAAAAGATTCTACTCTTGTCACACCTGTTGGAATATGTTTAAGTTATTATGAAAAAAATAATAATTTTATTTTGGTTTCTGTGAATGGCAGACAAGTGAAATTATATGATAATGGGAAATTATCTGTTATGGATGCAGCAATGCAGATTGGATTTCCAAAGGAGAATTTGTTTCCAAAGAGAGGAAAGGAACTTATTTACTGGCTGAATGGAGAAAAGAGAATGTTACGGGGTGAAGCTGGTGAGGCTGCACAAATTACCATTAATGGAAAGCGTGGTAGTTTTAATTCGCAAATTAATGGGGAAGATATTATTGAGATTATTCCATCTACAGCTGGAAAAGATGCAAGTGGAGAAGTAGGAAAGTTAGTGGAGTTTAAACGGAAAGACACACTTACTTTTAATGTCAATGGTAAAATAGTAAAATGTCCAAGAATGGTTAAAGTAAATGGAAATGTTGTTTTGGACACTTATTCTTTGCAGGAAGATGATAAAATAGAGATTCTTGATTATTATTTTATGGAAGAATTATTGGAATTTATGGATATGACCGATCCAGAAGAATTTTTTATCAACCATAAAGAAGGTGACTGGAATGACAGAATTTATGATGAAAGTATAATTGAGTGTATCTGGTATGAAGAGGAATCTTCAAATGGAATAAAAGATGTACAGGAACTTATAGAAAGTATGCAGGATAGTGAGACTGTAAATGAAGAGACTGAAAAAGGAAATTCTGCTGAATATGAAAAACAGAAAATAGTATCCGAAAAAGGCATATCACAGGACAAAGAAAAATATCCTAATAATAACAGTGTAAAGAAAGAAGATAAAAAAGCGAAAAGTATTACGGTTGCTGTTAATAATGAAACAATAGTTTTATCGGGAAAAGAGAATTATATTTTTGTAGATATTCTTGATTTTTATCCTTTTGATACGTCTGTTGCTGCAGGTAATACTGTGGTCACAAAGGTAAATGGAATTGCTGGAAGTTTTTCTACTCCGATTTCGGATGGAGACAGTATTGAACTTGGCTGGGAATCTTAAGAATAGAAAAGAGGAAAAATTGTGAGATTATGTAGTATCTCTAGTGGAAGTGAAGGAAATTGTATATTTATTAGTGGAGAGAAAGGAAAAATCTTAGTAGATGCAGGAATTAGTGGAAAGCGTGTAGAAGAAGGATTAAAAGGAATTGGAGTAAGTCCAGAAGAATTGGATGGTATATTTATTACTCATGAGCATTTAGATCATATTAAGGGGGTGGGGATTTTAGCTAGAAGGTATCAGTTACCACTTTATGGTACGGTGGAAACTATGCACGCTATGCTACGTACTAAAAATATTGGAAAGATTTCGGAAGAGCTGATTCATTTAGTAGAGCCAGATAAGGTAGTAAAAGTGAAAGATATTATAGTAAATCCCTTTTCTATTTATCATGATGCCAGTAATCCAGTAGCCTATACGTTCCAGTCAGGCGAACAAAAAATTGGTTTGGCAACAGATCTTGGAAGCTATGATGATTATACTATACATAATTTAAAAGGTTCTAATATACTTTTTTTAGAGGCGAATCATGATGTAAATATGTTACAGGTTGGCCCATATCCATATTTGTTAAAACAACGGATTTTAGGTGCAAGAGGACATTTGTCTAATGGTAATTCTGCAAAATTATTGTGCCAGCTTTTAAGCCAGAAACTTAAACATGTTATTCTAGCACATTTAAGTAAGGATAATAATTATCCTGATTTAGCTTATGAAACCGTAAAATGTGAACTTGCAGAACATGGTGTAGAATGCCAAGGGAATTTTTTATCAGTAGCAAATTATGGTACACCTTCTTCTATGTTTGAAATCTAGGGAAAATTGTTGTATACTATATAAGATATGCAAGTTCCAGAATGAGAAAGGAATAAGAAAATACACAGCAATAGGCTGTTTTTGGGAGGATTATATTCATGAAAAAAACGATTATTACAGTAGTAGGAAAAGATAGTGTTGGAATTATTGCAAAGGTATGTACTTATTTATCAGAAAATCAAGTAAATATATTGGATATTTCCCAGACTATTGTACAGGGATATTTTAATATGATGATGATTGCTGATATCAATGATTCAGCAAAGAGCTTTCATGATATTGCAGATGACTTAGAAAAATTGGGAGAAGAAATCGGTTGTATCATAAAGGTTCAGTTAGAAGATATTTTCAATAAAATGCATCGTTTGTAGGAGAAAGGATAGAAAAATGATAAATATTTTTGAAGTGCTGGAAACGAATAAAATGATTGAAAAACAGAATCTGGATGTAAGAACCATTACACTTGGTATTAATTTACTGGATTGTGCAGATTCTGATGTGAATGTTGTTGGAGAAAATATATATAATAAGATTACTACTATTGCAAAAGATTTAGTTGCTACTGGCCAGGAGATTGAAAGAGAATATGGTATTCCGATTGTAAATAAAAGGATTTCCATTACACCAATCTCTTTGGTAGGTGCGAGAGCATGTAAGTCACCAGAGGATTATGTGGTTTTGGCGAAGGCTTTAGATCGTGCAGCAAAGAAGGTTGGTGTTAATTTTATAGGTGGTTATTCTGCGTTAGTATCTAAGGGAATGACAAAGAGCGATGAGTATCTGATTCGTTCCATTCCTCAGGCAATGAAAGAAACCGATTTGATATGCAGTTCTGTTAATGTAGGATCTACCAAAACAGGTATCAATATGGATGCAGTAAAGTTATTAGGAGAGATTATATTAGAGACAGCAGAGCTTACCAAAGAGCAGGATTCTATTGGATGTGCTAAGCTGGTTGTACTTTGTAATGCACCAGATGATAATCCTTTTATGGCAGGTGCTTTTCATGGTGTTACCGAAGAAGATGCGATTATTAATGTAGGTGTCAGTGGACCAGGAGTAGTGAAATCTGCCCTTGAAAGTGTAAAGGGAGCAGATTTTGGTACATTGTGTGAGACAGTAAAGAAAACAGCATTTAAAATTACCAGAGTGGGACAATTGGTTGCAGCAGAAGCTTCCAAGCGTCTTGGTATTCCATTTGGTATTATCGATTTATCTCTTGCTCCAACTCCTGCAGTAGGTGACAGCATTGCGGAGATTTTTGAAGTAATGGGACTGGGAAGAGCTGGTGCACCAGGAACAACTGCTGCTTTGGCATTATTAAACGATCAAGTAAAGAAAGGTGGCGTTATGGCGTCCTCTTATGTTGGTGGTTTAAGTGGTGCATTTATTCCAGTTAGTGAAGATCAAGGAATGATTCAGGCAGTTAGTGAAGGTGCTTTGACTTTAGAAAAACTTGAGGCTATGACTTGTGTATGTTCTGTTGGGTTGGATATGATTGCAATTCCTGGAAATACAAAGGCAACAACGATTTCTGGTATTCTTGCTGATGAGATGGCAATTGGTATGGTAAATCAAAAGACGACAGCAGTGCGTTTGATCCCAGTAATTGGAAAAGATGTTGGTGAAATGGTTGAATTTGGTGGATTGCTTGGATATGCACCAATTATGCCAGTAAATCAATTTTCTTGTGATGATTTTATCAATAGGGGTGGAAGAATTCCTGCACCTATTCATAGTTTTAAAAACTAAAGTAACAAAGGATAAAGGCGTTATTGTGAGTACCATAGGTACAAACAATAACATAAAGGAGGCTGTTTCCGTGGTCAGATACATAAAATCTTATTTAGATTTTGTGTGTTTGATAAGCGTAACAGCCTTTTTCTTTGAAGGAATACGTATACTAAGTTTTAGTAAGAATATATGGTAGAACTTAAATTTAAAGAATGATAGCAAAGGAGGATTTTATATTGTTAGAAATGATTGATAATACAAAAGTGTTTGAGTATTTTGAGGAGATTAGTAAAGTTCCAAGAGGATCAGGAAATAATAAGGGAATTAGTGATTATCTGGTGGAGTTTGCAAAAGAACATGGACTAAGGTACATGCAAGATGCTTGTGAAAATGTAATTATATGGAAAGAGGCAAGTACAGGACATGAAGATAAGCCAGGAGTAATTTTGCAAGGACACATGGATATGGTATGTGAAAAAGATAATGAGACATCTCATGACTTTACTAAGGAGCCATTGAACCTGCAAAAAGAAGGAGATTTTATATTTGCAAAGGGGACTACATTAGGTGGGGATGATGGAATTGCACTGGCATACGCTCTTGCAATTTTGGCGGATGATTCTCTTGTGCATCCACCTCTTGAAATGGTATTTACAACAGACGAAGAGACTGGCATGTATGGTGCCATTGGTTTGGATACCTCTGTCTTAAATGGAAAATATATGATTAACATTGATTCTGAAGAGGAAGGGACTTTATTGACCAGTTGTGCTGGGGGAATGTCCGTGAACGGAGTATTTTCTGGCGAGAAGGAAGAAAAGACAGGGGATATTTTATCGTTGACGGTTTCTGGTCTGAAGGGCGGCCACTCGGGGACAGAGATAGAAAAGAACCGAGAAAATGCTACCTTGCTTGCAGCTAGAATTTTAAATGGTTTAGAGGTAAGACAGATTCCATTTTATATAATTTCTATAGAAGGTGGTCAGAAGGATAATGCGATTCCAAGAGAAACTACAGTAGAAATTATGGTGGAAGATAAGAATATAGTTTCTGAAAAAATTGATGAAATTAGTAATATGCTGGGCAGGGAAATACAATTCCAAGAGCCAGATTTTCAAGTAGAAGTCCATTGGAAGGAAAAGGAAAGTGCAATGGTATATACCAAAGAATTTACAAAAAACCTTCTTTTCTTCTTTAATCATGTTCCTAATGGAGTACAGAAAATGAGCAGTGCTATACACGGTTTGGTAGAAAGTTCTCTAAATCTGGGAATTTGCCATACGAATGAAGAAGGAATTTTTGTATCATTTTCACTTCGCAGTTCACTTCATACTTATAAGGAATATATGTGTGAACAGTTAAAGGAGCTGATAGAACTTTTAGATGGAAAATTTAGCAAAAAAAGTGAATATCCAGCATGGGAATATCGTCCAGATTCTAAACTACGGGAAGTTATGATAAAAGTTTTTAAAGAACAATATGGAAAAGAACCTAAAATTGAGGCAATACATGCTGGTTTGGAATGTGGTATTTTATCAGGAAAAAAAACAGACTTAGATATTGTATCAATTGTCACGGATATTTTGGATATTCATACACCAAAGTAAAGAATAAGCATTTCAACTGTTCAGCGGGTATAAAAGTATATATTAGAAGTTTTAAGAATTTTATCATAACAGTTTAGCCTATGGGCTGAACTGTTATACTTTATCAGATGAGAAATAACAGAAAGTGTGTCTTAACATCTACAACGGGACAGGCTCTTAATCGGATATAGTTTTTGGCAGATGTGTGGAATAGAATTTCTATCTGGCACATATAGTAGATAGAAGTATCATCTTAGGTGTGATAGATATGAAAAAAAGAATGTTTGCGTATCGGTTGTATATAATTGGATTGTTAGGATGTATTCTTTTCTTTTCCCTGTTAAATGGAGTGTTATATTTTGGATTACAATGTAAAAGAGAAAGACCCAAAAATATAGAAGATTTTTGCAACATGAATATTAGCGAAAATATTGCATCATCTTTTTGTAAAGGTATGAAAGGTTGGAAACGGAGCATTGCAAAAAATATGATAGGTGAAGAATATTTTTTTATGTATGAAACGATATGGAAGGGAATAGAATGCTTTCCAGTGATTAAGGACGAAAAAGGCATGGAAACATTTTCTTTTGACAATTCATGGCTCGCAGAACGAACTTATGGAGGAAAACGGAATCATGAGGGCTGTGATATTATGTCTAGCATAAATGAAAGAGGATATTTTCAGATTGTTAGTGTGTCAGATGGGACAGTGGAGAAAATGGGCTGGCTGGATAAAGGCGGTTATCGGGTTGGCGTACGTTCTGATGCAGGAGCGTATTTTTATTACGCACACTTATATGAATATGCAAATGACTTGCAAATTGGCAAGCGGGTTAAGGCAGGAGAGGTTCTTGGAACAATGGGAGATAGTGGATATGGAAGTGAGGGAACAGTGGGAAAGTTTCCTGTGCATTTGCATTTTGGGGTATATCTTGATATAGATGGAGAGGAACAAAGCGTAAATCCATATTGGATTTTGAAATATCTTGAAAAGCGTAAGGTAACCGTTTAGGAAGGTTTGCAGCTTCATTATGTGGTGATTTTAAATAGTCAGATGCATGTAACAGTGTGGATATCTAAACTATTATATATGAGAGAATAATTCGGGATAAGTAATTTGAAAAGAGTGGGAAAACATGGTATAATAAAATTAGAATTTATGGGATAAAGAAATAATATATCGGTTATCTGTTTGACAATATAAAATAGATACCATTTTAGAATAAAAGTAATAGTAAGGATATCTATTCAGGTAGAAACACGCATTTACTGCGTGTTTCGTAAAAAAAATTAAATTTTGTAGTGTTTAAGTCCCTTTGCCGAAGGCGAATTATTATGGGCTTAAATGTAACTGTTCATGGTTCTGAACAGTTTACCAGTGTGGATATCTAAACTGTTATAAATGAATGACTTTAAGATAAAACAGAATAGTGGATAGGGAGGTGTAGAATTATGGAATTACAGTTATGGAGAACAATGTTGGAACCGTATTCTTTAGCAGTGGATGAATTGATTGTGAAATTTAATCATATTAAGAACGAATTTGAATATTTGGATCAGTATTCACCTATAGAATCCGTAAATGGAAGAGTAAAAAGAATTTCCAGCATATTAGAAAAAGCACAACGGAAGAATATAGATTTGGATGATGTAGAGACAAGGATAGATGATATTGCAGGACTTCGTATTATGTGCCGTTTTGTAGAGGATATTGACCGTGTTGTTGAGCTTATTCGTAAACGTTCTGATATGAAGGTGCTAAAGGAGAAAGATTACATAACAAAGAGCAAAGTTAGTGGTTATCAGAGTTATCATATTATTGCAGAGTATACGGTGCAATCTCTAAAAGGACCGAAAACATTAAAAGTAGAGATACAAATTCGTACCCTTGCCATGAATTTTTGGGCAACGGTAGAACATTCTTTGCAATATAAATATAAAGGCAAGATGCCAGAACATGTAAAGGACAAACTGTTAAAATCGGCAAAGGCAATTGTGACTTTGGATAATGAGATGTCTGTGGTTCGTAAGGAAATAATGGATGCACAGAATTACTACCAGCTAAAGACAGAAATTGTATCCGACATTCTTACCAATATTGAAAATCTATATAAGGTTGCCAATAAACGGGAGGTTATGAAGATACAGGATGAATTTTTATCTATATATGAGACAGATGATTTAGAAAGAATGTCTCATTTTTGCAAGGAATTAGATATTGTGGCAGAAAGTTACCGTGCCCAAAGAATACAATAAAAGTTACAGAGGTTGTTGTAGATACAACAGCCTCTCCTTTTGATTGTGAACTCTGAAAAATTCAAAGAGTAAATAGAGTTTCGCAATTTGGAATAATGACAAATAGGAGGATATAAAATTGTATTTACCAGAGAGCTATGTAAATAGAATGAAAGAACTGCTTGGAGAAGAAGAATTTACTGCTTATATGCAAAGTTTTGATGAAAAGAATTTTCGTGGTCTGCGGGTGAATACCTTAAAGATTTCCACAGAGGAGTTTGAAAAAATATCTCCTTTTGCCTTAAAGAAGATACCTTGGACAGAAAATGGGTATTATTATGAAGATAGTGAGCAGCCAGCAAAACATCCCTATTATTTTGCTGGATTATATTATATTCAGGAACCTTCAGCTATGACACCTGCACAGCTTCTTCCTGTCGAAAAAGGAGATAAAGTATTGGATGTTTGTGCAGCTCCTGGAGGAAAAAGTACGGAACTGGCAGCAAAACTTGGAGGTACAGGGGTTTTGGTATCGAATGATATTAGTAATTCCAGAGCAAAGGCATTGTTAAAAAATATTGAACTTATGGGTGTAAAGAATGCCTATGTAGTAAGTGAACTACCAGAACATTTTGTAGAACGGTTTGCAGGATATTTTGATAAAATACTCATTGATGCACCTTGTTCAGGAGAAGGAATGTTTCGTAAAGAACCATCTATGGTAAAGGGGTGGGAAGAGCATGGAGTGGATTTTTTTCATAAACTGCAAAAGGGAATTATTGATAGTGCTGTAAAGCTCTTGAAGCCAGGCGGTAAGATTTTATATTCTACTTGTACTTTTTCGCCAGAAGAAGACGAAGGAAGTATGAAGTATTTGTTAGAAAACTACCCAGAATTTACTATTGAAAAAATCCCAGATTTGTGGCATGAATTTAGTGGAGGGCATCCAGAGTGGGTGGACGGACCAGAAAGTCTTTCTAATACTATCCGTTTGTGGCCACATAAGTTAAAAGGTGAAGGTCATTTTATTTCTTTATTAAAAAAAGAGGGAGAAGAAGAAACAGCAGATATTCCAATTAAGAGAAGTAAATTTCGTTTACCTGATGAATGCACAGAGTTTTTTGAATTACTTTCTATGGAAATAAATTGGGAACAGTGTATGCGTGTAAAGGACAAGCTGTTTTTCGTTCCAGATAAAGATGTGGATATGAAAGGGCTTCGTGTGCTTCGTAGCGGGCTTTATCTGGGAGATATCAAGAAGAACCGTTTTGAACCTAGCCAGTCCCTTGCTATGGCGTTGAAGAAAGAAGAATTTACACAAGTGATGGATTTTCCTGTAGATGATATTAAGGTTGTGAAATATTTAAAGGGAGAAACGATTGATATAGAAGATGACAAAGCAAAAGGCTGGTATTTGGTTTGTGTAGATGGATATCCCCTTGGCTGGGCAAAAGCTACAAAGGGAAGGCTAAAAAATAAATATCATAGTGGCTGGAGAATGTTTTAGTATAGAATTTGGAGAGTAACTGTTCATGGTTTTGAACAGTTATTATGGAGAAAATAATGAGATTAGATAAATATTTAGCAAATATGGGTGTAGGTAGTCGAAGTGAAGTGAAAAACTATATCCGTTGGCATAAGGTTCTGGTAAATGGAATGCCTCCAAAAGGACCAGAGCAAAAGATTGATGAAGAGAAGGATGTTGTTGTATTTGCAGGCAGGGAGATTGGCTATCAAAAAAATTATTATATTATGCTCCATAAACCTGCTGGTGTGATTACGGCAACAGAAGATAAGAGAGATAAAACGGTACTGGATCTCATTGATTTACCAATAAAAAAGCAATTGTTTCCAGTAGGAAGATTGGATAAGGATACAGAGGGATTACTGATTTTAACCAACGATGGGCAATTGTCCCATAATCTGTTATCGCCAAAGAAACATGTAAGCAAGGTATATTATGCAAAAGTAGATGGAAAAGTGACTGTGGAAGATGTAGAAAAGTTTCGGGAAGGTCTTAGGATAGAGGAGGATTTCACTGCTTTACCAGCAGAACTTACAATTCTAAAAGAAGATGAGATTTCTGAGGTTCAGATAAAAATATACGAGGGGAAATTTCATCAGGTGAAACGAATGTTTGAGGCGGTAGGAAAAAAAGTTCTCTACTTGAAACGATTGTCTATGGGAGGACTTGCTTTAGATGAAAATCTGGCAGCAGGAGAATATCGGGAACTGACAGAGGAGGAAGTTCTTTTATTGCAGGAGAAAGAGTAAAAAGATAGATGTGAATGAGAACAAAGGAAGGAGCCTGTTATGTGGAAGGATGCAGAGGCTGTAATATTTGATTTGGATGGAACTTTAGTGGATTCTATGTGGATATGGAAAAGTGTAGATATTGATTTCTTTGGCGAAAGAGGTGTGGAACTTCCAAATGATTTACAAGGTGCTTTGGATGGCATGAGTTTTCGGGAAACTGCTGTTTATATGAAAAACCGTTTTGGGTTTAAGGAGACACCAGAGGAACTTATGGATATCTGGAATGAAATGGCACATAAAAAATATCAATATGAAGCTCCATTAAAGGAAGGTGTATTGGAATTTTTAAAGGCACTAAAGGAAAATGGAATTAAGGTAGGAATTGCCAGCAGTAATTCGGAATTTCTGGTTCGGACAGTATTAGATTCTCATGGTGTATTGGAATATTTTGATTCTATTCACACGGCAAACGAAGTAGAAAAAGGAAAACCTGCACCAGATATTTATTTGCTGGTTGCAAAGGATTTGCAGGTGAAACCAGAACGCTGTCTTATTTTTGAAGACATTGTACATGGAATTATGGCAGGAAAGAATGCAGGAATGAAAGCATGTGCTATCTATGACCATTATTCCAAAGTAGATGATGAGAAAAAAAGAGAATTGGCAGATTATTATATTACAGATTACAAAGAGTTGTTATAGAAGAGAAGAGGTAACAAATGAAGGATTTTGTAACAGTTCAGACAGGTCTGCACACTTCGCTGTGCAGGCCGTATAAACAATTAAAACAGGAGAGGAATTGGGCAATTGATATGCGAAGCTTGTCCAATTCCGTAACAGTTCAGCCCAAGGCTGAACTGTTACAGGATTTTTTACCAATTTCAAAAGAAGATATGAAAAAAAGAGGATGGGAACAGTGTGATTTTGTGTATGTGATTGGTGATGCTTATGTAGACCATCATTCTTTTGGCCCAGCAATTATAAGCAGAGTGTTAGAAAGTCATGGATTTAAAGTAGGAATTATTTCACAGCCAGACTGGAAAGATGAAACTTCTATACAGATTCTTGGGAAACCAAGATTAGGCTTTTTGATATCTGGTGGAAATATGGATACTATGGTGAATCATTATACTGTGAATAAGAAACATCGGAAAATGGATAATTACACTCCTGGCGGAGTAATGGGAAAACGTCCAGACAGGGCAACTATTGTCTATGGAAATCTGATTCGCAAGACTTATAAAGATGTGCCAGTTATTATTGGTGGAATTGAAGCAAGCCTTCGACGATTGGGACATTATGATTACTGGAGTGATAAAGTAAAACGTTCCATTTTACTGGATGCTGGTGCGAATCTTTTAATTTATGGAATGGGTGAACATCCAGTGGTGGAGATTGCAGAAGCATTGGACAGCGGAATTTCTATTTCTGATATCACTTTTATCCGAGGAACGGTATACCGGACAAAAGAGGTGGAAGATTTGTATGATGCGATTGTTTTACCCTCTTACCCAGAGATTGTAGAAGATAAGAAAAAATATGCCCAGAGTTTTTATAAACAGTATTGTAATACAGATCCATATTCTGGAAAAATCTTAATTGAAAAATATAAAGAAAAAGAATATGTGGTACAGAATCCTCCTGCTATGCCTTTATCTCAGGATGAGATGGATGCAGTATATGCCCTTCCTTATATGCGTAATTATCATCCTGTGTATGAAAAAGAGGGAGGAGTCCCTGCAATTCGTGAATTAAAGCACAGTTTAGTGAGTAACCGAGGGTGTTTTGGAGGATGCAGTTTTTGTGCTTTGACCTTTCATCAGGGAAGGATTATACAATGCCGCAGCCATGAGTCTATTATAGAAGAAGCTAAAATTGTCATTGCAGATCCAGAATTTAAAGGGTATATTCATGATGTAGGCGGGCCAACCGCCAATTTTCGGGATACTGCTTGTGAAAAACAAAAAACAAAAGGTGTTTGTATTGGAAAGCAGTGTTTATTTCCCGCACCATGTAAGAATTTGAAAATTGACCATAAGGACTATTTATCTCTTCTTCGCAAACTCCGTAAATTGCCGAAAGTAAAAAAGGTATTTATACGGTCTGGAATCCGTTTTGATTATCTGATTCATGATAAAGATGATACTTTTATCCGTGAGTTGTGTGAACATCATGTAAGTGGTCAGTTGAAAGTGGCTCCTGAACATATTAGTGATAAAGTATTAAAGTTAATGGGAAAACCAGGTAATGAGATTTATCAAAGATTTATTGATAAATATAAAAAGACAAATAAACTAGTGGGCAAACAGCAATATGTAGTACCATATTTAATGTCTTCCCATCCAGGCTCGACCATGAAAGAGGCAGTAGAGCTTGCAGAATATATCAGAGATTTAGGCTATATGCCAGAGCAGGTTCAGGATTTTTATCCAACGCCTTCTACCATTTCCACTTGTATGTATTATACGGGGTTAGATCCAAGAACAATGGAACCAGTATATGTACCAAAGAAGCATCACGAAAAGGAGATGCAGCGTGCCTTGATTCAATATCGGGATCCTAAGAATTATGATTTGGTGGTGGAGGCACTAAAAATGGCTCATCGGACGGACTTAATTGGATTTGATGAGAAATGTCTAGTAAGACCAAGAAAGTTTGCTAAAGAGAAACAAGAAGATAGACATGGCAATGGTAGAAAAGACCAAAAAAGCCAATCTACAAGGAAGATGCAAAAATCTGGAAACAATCAGAGATTTGAGGGAAAAAGAGAAAAGGCACCAACTAAAAAGAAGAAAGCAATACGTAATATTCATAAAAAGAAGTAGAAGGTAACAGTTAAGCCTGTAGACAAACTGTTACAGTAGGAGGCAGATAGATGCAGAAATTATTCCAAAAGGAAAAAGGAGAATATGGCTATATTACAAAGTCAAAGAAACATGATATTATAAAGATGCTTATCTATGTGGGGATTGCTCTTGCTATTTTTGTAGTAGGATTATTGCTAAATAAAATGTCTTATGTAAATGTTTTTACTATTGTGGCAATTTTATTTGTACTGCCGTGGGCAAGGGTTTTGGTAGAATATATTTTATTATTCCCTTATCATACCCCTGACCAAAAAGTTTATGAGAAATGGAAGGCAGCAGTACCAGAGGGAAGCCGTCTCTTATCAGATATCATTATTACATCGACAGAAAAATCCATGGGACTTGATTTTATAGTACTGGGAAGTGGGTATGTGTTTGGTTTGACTACAAAAGAAAAGCAAGATAACCAATATGTGCAGAATTATTTGAAAAAGGGTGTAGAACAAAATAGTAACGCCTATCAAGTGAAAATTTTTCAGAAAGAAAAGGATTTTGAAAATGCTATAAAAAATGCAAAAGAAAAGGAAATTTCCAAAGAAGAAAGAGAAAGTGTGGAGAATTTTTTATTATCTATTATGGTATAATGGGATACCCAAACCATTATATAATTGGCTGTTTGCTGGAAAGGAAATGTTATGAAAAGTATTGCCATTACAGATAAAGAAGAAGGACAACGTCTAGACAAGTTTCTTGCTAAGTATTTGGAGAAGGCACCAAAGAGTTTTCTTTATAAAATGCTTAGAAAGAAAAATATTAAGTTGAATGATAAAAAGGCAGAAGGTTCGGAAAAACTGCAAAAAGGAGATGAGATTAAGCTTTTTTTATCAGAAGAAACCATTCGGAATTTTACAGAGGAGAAAATAGTAGAAAAATCGGAGATGGATTTGGATATTATTTTTGAAAATAAGCATATATTAATTATAAATAAACCTGCAGGAGTACTGTCTCAAAAGGCAAAAAAAGAAGATATCTCTTTAATTGAATATATTACTACATATATGTTAAATAGCGGACAATTAACAATGGAACAGCTCCAAAGTTTTCGTCCAGGAGTGTGCAACCGTTTGGACAGAAATACAAGTGGAATTATTATTGCAGGAAAAACGTTATTAGGTTTACAAACAATGTCAGCCTTATTAAAGGAACGAAATATTGGAAAATATTACCAGTGCATTGTAAAAGGAAAATTGACCAAAAAACAGACTATAGAGGGTTATCTAACAAAAGACCGAAATCACAACAGAGTAAAAATTTCTGATAGACCTGTAGAAGGGGCAGATTTTATAAAAACGGAATATGAACCTCTTTCCTATACAGAAGAATTTACATTACTTCGGGTAAAACTTCTGACTGGAAAATCTCATCAGATTCGTGCCCATTTACAAAGCATTGGGCATCCAGTAATCGGGGATGGAAAATATGGAGATGTACCAACCAATAAGCAGCTTAGAAAAGCGTATAAATTAAAACATCATCTATTACATTCTTATGAGTTAGTATTGCCAGAATTATCAGAAGAATTTGCAGATATTTCAAGGAAGACGATTGTTGCACCTTTACCAGATTATTTTCTAAATTTAATAGAAAAATTAGGATTAAAGGAGAAGTAAAAGTATGGCAACATGGAAGAATCGGGGACTTCGAGGGTCCTTTTTGGAAGAAATGATAAATTATACCAATGAAAAATATAGGCAGGAGGGTTTGGCATTAATCCAGAAAATACCAACGCCAATTAAACCAATTGAAATCGATCCAATCCATCGACATATTACCTTGGCATATTTTGAGCAAAAAAGTACGGTGGATTATATTGGAGTGATTCAGGGAATTCCTGTTTGTTTTGATGCTAAGGAATGCGCTACCAAGCGTTTTCCCCTTGCCAATGTTCATGAACATCAGATTGCTTTTATGTCGGAATTTGAACAGCAGGAGGGAATGGCATTTTTGTTAATTTACTTTAAAGAGCAGGATGTATTTTATTATCTGACTTTTCAAAAATTGTTAGAATTTTGGGAGCGCTGCAATAAAGGAGAGAGAAAGAGTTTTTCCTATGACGAGTTGGAAACAAGATATCAGATTTCTACTTATGAGGGGGTTATGATTCATTATCTGGATATGGTGCAGCAGGATTTATCTGATAGAGAATAAACTTCCATGCTACCTTCAGCAGCACCACTATAAATAAAAGTTGATTGCTACGTGCTACGCACTCCCGCAATCACCAACTGTATTCGTATTCCGGGTTATCACCCTACATACTCATACAGTTTAGCCAGCCAAATGGTTACATTTCTTTGCAAGTAAACTTGCACGAAATTGTAACTGTTTGTTAGGACTTTTAGAGTAAATAGGAGAAAAACATGAAGAATTATTATGGAATAATAGAATATGCACATCATTTTATCCGCCGGCATGTGGATCAGGGAGATATTTGTGTGGATGCTACAGCCGGAAACGGTCATGATACCCTGTTTCTTTGTGAATTAGTTGGAGAGAATGGGAAAGTGATAGCTATGGATATTCAGGAAATAGCAGTAAATCATACTAAAAAGTTGCTGAGGGAGAATGCCTTTGAAGGAAATGCAAAGGTGATTTTAGATAGTCATGAGAATATTGGAAAGTATGCAAGGGAAGAGAGTGTATCATGTATTGTATTTAATCTTGGATATTTACCAGGAGGCAATCATGCCCTCGCTACAAAGGCAAAAAGTACAATAACAGCTATGGAGGCTTCTTTGCAATTGTTAAAGAAGAATGGATTACTTAGTGTTACTATCTATAGTGGTGGTGATAGTGGATTTGAAGAAAAGAACGCAGTTTTAGAATGGATGAAACAACTGGATGCAAAAAAATACTTGGTTATTGTCAGTGAATATTATAACCGTCCCAATCATCCACCTATTCCAGTACAAATTATTCGATTAAAATAAAAAAAGTGCTATATTTTGGTTACAGTTTGCACCATAGGTGTGAACAGTAACATATTATGCCTTATTGACATTATTTGTCATTCTATGATAGAATAAGTCTATCTCGTAAGGGAGTAGTTTGCGTGAATACGTGGCAAGTCAACATACTGACTGAGAAAGTCTGGCTTGCCTTAATGAATGAGACTTACGTATAGCTTTGCTATACTTAGGTCTATTTTTTTGTATCATAGGAAGTGCTTTGCGGTTGTGTATAATACATTTTGTAATATTTTTAGTTATGACGAATACTCTAGCAGAATATAAATGGGTATGGCTGAATGGTTATATTATTTATATTAATTTTAGGTTTTCTGAAAAATCTCATATATAAGTTATAATTTAACAAATAAATGGATTTTCATATTTTTCTATATTACATTATCTAGCAAAAAGGAGAGAATAGATTATGTCAAATTTGGAATTATTTATTTTAGCATTAGGATTGTCTATGGATGCTTTTGCAGTATCTATTTGCAAAGGGCTTGCAATGGAGAAGGCAAGTATCAGAAAATCAGCAATTGTAGGATTGTGGTTTGGAACATTTCAGGCAATGATGCCATTAATTGGTTATTTTCTTGGAATACAATTTGCTGGATATGTAACAAAGCTGGCACCGTGGATAGCTTTTGCCTTATTAAGTTTAATTGGTGGAAATATGATAAAAGAGGCTTGTGAAAAGGAAAATGAAGAGGAAGAAAAAGCGGATAGTTCTCTTGCGGCAGGAACAATGTTTCTGCTTGCCATTGCGACCAGTATAGATGCTTTAGCAGTTGGAATAACATTTGCCATGTTAAAACTTCAAAATGTGCCATTAGCTGTGTCATTTATTGGAATTACTACTTTCTGCATTTCTGTGGCAGGTGTAAAAATTGGTAATATTTTTGGAAGCCGATATAAGAAGAGGGCAGAACTGGCAGGAGGAGCAATTCTTATTCTTCTTGGATTGAAGATTATATTAGAGCATTTTGGGGTGGTTGTTTTTTAATTTAAGTAGACAACTAGCTTTTTTGTGGTTAGTTGTCTACAATCCTATAATATTCAAACATGTTATTTCGGAAGTTATATTTACTTAATATTAGTGGAATTGATTCAAGAATAATTGAGAGAATAAAACAAAAAGGAGATGCAATTTCGTGAAGGAATATAGAATTGTGATTGTGGATGATGAGCCAGATATATTAGTTTTACTTGAAAAGGCTCTTAATATAGAGGGATACTATAATATTGTTAAAATTGAAAATGGATTTTCTGCTATAAGAGCTTGTCGGGAAAGTCAGCCAGATATCATTATTTTAGATGTTATGCTGCCAGATATTGATGGGTATGAAGTGTGTAAACAAATTCGTGAGTTTTCTCATTGTCCAATTTTGTTTCTTTCATCTAAAAACGATGAATTAGACAAAATACTTGGTTTAGCTGTTGGTGGAGATGACTATGTAACAAAGCCGTTTAGTCCAAAAGAAATAGCATATAGAATAAAAGCACAATTACGCCGAATGGAGTATAGGCAAAATCCATCTAAGAATTATTCTATTAAAATCGGAGAATTGATGATTGACCCAGAGGGGTGCCAAGTAACGAAAGGTAATACTCTAATAGAATTAACTGCAAGGGAATTTGAAATATTACATTATTTAGCAGAAAATAAAGGACGGGTAATAAGCCGTGAACGTTTATACGAAACTATTTGGGGTGAAGATAGCTTTGGATGTGATAATACGATGATGGTACATATCCGTCATCTTCGTGAAAAATTAGAGGACAATCCTTCTGTTCCAAGGTATATTATTACACTGAAAGGTTTGGGCTACAAGCTGGTGAATCCTTATGAATAATAAAACAATAGTTAATCCGTTTTTACGCATATTTGTTTTGATATCTGTTCTGCTTTTGGTGGCTGTTATTATGGTAATTGTGGCATTTTACTATATTTTTGGGATTACGGAGCCAGAAGGTTTAAGTTTAGCATCATGGCCAAAGACATTTACAAGTAGTTTTTCCGTATGGATGGAGAATGATGCTGGAAATATTAAAATAAAAGACATAGGGCTTGAGCGATTGGATGAATATGGGTTATGGCTTCAAGTTATTGATGAAATGGGAAAAGAAGTCTTTTCTTATAATAAGCCTGACACTTATCCAATAAGCTATTCTGCATCCGAACTAATTGCACTTAGTACAGGTGTTTATGAGCAGGAAGGTACAGTTTTTGTGAATAGCTTTGAAGATTCTGGTAAGGTGTGGAACTATATGGTTGGTTTTCCATATATTATTGGGAAAAGTATACTGTACTATAATGGTGAAAATGTCAGACTTCTTTCGCCAGTTTTCCGTATGGGTATTTGTTTTCTTTTGGGGATCATAATAGTTTTTGTGCTTATGTATGTTTTTTGGCTTACAAGACATCTTGGAAAGATTACAAAAGGAATAGGAAATATATCGCTTCGTTCTTATATTCCACTTTCGGAAAAAGGGATATTTCGTGAAATCTACAAAGAGTTAAACAAAATGGATATGGAAATCTATCATAGTGATAAGGTGCAGAAAGAAACCAAACAAGCAAGACAAGAATGGATTGCCAATATTACACATGATTTAAAAACACCACTTTCTCCAATCAAGGGGTATGCGGAATTACTTTCAGACAATCCTGCACTAGAGAGTAAAACTGTACAGGAATATGGGAAAATTATCTTAAAGAATGTTAGTCACACCGAAAAGTTGATAAATGATTTGAAACTGACTTATCAGCTTGATGCGGGTGCAATACCATACAAGCCTAAAGAAATACCACTTATTCGTTATCTAAGAGAGGTAGTTATTGACATTGTGAATGATCCTGCATTTAGTGGCTATAATATAGCTTTTGAAAGTAGTATACAGGAAATCATGGTCTGTGTGGATCCCGATTTATTTCGGCGTGCTGTGGGAAATGTTATCATCAATGCCCTTACACATAACTCATCAGAAACTCAAATAACGATTTGTGTAAGTTTTTTTAAAAAAGATAAAGTAGCTATTATTGTGCAGGATAATGGAATAGGTATGAGTGATGAAGAACAGTCAAAGCTATTTAACCGATATTACAGAGGTACAAGCACGAGGGAGAAGCCAGAAGGAAGTGGACTTGGTCTTGCCATTGCAAAACAAATTGTGATACTTCATGGTGGTGAAATTTTTGTAAAGAGCAAACAGAATGTGGGTACAGAATTTATGATTTGTCTGCCACTTGAATCGTAAATTAAGGATAAATTAAGATAGGAAAAAGTTCAACTTAAGATGGATGATTTATGCTATATGGCATAGGTCATCTATTTTTTTGTACTAAAACAAAAACAAACAGGAGGTTATTTATATGGAGTTACAATTACAACATTTAAGTAAGCGATATGGAACAAAGCGTGTTGTAGACAATATAAATGTCAACTTAAAACCAGGAGTATATGGCTTACTTGGAGCAAATGGTGCAGGAAAGACTACCTTAATGCGAATGATATGTGGTGTTCTTAAAGCTACTTCTGGTGATATTCGTCTGAATGGTAAAACAATGCAGGAATTAGGTGAAGAATATTACACGCATTTAGGCTATATGCCACAGAATTTTGGCTTCTATCCCGATTTTACTGCTCGTGAATTTATGTTGTATATGGCAGCAGTGAAAGGGCTTGATAAAAAAGAAGCAAAATTAAAAACGGAGAAACTGCTTAATATGGTTAATCTGTATGATGTGGCAGACAAGAAAATTAAATTCTATTCTGGTGGTATGAAGCAACGATTGGGAATTGCACAAGCAGAACTTAATTCTCCATCTATTTTGATATTAGACGAACCAACTGCAGGTCTTGATCCAAAAGAGAGAGTGCGTTTCCGCAACCTGATTTCAGATTTCGCAAAGGAAAAAATTGTTATCTTGTCAACACATATTGTATCTGATGTTTCTTATATTGCAGATACCATTTTAATAATGAAAAATGGCAGTTTTTTACTGCAAAAACCAATGACTGTAGTTACGGAAGATATCAAAAGCAAGGTGTGGGAAGTCTTAGTAGATGAACGAACTGCTTTGGAATATAGCAAACACTTTTCGGTTGTTAATTTACATCATGAAAATAATATGGTACGGCTGCGAATCGTAGATGAAAATGCACCAACAGTTGATGCATTTACCGTGGAACCAAGTTTAGAAGATTTATTTTTGTATTATTTTGGAGAAGATGCACAGGAGGAAAAATAAGATGTTAATTAAATATGAGTTTTTGAAAATACTACGTAAAAAGTCTACACTTATTGTTATGGCAGTCAGTTTAATTTTTACTGCATTTCTTTTCGGTCTGCCCATTATGCAATATCAAACCTATAATCAGGATGGTGTAATAAAAGGAGCAGAGGGAATTGACTACCAAAAAAGGCAGTATTCAGATTTGTCTGTTTTTTTGTCAGAAAAATATATCAATAAAACAATATTAGGGGTACAACATCTTTTTGAAAATTCAGATAATGTTGGTTATGATGGAAATGAACAATTTTTAATCGGAGATGCCTATTGGAATGCTATTGCACCAAGAGAAAAATTGCTTAATATGATTGCAAAGACTTACGATAGCCCGGATGAAAACTCTGGTTATAATAAACTTCGTGATTTAGATGTAACAAATGGTGTAAATTTCTATCAAACAATGAAATCAAAAATTGACTCTTTACTAAACGCTCCATCTCGTGAGTTGTCTAACGAACAGAAAGAATATTGGAGTAGTATGGCAAGTAGGGTAGATACGCCATTGCAATATGGATATTATGAGGGGTGGGAAATTATTATGAGCAGTTTTGAACTCTTAATGTTTGCAATATTAGCCATTTGTATTGTAGTTGCTCCAGCTTTTTCGGGTGAATACCAAGCAGGAACAGATGCTGTAATTTTAGCAGGTAAATATGGTAAAACAAAACTGATAACGGCAAAAATTGTGTCATCGTTTTTATTTGGAATTTTTGCATTGACTCTTCATATTGTTTTGGCATGTGGACTGCCACTTACAGCGTTTGGTATAAATGGTTGGAATCTTCCTGTACAAATTGCAAATACAACAATACCATATCCATTTACATTTTTGCAGGCTGCACTTTTAAGCATTTGCATCATTTACATGATATTGCTTGCTATGATAAGTTTGACACTCCTTCTATCATCAAAAATGAAAACCCCATATCTTGTATTAGTGGTACTTATACCTATTCTTTTCATTCCAATGTTCCTGACACCAAATGGAACTACAGGAACATATAACCTGATTTTGTTCCTATTACCTTATCGTGCTACAATGCCTGAAATAGGTAAATACATTTCGTATCAATTCGGCAGTTTAGTTTTGGATGCATTTTCGGTAAGAGCAATCCTGTATGCAATTTTAACCATAATTATGTTGCCATTTGTAAGATTGGGATTTAAGAAACATCAGGTTGCATAAGTCGTGAATCATTGAGTATTAAGAATAAAAAGTTAAAACATGCCCGCCAAATATACAGTTGATTTGGTGGGCAGTTTTATTAGATCTTGTAATTATTCAAAAGTATGAACACTTATCATATTTTTTCAAATAGAGGTTTTCTCTGCTCAAAAACAGCATACTGGGTTACTCCCAGTTGTTCCAAAATACCTGCTTCTTTTTTAAAATCATAACAAAGATGTTCTGGTTTATGAGCATCAGATCCAATCGTAATATATTTCCCCCCAAGTGTAAAGAAACGTTTTAGGAGTTCTTCTTTTGGGTGGGCAAAAGGTAAACCGTATTTTAAACCAGCAGTATTTACTTCTATTCCACGACCTGCTTTAATAATTGCTTTTAGTAAGCGGTCGATGTGTTCCTGGTATTTTTCTGGTTCATAACGAAATTCTTTATCAGGAACATAGCGGACTACATAATCCAAATGCCCATATACATCAAAGTTAGTAAATGCCTTTACATTTTCAATAATGGAATCAAAATATTGTCGTATGCCAGTATCCCCATCCCAGTAAATACTTTTCCAATAATCTGGAAAATAGGGATCGTATGCACCAATTAAATGAGAAGAAGCAATCACAAAATCAAAGGGATAAGTTTCGACCAATTTATTTAAACGGGGAGCAAGATAGGGTCTTACTCCCAACTCTATGCCGATAAGGATTTTTATATCTTTTTGGTATGTGATTCGCAAGGTACGGATTTTATTAAAGTAAGTCTCTATATCAAATTCAAAAGGACGTCCTCCATCTAAATATGCGTTTGGATAGTCATAATCCAAATGATCTGTAAAACAAATCCGGGTTAATCCCAAAGAAATCGCTTTTTCCACCATTGACTCTATAGGAGTTTGTGAATCTCCAGAAAAAGATGAATGTACATGATAATCTGCTGTAATTTTCATAATAATACCTAAGTCTTTTCAGACTAATTTCCTTTCTTGTACTTTATTTATTCTTCCAGTTGCTTAATCCCTGTGATGTCTGGTGCAATCATAAGAGAGTAGTTTGTATAATATACAACAAATCCAGGTTTTGCACCTCCAGGTTTTTTTACATTTTTCTTTTCTGTATAGTCAATTTCTACTTTGTCTTGGTTGCTTCCTTTTGAGTAGAAGCCTGCAAGTCTTCCCGCTTCTTCAAAGGTACGGTCTGGTAAAGTGTCCCCATTGGTTTTTACCACAACGTGGGAACCAGCCATTCCTTTTGCATGAAACCACCAATCGCCTCCGTTGGCAAACTTAAAGGTAAGCTCATCATTTTGAAAATTATTTTTGCCTACATACATGTGATAACCATCGGAAGAGATGTAGTGAAAAGGTTTACTGGTAATTTTCTGTTTTTTATTTTTCTTATTTGTTATGCCTTTTCGACGGATATAGCCATATTCTATTAGCTCCTCTTTAAGCTGTACCAAATCTTCTTCCTCTAGGGCAATATCCAAGGAAGAGCTTATGGACTCTAAATGAGCAATTTCCTCCTCTGTATCTTTTGTTTGGGTAGTGAGTGCTTCAAAGGTACGTTTTAGCTTGCTATATCGGTCAAAATATTTTTTGCTGTTTTCCAAAGGAGATAAAGTTTCATCTAAAGGAATGGTAATTTCTTCATTGGTATAATAATTGATACAAGTCAAAGATTTGTCGCCTTCTTTGGCTTCGTAACCATAAGTCTGCAAAAGTTCACCATAAATTTTATATTTTTCACGCTTTTTTGTATCATTAAGCTGCTTCATCTGCAAATCGTATTTTTTACGGCTGCGGTCTAATGCATTAGATACTACACGCCTTAAATCAGAAGATTTCTGGTGAATACGGGTAATCTTATCTTTCATGGCATAGTAGTTTTCCAAAACTTTTGAAATGGAATCATAAGTATGAACTTCCAGATTTTCATAACAGGTAAGAGAAAGAGAAGCAAATTCTAAGGGTTCTTTATTTTTATATACAATATTGGGAAGGAAGTTACCAGCTTCCACGTCTTCCATAAAACGGGAAAAGTTCTGATAGAGATGAAGTTGTTCCATTTGGGATAGACTTTCTGTGGGCATGCCGCCATCAAGGGAAGCACGGACACAAAGTTCATTTGCCATCAGGGGGCTGAAACCAGTTAAGGTCATATAAATTGCTTTATTTAATGGGAGAGGTCTGGTTAATACTTCTTGAAAAAATTCCTCCTTGGTAATGGTTAGAGGATTAAATTTGTTCTGGGTTTGTGGTATAAAATAATCCCGCCCTGGTAAAACCTCACGGACAGAACTTACTAAACCAGAAATATGTTTGATACTATCAATAATTTTGTAATCTTCATTACAAAAAATAATATTGCTGTGTTTTCCCATAATTTCTACCATAAGATATTTGGTACAGATATCACCTAACTCATTAAGATGTTCAATTTCAATTTGAATAATACGCTCTAGGCTTGGCTGTGAAATAGACAAAATTCTAGCACTATTTAAATGCTTACGAAGAAGCATACAAAAATTTGGTGCAACCATAGGACTGGTTTTATTGTTTGGAGTTAAGTAAATAAGAGGGAGACTGGCACTGGCAGAAATAAATAGCCGTTCTTGTCCAGCAGTTCCCTTGATGGTAAGAAGCAGGGCATCATGTTCTGGCTGGGCAATTTTATTGATTCTGCCTCCAGCCAGACGGGATTGCATCTCCTTTACTATATTTGCAATGACAATTCCATCAAAAGCCATAATAATTCTCCTTTCATAACTATTTTTTCTTTTTAAGTTCCCGAATGTAAGCAAAGGCTGCATCCTCCCCTTCTTCGGCAAGTTTAACCAGCATACTTTCCAAAAGGTCAGAAGTTTCCGGATGCAAGACTCTACGTTTTTTTCCATTTTCAAAATAGGTTAGTGGACATTGGTTAGTGTATTTTTCTTTTAAATATATTTTACTGGCAGCTACCCTGTCACAAAACATTTCAATTACGTAACGGGTAGGCATTTTAACTGGACTAAGCATTCTTGTTTCTAAGTTGTAATCGGTCCAATATTCAAAATGATGTTTATTTCTTCCTTTGTGGTGCATCCATGCTTTGGAGTATCCATAATCATCTCTCTCTCCCTCGTTAGGGCTTCGGTAACCTTGATAATATTTTACTCCAACCCAGAACTCCCATAAACTATATTTGGATAGATCATGGAATAAACCTTGAAGAGGAATGCCAGCACGAAAACAATGATAGATTACTTTGTGACGATGTTTTGTAATTGTATAAAAATGTCGAAATATATTAATAAACTGAAATTTATAATTGTTATTACTCATGAAATCCTCCTAGGTAAATGGTTCTCGTAACGATTATGTCAAGGTATGTCAGCCAGTAGGTAATATTTTTAGATATGATATAGATGCAGGTAAAACATAAATGACATAGTTAAATGGTAATGTATATTAATACATCTTTTTATTATAAGGGAAAACAAAAAACTTGTAAACCGCTTTCACTTGAGGTTGATGGGAAATTATGGTAAACTGGAACAGTTCAGCTATGCAGAATATGAATGGCAACGCTATCAAGCGGCTTCTAGCTGCGATAGCAGCGGTCTGCAATATAAGTCGTGAATAATTGAGGTTTATTTCCGCTTTGATGTGGAGGATTCGGTTAAAGGATGAAGAAGGTACATGAGATTAAATAAGAAAGTTATTGTCATTATTTTTTTAATTGTTGCAGGGTTGTGGGTATATCTATTTTGTGTTTGGGAGGGGATTTTATGGATTCATGACCCAATTAAGCGTAAATATCCAGTTAGTGGGATTGATGTTTCCCATTATCAAGGCGACATTGATTGGAAAGAAGTAGAGGAAAAAATGGATATTACTTTTGCGTTTATAAAGGCAACAGAAGGCAGCAGCCATGTAGATGAAAAGTTTTCCAAGAACTGGAAGGAGGCATCAAAGACAAAAATCTACATTGGTGCTTATCATTTTTTTAGTTTTGACAGTAGTGGTAAAGAACAGGCAGAACATTTTATAAAGACAGTGAAACCATTAGAAGATATGCTGCCACCAGTTGTAGATGTGGAGTATTATGGAGAAAAAGAAAAAAATCCGCCTAAAGTAACAGAGGTAAGAGAAAATTTAGATGATTTTTTATTAAAGATTGAAGAACAATATGGTTGCAAACCAATTATTTATTCTACTATGTCTGTTTATGAAAGGTATCTAAATGAGTATTATAATGCTTACCCTATATGGATTCGCAATACCTATTTCCGTCCATTTTTGTTAAAAAACCGCCAATGGACTTTCTGGCAATATTCAGATAAAGGGGAGTGGCCTTACGGAACAAAGGAAGAGCATTTTGTAGATAAGAATGTTTTTGCAGGAAGCAAAGATACCTTTTTGAGGTATTTTGGTTACAGTTTGGAGGAAAATGAGAAATGAAGATAAAAGCTGTGATTTTTGATATGGATGGGTTGATGATTGATACTGAGAAATTATTACATCGTTATTGGATTCAGGCAGCTAATGAATATGGATATCCAATGACTATGGAACATGTGTTAGGAATCCGCAGTTTAGCTGCAAAGTATGCCAGACCTAAATTAAAATCTATGTTAGGAGAATCTTTTGATTATGATAAAGTGCGTAAGAGAAGAATGGAACTTATGTCAGACCATATAGAAAAATATGGAATTGAAAAGAAAAAGGGATTAGATGAACTGTTAGACTATCTTAAGGCAAGGAGGTATCCTTTGGCAGTTGCTACTGCTACAGATATGGAAAGAACGCAGAAATATCTTACAAAGATAGGAAAAATAGAATATTTTGATAAAATTATTTGTGGACCTATGGTAAAAAATGGGAAACCAGAGCCAGACATTTATATTGCTGCTGCAGAAAGTCTTGGTTTATCACCAAAGGAATGTATGGCATTGGAGGATTCTCCTAATGGGATATTGGCAGCTTACCAGGCAGGATGTGTTCCGGTTATGGTGCCAGATTTGAGCATGCCAGATAATGATACAAAGAAACTTTTATATGCACAAGTAAAGGAATTATCTGAGGTTTGTAAAATATTGGATGATTTAAGAATGAAAGAGTAGACCACAATCGTTTTGTGGAAAATAAGGAAATATTACATAACTTTGCCATATTATTACAATACTATATTAAGGAAAGATATAGTATCTGATTGGGAATTGAACAGATATAAATATAAGGGAGGAAATAAAACATGAGAAAGAAGAGACTATGTTGCTGTTTGTTGGCTTTGATTCTTATTATGACCGGTATATTTGTACCAAGACCAGAAGTAAGTGCGGCAACGATTGCCATAAAATATGGTGGGAAAAAGTATACTTATGGGACAAAGAAGCAAACCAGTGCAACAGTAAATGGAAAAAAAATATCTTCTAAAATTCCTGGATTGATTATTAATAATACAAATGTAGTTCCAGTAAAAGTATTTAAAAATGCATCCCTTGGAATTTCTTATAGCTATAATAGTTCTAAAAAGGTTGCTACTTTTAAGAAAAATGGTACAACCCTTAAACTTACCATGGGTTCAAAAATTGCAAAAGTGAATGGAAAAAAGGTTACTATGTCAGCTAAGGCAGAGAGGATGTACCTTGTTAGTAACAAAACGTATTATCTAATGGTACCTGCCCGTTTTGTGGCAGAAAAACTTGGATTTACTTATGTATGGAATAATGAAAAAAGACTTTGTACGATTAATAATAAAGTTAAGACGACCACAACGCCGAAGATAATAACGGCAGTACCAGTGACAAAGGCACCAACTATAACAAAGAAGCCCAGTACTCCGGCTGTTCCTACAGCAATGGCTAAGCCAACACCAACTGTCACCGCAACACCTGTAATTACGGTTAAACCAGCCAATACCAAGACACCAACTAGTACAAAAACACCCTCTGTTATATCAACACCTAAAGTAACGCCTACTCCAGTTGTAGAGGAAGAAATGAAGGCAGTTTGGATTTCTTATCTGGAATTTAGCACAACAAAGCAAACAGAGACACAGTTCAAGAAAAAGATCAATACAATGTTTGATAATTGTGTCAGTTATGGGATGAATACAGTTATTGTGCAGGTAAGACCATTTAGTGATGCCATGTATAAATCAGATTACTTTCCGTGGTCCAGATATGCATCAGGTACACAAGGAACAGATCCAGGATATGACCCATTAGAAATTATGGTAGATTTAGCACACAAAAAAGGTTTAAAGATACAAGCCTGGCTGAATCCTTACCGTGTCACTCTTGGCTCTACTAGTGCCTCATCTCTTGCCAGTGGTCATCCAGCAAAAAAATGGATGAATAGTACCAATGCAAATACAAAGAGAAATGTATTAAGCTATGGGGGAAATTTATACTATAATCCAAGCAAGTCAGCAGTAAGAACATTAATTGTGAATGGTGTAAAGGAGATAGTGAAGAATTATGATATAGATGGCATTCATTTTGATGATTATTTTTATCCATCTTTTGATACCAGTAATTACCAGAATGTTTTTGATGCTCCAGAATATGAAACTTATGTAAAAAATTGTGAAGAAGCGGGAACAGAACCTAATTCTATTGTAAGCTGGCGAAGAGGCAATGTAAATAAGCTGGTAAGAGAGGTATATGCAGCAGTGAAGGAATTAGATTCCAATGTGGTTTTTGGAATTAGTCCAGCAGGTAATATTGATAATTTACTTAGCAATGTAAAATACTATGCAAATGTTAAAACATGGATGTCAAATACCAATTATGTGGATTATATTTGTCCACAGATTTATTGGAGCTTTCAAAATAAAGTGTGTCCTTATGCAGGAACCGTTGATCGCTGGATATCCTTAAAAAAGAGTGATACTGTTAAATTATACATTGGTATAGCTGTTTACCGAGCAGGTACTGATGCAGAGACTGAGTGGAAGAACTCAAATGATGTACTTAAAAGACAGATAGTTTATGGCAGAAATAAGAAAGAAGTTAGTGGATTTTGCTTTTACCGGTATGATTCCTTTCAGGCAGCTACTAGTAAAAAAGAATTAGCGAATTTATTGCCATTATTGAAATAATCACAGATAGAGAATAAATTATCCCCTGTTTGAAATCAAAATAAAACAGGGGATTTCTTATTTTTCTTGTTGTTATGTTATTTGTGAAAACAATACAATATCTGGTTGAATTTTTTGGTAAAATAGGTTATGCTAATATTTATTAGATACTGTTACAAATTTATAAGCAAAGGAGATAATTATGCAGACATTATCATTGGAAAAAGAATTGAGAGAGAACGCATATCCAGGAAGAGGAATTGTAATTGGAAAGTCAAAGAATGGGAAATATGCAGTAACCGCTTACTTTATTATGGGAAGAAGCGAGAACAGCAGAAACCGTGTGTTTGTAGAAGATGGTGAAGGAATCAGGACACAGGCTTTTGATCCTTCCAAGCTGAGCGATCCAAGTCTAATTATTTATGCACCAGTAAGGGTACTTGATAATAAAACCATTGTAACAAATGGTGACCAGACAGATACCATTTATGATTTAATGGCTAAACAGCAGACTTTTGAACAAGCACTCTGCACTAGGGAATTTGAACCAGATGCACCAAACTATACACCTAGAATTTCTGGAATTATGCAAGTGGAAAATGGAGAATATAATTATGCAATGTCTATCTTAAAGAGCAATAACGGAAATCCAGATGCTTGTAACCGTTATACATTTGCTTATAATAATCCGGTAAATGGAGAAGGACATTTTATTCATACTTATCAGTGTGATGGAAATCCATTGCCAAGTTTTGAAGGAGAACCAAAACTTGTAGAGATTCCCGATGACATGGAAAGTTTTACCAAGATGCTTTGGGAAAGTCTGAATGAAGAGAATAAGGTATCTTTATTTGTAAGATATATTAATTTGGAGGATGGTACATATAAAACTAATATTGTAAATAAAAATAAATAAATTATATTTATCATCAATTGAACTATTAAAAATGAGTAAGTCTTAGTTCATGTTTAATGCTGTAATAATATTAGCTGATTGCGGCTAGAATTATAATGAACTGGAAATATTTATAATTATGAATAAATTACAAATTAAGAATGGAGAATACAGATGAAAGAATTAGAATTAAAGTATGGATGTAATCCAAATCAAAAACCCTCTAAAATATACTGTAATGAAGGAGAACTTCCAATTGAAGTATTAAATGGAAAACCAGGTTATATTAATTTTTTAGATGCTCTTAATGGATGGCAGCTTGTAAAAGAGTTAAAGCAGGCAACTGGAATTCCAGCAGCAACTTCTTTTAAGCACGTTTCTCCTGCAGGAGCAGCAGTAGGACTTCCACTTAGTGAAGTAGAATCAAAAATATATTGGGTAGATGATATGGAGGAGTTATCTCCACTTGCTTGTGCTTATGCAAGAGCAAGAGGTGCAGATCGCATGTCTTCTTATGGAGATTTTATTGCACTTTCTGATGTTTGTGATGTATCCACAGCAAAGATTATTAAAAGAGAGTTTTCAGATGGAATTATTGCACCAGGATATGAGCCAGAAGCATTAGAATTGCTCAAAGAAAAGAAAAAAGGTGCTTATGCAATTATTCAGATTGATCCAGAATATGTTCCAAATCCAATTGAACACAAGGAAGTATTTGGTATTACTTTTGAACAGGGAAGAAATGAATTAAATATTGACAGAGATTTCTTGTCAAATGTAGTAACAGAAAACAAAGATATTCCAGATTCTGCAAAAATTGATATGATTATTGCACTTATTACCTTAAAATATACACAATCTAATTCTGTATGTTTTGTAAAGGGTGGACAGGCAATTGGTATTGGTGCAGGGCAGCAGTCTAGAATACATTGTACCAGACTTGCAGGAAATAAGGCAGACAACTGGTTGCTTCGTCAGTCGCCACAGGTATTGAACCTTCCATTTAAAGATGGAATGAAACGTGCAGAGAGAGATAATGCCATTGATTTATATATTGGAGAAGATTATATGGATGTATTAGCAGACGGTGCATGGGAGAAGATTTTTACAGAGAAACCAGCAGTGTTTACGAAAGAAGAAAAACAAGAATGGCTTTCAAAAGCAACAGATGTAACTCTTGGATCAGATGCATTCTTCCCATTTGATGATAACATTGAAAGAGCATTCCGAAGTGGTGTAAAATATATTGCACAGCCAGGTGGCTCTATCCGCGATCAAGATGTGATTGATGCTTGTAACAGACATGGTATTGCAATGTGCTTTACAGGAATCCGTTTGTTCCATCACTAAAGGAGTTATAAGATTTTTATTTAATGAAGAATTGTGATAGTAGTGGTCTGCTAAAGCATGAATAATCAAGTTTTAATTATAATAAACAAAGGAACCTTCCATGAACAATAAAAAGATTGTTCGTGGGAGGTTCTTTTGTTTTCAACAGTTTGATTATAACTATAAGATGTTGGAAAAAGGTATTTTGTTCTAACTTCTTCCTGTATATTTTTGACTATAATATCATTGTGATAAACTATCTTCTATTTTATTAATGATTGGATATAACAAAGAAGATAAAATAATTCCAAATAAATTTTGTACAATATTTCCTGGAATTGATGTTAAGGCAGCTGTATAACCATATAATATAGCACCTTCATACAAAAAATAGCCTAAAGTCACGATAATGCCAGATATTACACCAGCCAAAATTACAAATAGAAGTTTAATTTTAACAGAAGAGACTTTTTTACTTATATATTTGAAGAATAATCCACATAAGACACCAGCAAGACCTTTGATGATAAAAGTGGCAGGTGCATATTGCATATAACCTAGAAAGATATCAGCCAGCATTGAGCCTAGACCTCCTGCAAGTCCGCCATATAATGGACCTAAAAATAGAGCAGATAAGATAATAAAGGCATCACCTAAATTTATGTAACCTTCTGTTAAAGAAAAAGGCTGTTTTATTTGGATTACGGATGTGGCTATACAAGTTAGTGCAGTAAAAAGTGAGGCAAGCACCATTTTCTTTGTTTTGCTGCTAGATATAGCATTTGCTTTTGTTTCTATCATAAAATAGACCTCCTTAAAAAATATAAAATTTATACATGTATATGTTAAACAGATATGCCACCTTCGGTGACTTTACACATTAGATTATATAATAGATATAACAGTTGGCTTTATGCAGACACAAACCAACTATCATAGCTATCAACAATACTTTCATGGTATATTAGCATAATAGAGTATAACACAGAAAAAATGGAAAATAAAGATAAAACTTATGCAAATTTTATGTAAAACTGGAAAAAAACAGCGTGAATTTGTTGATTTTTTAATGAAATCCGTATATAATTGAGATTATATTGCTGGGGTGCAAGACAAGCACCCAAACAATTTTCCGCAGAAAGATTATGCGAAAATAGAAAAGATGGAGGGCTGATAGGATGAGTAATTCAGGACAAACAGCGATGAACCGGATTCAAAATCTATTAGATGATAATAGTTTTGTTGAAATCGGTGCTAAGGTAACAAAGAGAAATACTGATTTTAATCTGGAGGAAAAAGAAGTACCTGCAGATGGGGTTATTACAGGATATGGTCTGATTGACGGAAATGTCGTGTATGTGTATAGTCAGGATTCTACTGCACTTGGTGGTGCAATTGGAGAAATGCATGCAAAGAAAATTGCCCATGTTTATGATTTGGCAATGAAAATTGGTGTGCCAGTAATTGGATTAGTGGATTGTGCCGGATTAAGATTACAAGAAGCTACAGATGCATTAGATGCATTTGGTAATTTATATGTAAAGAAAGTTATGGCATCTGGTGTGATTCCACAAATTACGGCTGTATTTGGAAGCTGTGGAGGCGGCGTTGCAGTTGTAAATAACCTTGGAGATTTCACATTTATGGAAAGTGAAAACGGAAAAGTATTTGTAAATTCACCAAATGTGTTAGCTGGTAATTATACAGACAAGTGTAATACAGCAGATTCCAGATTTCAGGCTGCATGTGGAAACATTGATTTTTCAGGCAGTGAAGAGGAGATTTATACACAACTTAGAGAATTGGTTATGCTTTTACCTACAAACAATGAAGATACAAATTCTTATATAGAGTGTACGGACGATTTAAACCGTACTAGTGATTATTTTGAAGGAGAAATAAAAGATCCAAGAGCAGCAATGCTTGATTTATCTGACAATGGTTTCTTTATGGAAGTAAAGAAAGATTATGCCAAAGAAATGGTAACTGGATTTATCCGTTTGAATGGAATGACAGTAGGTGTAGTTGCCAATGCAACTGCTTTACTTGATGAAGAAGGTAAAGAAATAGAAAAGTATGAGAATGTATTGACTACAGCAGGATGTATGAAGGCGACACGTTTTGTTAATATATGTAATGCCTTTGATATTCCATTGCTTACATTAACAAATGTAAAAGGATATAAGGCAACTATGGAAGAGGAACAGACAATTAGCAGTGCAGTCGCAAAATTAACTTATGCATTTGCAAATAGTACAACTCCAAAAGTAAACCTGATTACAGGTGAGGCATTTGGCAGTGCTTATATTACTATGAATTCTGCCCATATTGGTGCGGATTTGGTATTTGCTCTTCCAACAGCAAAAATTGGAATGATGGAGGCTGAGCAGGCAGTTAAGATTATGTATGCGGATGAAATTAAGGAATCCCAAGATGCACAAGCTAAGATTTCAGAGAAGGCATCTGTTTATGAAGCAATGCAAAGTAGTGTAGATGCCGCTGCAGCCCGTGGTTATGTGGATAATATTATTGAGGGAAGTTCCGTTCGTAAACAGATGATTTTTGCATTTGAGATGTTATTTACTAAGAGAGATGACAGACCAAGTAAAAAACATGGAACCATTTAAGCGAGGTGGAACAGAATATGAAAAAGAGACTAGTATTAGTGCTAAGTGCAATTCTTTGTGCTGTTTGTTTATGCAGTGGACTAACATATAAACAGAATGTGTGTTATGCTGCTGAAGAAGCAAAAATTACAGGCACAGTAACAAATCAAGATGAAGTTATTGAAACATTAGATAATTGGTATTATTTGTGGAATGAAATAGACTTTGAATTGCAAAGAGTGCAATATGCCCTAAATGGGTCACTTAGTGAAGAATTAGAACAGCAGTATAAAGAATGGGATGCGTTAAAGAAAGAAGCAGGAGAAGCAGGACAAATTACGGAATATATTTTGTCTGAGGACAAGAATGGAAACATTAATGCTTCTGCAGTTGGGAAATATGAGAATGGTTCTTTGAAATTTACCCTTCTACTTGATAAAGATCTCAATATGTTAAGTGATATTGCAGTTCAGGAGTATGAAGCTCCGACAGAAAAGGCATCTTTTGCAAAAGCTGGAACAAACACAGTTATGTCTATTTCCATCGTGTTTGTCGTTTTGATTTTTATTGCTTTTGTAATCTATTTATTAAAATTTATACCAAGATTGTTTGGGCTTGACAAGAAAGATGAGCCAAAAGAAGAAGTGGCAGCACCTGTTGTTGAGATTCCTGTAGAAGAGGATGTGACAGATGATACAGAATTAGTTGCTGTAATTACAGCAGCAATTATGGCAAGTATGGGTGATGAAGCACCAGCAGATGGATTAGTGGTATCATCTATCAAACGTAGAACTGGAAGTAAGTGGAAAACAAGATAATTTAGGAGGTAGTTAGAAATGAAGAATTATACAATTACAGTAAATGGAAATGTTTATGATGTAACCGTGGAAGAAGGAGCATCTACAGGAGCTGCAGCTAGTGCACCTGTTGTGGCACCAAAGAAAGCAGCACCTGCACCGAAAGCAGCAGCACCTGCTGGAGCACAGGGAAGTGTGAAAGTCAATGCACCAATGCAGGGTAAAATTGTATCAGTAAAAGCCACAGCGGGACAGGCTGTTAAGAAGGGTGAAGTACTTCTGGTACTAGAAGCTATGAAGATGGAAAATGAAATTGTAGCACCACAGGATGGAACAATTGCAAGTATAAATGTTGGTGCTGGCGATAAAGTAGAATCAGGTGCTGTTTTGGCAACAATGAACTAATATAGTTTATTTTATCAAATGTTGAAAGAAAATATATTAGAAAGGAAGTGCCACGGCTTCTTTCAGCATAATAATGTGGCAATATCACCACTTTCATTTGTTGTGATATGCATGGTGTGAATATGGATTATGTATTAAATACGTTGAATCATTTACTACATCAGACTGCCTTTTTTAATCTCTCATGGGGTAACTATGTGATGATTCTGGTAGCATGTATATTTTTGTATTTGGCGATAAGAAAAGGATATGAACCATTGCTTTTGGTTCCAATTGCATTTGGTATGCTTTTGGTAAATATGTATCCAGATATAATGTTAAAAATTGAAGATGCAGAGAATGGAGTTGGAGGACTTTTTCGATATTTCTTTCTGCTGGATGAATGGAGTATTCTTCCAAGTTTGATTTTCCTTGGAGTTGGAGCAATGACAGATTTTGGTCCGTTGATTGCCAATCCAAAAAGTTTCTTACTTGGAGCAGCAGCCCAAATTGGTATTTTTGCGGCCTATTTAATGGCAATCATAGTTGGATTTAATGATAAAGCAGCAGCAGCAATTTCTATTATTGGTGGTGCAGATGGTCCTACCTCTATTTTCCTATGTGGTAAATTAGGTCAGACAGAATATATGGGACCTATTGCAGTAGCAGCATATTCTTATATGTCGTTGGTACCTATTATCCAGCCTCCTATTATGAAATTGCTTACAACCAAGAAGGAAAGAGAGATTAAGATGGAGCAGCTTCGTCCTGTTACAAAATTAGAGAAGATTCTATTTCCAATTATCGTAACAATCGTGGTTGTACTTATTCTTCCTTCTACTGCACCGCTAATTGGTATGCTTATGTTAGGTAACTTATTCAAAGAGTGTGGTGTGGTAAATCAGTTGGCAGAAACAGCATCCAATGCATTAATGTATATTGTTGTTATTTTACTTGGTACTTCTGTAGGTGCAACTACAAGTGCAGAAGAATTCTTAAAGAAAGAAACTTTGTTAATTGTATTTTTAGGTTTAGTTGCCTTTGCAGTAGGTACAGCAGCTGGAGTATTGTTTGGTAAGATAATGTGTAAACTAACTGGTGGAAAGGTAAATCCATTGATTGGTTCTGCAGGTGTATCCGCAGTACCTATGGCTGCCAGGGTTTCACAAAAAGTTGGTGCAGAGGCTGACCCTACCAACTTCTTGTTAATGCATGCTATGGGACCAAATGTTGCTGGTGTAATTGGTACAGCAGTAGCAGCTGGTGTATTTATGGCTATTTTCGGAATATAATAAATTAGGAGGTAAGACAATGGCAGATCAGGTTAAGAAACCAATTAAAATTACAGAAACTGTATTGCGTGATGCACATCAGTCTTTAATTGCTACAAGAATGACAACAGAGCAAATGTTGCCAATTATTGATAAAATGGACAAAGTTGGATACCATGCGGTAGAGTGTTGGGGTGGAGCAACTTTCGATGCATCTCTTCGCTTTTTAAAAGAAGACCCATGGGAGAGACTTCGTAAATTAAGAGATGGATTTAAAAATACAAAATTGCAGATGTTATTCCGTGGACAAAATATCCTTGGATATAATCATTATGCAGATGATGTAGTAGAATATTTTGTACAGAAATCTATTGCAAATGGTATTGATATTATTCGTATTTTTGACTGTTTAAATGACGTTCGTAACTTAGAGACCGCAGTAAAAGCTGCAAATAAAGAAAACGGACATGCACAAATTGCCCTCTCCTATACATTAGGCGATGCATATACTATGGACTATTGGAGAGATATGGCAAAACAGATTGAAGATATGGGAGCAAAATCTTTGTGTATTAAAGATATGGCTGGTTTATTAACACCATATAAGGCTACAGAATTAGTAGAAACTTTGAAATCTTCTGTAAGTATTCCAATTGATTTGCATACTCATTATACTTCAGGTGTTGCTTCTATGACATACCTAAAAGCAGTAGAGGCAGGATGTGATATTATTGATACAGCTATGTCACCAATGGCTATGGGAACCAGTCAGCCAGCTACAGAAGTTTTGGCTAAGACATTTGAAGGAACACCTTTTGATCCAGGTCTTGACCAGAATTTATTGGCAGAAATAGCTGCATACTTCTCACCACTTAGAGATGAATGGTTAAAGAGTGGAAGAATGAGTACAAAAGTACTTGGTGTAAATATCAAAACTTTGTTGTATCAAGTACCAGGTGGAATGTTATCAAATCTTGTTTCACAGCTTGATGAAATGGGAGCTTCTGATAAGTTCCAAGAAGTACTTGAAGAAGTACCTCGTGTCCGTAAAGATTTTGGTGAGCCTCCACTGGTTACACCTTCTTCCCAGATTGTTGGTACACAGGCAGTACTGAATGTAGTTGCTGGTGAAAGATATAAAATGGTGACAAAGGAGTCTAAAAAATTATTATCTGGACAGTTTGGACAAACTGTAAAACCATTTAACCCAGAAGTGCAGAAGAAATGTATTGGAGATGCAGAAGCGATTACTTGCCGTCCTGCAGATTTGATAAAACCACAGCTTGCTTCTTTGGAAGAGGAAATGAAACAATATAAGCAACAGGACGAAGATGTTTTAACTTATGCATTATTCCCACAAGTTGCAATGGATTTCTTTAAATACCGCGAAGCACAGCAGTCAAAGATTGATTCTACTGTAGCAAGTGAAGAAAATAAAACTTATCCAGTATAAAAATATAAACCCAGTTACAATTTGGTAGCTGGGTTTTTGTTTTATCTTGGTCAGATAAAACTGTTCTATTTTAATATGGTTGAAATATAAAATAGTCTAAAGCAACTTTTTGTAAAAGGAAAAGTAAATATGGAAAATGGTAAAATTGATACCAGCCTATGGTTAGCCTTGACCCTGCCAGAATCCCTCCGCAATGCAGCTTCATCCCTGTATACAGGATATAATGTGCAGTTAAGAAGCTGGGAACTGTTTATAAAATATCATGGAGATTTGAGTTCACGAAGAGATGAGATACCTTTTGTGTTAGAAGAATTAACTGGAGGTTATGGAATTATATTTATTGAGGAAAGTAGAATTATAGAGTTTACCAGATTAGAAGAAGTAGATTATATTGAACAGCCAAAACGTGTATGGCTGACATTAAATCAGGGACGCTCAGAAATTTGTTTAACTTCCCTGCAGTCCACACCTGGTGTAATTGATGAAAATGTGAATTTGGGAAATAAGAACCAATTATATGGAGAGGGAATATTGATTGCCATTATTGATTCTTCTATTGACTATGCACATCCAGATTTTCGGAACGGTGATGGAAGTACAAGAATACTTTCCTTATGGGATCAGACTATAAATAGTGAAACATTAAATAATGAAGAAAGTAACTTTTTTTATGAACCACCTGAGGGATTTGCGATTGGTACAGTATTTACAGAAGAAATGATAAATACTGCATTGGCACAAACCAGTATAGAAGAAAGAAGAAAAATTGTTCCTTCTGTGGATGTATCTGGGCATGGAACGCATGTGGCTGGTATTGCTTGTGGAAATGGAAGGCAAAGTAATGGAAGATATCGGGGAATTGCCCCTCTTAGTAGCATTCTAGTAATTAAATTAGGAGACTTGGAAGGAGTATCTTTTCCACGGACTACAAGAATGATGGAAGGAGTAGAGTATGCAGTGCGGTTTGCCGAAGAAAGAGGGATGCCTGTTGCCATTAATCTTAGTTTTGGAAATAGTTATGGTTCTCATAGTGGTAATGATATGGTAGCAAGTTACTTGGACGGCATAGCAACCCGATGGAAAAGTTCTATTTGTACAGGCACAGGAAATGATGGGAATACAGCACGGCATGCAGAAGGAATATTAAAGGAAGGGGAAGAACAAGAAGTATCCATGGCGATTTCTGTAGCAGAAAGCAGTGTCAATGTACAATTATGGAAAGAATATCAGGATAGTTTTGCTGTTGAAATTGTTTCGCCAGATAATCAAACAATACGGTTAGATAATAATGAAAACCGTGTTGTAATAGAAAGAGCTGGTGATTGCATATTAGCTATCAATTATGGAACTCCTAGTCCTTTTCAGTTGTTGCAGGAAATATACATGGAATGGATACCATTAGAAACATATATACCAAGTGGTATCTGGAAATTTCGTTTAATACCTGATGAAATTAAGGCTGGAAGATATGACTTTTGGCTGCCTTCTGGAAATTATGTACAATCATCAACAAGATTTTTAAAACCTTCATCCAATACTACATTAACCATTCCTTCAACTACAAACCGTTTTATATCTGTAGGTGCATATAATGGCAATAATGGACAGATTGCAGCTTTTTCAGGAAGGGGATATACTAGAACAAATCAAGTAAAGCCGGATATTGTAGCACCAGGAGTAGATATTATGTCTGCATCACCCAATAACAGTTATACTATCCGAAGTGGTACTTCTATGGCAGCACCTTTTGTAACAGGAAGTGCAGCATTATTATTGGAATGGGGAATTATAAAGAGGAACAATCCATATTTATATGGAGAAAATTTGAAAGCACATTTAATCCGTGGAGCAGAGCCTTTGCGAAATGAAAGTGTTCCTTCAGAAAGACAAGGATGGGGTGCATTGTGTGTGGAGGATAGCCTGGCTACTTGATTTATTGTAAAATTATGATGAGATGGAGGTGTAGTTTATGGAAAAGATAAAGATTTAATTTGCTTAATAGATATGATAATATATTTGTAGAATAAATGTAACTGTTTATGGTTCTGAATAGTTACGAATAATTTAATATAATGCATGATTGAAAATAAGACAAAAAATATAAGTTTGTTAGGAGGCAGGAGGTTTATGAAGGATTTATACAGAAAGATAACAGATGTTTTCTTTTATGATAATTATAGTTTAGTCTGGAAAGGAGCTAAGCCTGAGGAGATGGCGGATATCTATGTAGCAGAGATGGATTCTTTAATAGATTGTTTAGAAGAAGGCAGAGACTATTATCAAGAATTTGCCAAGGATTACCCGTTAATCTACAAACTTCGTATATTAGTGGATGGGAAATATCAAGTTCCCCAACAAAAAAAGAGTGACTATGCCATCCTTCCATCAAAAGGACTTGTGTTTTTTAAGAAAGCAAAAGAGATAGTTTATCAGTGTTCCTATCAAAGATTCTTTCAGATATTAATGTTTTATATCCAGTCGCTTCAAGAAAAATTTCCTAGAGAAACGGCACAAAAGGAATGGTTTTCCCAGTTGAAAAAGCTAAAAAGGGGACGCCTAAAATCACAGTTTGCCAGCATGGTAGATAAATTATGTTTTTGGAACAACACTATTGGTAATCCGGATACTCACTTTGAAGGCTCCAAAGAACTTAATTTAGATGCAAAAAATATTGCTTCATTTCAACAATTGAAGTGTCGGGATACCCTTCGCTCTTTAAATGTTCATGGAGCCATCAAGGTTAGGGATTTTGATGTTCTAAAAGAATATACTCAGTTGGAAACTCTGTACCTTCCAGATATGGGAATTTCCGATATAAGTTTTCTTGCCTCCATGAAAAATTTAAAGGAGTTAGGACTTGGAGGTAATCAGATTAAGGATTTAGCTCCATTAGCAGGATTAAAAAAGTTGGAGTCTCTATATATAGCTAGAAACCCAATACAGGATTTTTCGGTGGTAAGGGATCTTCCAGCATTGAGAATACTCTTTGCGGACTTGGAACAGCTTCCAGACCAGTTGGCTTGGGATACTATTCCTAAACGAATTTCCTTGAGAGTTCTTCAGATGACTCTGCTAGAGGGAGATAAATTTGATATAGAAACCATTTATTCCCGTCCGATTTTTCCTTCTGAGAATGACTTGACCCAAAAAACAACAGATCCCAGAAAATTGAATGTTAAGGATCGTTGGCTGTATAGTGGTCTTATCAATGCATTAGGTTATCAACCAGCGGTTAAATATGATATTACCAAGTTAAAACAATTGGATTGCTCTGATCATATTCTGCTTTGTGATCACTTTCTTTTTCTTAACGAAATAGGAGATTACTCCTGTTTGGAGTCAGCAGTGAACTTACGAAAATTGAATCTTTCAGGCAGAGTGGTGAAGGATTGGTCATGGTTGTGTAAATGCGTAAATTTACGTGAATTAAATTTGGCAGAGACTGATTTTTCAGATTTGGGTCTGCTAGTACAAATGAAACAACTTACATCCCTAAATTTATCAGGGTGTCATAATTTAAAAGAGGATAGCCTTCTATTACTTAAGCAGTTGCCTAAATTAAAAAAATTGGATCTTTCTAATACACATTAGAAACTACTTATCTAGCAGCTCTTATAAGCGCTCATCATCAATTATATTGTTAAATATGAATAAACTTAGCAGAATAAACAATAAAATAAAAGAAAAAAATATTAATTTTATAAAAAATATAAAAAAAATTTTAAAATATATTGTACAAAAAAAATAAAAAGAAGAAAAAAATATTTTTTAATGGAGAAGATATAACAGAAAATACTATTTCTGGTATTTTCTAGGGAATGGGTGTTGTATTTTTTCTTGTTTTTTGATATCATAATTTTGAAGTTTCTATTACAAAATAATTAAAATGTTAATTCAACATATTACAAATACTTTTATGTTGTGATGAACAAAAGAAGAGTTTGATGAAAATGTTAAATAATAATTTACATTTTATCTTATCTGGAAACAAACAGAAAGAGAAAGTTTTGTAAAGAAATGAAAAAGAAAGAGTAAATGTACATATTCTAGGAGGTTTTTAAATGAAAAAGACAAAGAAACAGCTTGCTTTAGCAATGGCTGTAACCATGACAGCTAGTTTATTTTCACCTGCAGGTGCAGTGGATGCTGCAACAAAGCCAGCTTGGAAATCAACAAAAGCTAGTTTGGTAAAAGGAAAATCAGCAAACTTTACATTGAAGAATGTAGCATCAAGCTACAAAGTGACTTTTTCTTCTTCTAATAAGAAGATTGTAAAAGTAAAGAAAGTAAATAATAAAAAAGTAAAGGTTACTGCTGTAAAGAAAGGTACTGCAACAGTAAAGGCAGTAGTAAAGAATAAAAAGAATAAAAAAGTAAAAACTTTAACAAAAAAAGTAACTGTTAAGAATCCAACAGTGAAGCCTACTGTTAAACCTACAGAACCAGTAGCGACAACGACCGCACCAGTAGCAACAACAGCAGCACCAGTAGCGACAACAACCGTACCAGCATCAACAACTCCTACACCAACATCAGGCGTTGTTGTTCCTACTATTGAACCTACACCAACAGTTCCATCACAGGATCAGCTAGTAGATAAGGTTACAATTACAGCAGTGGGAAGAACTTGGATTGAGATTGTTTTCCCAGATGTCATTGACAGTAGTGCAGTAGCTGATAACTTTAAGGTAACAACTGCACAAAGTGATATTGCAGCTACAGTAACATCTGCAAATTGGTCTACTGGACATAAAACAGTAAGATTGAATGTAACAGGTTTACAATATGGTTTAAATTATACTATCGCATTTAATGGCTTAAAATCAGCAGGGGTAGACTATCCAGTTTCTTCTTTGGATTTTAAATCTTCTACTGTATCAGAAGCATGGGTATTAAAGATTGAGCCAGAGCGTGATACATTAACAGCAGATGGCAAAGATAATATGAGAGTCAACTTTAGTTTAGTAGATTCTGCTACAGGTGTTGTGGATCCTAATGCGGATGAAATTGTATTAGAGTTATCAACTACTTATGGTAATTTCCAGACAACAGAAGTTACAATGCAGGATGGAAAGGCAACAGCAGTTCTTCGTTCGGATTCTTTCCCTGTAACTGTAAATTCCAAGATTCATGTGGAGATTAAAGGAACTTCTAACGAATATACTTTCTTAAAGGGTACTGTATCCGCAGATGAAGTAGTTACTATGGAAGCTCCAAATTATTCTGCGAGTGGTGAAGCTAGATTAACAAAGGCAGAATCTGGTCAGGCAGACAGAATTACACTTTATTTTGATAAAGATGTAACTGTAGCATCTTTTGTAGAGTATAATAAAGATATCAAAGAATATAAGACGGAATGGGTACCTGCTTCAGAAATTGGCTGGGCAGCTAAGGCAACGGATCCAAATGTAGTTGTAAAAGATGGTAAAGTTGGTTATACCAGACAGAAACTTATCAATAACAAACAATCTACAGTTGCATTTACGGTTACTCAAGAGATAGGTGGTAAGACTGTTACTTATCCAGTTGTTGGATTAAATACTGTACAAGGGAATCCACAAGCTTTGGAATTAGTATTGCATGAGGGCATGCCATTAAACGATAACAATCGAGTATATATTAACTATAGTAATGAAAAAGCAAACATTGTAAATAAACAAGAATTTACTTTGACAGATATAAAGACACCAAAATTCGTTAGTGCGACTTCGGAAGGTTTAAAAAGAGTGGTACTGAAGTTTGATGAACCAATTCCAGCATTAGTAAATCAGGATAAAATAGTAAACAATATCTTTAATTTAGAAGGTGGTGCTTATAATTTTAACCAAAATGAAACGATTTGGGGTACTTTTAATCCTGCTACCTTAGAAGATACCAGAAATAATGTAGTATTGACCTTGAATAAAAAAGATGGAGCACAACAGTATTTCCAAGAAAGAGAAAATGTTGATGATGCTGACTCATACAATTATCAGATTGTAATTACAGGTGTAGTAGATTATGCAGGAACTAATTCAGGGGATGACGAGAACGTAATTGATGCAAATGCAAATAATACATTTAAAGTTACTGGAGATAAAAGAAAACCAGAAGCAACTGTTACAGTGGAGTCACCAGAACAATATAGGGTTAGTTTTAATTGTCCTGTAACGTTTGAACTTGAGAAAGGTGAAACACTTGCAAATATATTCCAGAAAGCATTTACGGTAGATAATGGAGATAGAACAGGATATGTTTTTGTATTTAAAAATGGAAAATACGAAGTGGATGCTACAGCTAAGATATTTGGAGATAAAGAAGTAGTTCCAACTTTAGATGCTACAAAAACTGCTTTCTTTAATGTTACTTCTATCCGTGATGGTAAGATTGTTGCGGATGGTCAGCCAGCAGATGAATTTGTTGTAGAATTGACACAGGATTGGACAAAGGTATATAAAACTTCAACAAGTAATAAGAATTATTACAATGATAAATTCCATTTTGAATTTGATAAACAGAAGATCATTAATGATGATAATGGCTGGAAGAATGATGATATTACACTTGACTTGAATTATGCTGCAACTACAGCAAAGAGTGAATCTCCAATGAACAAGAATGATATTATCAGTCCTGTAATTTTCGATATTCAAGAAACTTCAGAAAATTCATTCTTTACAGTAGTTATGAATGAACCTATTCAGTATAATAACAATAAGAATGTAATTGAGAATTCTACGAATACATATTCTGAAACAAATACAAAGCTGAATGATGTAACCGTACAGGTACAAGGTAAAGACCCTGCAGGAAAAGCTTATACATTTAATGGTATTTTCCGTGGTTATGATACAGAGGCAGACACAAGAAAAACAGATACTATGTTAAAACTTGAGATTGTTGATGAAAAAGGAAGGACCTTACAGGATTTGGTAGACGATGGATACGATAATCAGTGGAGACTTATCTTACACTATATTTATGATGATGTATTAAATGCAACAGATACTGTATACAAAGACTTTAATGTTGAGCCTTCTGAAGAAAATGTATTCCAGATTAAGTCAGTAACTGGTCTTGTTGGTGCAACAGAGGATACCGTTATTGTTGAGTTTACGAAGGGTGTATCTACTAATGGTACTGTATTGAAACCTGCAAGCTGGACTATTAATGGAACAAAGTTAACATCTGCTCCAATTAAGTATGTTCAAAATAGTGGTACCCAAATTACTGGATTCCGTCAAATCACTATTACATTACCTAAGGGTACATTGACTGCTGGAAAGAGTACTGTTCTTGGTGTAGATCAGTCTATCGTTTCTGCACTTGGAATTGAACTTACTGGAGAACATGAAATTACATTTGTTCCAACAGTTGAAACATTAAAATAATTAAAATAACAAGAATATAGGTAATTATCCTTTACAAGAAATATCAAATTTTGTTTTATGAAAGAAAGACCTTACAGATAGAAGAAATTCTTATTTGTAGGGTCTTTTTATAAGTAATAGTTGAATATTTCAAATTTCAAAGATAGATATAGAAATATATCTAATAGTATTCTTATATTAGTTAATTAGCATATAATGTATTTTGAGAAAATTAATTTGTATAAGTTATAATAATAATCTATTTAAAAATCAAAAAATGAGTTATAAAACAATTGGAATAGTATAGAATTAAGAAAGGTTAGGTATGGATCATGAAAAATATCCAAGAAAAATGTAAAAGATATATAGAAGACAACTTTTCTTGTTGTGAAGAAAGTTCAAAAGAGGAATTGGATTATTTGGAGCATTCTACTGCAAAATATAAGGGACAGACTATATACTCCCTTCATATACCAAAGATGTTTACATTAGAGGCAAAAGCAGTTTTGGAACATGGAGCAGAAACTATGTATGGTATACTTTATAAAGTTATGAGGGAATATCTGGCTAATCCCCAATACAGGAAGTTATTTGGATTTTCAAAGGAATTGGAAAGTATGATATGTAACACACCACATTATGAAAATATTCTGCCAATCTGCCGTTTGGATATCTTTTTGAATGAGGAAGACTACGGTTATAAATTTTGTGAATTTAATGGAGATGGTACCAGTTCTATGAACGAAGATAGAGAGTTAAATATTGCTTTTCAAAAGACAGCTCTTTATAATTATTTAACAAAAGAATATAAGTTGGAGCCCTTTGAACTCTTTGATTCTTGGGCAAAGGAATGTAAAAAAATATATGAAAGTACAGGAAAAAAAGCTAAGGAAAGTTGTATTGCAGTTGTTGATTTTTTAGAAAAGGGTTGTTCCATTTTTGAATTTGAGGAATTCTGCAGGGCATTTGAAAGAGTTGGATTTCGAGCCAAGGTTTGTGAAATACGGGATCTTTCTTATAATGGGGAGTATTTATATGACAAAGAAGGAGACGTAATAGATGTAATTTATAGAAGAGCAGTAACATCTGATATTATGGCACATAAGAATGAAGTTTCTGATTTCTTACAATGCGTTTCTGATAAAAAGGTATGCCTAATTGGAGACTTTTGTACTCATATTATGCATGATAAAATTTTGTTTCAGTTACTTAGACATGAACATACAAAATCAATTTTAACAGAAGAAGAGAATCACTTTGTTGATAAACATATACCAGAAACGATACGTTTAAGTGGGGATATTATAAAAAGTAGAAATGTGGAGAAAGATAAGGAGCATTGGATTATAAAGCCAGAAGATTCCTATGGGGCAAAAGGTGTGTATGCAGGTATACATTATAGTAAGGAGGAATGGTCAAAACTGTTGAAAAAATATCAAGATAAAGACTATTTATTACAGGAGTTTGTTATTCCATATCAAACATATAACATAGATTTTCATCCTCAAAAGGAGCATGTATTAAAAAAATATAGTAATTTGACAGGGCTTTATGTCTATAATGGAAAATTAGCAGGTGTATATTCCAGACAGTCGGTAAAAGAGATTATTTCAACAGAACATGATGAGAATGATATTGCATCATTAGTGATATCTCCTCACATTTGACATTTTTTTATTTATATGATACTTTACTATGAAAGCCCTAACAAACGGTTGTATTTCGTGTAAGTTTACTTGCAAAGAAATGTAACTATTTGGCTGTCTAATTGGTATGAGTATGTAGGCGATAGTCCGAAATACGAATACAGTTGGTGATTGTGAGAGTGCATAGCACGTAACAAGCAATTTTCATTCATGATGGTGCTGCCAAAGGAAACATAAGTGTTTATAGGAAAGTGTTATCGATAGTATAATAGTTAGTTTGTGCTTGCATAAAGGCTAATTATTATATTTATCATAGAACCTGAAACAAAGTGTTGCTTGAAAGACAGTATTTTTTGTAATTTTTAAAGGGTTAAGTTTTTTAGACTAACATAGTTTACAAGGAATAAGGAAACTTACAAGAAAAGACTTGGAACTATAATATACTTTAGAAAGGTAGAAGAATTAGATGGAAAGAATAGCAATTATAACAGATTCATGTGGTGATGTTTTACCAGAATATCAGAAAAAATATGGAATTTTTGTATTGCCAATGGTAGTACAGGCAAGCGATGGAGAGTATAAAGATGGTGTGACAATTACTGCTAAAGAGGTGTATGAAAAACAGAAAACGGAAGTTTTAAAAACCGCTTCTCCAACAGGTGCAGATATTTGTGATATGTTTGAGAAGGTGAAAGAAGAAGGATATACCCATGCTATTGTTGTGACTTTGGCTACAGGATTATCAGGTACATGTAATCAAGTCAAGTTGATTGCCAGTATGGAAGAGGATTTAGAAATATATGTAATGGATAGTAAAAGTGGCAGTATAGGATATGGTGCAATTGCTGTTTTATTGGCAAAGTACCGTGATGCGGGACATTCCTTTAATGAATTAGTAAAGATGGGGGAAAAATTAGTTTTAGATTCTTATGTATATTTTTCTATTGATACATTAGAACATCTAGAAAAGGGAGGAAGAATTGGAAAGGCAGCAGCATTAGTAGGAGGTCTTTTAAATATCAAACCTATTTTATCTTTTGATAAGGAACAGGGGGAAATCTTTGTGCCTGCGAAAGTTCGTGGAAGAAAAGGACTACAGCTCAAACTTATGGAGTTGGTAGAAACACATATTGCAGAGCAGCCAGAACGTAAATATTGGCTTGTTGTTGCAGATGGTGATTTGCCAGAGGAACATACAGAATTGGAAGAAAAACTAAAGGAAAGATATCCAGATTGTCAAGGCATGCTCCATGCAGAGATTGGAGGGGCACTAAGTACCTATCTTGGTGCAGGTTTACTTGGTGCAGGAGTGATTTTTGAGTAACAGTTCAAGTAGCGTTGAGTTGTTACATTTTGTATAACTTTTAATTATTTTTTAATGAATGAAGAAGGAAAGTATGATAAAATATTTATATAATCATGATTATAGAGACGAGGAAAGGAGGAGAATTTTATGTTAATGTTTTTTCAGGTATGTTTTATTGTAGGTGTAGGATTAACTATTCTTTCATTTGTATTTGGAAGTTTGTTTGATTTTCTTGGTGTAGATGGAATTGATTTGGGAAGTTTGGATATTTCACTGCCGCTTAGTCCAATGGTATACATACTTGGTACTACCACTTTTGGCGGGTTAGGTTGGATTTTACATATTATTTTTCCAAATTGTCCTTCGTTTCTGGTTATAGTTATTTCCTTATCTGTGGGAATTTTTACAGCAGGACTATTTTATAAAGGGATTATCTCACCACTGCACAAAGCAGAGAATACTAGTGCACCCGATCAGGAAGAACTGATAGGTGTGATAGCAATGGTAGTGGAGAAAATTCCTGAGAATGGTTTTGGAGAGATTTCCTATGTAGTAAATGGAAATACCTATATTGCCCCAGCGAAATCTACAGATAATACACCAATTGAAAAACAGGCAGATGTAAGTATTTGTTGGATTGAGGAATATGTGTTTTATGTATCAAAGCTGGATAAAGAATGATTTAGGTTAATAGTTTAGATATATCTTGCACATTCCGCTGTGCAAGACCGTAAGAAAGACTATAACAGGATTAGAATTGGGCAAACTCTTATGCAGCATTTTTTGCAAAATGAGACAAACAAATTGCAGACAATAAGGAGGAGAAGACTATGGAAGATGCATTGATTATTGCAGGAATAATTATAATTGTTATTGTGGTAATGATTGTAATGGTTATGGCAATGTGGAAACGTGTTCCACAAGACAAGGCATTGGTAGTTACAGGTTTGAAAAAAAGAGTAATTTCTGGTGGAGGTGGTTTTGTTATTCCACTTTTGGAGAGGTCTGATAAGATTTCTTTAGAAAATATGAAAATTGAAGTCCGCACAGATGGTGCCAGAACCGAACAAGGTGTAGATATTCGGGCAGATGGTGTAGCAGTTATTAAGGTGAAAAGTGATAAAGAAAGTATTTTAAGTGCTACAGAGCAGTTTAATACAGGAAGAGAAAATCAGACTATTGAAGTAATTAAGGATACTGGAAAAGATGTGTTGGAAGGTAAACTTCGTGAAATTATTTCTAAAATGACAGTAGAAGAGATTTATAAAGACCGTGAGAAATTTGCATCGCAGGTTCAAGAGGTTGCAGCTGTAGGACTTGCAGGAATGGGATTGGAACTTAAGGCATTTACTATTCGTGATATCTCTGATAAAAATGGATATTTGGAAGCACTTGGTAAACCAAGAATTGCAGAGGTTAAAAAGAATGCAGCAATTGCAGAAGCAGATGCCCTAAGGGAAACACAGGTTAAGACTTCTGAATCAGAAAGACTTGGTGCAGAAGCTAAGATTTTAGCTGAAACACAGGTAGCTGCTGCAAACAAAGAGAAAGAACTGAAAGTCCAGGCCTATCGTGAGGAACAGGAAACTGCGAAGGCAAAAGCAGACCTTGCTTATGAGATTGAAAAGAACCGTGTAGCAAAAGAAGTAACAGAAACTGCTATGATGGTTGAGATTACCAAAAAAGAGAAGGAAACAGAAGTGCAAACCCAAGAAGCAATCCGCCGGGAACGTGAGTTGTTAGCATCTGTAAATAAACAGGCAGATGCAGAGAAGTATAAGGCAGAAAAACAGGCAGATGCAGAAAAATATAAGGCAGAAAAACAAGCAGATGCAAAACGTTATGCACAATTGCAAGAAGCTGAAGCAGCCAGCCGTGCAATTAAAATTAAGGCGGAGGCAGAAGCAGAAGCAATCCGCATAAAAGGTGAAGCAGAAGCGTCTTCTATTTTAGCGAAAGGTAACGCAGAAGCAGAAACTATGGAAAAGAAAGCAGAGGCTTATAAGCAATATAATGATGCGGCAGTTGCCCAGATGATTATTGAAAAACTTCCAGAAATTGCAAATGCGGTTGCCCAGCCTCTTGCAAAAACAGAAAAGATTGTTATTGTGGATCAGGGAGGCAAGGATGGACAAAGTGGTGCTTCCAAAGTAACAGGTTATGTTACAGATATTGTAAGCCAATTGCCAGAAACCGTAGAAGCAGTAACAGGTTTTAATATAATGGATGCCTTGAAGAAGAAATTAAATAATGCAGTGGATTTTGATTCTGCACCTGAGAAAAAAGGAAATTCTTTGAAAGAGGATATAGATTACAAGGAAAATGTAGATTAATTGTAGTAATTCAGGTAGTTCTGTAAGAGTTAAGCCTGTGAGTTGAACGGTTGTGGCTAATCGTTTTATAGAAAGATAATTGACAGATATTTGTCATGTTATTGTAGGAATAAAAAAGGAAGTGTCTATAGATTAGAGACTTCCTTTTTGGTGGTTTTAAATGTTTTAATGTAAGATATTCTTATTTTCGGAATTTAAGAAGATTTTTTGTGACTATTCAGGTGGAAATACGCATTTACTGCGTGTTTCGTAATAAAAAGTAAAGATTTTTTAATTGGTTGAATATGGGATTGATTCTTGAAAAATAATAAGAAGAGTGATAAAATAAAAGGCATGTTTGGTAACAGGTCAGCCCTCGGCTGAACTGTTACCATGTTTTTAGAGAATATATATGGTGGAGGTGCTTTTATGATAAAACTTTTGTCTTACTTAAAAAATTATCGAAAAGAATGTATATTTGCACCATTATTCAAATTACTGGAGGTAGTGTTTGAACTTATGGTGCCACTTGTTATGGCAAAATTGATTGATATAGGAATTGGAAAACAGGATCAAAGCTATGTATTAAAAATGTTTGGAGTATTGATTTCCTTTGCGGCTATAGGCCTTATAGCCTCCGTTACGGCACAGTATTTTGCAGCAAAAGCGGCTGTAGGATTTGCAAAAGAGTTAAAACATTCTTTATTTTGTCATATTCAATCTCTGTCTTTTACAGAAATTGACCAGCTTGGAACTTCAAGTTTGATTACAAGAATGACTAGTGATATGAATCAAGTACAGTCTGGTGTAAATATGACATTGCGTTTGGTGCTTCGTTCACCGTTTGTAGTATTTGGTGCTATGATTCTGGCATTTACGATTGATGTGAAAGCAGCATTGATATTTGTAGTTACCATACCGCTTCTTGCAGTCGTGATTTTTGGAATTATGTTATGGTGTATTCCACGTTATAAAACAGTGCAGGAAAAACTAGACAAGGTCTTGGAGACCACTAGAGAGAATTTAACAGGAATACGGGTGATTCGTGCATTTTGTAAAGAAAAAGAAGAAATTGGACATTTTCATGAACAGACAGAAAAGTTGACAGATATACAAAAGAACGTGGGAAGAATATCTGCACTTATGAATCCAGTGACTTATTGCATGATTAATATTGCAATTGGTGTACTAATTTGGCAGGGAGCAATCAGGGTAAATGTTGGGGTATTAACCCAAGGTGCAGTAGTGGCATTATATAACTATATGTCCCAGATTTTAATAGAGCTTATCAAACTTGCAAATTTAATTTTGAATATGACAAAGTCTGTGGCTTGTGGTAATCGTATTCAATCGGTATTTGAGATTTGTTCGAGTATGAAAGAAGGAACCTATAAAGAGGAATCAAAAGAGGTGAATTTGCCATTTGTTGAATTTAACCATGTATCCTTGCGTTACAAAGGAGCAGGAGATGAAGCACTAAAGGATATTCATTTTTCTGTAAAAAAAGGAGAAACAGTTGGAATTATTGGCGGAACTGGCTCAGGAAAGTCTTCCTTAGTTCACCTGCTTCCGAGATTTTATGATGCAACAGAAGGTGAAGTGCGGATAAATGGTGTGGATGTCCGAAAATATTCGCTGAAGGCATTACGGCAAAAGGTAACTGTAGTATTGCAAAAAGCTGTTTTATTTCAGGGTACAATCCGCGAAAATATGCAATGGGGAAATAAAAATGCTACAGACGAAGAAATTTATCATGCTCTTACCATTGCCCAAGCAAAAGATGTAGTAGATGGAAAAAGAGGAAAGTTGGATTATGTAATTGAGCAAGGCGGTAAGAATTTGTCTGGCGGACAAAGACAAAGAATGACAATTGCCAGAGCTTTATTGTGCAATAGTGAGATTTTAATATTGGATGATAGTGCATCTGCTCTTGATTACCGGACAGATGCAAATTTAAGACAGGCAATCCGAAATATGGAGAACAGTCCTGTTGTGTTCATTGTGTCCCAGCGGACTTCTTCCATTCAGCATGCAGATAAAATTATTGTATTGGAAGATGGCAAAATGGCAGGAGTGGGAACTCATGAAGAATTGTTAGAAAGCTGCGAAGTATATCAGGAAATTTATTATTCCCAATTTAAAAAGGAGGCGTAAAACATGAATGAAAGTACATTAAAAACTGTATGGAAGTATATGAAAAATTATCGTGTTTTATTAGTTATTTCTATTATTTTTGCAGCGGTAAGCGTAGTGTTAAGCCTTTATATCCCTATTTTAGTGGGAGATGCCATTGATGAGATTGTAGGAGTAGGGGCGGTAGATTTTTCAAAAATTGGGGAATTGCTTGTTGCAACAGTTGTTTTAGCCCTAATTACAGCAATGTGCCAGTGGATTATGAGTACCATCCACAATAAGGTAACTTTTCAAATGGTTCAGGATATCCGAATGGCAGCCTTTGAAAAGATACAAATTCTCCCTTTAAAATATGTAGATGGACATTCTTCTGGAGATTTGGTAAGCCGTGTCATTGCAGACGTAGACCAATTTGCAGATGGGCTGTTAATGGGATTTACACAGTTTTTTACTGGAGTTATGACAATTGTAGTTACTTTAGTCTTCATGTTTTCCATACATTGGAAGATTGCACTGGTAGTTGTAGTTTTGACACCAGTTTCCTTATTGGTAGCTAGATTTATTGCTAAGAAGACTTATCACATGTTTTCCCTTCAGTCTGAAACCCGTGGAGAACAGACTGCTTTTATTGATGAAATGATTGGAAATGAAAAAGTGTTGAAAGCCTATACCCATGAAGAGGAGGCAATAGAAAACTTTGATGAAATTAATGAACGCCTTGCAAAGTATTCTCTTCGTGCAACATTTTTTTCTTCCCTAACTAACCCATGTACAAGATTTGTCAATAGCTTGGTGTATGCAGGAGTGGGATTATCTGGTGCATGGTTTGCAATATCTGGAGGGATTACAGTTGGTGCATTATCTTGTTTCTTAAGTTATGCCAATCAATACACAAAGCCATTTAATGAAATTTCAGGAGTAATTACCGAATTGCAAAATTCTCTTGCCTGTGCAAGAAGAGTGTTTGAATTAATGGAGGAAACACCTGAAATCAAAGATGCCAAGGACGCAGATGTATTAGCTTCTGTAGAAGGGGAAGTAAAATTGGAAAATGTATCATTTTCCTATGTTCCAGGAATAGAATTGATTCAGAATTTTCATTTATCTGTAAAACCAGGACAAAGAATTGCAATTGTTGGGCCAACTGGTTGTGGGAAAACCACTTTAATCAATCTTTTAATGCGGTTTTATGATGTAAATGATGGAACAATCCGGGTAGAAGGAAAAGATATCCGCAAAGTGACAAGAGAAAGCCTTCGTAAAAATTATGGTATGGTATTGCAGGAAACATGGCTGAAAACAGGAACTATCCGAGAAAATCTTATTATGGGAAAACCAGATGCGACAGAAGACGAAGTAATAGCCGCAGCAAAGGCAGCTTTTGCCCACGGTTTTATCAAACGTCTGCCAAATGGTTATGATACTTATATTGGAGAAGGAGGGGAAGGACTTTCCCAAGGACAGAAACAGCTGCTTTGTATTGCAAGAGTAATGCTTTGCCTGCCTCCTATGCTTATTTTAGATGAGGCAACTTCTTCTATAGATACTAGAACTGAATTAAAAATTCAAGAAGCTTTTGGTAAGATGATGAAAGGCAGAACCAGTTTTATTGTGGCTCACCGTTTATCTACGATTCGTGAAGCAGATGTTATTTTGGTTATGAAAGATGGAAATATTATTGAGCAGGGAAATCATGATGAGTTAATGAAACAACAGGGATTTTATGCGAATCTTTATAATAGCCAGTTTGATGTTTCCCAAAACCAAACTGCGTAATTTGTATAATTTATAATATGTTATATAAATATTTGTAATAATATAATGAAATCAAAAGAAAAGGAGGAATATGGGAATGATAAAAGAATTATCAAAAAGTATAAGAGAATATAAAACAGCTTCTTTTTTAAGCCCCATATACATTATTTTTGAAGTGGTGCTGGAATGTATCATTCCATTTATTATTGCTAACTTAGTAAATGAAATGCAGGCAGGATGCGGAATGGATACTATTTTGAAATATGGAGGAATCTTAGTCCTTATGGCATGTTTTTCTCTTTTATTTGGAGCATTGGCAGGCTCTTGTAGTGCGAAGGCATCTTGTGGATTTGCCAAAAACTTGAGAAAGGATTTGTTTGAGAAGGTACAAGATTTTTCTTTTGAAAATATAGATAAATTTTCTACTTCCTCTCTGGTAACCCGTCTTACCACTGATGTAGCGAATGTACAAAATGCTTATATGATGATTATACGTATTGCCATTCGTGGACCACTTATGTTTATTTTCGCCATTATTATGGCATTTATTATGGGAGGGAAATTAGCCACTATTTTTGTGGTTGTGGTACCTTTTTTGATTTTGGGATTAACGATGGTTATTAAATCTGCTATGCCGTTATTCCGTAAGGTTTTTAAGAAGTATGATAATCTAAATAATTCCATTCAAGAAAATGTAAAGGCAATGCGGGTGGTAAAATCTTTTGTAAGAGAAGAATATGAAAAAGAAAAGTTTTCTGTAGCGGCAGAAGATGTGTGTCAGGACTTTACCAAAGCAGAAAAAATTCTAGCTTTTAATAATCCAATGATGCAGTTTTGCTTATATGCAGTTATGATATTTGTACTTTATTATGGTTCTTATGTGGTTATAAGTACTATGGGAGCAGAAGTAAATGTTGGCCAGATGTCTGCATTACTTACTTATAGTTTTCAGATTTTATCTAGTTTAATGATGCTTTCTATGGTTTTTGTTATGATTACTTTGTCAGTAGAATCGGCAAAGCGTATTGTTGAGGTGTTAGAAGAAGAAAGTACCATTACTAATCCAGTTTCAAAAGACTTTAATGAAACAGAACTTGTTAAGAAAGTAAAAGATGGTTCTATAGATTTTATAGGTGTAAATTTTAAATATTCAAAGAATGCTAGTAAAATGGCACTGGCTGGTATTGATTTGTCTATTAAATCTGGAGAAACTATAGGTATTATTGGTGGAACTGGTTCTTCTAAATCTTCGTTGATACAGTTAATTCCAAGATTGTATGATGCTACAGAAGGTATTGTAAAAGTAGGCGGTGTGGATGTAAGAAAATATGATTTGGAGTTCCTTCGTAACCAAGTGGCAGTAGTGCTGCAAAAGAATGTTTTATTTTCAGGTACAATAAAAGATAACTTACGGTGGGGGAATCAGGATGCTACAGATGAAGAAATCAAAGAGGCTTGTAAATTGGCACAGGCAGATGATTTTATTCAAAGTTTTCCAGAGAAATATGATACTTATATTGAACAAGGCGGAGCGAATGTATCTGGAGGACAAAAACAACGTCTTTGTATTGCCAGGGCATTGCTAAAAAAACCAAAGATTTTAATTTTAGATGATTCTACCAGTGCTGTGGATACAAAGACAGATGCGTTAATTCGTAAATCATTTACAGAGTACATTCCAGAAACTACAAAGATTATTATTGCCCAAAGAATTTCTTCTGTCCAGGATGCAGACCGAATTATTGTTATGGAGGGCGGAAGCATTCATGGAATTGGTACTCATGAAGAGTTGCTGGTGAATAACCCTATTTATCAGGAAGTTTACACATCACAAAATAAGGCAGGTGAGCAAGATGAAGAATAAGAAATCAGAAAAAGGTATGGTGCCAAAGGGAACTTTGCCAAGAATTATAAAAACCTTATTTGAATTTTATCCTAAGATGATGCCAGCAGTATTAGTTTGCATTGTGTTTAGTGCAGTAGTTTCTTCCATTCCAGGCATATTTATGCAAAAGGTAATAGGAGTAATTGAAAATAATTATAAAATAGGAAACTGGCAGGGAGTTTCTGGACAAATCGTGAAATATATATTAATTTTAGCTACATTATATGTGTTATCTTTAATTGCATGTTTTGCTTATACACAGATGATGGCTGTAATAACCCAGGGATTTTTAAAGAAACTCCGTGTGAAAATGTTTCATGGGATGCAGGAATTACCAATTAAATATTTTGACCAGAATAACCATGGTGATATCATGAGTTATTACACCAATGATATAGATACTTTACGTCAAATGGTATCCCAAAGTATTCCTCAGCTTATTACATCTGCAGTAATTGTCTGTTCGGGGTTTTTGTTGATGCTGTATTTTAGCTTTTGGCTTACTTTGATAGTGCTGGTGGGAGTTATTATTATGTTTATCACTACAAAAAAAGTGGGAAGTGCATCAGCAAAATTCTTTATTAAACAACAGTATGCCATTGGTAAAACAGAAGGTTATGTTGAAGAAATTATGAATGGCCAGAAGGTGGTAAAAGTTTTTTGCCATGAAGAGGAATGTGTGAGGGATTTTGATAAGATTAATGAAGCTCTTTATGAGGATGCAAAGGCTGCCAATAGTTTTGCCAATATGCTTATGCCGATTTTAAATAATATCGGAAATGTATTGTATGTAGTAGTTGCTCTTGCTGGTGGTATTTTTATGTTTCAAGGGGTTACCAATGTAAGTTTTTCTGGCATTGCTATGGGAATTAGTATTGTGGTTCCTTTTCTAAATATGACAAAACAATTTTGTGGGAATGTCAGCCAAGTGTCACAACAGATTAACGCTGTTATTATGGGACTTGCAGGAGCATCCAGAATTTTTGCTCTAATAGATGAAGAGCCAGAAGTCGATGAAGGTTATGTCACCTTGGTGAATGCAAAGTACGAAAATGGAGAAATTGTAGAAACAAAAGAACATACTGGTATATGGGCATGGAAACATCCTCATACCGCAGATAATAGTGTGACTTATACAAAACTTACTGGAGATGTAAGATTGTTTGATGTGGATTTTGGTTATGTAGAGAATAAAATTGTACTTCACAATATTGATATATTTGCAGAACCAGGTCAAAAGATTGCCTTTGTAGGAGCTACAGGAGCAGGAAAAACTACAATTACGAACCTAATTAACCGGTTTTATGATATAGCAGATGGTAAAATCCGTTATGATGGAATCAATATCAATAAAATTAAAAAGGCAGATTTGCGCAAATCGTTAGGTATTGTATTGCAGGAGACAAATTTATTTACAGGAACTGTTATGGAAAATATACGATATGGGAAATTGGATGCCACAGATGACGAATGCATTGCTGCTGCAAAACTTGCAGGAGCGGATGATTTTATCACTAGACTGCCAGAGGGATATGATACAAAACTTTCTGGAAATGGTTCAAATTTATCACAAGGACAACGCCAATTAATAGCAATTGCCAGAGCTGCAGTGGCAGATCCGCCAGTTATGATTATGGATGAGGCAACTTCCTCTATTGATACCAGAACAGAGGCTATTGTACAAAAAGGAATGGATTCTTTGATGAAAGGAAGAACCGTGTTTGTAATTGCCCATCGTTTATCAACTGTCAAAAATTCAGATGTAATAATGGTATTGGAACAGGGAAGGATTATAGAACGGGGAAACCATGAAAAGCTTATTGCAGAAAAAGGAAAATATTATCAGTTGTATACAGGTGCTTTTGAGTTAGAATAACATTATACACAAATTTTCCCAGCTGAGAATTCTATTTCTTGACAATGAAAGGAAATCTGTGTAGTATAGATAAAGTGTTGTAAATAATTGAAACTTAAATAGCATTATTTGTATGTTGTAATCAAAACATACTTAAAACTAGATAGGAGATGTGCAGGAATGAAGAAAGTTGTAAAATTTGGTGGAAGCTCACTGGCAAGTGCAGAACAGTTTAAGAAAGTTGGAAATATTATCCGTGCAGATGAAAGCAGAAAATATGTAGTGCCATCTGCACCAGGAAAGAGGTTTTCTGACGATACTAAGGTAACAGATATGTTATATGGCTGTTATGCAGTAGCTGAGATGGGAAAAGATTTCAGTAAAGAATTAAAAGGAATTAAGGCAAGATACGAAGAAATTATTAAAGGGTTAAATTTAAAATTATCTTTGGATGAAGAATTTAAGACTATAGAGAAGAATTTTAAAGAAAAGGCTGGAAAGGATTATGCTGCTTCCCGTGGAGAGTACTTAAATGGTATTATTATGGCAAATTATTTAGGATATAATTTTATTGATTCTGCAGAAGTAATTTTCTTCGACACAGAAGGAAATTTTGATGCAGAGAAGACAAATAAAGTTCTAAGTGAAAGATTACAGAGAGAAAACAGAGCTGTTATTCCAGGTTTTTATGGTTCTAATCCAGATGGTACAGTCCGTACTTTTTCTAGAGGTGGTTCTGATGTAACAGGCTCCATTGTTGCAAAAGCAGGGAAAGTTGATTTGTATGAAAACTGGACAGATGTATCTGGATTTCTTGTTGCAGATCCAAGAATTATCAAAAACCCAAAGGTAATTACTATGATAACTTACAAAGAGCTTCGTGAGTTATCCTATATGGGTGCAACAGTACTTCATGAGGATGCTATTTTCCCTGTTAGACAGGCAGGAATTCCAATTAATATTCGTAACACCAATGCACCAGAAGATGCAGGAACTATGATTGTAAAAAGTACTTGTCATACACCAGAATATGTTATTACAGGTATTGCAGGAACAAAAGGATTTGTTGCTGTTAATATTGAAAAAGATATGATGAATTCTGAAATTGGTTTTGGTAGAAAAGTATTAGAGGTATTTGAGAAAAATGGAATTTCTTTTGAACATATGCCATCTGGAATTGATACAATGACTATTTTTGTAGAGCAGAAGGATTTTGAAGGAAAAGAACAACAAATTATTGCTGGAATTGAAAGAGAAGTAGAACCTGATTCTATTGAATTAGAAAGTGAACTTGCTTTGATTGCCGTAGTGGGGCGTGGTATGAAAGCAACACGTGGTACTGCAGGTAAGATTTTCTCTGCCCTTGCCAATGCGAAAGTGAATGTAAAAATGATTGATCAGGGTTCTAGCGAGTTAAATATTATTATTGGTGTAAGTAGTTGCGATTTTGAAACTGCAATCAAAGCAATTTATGATGTATTTGTGCAGGAATAGAAATATTAAAATTGAAGTTTAATGTAAAATAAAAAAATCCCTTCTTCTGTTTTTGGAAGCAGGGATTTTTTGTTTTACTTGGAATAAAAAAAGTTGATAGTATGCATATCTAAAAAAAGAAAGTGTTACTGTTCATATTTACAATGTCTACAATAATAATAAGGTTTTATTGAAACCTGGTTGCACATATTATCAAAAAAATAAAACTTGTATAATTTATACTTAATAATAGAAGAAATGATGTAGGGGGTTGTGAAAAATGTATAAATGTGCTATGATGTACTTTGAAAAGTTGTATCGGATTATACGTTTATAAAAAAATATTGAACACAGAATGCAAAGGAGGAGTTGCATTGAAAAAAGATAAGATTACAGTAGGCATTTTAATAGGGAATATTTTTGCAAAACATTCAGATGATATGCTGAATGGAATTGTACATGCAGCAGAAGATAATGATATCAATCTTTTGTTTTTTATGGGAGCACATGCCAACTGTTTTGATGACTATGCAGCAGATACCAATGAAGAGCGTTTTTTTTATCAATTTAGTGCGGTTTTTGATTATGCGAAGATATCTGATTTAGATGTTTTGATTATTGCATATTCTACCTTTTATCTATATATGGAAGAGTCAAAAGAAGAGTTCTTCCAGCGTTTTGAAGATGTTCCATTTCCAATTATTATGGTAGGAGATGAACATAAAGATTATTTAAGTATTAATACAGACAATCGGGATGGAATCCGAAAATGTATGGAACATTTAATAAATAAACATGGATATACGAAAATTGCGTATTTAAGTGGTCCAAAGGAAAATAATAAGGATTCTTATGAGCGGCTTTGTGCATACTATGATGTAATGAAAGAACATGGGTTTGAAGTTACAGATTCTATGGTAGAGTATGGGGATTATTCCGCAAAGTCCGCTCCTTTATTTGGCAAACTTTTAGATAACAATCCTGGAGTGGAAGCTGTGGTATGTGCCAATGATACTATGGCAATTGCGGGGTATGCAGAATGTATCAATCGTCAGATGACACCAGGATATGATATTGCTATTACTGGATTTGACGATATACCAGAAGCGAAAACAGCTAATCCGTCTTTGACTACAATTGAACAAAATTCCTATGATTTAGGATATATGGCAGTAAAAAAAGCAGCGGATTTGTATTATAATGACAATCATGATTCTGTACAAGTTCCAGTTTATTTTAAACATAGAGAGTCTTGCCGAAGAAAATTCAGTCAGGATGAAAATATAAATGAAACACTGGAAGAGATACAAGTAGAAGAACTTGCAAAAAAATACTGTGATCAGATATTAGAAAAAGTATTTTTGTATAAAATGAGTATTATTGAGGATAAACTAATATGGAATTATCTACATGGCATTATGGTACACATTTTTGACAATTACATCAATAAAGAGAAACCAGAATATGATATGGAATTTATTGATGCAGGAATCCGGGAGCTGGTGAATTGTAAAAAAATTTCTGTTTATGAGTTTAGTACAGAACTTTGTAAACAAATAAGTAAAGTATTATTTTTTTCAAATGATGAAGACAAGAGGAAAAGTCTTTATGACTTAATGATTCATATTTTGGAATTTATTCAGGATGTAAAAATTTTAGATACTAATTTCCGCATGGATACCTTACAGCGAAATATTTGGACTACACCATTTATTATCAGGGATATGGTGGCAAACATTGATAATATGGAACATGGCTATGAAGAACTAATGAAACGTCTTCAATTTATGGTGATTAATAATGCATATTTATTTTTATTAAAAGAACCAGTTGTATGTGATAATATTGCAGAATGGACTTGTCCAAAGGAATTGGAACTGGTAGCAAAGATTGAACAGGGAAATATTGAATTTTCGGATATTGATGTGAAATTAAATCAGGATCATGGATTGGCTGAAATAATTTCCTGGGACAATTCAAATAATAATATGGGAACTTACACATTATTTTCTGGGAACAGAGTGTACGGTATTTTGGTTTGTGAAGTGACATCAGATAATATTACCAGTATGTATAGTGCAAGTCTGCATATGGGAAGTACATTTCAGTATATTGAACTTATCCGGGAACAAAGGGTAATTCAAAAAGAACTAGAAAATGCGATGGAAGTTCTAAAAAATAAAAATGATATTTTAAATATGATTTCAGAAAAGGATGAATTAACAGGACTATATAACCGGCGTGGTTTTCTAGAAAACGCAATAACCAGTTTGCAGAAGCAGTCTAATTATGTACTTTGTTTGTATGCAGATTTGGATCATTTGAAAGAAATTAATGATGTCTATGGACATACAGAAGGTGATTTCGCAATACGGCAGGCGGGAATGTATCTAAAAGAAAGTTTACGAAGTGCAGATACAATTGGACGAATTGGTGGAGATGAATTTGCAGCAGTAGCAATTATTAAGGAAGAAGCAATGGGAGAGCAGATTCGGGATCGTATCGTTCTTGCCAGTAAAATGTTTAATCAGACTTCTGACAAACCTTATTATATTGAAATTTCCATTGGATATGTAGTTTTTCACTGGGAAAGCGGGTTAGAGTTAAATCAGATGCTTTCTAAAGCAGATTATATGCTTTATGAAAGTAAGGCACATCGGCGAAAGACGATAAAGAAACAATGAAGCAGTGGTTAAATATGAGAATGTACTCTGAGAAAAGAGAATTTTGCAATAGGGAATTATGGATTAATTTCTGATTGTATTGTAAAACAAAAACGTAACAGTTCAGCTTATGAAATGAACAGTTATACAAAAACATATATGCAAGGTTAGGATTGTGCAAGAAGAGGTTAGATATGTACTTGATTTTTTTTGGTAAATCTTGTATAAAGTTATATGACAGGAAATTGGTTACTGTTTACACCTACGGTGTCAACAGTAACAGAATCCAGCCTATCTATAATTCGCCTTCGGCGAAAGGTTGGATTCTTGGCTATTCTATGTTTTTGGCACATAGCTTGACAGCAAGTGTCAAGCTTGTGAGTGAACAGTAACGAAAATTGTACAAATATATTCCATTTTTATGAAATAAAGACTAGCATATTTGTAATATATAGTGTATAATATTAAAGATTAAGCCGTTTTTAGAAGGTAATCGTCTTAAAAGACGTTTATATTAAATCAAAAACGCACATAAGAAAGGAGTTCAATTGATGGCAAATTTAGCAGAAGTAGTAAAAGAACAGTTCGGTAAATCAATCGCAGATTGTACTAATGAGGAAGTTTATGTTGGTTTGTTAAAACTTACAAAGGATGCAATCAAAGACAAAGGATACAATGAAGGAAAGAAAAAGATTTATTATATTTCCGCAGAGTTCTTAATTGGTAAGTTGTTATCCAACAACTTAATCAATCTTGGTATTTATGATGAAATTAGCAAAGAGTTAGCTGCAAATGGTAAGAATATTGCAGAAATCGAAGAAGTGGAATTAGAACCTTCATTGGGTAATGGCGGTTTAGGAAGACTTGCTGCTTGTTTCATCGACTCTATCGCAACATTAGGAATGAATGGTGCAGGTGTTTCTTTGAATTATCATTTAGGTTTGTTTAAACAAGTATTTGAAAATAAATTACAAAAAGAAACTCCAAATCCATGGATTACAGATAACTGCTGGTCAACAAAAGTGCCAGAAAGAGCATATACAGTTCCTTTTAAAGGATTTGAATTAAAATCAACTTTATATGATATTGATGTAAGTGGATATGATAATAAAGCAATCAAATTACATTTATTTGATGTAGATACTGTAGATGAGAATTTTGTACAAGGTGATGGAATTAGTTTTGATCAGCATGATATTGCTAAAAATCTTACATTATTTATCTATCCAGATGATAGTACAAGAGAGGGTCAATTACTTCGTATTTATCAGCAGTATTTTATGGTAAGCAATGGTGCACAGCTTGCAATTGACGAAGCAAAAGAAAGAGGAATGAAAGACTTACGTGAGCTTCCAGAATATGTAAGAATTCAAATTAATGATACTCATCCAAGTATGGTAATTCCTGAGTTGATCCGTTTGATGAATGCAGAGGGTGTTTCTACAGATGAAGCAGTTGAGATTGTAAAGAAAGTTTGTGCTTATACAAACCACACAATCCTTGCAGAAGCTCTTGAAAAATGGCCAATCGACTATTTAGAAGAAGTAGTACCACATTTATTACCAATTATTAGAGATTTGGATGCGCGTGTAAAAGCTCAGTACAGTGATCCTTCTGTAGCAATTATTGACGATTCTAACAGAGTACACATGGCTCACATGGATATTCATTATTCATACAGTGTAAATGGTGTTGCTGCTGACCATACAAGAATCTTAAAAGAGAGTGAATTAAATAATTTCTATAAGATTTATCCAGAGAAGTTCAATAATAAGACAAATGGTATTACATTCCGTAGATGGTTAATGCATTGTAATCATGATTTAACAGATTTCATTACATCTAAGATTGGTGAAGATTATAAGAAGGATGCAGATAAGTTAGAAGATTTGCAGAAATTTATGGACGACGATGCAACCTTAGACGAATTGTTAAATATCAAAAAAGCTGCAAAAGTCAGATTAAAGAATTTTGTTAAGAAAAATACTGGAGAAGATTTAGATGAAAATGCTATTTTTGATATTCAGGTAAAACGTTTACATGAGTACAAACGTCAGCAGTTAAATGTATTATATATTATTCATAAATATTTAGAGATCAAAGAAGGAAAGAAACCTCAGACACCAATTAACTTTATTTTTGGTGCAAAGGCAGCTCCTGCTTATATTATTGCAAAAGACATTATTCATACAATTCTTTGTTTACAGGAATTAGTAAATAATGATCCAGAAGTAAGTCCATACATGAAAGTTGTTATGGTTGAAAACTATAATGTAACAGCAGCAGAGAGTTTATTCCCAGCCTGCGATATCTCTGAACAGATTTCATTAGCATCCAAAGAAGCTTCTGGAACTGGTAATATGAAGTTTATGTTAAATGGTGCTGTAACACTTGGTACAGATGATGGTGCGAATGTAGAGATTCATGAACTTGTTGGAGATGAAAATATTTATATCTTTGGTGAGTCTTCCGATCAGGTTATCGAGCATTATGCAAAAGCAGATTATTGTTCCTTTGATTATATCAAAAATGACCCAGAGATTGCTAAACTTGTAGGATTTATTTTAAGTCCAGAAATGTTAAATGTTGGTCATTATGATCATTTAGCAAGATTACACAAAGAATTAGTGACAAAAGACTGGTTTATGACATTACTTGATATTAAAGACTATATCAAAGTAAAAGATCAGGCATTTGCTGATTATGCAGATAGAAAAGCTTGGGCTAAGAAGATGCTTGTTAATATCTCTAAAGCTGGATTCTTCTCATCTGATAGAACAATTAAGCAGTATGATAATGATATTTGGAAATTAAATGATTAATTAGAGTTACGATTAAAAAGGGCTGTTGTATTAATATAATAGCCCTTTTTATTTTTGTAATCAATAATAAATTATATACATTTGTATAAGAGGTAAATATTGCTGTACAATTGTGTTTGGTACATAAAATATACAATTCATAAAAAAGGGGAATACATATAACAGTACCGTTGGTATTACAAAACACCAAAGAATGGGTTTCAAAAAATAAACCTAATGTACTATATATTGACCCAGAAATAGGTCAAATGGCATATGCAGCTAGAGATACGGGAGTAGAATATTCCTATTTACACGTCGTTTTAGATATTTTTGCTGTTAAATATCCTTATGATTTATCCAATGAATGAAAGGCAGAGGTGTTAAAAAATCGTGCGACTTTGTGATCCATAATTGGAAATGCAGTAATAAATATATAAAGATTTATTTGCAGCATGTCCTACCAAGCACTGAATTTGGTTATTGAAATTCGCTTGTTAGGTGCAAAACCCCCTAAGACTCCATATAAAAAATGTAGAACCGATGAACTTGTGAGATACCTCACAGATCATCGGTTCTATTTTTAAAAAGAATAAATATTTATCTGTTGCTGTTCATGCTTATTACAGCAGTTTGTTTCTGCATTTCATTCAGTTTTTTGTGAAGCGGTATTGCCATGAATACTGTTATGATTGCGGAAAGTACATCGGCAATCGGTTGGGCATACAAAATTCCATTAAGCTCCCAGAGCATCGGAAGAAGCAGGATAACAGGGATAAAGCAAATCCCCTGCCTGCAAGCTCCGAGG